>NZ_JBIRBB010000013.1:0-305906 GCF_044326295.1 Spongiactinospora sp. 9N601
GGGCTCCGCCTCCGGCCCCGGCTCCGGCCCAGGATCTGCCTTGGGCCCCGGTTCCGCCCCGGGGGTAGACCCCACCCCCGGCCCGGGGTTCGCCTCCGGCTCTGGCTCCGCCCGGGGCCCCGCCTCCGGTCCGGGGTTCGCCTCCGGCTCTGGCTTCGCCCGGGGCTCCGCCTCCGGTCCGGGGTTCGCCTCCGGCTCTGGCTTCGCCCGGGGCTCCGCCTCCGGTCCGGGGTTCGCCTCCGCCCAAGGCTTCGCCCCGGGCTCCGCCTCCGGCCACGGCCCCCGCTCTGCCTGGGGTCCCGCCCCTACCTCCGCCTCTGCCTCTGGCCCCACCTCCGTACCGGCACTGACGTCCGTGGGGGGTCGGCGTGCCGGTGTGGGCGGGCGGCGGGCGTGGATCGCGGCGGTTGCGGCGGTCGGCGCGCTGGCGGTCGCGGCGGTGGTCGTGGTGCCTCGCCTGTCGGCGGGCGGTACCGACGGCGGTACGCGGGCAGCCGCGACGAACGCGGCGTCCACGCACACCCCCGCCCCCACGCCCACCGGCCCCCTCGCCGCGGGCCCCCGCTTCGGCCGGCCGAGCACGGTCTACACCCGCCACTCCGACGAGGTGACCACACTGGCCACCGCCCGCCTACAGGGCCGCGACGTCACCGTCAGCTCCGACCGCAACGGCCGGATCCAGGTCTGGGACCTCAAGACCAGCGCCCCGATGGGCCGTCAGTTCCTCGTCGGCGCGGAGGTCTTCGGCGAGATCGAGGTGATCGACCTGAACGGCCGCCCCACCGGCGTGCTCGGCGGCTACGACGACGCCGTCCACGTATGGGACCTGGCCACCGGCGAGCCGGTCAGCGTCTTTCGCGGGCACACCAGCGATGTCACCTCGGTCGCCATCACCCACCTGTCCGGCAAGCCGATCGTGGTGTCCGCCGGCCCCGGCGGCACCCGCCTGTCGGACCCGGTCACCGGCCGGCAGATCGGCGGCGTGATGCTCGGCCACAACGGCGGCGTCCTGTCGGTGACCGTCGCCGAACTGCGCGGCCGGCAGGTCATCGTCACCTCCGGCGCCGAGCGGGACGGCCGGATCATGGTCTGGGACGCGGCGACCCAGCGGCGGATCGGCCCCGCCTTCCGCAGGCCCGGCAGCCAGAAACTGGTCGCCAGTGTGGTGGCGGGACGCCCGGTGGTCGCGATGGAGAACGAACAAACGATCACCGTGCTGGACCTGGAGACGGGAAAGCCGCTCTACAAGCCGCTGCGCGGCCACGAGGCCCCGGTGTCAGGGCTCGCGGCGGCCACGCTCGGCGGGCATCCGGTGCTGCTGTCGTCGAGCTGGGACATGTCCGTGCGGGTCTGGGACCTGGCCAAGGGCACCCCGCTGGGCCGTCCGATGCACGAGGCGGAGGAGTGGGTGCTCGACGTCGCCGCGGGCCGGGTGGACGGCAGGCTCGTCGCGGTGGCGGCCATCCAGGACGGCACGGTCCGGACGTGGTGGCTCGAATAGAACCACGCCGAGCGTGTCGATAGGCTGCTCACCGCCAACCCGTACTTCCGAACCAAGGAGCGCTTCGTGGCTGCCATCGAGGCCGTTAACGCTCGCGAGATCCTCGACTCCCGGGGCAACCCCACGGTAGAGGTCGAGGTCCTGCTGGACGACTACAGCACCGGCCGCGCGGCGGTGCCGAGCGGTGCCTCCACCGGCCAGTTCGAGGCCGTGGAGCTACGCGACGGCGACGAGCGCTACGGCGGCAAGGGCGTGGAGAAGGCGGTGCTCGGCGTCACCGACGAGATCGCCCCCGAGATCGCCGAGCTGGACGCCGTGGACCAGCGTCTGGTCGACCAGACGATGATCGACCTGGACGGCACCGACAACAAGTCCAGGCTGGGCGCCAACGCGATCCTGGGCGTCTCGCTCGCCGTGGCCAAGGCCGCCGCCGACAGCGCCGACCTGGAGCTGTACCGCTACCTCGGCGGCCCGAACGCGCACCTGCTGCCGGTCCCGATGATGAACATCCTGAACGGCGGAGCGCACGCCGACACCAACGTGGACATCCAGGAGTTCATGATCGCGCCCATCGGCGCGAGCACGTTCTCCGAGGCCGTGCGCTGGGGCGCGGAGGTCTACCACACGCTGAAGGCCGTACTGAAGGAGAAGGGCTACGCGACCGGGCTGGGCGACGAGGGCGGCTTCGCCCCCAACCTGCCCTCCAACCGCGACGCGCTCGACCTGATCATGGTCGCCATCGAGCGGGCCGGCTACACCCCCGGCGAGGACATCGCGCTGGCCCTGGACGTGGCGGCCACCGAGTTCCACTCCGGCGGCACCTACACCATCGACGGCAAGGGCCTGACCGCCGACGAGCTGATCGCCTTCTACGCCGACCTGGTCGCCTCCTACCCGCTGGTCTCCATCGAAGACCCGCTGGACGAGGAGGACTGGGCGGGCTGGAAGTCCATCACCGACTCGCTGGGCGCGCGGGTCCAGTTGGTCGGCGACGACCTGTTCGTCACCAACCCCGAGCGGCTGGCCAGGGGCATCGCCGAGGGCGCGGCCAACGCGCTGCTGGTCAAGGTCAACCAGATCGGCACCCTCACCGAGACCCTCGACGCGGTCGAGCTGGCCCACCGCAGCGGCTACCGCTGCATGATGAGCCACCGGTCCGGCGAGACCGAGGACGTCACGATCGCCGACCTGGCGGTGGCCACCAACTGCGGCCAGATCAAGACCGGCGCGCCGGCCCGCTCCGACCGGGTGGCCAAATACAACCAGTTGCTGCGCATTGAAGAACATCTGGGAGATTCCGCCCGCTACGCGGGTCGCGCCGCCTTCCCGCGTTTCACTCGCTAGCGTTGGGGGCGGCGGTCCGGTCTGGGCACGGGCCGCCGCACCCCAGGCGGGGGCCGAGCGCAGGGAGGGCAGTGCATGAGCAGGCGGCCGCAACTGACCGGGCGGGCCGCGGTGCTCGCGGTGGTGGTGTGCGCGATCGCGATGAGCCTGGCCTACCCGGTCAGGGAGTTCATCGCGCAGCGCCGCCAGATCGCCGAGTTGCAGCAGCAGCAGGCCAAGGAACTTGACGCGCTGGGCAAGCTGCGCGAGCGCGGCAAGCAACTGCAAGATCCCGACTACACCATGCGGCAGGCCAGGGAGCGGCTGTTCTACTGCGAGCCGGGCCAGAAGTGCTTCGTGGTGATGGACCGCGGCAAGGCGCCCGCCGCCCGCAAGCCGGGGCGCGCCCCCAAGCCCAAGGCACCGTGGTACGAGTCGCTGTGGAAGTCGGTCGAACTGGCCGACCACGGCGTCTCCCGGTGACCTGCCCTCAGCTTTCTGCACTGGAGGACGGCCGATGGCCGATCGAGACGACGACCTCGGCGCGGCGGAAGACGTGGTCGAGCGCCAGCTCGGCCGCAGACCGCGGGGGATGCGCGGGGTGGCGCACCGATGCCCCTGCGGGCTGCCCGACGTGGTGGAGACCGCGCCGCGGCTGGCCGACGGCTCGCCGTTCCCCACGCTGTACTACCTCACCTGCCCGCGTGCGGCCTCGGCGATCGGCACGCTGGAGTCCTCGGGGCTGATGCGCCGGATGCAGCAGCGGCTGGCCGAGGACCCGGACCTGGCCGCCGCCTACACCGCCGCGCACGACGACTACATCGCCCGCCGCGACGCCGCGGCCGAGCGCGACGGCCTCGCGCCGCTGCCGCGCGGCACGCAGAGCGCGGGTGGCATGCCGGACCGGGTGAAGTGCCTGCACGCCCTGGTCGCGCACGAGCTGGCCGTACCGGGGGCCAACCCGCTCGGCCGCGAGGCCCTTGACCTGCTGCCGAAGTGGTGGGCGGACGGTCCGTGCGTACCGCCCGAACCAGAGGAGGCTTCATGACCCGCGTGGCCGCCGTGGACTGCGGCACCAACTCGGTGCGGCTGCTGGTCGCCGACGTCTCCGGCGACTCGCTGACCGAGATCGAGCGCCTGATGGAGATCGTCCGCCTGGGCGAGGGCGTGGACCGCACCGGCCGGCTGGCCCCCGAGGCGCTGGCCCGTACGTTCGCCGCGATGCGCGGCTACGCCAAGCTGATCGCCCGGCACGGGGCCACCGAGGTGCGCGTGGTGGCCACCAGCGCCACCCGCGACGCCGAGAACCGCGACGAGTTCCGGCACGGCGTGCGCGAGATCTTCGGCGTCGATCCCGAGGTGGTCACCGGGGCCGAGGAGGCGGCGCTGTCCTTCGCCGGCGCCACCAAAGACCTGACCGGCCACCCGGGGCCGTTCCTGGTGGTCGACATCGGCGGCGGCTCGACGGAGTTCGTCGTCGGCCCCTCGCCCACGGGCGCGCTGTCGGTGGACATCGGGTGCGTACGCCTGACCGAACGGCACCTGAAGGGCGGCGACCCGCCGTCCGCCGAGGCCGTGCGGGCGGTCACCGCCGACATCGACCGGGCGCTGGACCGGGTCCAGGCCGAGGTGCCGGTCCGCGCGGCGCGCACGCTGGTGGGCCTGGCCGGCTCGGTCACAACGGTCGCCGGAATCGCGCTGGGGCTTCCTTTCTATGACCCCGAGCGGATTCATCATTCATTCATCGCCGGCCGTGACGTGCACGAAGTCACTCTCCGTCTCCTGGAAAGCACCCATCAAGAACGTGCGGAGTTGCCGGTGATGCATCCGGGCCGGGTCGATGTCATCGGCGCGGGCGCGCTCATCTTGGACCGGATCGTCACCCGTTTCGGATTCGCTGATGTGGTGGTCAGCGAGCATGACATTCTCGACGGTATCGCCTGGTCACTGGCCGGAGTGTGACCCTCTGTAGACGGCCGACGCTTTTAGTGGTAGTTGAGCGGTTATCGCGTTTGTGGTTAAGTTGAGAGGCTTTATCGAAGCTTTGCCGTGGGGCCCGGCACAGCTCCGTGTCGGGGCGGCAACCGTTTCGCGAAGCACTCTTTTCTTATCCGAACGGAGCATGCCCTCATGAAGTCCACCGGTTTAGTCCGCCGGCTCGCCGCGCTCGGCGCGGGCGTGGCCATGGCGGCGACCATGGCCACCGGGGTGCTCGCCTCTCCGGCGACCGCCTCTTCCAGCAAGTCATCCGCCAAGCCGAAGGTCTCGGCGACCACTCCCAAGGCATCCCCCAAGCACTACGAGGGGGAGTGTCCGGTCGAGATCACCTTCTCGGCCAAGGTGAAGGTCAAGGCGGTCAAGAAGAAGACCACCGTCGTGTACCGCTGGCTGCACGGCGACGGCTCCAAGAGCAAGATCAAGTCCTACCGCCTCACGGGCAAGGGCACCAAGCACCTCACGCTGAAGGAGCAGGCCACCTTCAAGCGCGACACCAAGGGCTGGCAGCGGCTCCAGGTGCTGTCGCCGCGCAAGGTGACCACGGCCAAGGGCTACTTCAGCGTTGACTGCGAGGGCCGCCCGCCGGTCCACCACGACCCGCAGTACGTGCGGACGTACGTGAACGTCGAGCCGGACCGCTACGTCGGCGAGTGCACGCCGTACACCCGGATCGGCGCGAAGGGCGTCATCACGGTCGGCCGCCCCGCGTGGGTGCGCTACCGCTGGGTCCAGAACGGCCACGTCGTGGACTACGGCAAGACCAAGGTCTACGACAGCAAGCGGGTCTACCACTCCTTCAAGGCCCGTGACACCCACCGCGGTTACGTGGCGCTGGAAGTCCTGTCGCCCGAGTACTCCAAGGCCAAGGACCACTACAGCGTCCGCTGCGTGGACGAGCGGCCCGAGCCGCGCGTCAGCGCGCGGGTCAGCGGCCCGTCCGACTACGCGGGCACCTGCCCCGTGGCCCGTACCTTCAACGGCAGCATCAGCGTCAACACCGGCCGTACCGCCGTCGAGTACCGCTGGGCCGGTCCCGGCTACCGCGGCCCCGTGCAGCGGGCGTACTTCCGGCACGCGGGCAGCGAGTCGGTGAACCACACGGTGCAGGTCGGCGAGAGCGACAAGGTACACCGCTGGATCGAGATCCTCGGCCCCGGTGACGAGCGCTCCAACACCGCCTCCGCGCGGGTGCGCTGCGCCTCCGAGCCTGACGCGAAGGCCTGGATCGTGAGCCTGTCCAACACCGCCGACAAGACCACCTGCAACGATGAGACCGGCCCGTCGGTCAAGCACGTGGCCAAGGTCCGCGTCACCGGCGCGACCACCCTGTCCTACCGCTGGGAGGTCAACGGCTCGGCGTCCACCGAGATCGAGCGTTCGGTGAAGGGTCCCGGTGTCGAGTCCCTGGCCTGGGGCAGCGGCCCCGACAAGGGCGACACCACCAAGGGCACGGTGCGGCTCGTCCTCACCGCCCCGAACGGTGACACCGCGAGCGAGACCTTCAGCCACACCTGCTGACACCTGTCGGCGCGGCTGAACGAACGACCAGGGCGCGGCACCCCCTCGGGGGCGCCGCGCCCTGCGTTTGCTGGCACGATCGTCTGCATGAGTTCCGTTCCGCCGGGCAGCGGCTGGCCAGAAGACCCCGCCACCGCCGCGACGCCGGTCGCCCACGACCCCGACGACGTCGTCGCGCTGGCCGCGGGCGGCGACACCCCCGCCGAGCTGGCCGCGCGGCAGTCGGTGTGCCGGGCGTGCCCGCGGCTGGTCGCCTGGCGGGAGGAGGTCGCCGACGTCAGGCGGCGGGCGTTCGCGGGGGAGACCTACTGGGGGCGTCCGGTGCCCGGCTGGGGCGATGACGAGCCGCGGGTGCTCATCGTGGGGCTGGCCCCCGCGGCGCACGGCGGCAACCGCACGGGCCGGATCTTCACCGGCGACCGCAGCGGCGACTGGCTGTTCGCCTCTCTGCACCGTACGGGCCTGGCGGCCATCCCGACCAGCGTCCGCGCCGGGGACGGCCAGCGCCTGATCGGGGCCAGGGTGATGGCGGCGGTCCGCTGCGCCCCGCCCGCCAACAAGCCGACTCCGCAGGAGCGGGCCACCTGCTTCCCGTGGCTGGCCAGGGAGCTTGAGCTGGTCGCGCCGGGCGCCAGGGTCGTGGTGACGCTCGGCGGGTTCGCGTGGCAGGCGGCGTGGCCGGCGTTGCGCCAGGCGGGGTTCGCGCTGCCGCGCTCGCGTCCGCCGTTCGGCCACGGGACCGAGGTCGAGATCGCCTACCGGGACGCCCCGGTACGCCTGATCGGGTGCTACCACCCCAGCCAGCAGAACACCTTCACCGGCAGGGTCACCGAGCGGATGCTCGACGACGTCTTCGCCCGTGCCGCGGCCCTGGCCGGTCTCGCGACGGGAGAGTGACGAACGTCGCAACCCCCCGGTTGGCATCGGCGAACGAGCCGGGCGTAAGCTTGTGAATGCATTCACAAAGTAGGGCCAGTGCGAGAGGTGGGCACCCAAGGTGAACCACGACCCGAAGCACATCCTGATCATCGGCGGCGGCTACGTCGGCCTCTACACCGCGCTGCGGCTGCAGCGCAGGCTGCGCGGGTCACTGCGGAACGGCAGCGTGCGCATCACGCTGGTCGACCCGCAGTCCTACATGACCTACCAGCCGTTCCTGCCGGAGGCGGCGGCCGGCAACCTCTCCCCGCGCCACGTGGTGGCCCCGCTGCGCCGGGTGCTGCCCAAGGTCCGCATCCTCAACGGCAGGATCACCAAGCTGAACCACGGCGGCCGTACCGCGACGTTCGAGCCCGACGAGGGCGCGGCCCGCGAGATCGGCTACGACATCGTGGTGATGGCGGCGGGCTCGATCTCGCGCACGCTGCCGATCCCCGGCCTGACCGACATCGGCATCGGCTTCAAGACCATCGGCGAGGCCATCGGCCTGCGCAACCGGGTCCTGAGCCAGCTCGACGTGGCCGAGTCCACCGAGGACGAGGAGATCCGCCGCAAGGCGCTGACCTTCGTCGTGGTCGGCGCGGGCTTCGCCGGCGTGGAGGCGCTGGCCGAGCTGGAGGACATGGCCAAGGACTCCACGCGCTACTACCGCAACATCGCCCCTGAGGACCTGCGGTGGGTGCTCGTCGAGGCCACCGACCGGGTGCTGCCCGAGGTCGGCCCGGAGATGGGCCGCTGGACGCTCGGCGAACTGCGCGGCCGGGGCATCGACGTACGGCTCGGTACCCGCCTGGAGTCGTGCGTGAACGGTCATGTGGTGCTCTCCGACGGCGACACCTTCGAGGCCGACACCCTGGTCTGGACGGCCGGCGTCAAGCCCAGCCCGGTCGTCAACGCCACCGACCTGCCGATCGACGAGCGCGGGCGAGTCAAGGCCACCACCAGGCTCACCGTGGCCGGCCACCCGGACGCCTTCACCGCCGGCGACATCGCGGGCGTGCCCGACGTGACCAACCCTGGGCAGTACTGCGCGCCCAACGCCCAGCACGCGGTGCGCCAGGCCAAGGTGCTGGCCGACAACATCGTGCGCAGGCTGCGCGGTGAGGAACTGCTGGAGTACCGGCACAAGTACGTCGGCTCGGTCGCCGGGCTCGGCCTGCACGAAGGCGTGGCCAACGTCTACGGCATCAAACTCCGCGGACTGCCCGCGTGGTTCATGCACCGCACGTATCATTTGTCCCGGGTACCTACCCTGAACAGGAAGGTCCGCGTCGTCGTGGAGTGGACTCTCGCGCTGTTCTTCAAGCGGGAGACCATCTCCCTGGGCGAGATCCATCGCCCGCGCGATGAGTTCCGCGCCGCGGTCGCCGCTGACCGCCGTCGCTGAACGGGATATCATTCCGCACGCCGTGCCCCACGTCCCGAGGGGCGTGGGCGGCGTGTGAGGGGAGAAGATGGTGGGGCTGTCGCCGACGAGCGCGCTCGCGCCCTGCCGTACGGCGAGCCGCCCCTTCTCCCTTCCCTTCGTTGCCTCTGCCATCGCCGCCGGGTGTCGGCATGTTCGGCCTTTGACCGGAATCCGAGGAAAGTTCTGGATGTCCAAGGCCGGACACTCTCGGTACACCATGGGCGGCGTTCGGGTCACCCTTTACGGACCGCCGCAACTGGTCACCATTCATGCCCGTGACCGCGGCCCGTGCCACATTCCGCACCGGGGGCGCCGGCCGTGCGCCCTGATGCGCGCCGATCGGCCCGCTACCTGCGACGCCTTACACCGCAGCGCGGACATCTGCCACTAAACCGCGCCAAGGGGTCTCCACTTGACCCCTGGTGGCTTTAGACTTCGTCCGTAATCGGCGTTACGTCATCTCCTGTGACCCCTGATGCGAAACTGTGCTCCTCTTATGAGTGGTCCATTACGTATGATTGCGGCGCCCCCGTAGCCCAATGGCAGAGGCAAACCCCTTAAAAGGGTTGTAGTGCGGGTTCGAGTCCCGCCGGGGGCACCTCTGCTGAAGCGTCTAAGAATCGACGCTCACGTGCGCATTCGTACTAAGACGCGAGGTTGAGTCACCTTCGCCCACCTCGTTTGGACACCGCCGGGATACCGCCGCTCGTAGCGCAACGTACGCTCCTCGTCGCGGAAATAGATCGGCCCAGGTAAACCGAATGTGTTTCTGTCGGTCGCGGCGTCGCGTTGCGGGTTCTTCATCAATTCGTCTCCGCGCCGACCTCGCCCCGTTGTAATCGGACACGACCCTGGAAGGGGCGGCCAGGGACCGCAGTGACGGCGGTGACGTAAGTGGCAGAACCGGCGTCATGGGTCACACCGCTCGACCGCTTGGAAACTTCCCGCTCGGGCCGGGAACCACCGGCCCCCGCGGAACGTTGACCAGAGCGCCCCGGTCCGACGTGCCGGGGACCGCGTCGCGGCGTCCGACGTCCGCGGGGGGTTCCACCAGGTCCACAAGTGAAGACAAAATCGCTCGATAGGGCTCTGTGATGCGTGATCTACTACCCTGATCGCGTAGCCGGCCGCAGCGTGGAGGAAGCGATGGAGAGCAAGAACCCGATCTTCAGTCGGCAACGGCAGGCGGGGCAGTCATGGGGCGGCCCGACGCCGAGCCCCGAACAACTCCAGGGCATGTACGACGCCCCGGCATACGCTCCGCCGGCGCAGCGCCCGATGACGATCGACGACGTCGTGGTGCGCGGGTTCATGACCCTCGGCACGCTCGTCGTGACCGGTGCCGCGGCATGGGTGCTCAACGTGCCGCTCGGCATCGCGATCGCCTGTGCGCTGGTCGGCGTGGTGCTCGCGCTGATCGCGTCGTTCAAGCAGAGCACCAACCCGGCGCTGATCCTCGGCTACGCCGTCTTCTACGGCGTCTTCGTGGGGGCGCTGAGCCACACCTACGAGATGTTCTTCAACGGCATCGTGCTGCAGGCGGTGCTCGGCACGGCCTTCGCGTTCGGCGCGGTGCTCGCGGTCCACTCGCTCAAGATCATCCGGGTCACGCCCAAGCTGGTCCGGTTCGTCAGCGCCGCCGCCATCGCCGCGCTCGGCCTGATGCTGGTCAACCTGATCGTGGGCTTCTTCAACGACGGTGGCATCGGCATCCGCACCGACAGCCCGCTCGGCTGGGTCTTCAGCATCGCGATGATCCTGCTCGGCTGCTTCTTCCTGCTGCTCGACTTCGACTCGATCGAGCAGGCCATCCGGATGGGCGCGCCGGAGAAGTTCGCCTGGCAGGCGGCGTTCGGGCTCACCCTGAGCCTGGTGTGGATCTACCTGGAGGTGCTCCGCTTCGTCAGCTACTTCTCCTCCAGCGATTGATCGCCGGCCGGGCGCCGAATGGCCGCTCGGGCAGGAGATTCAGGAGGAATGACCCCGCTTCGGCGGGGTCTTCCGTTTTGTGGGGGCCGGAAGGCGGCACGGAAATGATCTACGGTCCTTCAGCGAACAGATGTGACTCCGGTCTTGCCATTTGCGCGCCCATGTTGCAGGGTCGAGCAAAGGAGCTCATCCGTGGAGGTGCCCATGTCGCTGAACCACTCACCGGAGATGCAGAACAAGCTGATCGCCAGGGTCGCTACGATCACCGGGCGCGAACTCCCAGAGTGGTTCCAAGCCATCGACAACGGCCCGGCTTTCCTGCGCTGCGAGGAGCGCGCGAACTGGCTCGCCGACGAGCACGGGCTGTCCCACGGCTATGCCGCCGCGATCGTGCGCGAGCACGAGCGGCACCGCCGTCACCGCATGTAGTCGTCTTTCGATGCCCGCGCCCCGCGTTCGGCGCGGGCGTCGTTTCGAGCGGCCCCCGGCGCCAGGGTTGGGCCATGATGGGGCCATGGATCTCGACAGCGCACGCGCGTTCGTGCGTGACAACAACAGAGCAGTCCTGCTGACCAGGCACGCCGACGGCCGGCCGCAGATGTCGCCCGTCACGGTGGGCGTGGACGACGAAGGACGCCTCGTCATCAGCAGCAGGGAGACCGCGGTCAAGGTGCGCAACCTGCGCCGCGATCCGAAAGCGGTGCTGTGCGTGTTCACCGACAGGTTCTTCGGCGAGTGGATCCAGGTCGAGGGCACCGCGGACTTCCTGACGCTTCCCGAGGCGATGGACGAGCTGGTCGCCTACTACCGGCGGATATCCGGCGAGCACCCCGACTGGGACGACTACCGCGCCGCCATGGTGCGCGACCGCCGGCTGCTCATCCGGATCGAACCCACCAAGGCCGGCCCCGACGTTCACGGCTGAGGTCACAGCCGGACGGTGACCGTGTGCGAGGCCCCTTCCTCGTCGGCCAGCCGGCCGAAACCGAGGGTGAGCCGCGCGCCGGTCCCGGCCCGCTCCAGCAGGTGGTGGCCGCGCAGCACCCGCCGTACCGGCCGGTCCCAGGTCACCGTCAGCCCGTCGAGCGCGCGGCGCGGATCGGCCACCGTCACGGTGGCCGTGCCGTCGCCGCGCTCGCGGACCAGCACGGCGCAGGGCGCGGACGCGGCCAGCGGCCCCGCCGAGCCCTCCCGCCAGAAGTTCACCGCGGTCAGGCCCAGCGCGGGCACCTGGACGCCCTGCCGCCCGGCGGTGTTGGAAAGCACCCGCGCCCAGCCGGGGTCGGCCGCGCGGGCCCGGGTCGCGGCCCGGCTCGCGCCCGGCATCAGCAGGTAGACATAGCCCGCGCCCTCCGGGTCGGTGCCGTGGTCCAGCCACAGCGTCACGTAATCCCTGGTCACCGTCTCGGCGGTGCGGGCGGCGCGCAAGGTGCGCAGGACGGGCCCGCCGGGCAGCACGTAACCGCCGTGCCCGGCCAAGTGCGCCCAGCCGCGCTCGACCGTCAGCGGCGCGGTGGTGCGGCGGTTGTCCACGATGGTCTCCACCGGCACGCCGTCGCTCGCGGTGATGCCCGCGCCCAGGCAGACGATCGCGTCGTCCAGGAACACCCACGTCTTGAACGCCTCAAGCGTGCTCTCCAGCCCGTTGAGGTGCTGGCCGACGGTCGCGTACTCCCCGTCGGTGGCACCGCCGACCCAGCGGCCCGGCGGGCAGGTGTCGCCCCACGAGCCGCCCGCGCCGTCGGGCAGCCGCAGCGTGGACACCGTCGTGCCGGGCAGGCGGTAGGGGTCGGCGGTGGCCCAGAAGGCGTCGGAGTAGTGGTCGCCGTGGCCCTCGGCCCACCAGTAGAGCATCCCCGAGCCGGTGTGCCAGCCGCGCAGGTTCTCGCCGTTGCCGTATTCGTAGTGGCCGACCCGGTGGGAGGCCATGCTGAGCGCCGCGCACCACCCCGGCCGCCGGTGTACGGCACGCGCGCTCATCGTCATCAGCCGGTGCCCGGCCGGCTCGGCGGCGGCCGGGATCGACTCATCGTCCAGGATCGCCGCGAGCCGGGCGTGGAAGGCCAGGTCACTGCGCTCGGCGGCGGGCAGCATGGGCTGCACGGTGTCGCGTACGGCCCAGCCCTTGACCATCGCCTGCCAGCGCGAACGCTCGGCCGCCGGCGCCGACTCGGCGAGCTGCAAGATCGCGGCGGCGATCTCCCGGCCCTTGCGGTGGTCGCCGAACGCCTGCCTGGCGATCGACCGCCCACGCACCAGGTCCATCACGAACCCGTCGTGGACGAAGGGCGCGAAGGACCGCTCCACCGCGTCGAACACCCGCCGGTCGGCGACCTGCCACGGGGAGCCGCGCAGCACCGAGAACAGCGTGGCCAGACCGGTCAGCAGCGTCACGCCGTACGCGCCCTGGTAGGGAATGGTGGTGTGCTGGATGAACGAGCCGTCCCGGTAGAACCCGTCGCCCTGCGACACCAGCGGGAAGACCGGGGCCAGCGCGGCGGCGGCCAGCGCCGCCTTGCCGTGGTCGTCGTCCAGCATCGCGCGCAGCAGCATCACCGTGCACAGATCGACCCGGTTGGCGGCGGTGCTGGTGCCGGTGTAGGAACCGAGCACGCTTTCCGGGACGAACCGATCCACCGCGTCGCGCAACCCGGCCCGCTGCCGCGCGGTCAGGTGCGGGCCGATCAGCAGAGCCGCGTCGAGCAGCGCCCGGGGCACGCCGATCCGCCAGTGCCACCAGTTGCCGACCTCGTCGGCGTCGGCGGAGTAGACCCGGGCGCGGTAGTGGTCGATCCCGGCGGCGACCGCCGCGGCCAGTGCCGCGTCACCGGTCAGGCCGGTGCCCGGCAGCACGTGGGCGCGGGCCATCGCCCGCAGCCGCGTCGGCGTGGCGACGAACGACGGGAACGCCTGGTCGGGCCAGAGCCACCCGTCGGCGGGGGCCATCGTGTCGCGGTACCCCGCCGCCTGCGCGCCGAGCCGGGCCAGCCTGGTCCGGTACGGCTCGGCCGCCGGATCGAACGCCACCCCCGCCGTCACCGCGAGCCAGCGGCGGCGTAGCGCGACGAACGAGGTGTCCGGGGCGTGCGCGGGCGGCGCCGGGAACAGCGCCCCCAGCGCGCCGGCCGCGCCGAGCGCGCCGAACCGGAGCAACAACCGCCTGGGATGGCCGCGCACCCCAGGATCATCCCACTAGGACAGCCGCTCCAGGATCATCGCCATGCCCTGGCCGCCGCCCACGCACATCGTCTCCAGGCCGATCGTCTTGTCGTGGAAGCGCAGGCCGCTGATCAGGGTCGAGGTGATCCGGGCCCCGGTCATGCCGAACGGGTGGCCCACCGCGATGGCCCCGCCGTTGACGTTGAGCCGGTCGAGGTCGATCCCCAGCTCCCGGTAGGACGGGATGACCTGCGCCGCGAACGCCTCGTTGAGCTCCACCAGATCGACGTCGTCGATCGCCATCCCGGCCTTGGCCAGCGCCTTGCGGGAGGCTTCGACCGGGCCCAGGCCCATGATCTCCGGCGACAGCCCGGTCAGGCCGGTGGAGACGATCCTGGCCAGCGGGGTGATGCCCAGTTCGGCCGCCTTGGTGTCGCTCATCACGACCACCGCCGCCGCGCCGTCGTTCAGCGGGCAGCAGTTGCCCGCCGTCACCGTGCCGTCCGGGCGGAAGGACGGCTTGAGCGTGGCCACCTTCTCGTACGTCGTGCCGGGCCGCGGCCCGTCGTCCTTGCTCACGACCTCGCCGGAGGGCAGCGTCGCCGGGGTGATGTCGCTCTCCCAGAACCCGTTCGCCAGCGCCTTCTCGGCGAGGTTCTGGGAGCGGACGCCGAACTCGTCCTGCTCCTCGCGGGTGATGCCCTTGAGCTGGGCGACGTTCTCCGCGGTCTGCCCCATGGCGATGTAGATGTCCGGCACCTGGTCGTCCTCGCGCGGGTCGGACCAGGTCAGCCCGCCCTGCGCGAACTTGGCGGTACGCGCGCTCGCCTCCTCGAAGACCGGGTTGTGGGTGTCCGGCAGCGAGTCGGAGTTGCCCTTGGTGAACCGTGACACGCACTCCACGCCCGCCGAGACGAACACGTCGCCCTCGCCGGCCTTGATGGCGTGGAAGGCCATCCGGGTGGTCTGGAGCGAGGAGGCGCAGTAGCGGGTCAGCGTGGTGCCGGGCACGCCGTCCAGGCCCAGCAGGGTGCTCACCACCCTCGCCATGTTGAACCCCTGCTCGCCGCCGGGCAGCCCGCAGCCGAGCAGCAGGTCGTCGATCTGGGCCGGGTCCAGCTCCGGGACCTTGGCCAGGGCGGCCGTGACCATCTGCGCGGTGAGGTCGTCCGGGCGGATGCCGGTGAGCGATCCCTTGAAGGCGCGGCCGATGGGCGAGCGTGCGGTGGCGACGATGACTGCCTCGGGCATGGGGCTCTCCTGGTGTGGTTCGGCGCTCTGATCCGGAGATTACCTCGCAAGTCCGTGGTCGTCCCGGCCGGGGGGCCGGTGAACAGAACTTTGTACTGCGGGGCTCGGATGGCGCGCTCAGCCGTACATTCCGGGGGCGGACACCGCGCCGTCCTTGATGCCGTGCAGCGCGCCGCGCTCGTCGCGCCACAGCCGCCAGCCGTCCTGGCTGCCGGTGAACCACGGCGGCGGCGCGGCCTGGCCCTCCGCGCGTTTGCCGGTGCCGAGGTCGTACTCGCACAGGGCGGCCACGGAGTAGAACCCCGGCGGCTGGCCCTTGATCGGCAGCGGCTTGGGGTCGGTCACGCAGAACGACCAGGCGCGCTGCTTCTCCTGCTTGGCGGCGCGGCCGGTGGCCAGCTCGTAGGCGGCGCCCTGCGCGCCGTGCTTGAGGAAGCCGATGCGGTCCATTCGCGGCGGGAAGGCCAGCCACCAGCCCGACCCGGGGGCGTCGCCCACGCCGACCTGGCCGAGCACCCGCCCGGTCGCCGGATCGAGCCGGGCGAAACCGCCGTAGCGGCCCTGGTCGTCCACCGGGCGCACGATCGGGGCGAAGCCGGGGTTGCCGCTCGGATAGACGCGTACGACGCTGGGGCGCATCCAGTTGATCGAGCCGTCCTCCAGCCGGACGGAGAAGAGGCCGAAGGCGGAGACCTTCCGCTTGCGCGAGTCAGGGTAGGGGGCGATATATCCGACCAGGTCGTCTTGTGCGGCCCCGAAGGCCCATCCGCCCGACATGTCCACTCCCTCGCCCAGCGCCCGCTCCACCGGCTGCTGCCAGATGACCTTCCTGGACTTCAGGTCGTAGCTCTCCAGCACCGGATGGCGGGCCAGCCGCAGCAGCACCACCCGCGTGGCGTCGGACCACTCCACCTCCGCGATGCCCGGCAGCTTCCACAGGGTCCTGCCGGTCGCCGGGTCGAGCATCACCGTGCGCGCCCCGGCCGTCGCGGTGTGCTCGGTCAGGCACAGGTACGGGCCGCAGCTCTGCGGCCCGAACGACGAGTGGACCGGGCGGCTCCAGCGCGGGCCGCCGGTGCGCGCGTCGCGCGCCACCAGCGTGGCGTGCCACCTGCCCTTCTTGGCGGCCGGGTCCAGCGACGCCACCACCGTCTCGCCCTTGCCGGTGGTGACGGCGGCGGGCGGGGCCACGCCCATGCCGGGCAGCCGGCCCGCCATCGTGGCCGGGGCCGTCCACAGCCGCCGCCCGGTGGCGAGTTCGGCGGTGAAGGTCTCCATGCCGCCGTCGGGCCGCAACGCGGTGGCGGCCAGCACCCCTCCTGCGGTGACGATCCGGCTCACCGCGTTGACCTGGCCGTTGGACCAGGTGGGGGCGGCCTGGGTGGCGGCGTCGCTGCCGGTGCAGCCGGCGAGGGCCAGCACGCCCGCGAGCGCGGCGGCGGGTCCCCTGCGACGGTGGGCGGGGCGGGGGCGGATCACGGGCATTCACTCCTAGAGGCGGGGAGTGACGGCCCTGGGGCGGAGTGTGAGCGAGGTCAGGCATCGTCGGGCAGGGCGGTCGCCCGTCTGCGAAGAAACCTGACCCGCCGTCGCTGTGGCGCGGCCGTACGGCCGGCGACGTCGGTACCGGTGACCTCGGTGCCTGACTCCTCCGCGGCCAGGGCCGCCGCAAGGTAGATCGACTTCGATCTCGCGCCACGCTCGGGCTCGGGCTCGGGCCAGAGCCCCAGCGCGGTGCATACAGACGGTAGCACCGCGTAAGCAGCCTGTTGGTAACCTCTGGCAGATGGGTGATATCGATCGGGTCCGAACATCTCGCGGGGGTTTGTCGCGAATTCCGGTCCCAGCAGGTCCGCGAACGCCACCGTACGCCCGCCCGCCTCGACCACCGCGACCGTCTGCGCGGCGGCCAGCTCCCGGCACCAGCGCCGGGTGATCCAGCGCAGCGGCTGCGCGATCGGCCGGACCGTGCCCAGGTCCGGGCAGGTCCCGACGACCACCTCTGCCCCCGCGCCGGTCAGCCGCCGCACCGCCTTGCTCAGATGTGCCACGGCCTGCGCGGGCCGGGTCTGGGTGGTGACGTCGTTGGCCCCGATGAAGATGACCGCGATGTCGGGGCGCGTCGCGATGGCCTGGTCCACCTGCCCGTCGAGGTGGACGGACTCGGCTCCGGACATACCGGCCACCGTCAGTCGTACCGGGCGCTCGGCCACCGCGGCCAGGCCGTTCGCCAAGATCGCGCCCGGGGTCTCCGCCGGGTCGTCCAGCCCGAGCCCCACCGAGGTCGAGTCGCCCAGCATGACCAGGCCGATCGGCTCCCCTGGACCCTCGCCGTAGATCCCGTCGGCGGGCGGGCCCTCCTCGGCCACCGGCCGCCCTACCAGCCTGCGCGCCAGCAGCCCCTCGGCCACCAGCAGGCCGTAGGTGACCGCCCCCACCGCGGTCAGCCCGCCCCCGCCGAACGCCGCCGCCGTCGCGATCCGCCGCGCCGCCCGCGCGACCCCCGGAGTCCAGATCACGCCGCCCCCTCGTACCGATGACCACATACGTACTGGTCTTTCTCGGTTCTTCCTCGGAGAACGGCAAGGAGACGCGCCTCGATCATCCTTCTTTTCGTGCTGGTCACGGTAGCTTTGGGAAGGAGACAAGCGCTTTCGTGGGCAAAGGTGGTTTCGAGCGGTGCGCGTACATGACTCGCTGATCGAACTGATGGGGGACACCCCCCTCGTCCGGCTGCACAACGTGGCGGCCGGAGTGCCCACGCAGGTGCTGGCCAAGGTGGAGTACTTCAACCCGGGCGGTTCGGTCAAGGACCGCATCGCGCTGCGCATGGTCGAGGCGGCCGAGCGCTCTGGAGCGCTCCGGCCCGGCGGCACGATCGTGGAGCCCACCTCGGGCAACACCGGTGTCGGGCTGGCCATCGTCGCGCAGCGCAAGGGCTACCGCTGCCTGTTCGTGGTGCCCGACAAGGTGGCCCAGGACAAGGTCGCGGTACTGCGCGCCTACGGCGCCGAGGTGGTGGTCTGCCCGACCGCCGTCTCCCCCGACCACCCCGACTCCTACTACTCCGTCTCCGACCGCCTGGCCCGCGAGACGCCGAACGCCTGGAAGCCCGACCAGTACTCCAACCCGGAGAATCCGGCCAGCCACTACCACTCGACCGGGCCGGAGATCTGGGAACAGACCGAGGGCCGGATCACCCACTTCGTGGCCGGCATCGGCACCGGCGGCACGATCAGCGGCGCGGGCAGCTACCTCAAGGACGTCTCCGGCGGCCGGGTCAAGGTCATCGGGGCCGACCCCGAGGGATCGGTCTACTCCGGCGGGTCCGGCCGCCCGTACCTGGTGGAGGGCGTCGGCGAGGACATCTGGCCGGCCACCTACGACACCGGCGTGTGCGACGAGGTGATCGCGGTCGCGGACCGCGACTCCTTCGGCATGACCAGGCGGCTGGCCCGCGAGGAGGCCCTGCTGGTCGGCGGCTCGTGCGGGATGGCCGTGGTCGCGGCGCTGCGGGTGGCCGCCGCCGGAGGCCCGGACGACGTGGTCGTGGTGCTCCTGCCGGACGGCGGGCGCGGCTACCTGTCCAAGATCTTCAATGACGACTGGATGGCCGACTACGGCTTCCTTTCCACCTCGGCCGGCGAAGGCGCGGTCCGCGACGTGCTGAGCCGCAAGTCCGGGCAACTGCCGCAGTTCGTGCACACCCACCCGCACGAGTCGGTGGGCACGGCGATCGAGATCATGCGCGAGTACGGGGTGTCACAGCTTCCGGTGATGAAGGAGGAGCCGCCGGTCATGGCGGCCGAGGTGGTCGGCTCCATCGTGGAGCGCGAGCTGCTGGACGCCCTCTACCACGGCCGGGTACACGCCTCCGACCCGCTCGCCGGGCACATGTCCGCGCCGCTGCCGATGATCGGCGCGGGCGAGCCGGTCTCCATCGCGGTGGCCGCCCTGGAGAAGGCCGACGCGGCCGTGGTCCTCGACGACGGCAAGCCGGTCGGCATGCTCACCCGCCAGGACATCCTGACCTTCCTCACCAATCACTAGGCCGCCGCGGCGGGGAGCTGGGCGATGACCTCCCAGGCCCCGTCGGGCGCGCGGCCGGCGAACAGCCGGCCGCCCAGCGCCTCGACCCGCTCGCCCATGCCCACCAGCCCGAACCCGCCGCCCAGCCGCAGCGTGCGGGCCTCGCCGGGCGGGCTCTCGTTGCGCACCCGCATCCACAGCCAGCCCTGCACCAGGCGCAGGTCGATCTCCACCCAGCCGGCGTGCGGCGCATGCCGCCTGACGTTGGTCAGCGACTCCTGGAGCACCCGGTGGAGGGTCGTCCACGTCTCCTGCGGCAGCACGGCCTCGCTCACCCCGCGCCCCACCTCGAAGACCGCCTTCGTCCGGCCGCCGATGTTGAAGCGTTCCACCAGGACGCGTAGGTCGGCGAGCGCCACGCCCGGCGTCCGGGAGGCGTCGTCCTGTGCCCGCAGCACGCTGACCAGGCGGCGCATCGAGGTCAGTGCGTCGGCCCCGGCGGTGGCGATGGCGTCCAGGGCGGGCACGACCGCCTCCGGCTTCTGCTCGGCGACCGTGCGGGCGGCCTGGGCCTGCACGACGATGCCGGTGATGTGGTGCGCGACCAGGTCGTGCAGTTCCCTGGCGAGTTCGAGGCGCTCGGCCCGCCGTACGGCGTGCGTGGCCTGCTCCCGGCGGTCGCGCTGGAACCGCAGATAGGCCCCGGTGCCCGCGGCGAACGACCAGGCCATCAGGCTGAGCAGGCCGATGGCCAGCGCCGCGACCTCCTCCGACCGGGTGCCCGACGCGACCACCAGCACGATCATGGACCCGAGCGCCAGCAGCACGGCCCGGCCGATCGGCTCCACCCAGCGCAACGCCCCGACCGTCAGGAACAGGATCGCCCACCCCTCGGCCATGCCGATGTACTGCTCCGAGCCCACCGGCCCGAGGGCGCCGATCAGGATCGACGACAGCAGCGACAGCCCCAGCAGCGCCGCCAGCGACTGCATCCGCCACCGGGCCCGCGTCAGCACCGCGACGAACCCGGCCACCCCGCACACGAACGGCAACAGCGCGACCGGGCGTTGGGCGAGCGCCATCCCGAGATCGCCGATGAGCAGCAGGCACATCCAGCCGATCAACGCGATCCGGCCGAGCCTCCTGCCCCAGTAGACGAGCCGATTGGTGTCACCCACGGCATCGAGCCTAAGGGGGCCCGCCACCGGCCCGTATCAGCCGTTCGGCCGAATGGCGTGTGCGTAAAGTAGCCACTCGATCGCGCATTGTGAGTTACGATCGGGATGCGGTTCGAACAAAGGCTCGAAAAAAGAGACGGCCCTCAAAAGAGGGCCGTCGGGCCAAGGACGTCAATCCCTGACCGGGATGACTTCAGAATAGGTCAGGTCCCCCATGAAGCACAACCAGAATCCCAAGTCAGAGGCGGTTGCCGCCTACATTGACGGGTTCAATCTCTATCACGGCATTCGTCCATATGGCCGTCGCCATCTGTGGCTCGACCTGGAGGCGATGACGCGCCGGCTGCTCCGGCCGCACCAGCGGCTCGCCTCTGTTCGCTACTTCACCGCGCCGATCAGAAACGACCCGGCCGCACAGACTCGGCAGAACGCCTACCTGGGCGCGTTGCAGGCGCACACTTCCGTGGAGATCGTGCTCGGCCGGTTCCAGGAGCGGCATCGGCAGTGCCGTGCCTGTGGTGCGACCTGGCGCACCTATGAGGAGAAGGAATCCGATGTCGCCATCGCCCTGGCGATGATCGAAGACGCGGTGCAGGGAGGCTATGACAAGATTCTGCTCGTGTCCGGGGACAGCGATTTCTGCGCGGCCATCCGTGCGGTCCGCCGGGTGAATCCGGCGGTGGGAGTGATCGTCGTCTTTCCTCCGGGCAGACGTTCGGACGTGCTGGGGCGCGCCGCGCACGGGCGGTTCTTCCTGGGCATCGACACCATCAGAAAGTCCCAGCTACCACCATTGGTTCCCGGACCTGCCGGGCTGACCTATACGCGGCCGAAGAGCTGGAGTTGACCGTTGTGCGGCGGGGCGGGAGGGTACGGTGGCCGCATGGGCAATGGATTCGAGACGCTGGCCATCCACGCTGGTCAAGAGCCTGACCCGGCCACGGGTGCGGTCGTGCCGCCGATTTACGCCACCTCCACCTACAAGCAGGACGGCGTCGGCGGCCTGCGTTCGGGATATGAGTACAGCAGGTCGGCCAACCCCACGCGGGCCGCGCTGGAGGAGTGCATCGCGGCGCTGGAGGGCGGCGTGCGCGGGCTGGCGTTCGCGTCCGGGCTGGCCGCGGAGGACACGCTGCTGCGCGCGGTGTGCCGGCCGGGCGATCACGTACTGATCCCGCACGACGCCTACGGCGGCACGTTCCGGCTGTTCGCCAAGGTGCTCGACGGGTGGGGGCTGGCGTTCGACCCGGTGCCGCTTTCCGACGTGGCGGCCGTGCGGGCGGCGGTCACCCCGAAGACCAAGGTCATCTGGGTGGAGACCCCGACCAACCCGCTGCTGAGCGTCGCCGACATCGCCGCGCTGGCCGAGGTGGCGCACGAGGCCGGGGCGCTGCTGGTGGTGGACAACACGTTCGCCTCGCCCTACCTTCAGCAGCCGCTCGCGCTCGGGGCCGACGTGGTGGTCCACTCGACCACGAAGTACGTCGGCGGGCACTCCGACGTGGTGGGCGGCGCGCTGGTGGTCGCCGACCGGGAGCTGGGCGAGAAGCTGACCTACCACCAGAACGCGATGGGCGCGGTGGCCGGGCCGTTCGACGCCTGGCTGACGCTGCGCGGCATCAAGACGCTGGCCGTGCGCATGGAACGGCACTGCGACAACGCCGAGCGGGTGGTCGAGCTGCTGACCGCGCACCCCAAGGTGACCCGCGTGCTCTACCCGGGCCTGCCCGGACACCCCGGCCACGAGATCGCCGCCAAGCAGATGCGGCGGTTCGGCGGCATGGTGTCCTTCCAGGTCGCGGGGGGTGAGGAGGAGGCCGTGCGGATCTGCGGCCGGACCCGCCTGTTCACCCTCGGTGAGTCGCTGGGTGGCGTCGAGTCGCTGATCGAGCACCCGGGCCGGATGACGCACGCCTCGGTCGCCGGGTCGCCGCTGGAGGTGCCGGGCGACCTGGTCCGGCTGTCCGTGGGCATCGAGTCGATCGACGACCTGCTGGCCGACCTCACCCGGGCTTTCTAACAGCGTTTCAGAACCACACCATCAGCACCAGGATCACCAGGAACAGCAGGGCGACGATGCCGGCCAGGGCGGCGACCCTGCCGGACTGCACCTTGGCGTCGTCGGCCGGGCTCTCGCTCGACAGCACCTGGATCGCGGTGCTCTGGTCACGGTCGATGATGACCAGCAGCACCGCGGCCACGATGAAGAGCGTCATGGAGATCGAGAGGTACGGCTTGCCGAGCGTGCCACCGCCCATCGTCACGCCCAGGATCAGCCCGAACAGGAAGACCCCCAGCGCCAGCACGCCGAAGACGCGGGTGCTGCGGTGGAGATAGCGCAGGACGTTGACGTCCTTTGCGCGGATGTAACGCGGTGTGGCGCTCGTCACCGCGACCACCGGACCGATCGCGAAGATCGCGAAGGCGATGTGCAACCAAAGCAGCAGCGTACCCATAGGCCAGAAGACTAGCCTCCCGGTGATCGCACCGGGAGGTTCGTCCTCACCCCGCCGGCGGCGCGTCGCGGCCTTCCGCGGTGACGACCTCGTCTCCCGCCTCCGGGCGGCAGCGGGAGAGGGCGCCGAGACAGAACTCATAGGCCACGCACGCGACGACCATCAACACGATCAGTACGACGGCGATCATTCCGCTCACCCCTTTCCGACTCGCCGGGCCCCCTGCCGGGGACGTCGCCCGCACCGATGTCACGACTCGCGGCCGGACAATTCGCCGCGTTCCAGAGCCGGGCGTGACTCCAGAAGAGGTCGTGTCTCGGATGCGTCGATTACCGCCCCCCGCTCACCCCTTGCTGAGTAGGATTCCCTACGGGCTCGGCCCCTGGCGGACGCGGGCGGGCCACACTTGGGTCACCTTTCCGATGGTTACTTAGGTCACTTTTCCCCGATGGTTCCGCCATGGCACAAGGAGGTGCCGCTCGTGGCGGTCAGGCATGTGGAGCCGTACACCGACGAGTGGCGGCGGCAGCCCGGCTTCTATCTCAGGCGCGTCGTCGAGGCGCTCGGCGACGCGGTGGACGACTGGTGGGAGGCGGACCCGAGCGGCGGCGGGCCGCGCGCGGCGACGCTCCGGCTCACCGACGGCACGCGGTTGCAGTGGGACGAAGAGAGCGGCTGGCGGCATCTGCGCCCCGGCGAGCCGGTCGCCCGCTACCTGTGCGGGGGCGTGCTGCCCCGGCCCGAGCGGGTCCCGGGCGCGCTGGCCGACGCGCGGGCGGGCGGCGGCGGGAGTACGGCGTGGCGGCCCTGCTACCGCTCCCACCACCATCAGCGCGACGGCTTCGACCTCGCGCTCGCCGACTACGCCACCCTGCAGAACGCCTGAGCGGCTAGCGCCGGGCGCGCCTGCTGCGCAGGAAGTCGCTGACGACGTACTCCCCGAGCCGGTCGGCGCTCGCCGAGAACACCCGCCCGCCGTTGCGCCGGGCGACCTCGTCCACGAACTCCTTCAGGCGTTCGTCGGCGGCCAGCATGAACACGTTGAGCGTGGCCCTGCGCCGGGTCATCTTGTCCACCTCGGCCAGGGTCAGCTCCAGCGTCTCGGCCGACGGCGGCCACTCGAACGCGTAGCGCCCGTTGCGCCGGAGGTGCGCGGTCGGCTCGCCGTCGGTGACCACCAGCACCACCGGCTCGAAGTCGGGGTGCCGGTCCAGGTGGCGGCCCGCGATCAGCAGCGCGTGGTGCAGGTTGGTGCCCTGGACCATGTCCCATTCCAGCCCGGCCAGCTCGTCGGGCTGGAGCACCCTGGCGTAGTTGGAGAACCCGACGATCTGCACCGCGTCCTGGGGGAACTTGGACGCGACCAGCGCCTGTAGGGCCAGCGCGGTCTGTTTGGCCGCCGCCCAGGTGCCGCGCAGCGCCATCGAGTAGGACAGGTCCACCAGCAGGCAGACGGCCGCCGCGCTGCGGCGTTCGGTCTCGGTGACCTCGAAGTCGTCGACGGTCAGCCGCACCGGGGAGCCCCCGCCCCGCCGTACGCCGTTGACCACGGTGCGGACCACGTCGAGCGGCTGCTCGTCGCCGAAATGCCAGGCGCGCGATGAGCCGGTCGGCTCGCCCGCCGCGCCCGCGTCGCGCTGGTCGTGGTCGCCGCGGCGGCCCGCGTCGAGCGAGGAGAAGACCCGGCGCAGCGCCGTCTCGCCCAGCCGGCGCACCGCCTTGGGGGTGAGTTCCAGCTTGCCGCGCTGGCGGCGCAGGTAGCCCTGCTGCTCCAGCTCGCGTTCGATCCGGCGCAGGGCCGCGAGGTCGTCCACCGCGGAACGGCCGAGCGCTCGCCGGATCGCCGCCTCGTCGATGTCGTCGAGCCGGGCCCCGGGGTAGTCCTGGCGGAGCGCGGCTTCGAGCCGGCTCAGGTCGGCCAGCTCGGTCAGCGCGCTGACCGCGTCGCCCATGCCCATCGGGTCCTCCCCGGAGAACCGCTCCGGGGTGTTCCACGGCAGGTCGGGACGGCGGGCGTAGAGGGCGTCGCCGAGCCTGCGCATCTCTTCGGCGAGCCCGGCCGACTCCAGCGTCTGGCTGATCAGCGCGGCCAGCTCCTCGCGCTGCTGCGGGGTCATCGAGGCCAGCATCCGCTGCGCCGCGGCGGCCCGGCGGGCCAGCGTGTCGACCAGTTCCTCCAGGTTGCGGGGGCGCTCGGGGAACATGTCCCCGAACTCCTCCATGAACCGGTCGTAATCAGCCTGGGTGTGCTCGCCGCGGGCGTCGCGGTCCAGCATGTCGTTCAGTGCCGACATCATCCGCCGGACGCGTTCCATGGCCTGCGGGTCGGGGTCGGCCAGCGCGTCCCGCATGCCCGCGAAGCGGCTGTCCAGCACCTCGCGGCGGAGCAGGTCGCGCAGCTCGTCGTACGTCTGCCGGGCCGCCGCCGAACGCCACTGGTAGTCGCGCAGCGCCTGGATGGCGCTCGCGGTGTCGTCGGGCAGCGCGTCCAGCTCGGCCTCGCGCATCCGGGCCTCGTCGGCCGGGTCGGGGAACAGCTCCGCCCGCTCCTGGCCGATCGCCTTGTCCAGCAGCGCCCTGGCGCGTTCCAGGGTGCCGTCCAGCCGGCCGCTCTCGCGGAGTTCGTTTCTGCGCCGCCGTACCTCGCGCAGCAGGTCGTCGAGCCCGCGCCGGTCGGGCGCGCCCGGCAGCCCGCGCTTCAGCAGGTCGCGCAGCGCGTGCAGGGGCGTGGAACCGGACAGGATCGCGTCGCCCATCTCGTCGAGCGCGGCCCGCACGTCATACGGCGGCGCCAGTGGGTCCGGCCCGTCGTTGTACTGCCCATACCGGTAGTTCATCCCATGCCCCCTGAAGGTCGGCTGATCCCTCTGCAGGACGGCGTCAGGTGCGGTAGATCGCGTTGCCCTCGGTGACGTCCTTGGACAGGCGGCGCATCAGGAAGAGCCCTTCGAGCGCGAACTCCAGCGCAGCCGCGGCGTGTCCCGGGGACTCCTCGCCCTCGCCCATGCCCAGCTTGGACATGATCTTGGCCAGGCCCTCCACCGGCCCGATCCGGCGCAGCAGCTCGCCCGCCTGGATCAGCTCGCCGGACTCCACCTGCGCGCCGTCGTCGAACTTCGCCAGCAGCGCGCTGAGGTCCATGCCGCCCAGAGTGCCGCGGAAGGTCTCCGCGGTGGCCCTGCGCAGCAGGTGGGTCAGCACGTCGGTCTCCCGGCCCTCCTCGCTGACCTCGAACTCGACCTTCCCGCGCAGCGTGTGGACGACCGAGGGCAGGTCGCACACGCGGGTGACCGCGTGCTCCTCGCCGGTCAGCGCCGCCCGTCGTACGGCGGAGGCGGCGGCGGACTCGGCCGCGGCGATGGAGAACCGGGCCGACACCCCCGAACGCGAATCGACCGCGGTGGACTCGCGGACCAGCCGGGTGAACCGGGCGATCACCTCGACCAGGTGGTCGGGCAGCTCGGCGTCCAGCTCGGACCAGCCGAGCGTGGCCTCCTGGCGGATCAGCCGCAGCTCGGTGTCGAGGTCGAGCGGATAGTGGGTGCGGACCTCCGCGCCGAAGCGGTCCTTCAGCGGGGTGATGATGCGCCCGCGGTTGGTGTAGTCCTCGGGGTTGGCGCTCGCGATGAGCAGGATGTCGAGCGGCAGCCGCAGGTTGTACCCGCGGACCTGGATGTCGCGCTCCTCCAGCACGTTGAGCAGCGAGACCTGGATGCGCTCGGCCAGGTCGGGCAGCTCGTTGACGGAGAACACGCCGCGGTTGCTGCGCGGCACCAGCCCGTAGTGGACCGTCTCCGGGTCGCCGAGGGTGCGGCCCTCGGCGATCTTGATCGGGTCGACGTCGCCGATGAGGTCGCCGACCGAGGTGTCGGGGGTGGCGAGCTTCTCGCCGTAGCGCTCGTCCCGGTGCTTCCAGGCGATGGGCAGATCCTCACCCGCCTCCGCGGCCAGCCTGCGGCAGCGCACGCACGACGGCGCGTAGGGATGGTCGTTGATCTCGCACCCGGCGACGATCGGGGTCCACTCGTCGAGCAGGCCGGTCACGGTACGGATCAGGCGGGTCTTGCCCTGGCCGCGCTCGCCCAGCAGGACCAGGTCGTGCCCGGCCAGCAGGGCGCGCTCCAGATGCGGCAGCACCGTGTCGTCGAAGCCGACGATGCCGGGGAACCGATCCTCGCCGGCCCGCAGCCGGGCCAGGAGGTTCGCACGGATCTCCGCCTTCACCGTGCGGTGAATATGGCCGCTCTGGCGCAGCTCACGCAGAGTGTGGAGCTCTGGGTTTTGATGCACGGGTTCGAGACTACGTCCCTGGAGGGGGGTGCGGCAGCCCGATCGGCCTACTTGGTGCGGCCACACCCCCGCTGAGCGGGGGTTTGAGCATCGATATGGGGATTGGCACGCGTGCTTGTCGATTCAGTGGGGAGAATCGGGCCAAGGGGACAGTTCCTGTCATTGCCGGTAGTTGAGGAGGCGAGTCCGGTGGCACTGCTGACGAGCCGCTTCGCCGACGGCCTCGCTGTCGGGCCCGACCTGGAGGAGGCCGCGGAGGCGGCGATTGGCCAGGCTCTGTCCGGCCTGAGCGCGCCGGCCGAGCTCGTCTGCTTCTTCATCTGCGGCGAGGAGCCGGAGGACGTCGCCAGGGCCGGGCACCGCGCCATGCGGATGGCCCCCGGCGCGCACGTCATCGGGTGCAGCGCCACCGGCGTGATCGGCGACGCCAGGGGCGTGGAGCTGAACCCCGCGGTGAGCGCCTGGGCCGCGACCCTCGACGGGGCGCGGGTCACGCCGTTCGCGCTGGAGACGCTGCGGACGGACGACAAGTTCGTGGTGGTCGGCCTGCCCGAACGCGTCCACGACGACCGGGTGGCGGTCATCCTGGCCGACCCGTACAGCTTCCCGACGGACGCGTTCGTCGAACGCTCCGGCGAAGTACTCGGCGACCTGCCGCTGATCGGCGGGCTGGCCAACGGGATGCGGGGGCGGGGGTCGGTACGGCTGTTCGCCGACGGCGAGGTGTACGACGAGGGGGCCATCGGGATCATCCTCGGCGGGCCGATCGCGGTGAGCACCGTCGTCAGCCAGGGCTGCCGGCCCATCGGCCCGACCATGGTCGTCACCCGCGCGGAGGACAACCTGCTGCTCGAACTGGCCGGGCAGCCCGCGCTGGGGCGGCTGGAGGACATCGTCAGCGGGCTGGAGGAGGACGAACGCGAACTCGTCGCCTCCGGGCTGCAGATCGGCGTGGCCATGGACGAGTACGCCGAACGGCACGAGCGGGGGGACTTCCTGATCCGGGGCGTGCTGGGCATCGACCCGGAACGCGAGGCGGTGGCCATCGGCGACGTGCTCGACATCGGCCGGACCGTGCGCTTCCAGGTCCGCGACGCGCGTACGGCGGACGAGGACCTGTACGAACTGCTGGACGCGCACCGGCAGGAGCACGGGAGCGTGGACGGGGCGCTGCTGTTCTCGTGCAACGGGCGGGGGTCGTCGATGTTCGGCAGCGCCGACCATGATCCCATCGCGGTCCGCGACACGCTGGGGCCGATCGGCGTGGCGGGCTTCTTCGCGGCGGGCGAGGTGGGGCCGGTGAGCGGCCAGAACCACGTCCACGGCTTCACGGCCTCCCTCCTGGTCTTCTCCACCCCCGGCGACCCCGCCTACGACCTCTGACCCCCTGCCCTTCGCCCGCCGGGCTTGCCTTACAAGGCCCCCGCCGCCCAATGGCCTTCGCTTCGCTCAGCCATATTTCCTAGGTCGGGCTTCGCCCGACGCCGCGCTCTCGCGCGATGGACCTCGCTGACGCTCCGCCTGCTTCTTCCAGGGCCGGGCTTCGCCCGTCGTACGGCGGGGCCCGGTAGACGCCGCCCCGCCGTGCTCGGTTGCGCCCTGTCCCCGGCGTTTCGCATGTGCCCTGGTCGCCCGCCGTACCGAGCACCGCCTGAAAAGGGCCCTTCCCAGGCCACCGCGCCGTCTTGTGCTGTCTCGCCGTTACCCACCCGCCGCCCCCACCGCCCCTCCGGGGCGATGCCCCCCGCCTCCGGCGACCCCACCGCGCTCCGCGCGCCCAATGGCCTTCGCTTCGCTCAGCCGTGTTCCCTCGGCCGGGCTTCGCCCGACCTCCGCGCTCCCGCGCAACGGCCCTCGCATTCGCTCGGACGCTTTCCCCATGCCGGGCTCCGCCCGGCGTACGGCAAGGCCCGGTAAACGCCGCCCCGCCGTGCTCGCTCCAGCTCTTGCGCCCGGCATTTCGCGCGTGTCGTGGTACCGCGCCGTCCCAGCACCCGCTACTACACGGCCCGTCACGATCAGCCGATGTACGGCTGGTCCCTGCTTTCCACGAAGTGCCTGAGCCTCAACCGCTGCGTCGGGTGCATCGGCAACGCGTCAAGCTCCGCGCCCGATACCCACCGAAGCTCCGTGGACTCGCCGCTGATTGTCATTTCCCCGCCCACGATCCTGCCGGTGAGGCAGACATTGAACTGCCGCCGTACTTCACCGTCGCTGTAGGCGATGATGTGTCGGGCATCGGTGTAGAGGCCGACCATGCCCGAGATCTCCACGTCATAGCCGGTCTCCTCCTTCACCTCCCTCCGACCGGCCTCGGGTACAGACTCTGTGAGGTCCATGCCGCCCCCGGGCAGGGCCCACAGGCCATTGTCTGTCCGCCGTTGCAGCAACACGCGCCCCTGCTCGTCCGTGATGGCCACAGAGACGCCCACGACAAGACTGTTCGGCTGAGGCGCGTCCGGATCGCCGTAGTACTCGGTGCGTGTCACAGGTCAGGTGCTCCTCACGGGCCGGGACTGCTCCCACACGGTCTCGAAGCTTTCAGCGTAGACATCGAAGAGGCCGCCATCGCCGACGCGGCGAAGATGGTAGAGGGGAGCGCCGTAAGCGTTCATTCCGAACACGTGGGCGTTCACGATCATCTGATCGTCGCCAATGAACAACGAGTTGTACAGCGTGGTTTCGTGGAGGTGTATCTCGGCGCCGGAGGAATCCGCTAAAGGCAGATAGTGCATGAGTGCCACGCGACAACGGGTTTCGATGCCGTGACCGTACTTCTCCTCGCGGCCTCTGGCGGCTATCACCGGTGATTTCGGGTCGCCGAGAAGGATTCGAACCCGGCAACCTTCCCCTCGTTTGCTTGCGAGTAGCTCGTTGAAATCGGGCCATGTTTCGTGGAGGAACACGGCAGCATAGGCAAGAATGCCGATGCGCTCCTGCGCCCGCTCGAACAGCGTACGCCACAGTTCCAAGGGTGCAGCGGCCCGCGTGGGAAAGGCCGAGACCAGTCCCTGTTTCCGTATTGCCGCTTTCGTCCGTGCTCGATCGCGGGCCACAGGTAGACCAGGTCTTCACGCAGTACGATCGCCGCTCTGCGCGCGATCGACGGATGGGGTGTCCGGCCGGTGCTCACCCAACGTTCGGCCGTCTTCGGGTCGACGCCGACAGCCTCTGCCAACTGATGAGCACTAAGGCCCGCGGCGGCTAACGCGGAACGTAACCGCTCGTTCGCTGCCATGGGACGTTTATACCGTCCAGAGACGTCCTCTGGGGCGTCCCAAGTGAAGTTTTGTCGTCCCTTTCCACCGATGAGGCTGGGACGTATGCCGGATGAGGAACACGTCCCTGACCTTCCATGGGTCGCGAATTCCACCACAAGGGGTTCGGAGCCCGCGCTATACGACAAAAGCCATAAGTCGGGAGAGGGCATGGAAGATGACACTCCAGGCTGCCGGATCCCTTTTGCTGACGGTCAAGAACGCGGCTCGCACGCTACGGCTGGCAGAGGTCTCCAAGTGGCCTCCCAAGCACGCTCAGCCGGGCACACCAGGGACGCGGCCACACCGCTGCGTGTTCCGTATGTGATCGCCTGGTCCGGCGAAGCCGTCGAGCACCGCCTGTTGTTCGCCGAGCGGCACCTCTCCAGGGACATCCGGCTCGCCTACCCCGATCCAAGGCCGGACGATTGGGCGTGCGGGATACTCCGCGCCCGCTCTCGCCAGGACCGTCGAGGTCAACCGCTGTGGCGGATGCTGAATGTCAGACGTCAATGGCTGGCCATGCTGGGCGGCCTGTGCCAGGTCTGTGGGATGACCGGCAGAGATCCACTGACAGGACGCGTGTGGTGGGTGATCACCGAGACCGCGTTCCGCGCGATGAGTCGAGACAGCGGTCTCACCAACGCCCCACCGACCTGCCTGGCCTGCATTCCCGAGTCGCTGGCCCACTGTCCCCGGCTTCGAAAATCCTCGGCGGTCTACACCGTCACCAGAGCCGAACCGGTAGGAGTCCTGGCGGACACCTTCACCCCTGGTCCGGAAGGCACCGCCATTCACACCGGTCACAATGTCTACGTCGGATTCGACGAATTCGCTATGCATACGAGCTGTCTCGCCCTCCAACTGGTCGTCCGGCTGGAGGGCATGCGCCGAGAACCGATCTCTTGAGGCGCCGACTCGCCGCGTCACGCGAAGTACGTGACGGGCCCTCGATGCCACGATAGTGGTGATCAGTGGTTCAGTGGTTCAGTGGGGCGCCTGGGGTGTCGATGAGGGTGCAGGCTGCCACGGGGCCCTCGGCGACTCTGGCCCAGATACCGGCGACCCGTACGCCGTCCTCCTCATCGGAGACGCTGAACTCCAGCACGCCCGTCTGCCCCTGCCTGATCACCTTCGGGTCGATGACGAACGAGGTCTCGTGCCCCTGGGGCGGCGGGAACACCGACAGTGCCGCCTCCTCCTTGCTCAGGAAGTGAGCCGCGCGGGGTTCCGGGCCGCACTTCTTGCCCCTTGGGACGTAGTCGACCACCACGTTCGCGCCCAGGGCCCGCAGGTCGGCCTGGAGCCGGTCGGGGTCCTTGGCCTCGTTGATGGTGATGTCGATCAGGCCGCCGGGCAGTTCGGTCACCGCGTGGGCGGGGGTACCGATCATCAGCGGCACGGCCACGGCCACGGCGGCCACAAAGGCCCCCAGCGGGGCGAGCAGCTTGAAGCGGGGCCGCACAGTGGCGCGCGGCGTCTTGGCGATCTCGGTCATCACGAACTCCTTGAGCAGTCGGTGATGGCCCGCGGGAAGATCGCGGTCGGCCGGCATGTTCATCGCATCTCCTCCTTGGCAGGGCCTCGGTCACCTACTACCTGTCGGGACGCGGGTGGCGGTTCCCCGGGAAAGCCGGCGAGCTTCTTGCGGGCCCTGGACAGCCGGGACCTGACCGTGCCCACCGGAATGCCCAGCGCCTCCGCCGCCTCCGCGTAGCCGAGCCCGGACCAGACGCACAGCGCGAAGACGTCCTGCTCCTGCTTGCGCAGCCGGCCGTACGCCTGCCTGACGGCCGCCAGCCGTTCGGCGTCGTCGATGCGCCCGATCACCTCCTCGGCGAAGTCGGGTACGCGTTCACCCCTGGGGAGGCGGGCCAGCGCGTCGTCGTGCCGCCGGGCCGCCCTCCGGGTGTTGCGCGCGACGTTGGTCGCGATGCCGAGCAGCCAGGGGCGCAGCGATCCCCCCTCGGGGTCGATCCTGGTTCTCAGCCGCCAGCCCTCCAGGAACGTCAGCGCCGTGACGTCCTCGGCCTCGCTCCAGTCGGCGGTCAGGCGGTAGGCGTGGTTGTAGACGGCCTTGGCGTACTCGTCGAAGAGTCGCGCGAAGGCCGCCTGATCCCCATCACGGATCCGGGCACGCATCGACATGTCCACACTTCGGTACTGTCCGCTCCGACCGCAAGGTTCCCGACCCGCCGGTGGGGAGGCGGGATTCGCCCGCGACCCAGGTGTAGAAGCGGTCCCGGGGCAGGGGCGCCTGCCGGCCGAGCCGATGACCGGCCACCTCCAGGCCGGCATGGCGCGCACTCGCCGCCACCAGGCCGAGGAGCCGCCCGGCGGCATCGAGGCGACCATGCGCGTCCCGGTGTGGGCGGCCATCGAGAACCACCTCGACGACCCCGGCTCCTGCGTGTGATGATCGAGCACGCCCCGCGCACCCCGGAGCCGGTCCAGAGGGTCCAGGAGTACCACAACGAGGACGTCGCCTACGCGCGGGCCCTTCCTGCGCGGGCACCTGGAGGTCCGGGTCGGCGACGTCGATCTCGCCGCCCGGATCATCGTCACCACGATCGAGCTGGTCGTCCACCTGATCACCGCGGCGCACGGCTCGGCCGAGCAGCCCATCGACCCGGCCCGCTTCGAGGACGAACCGGTCGCGATGTTCACCCGCTACCTGACGGCCGCCCCGCCCGCCGTGGCCCCCGTCAGCGACATGGGACACTGACGGTATGACCGACCCGCAGGTGACGTATGACGACGTTGTCGCCGCCAGGGAGTTGCTGGCCGATGTCGTGGTGGAGACACCGGTGTTGCACTCGCGCATCCTGTCCGAGGCGGTCGGGGGCCCGGTCCACCTGAAGTGTGAGAACCTCCAGCGGGCCGGGTCGTTCAAGGTGCGCGGGGCGTATGTGCGGATCGCGCGGCTGACCGACGAGGAGAAGGCCAGGGGAGTGGTCGCGGCCAGCGCCGGCAACCACGCCCAGGGGGTGGCGCTCGGGGCCGGGCTGGTCGGGGCCAAGTCCACCGTCTACATGCCCGAGGGCGCGCCGCTGCCCAAGGTGGCCGCCACCCGCGCCTACGGGGCCGACGTCGTGTTCGCCGGGCAGACCGTCGATGTGGCGCTGGAGGCGGCCAGGGAGCACGCGGAGCAGACCGGCGCGGTGTTCATCCACCCTTTCGACCACCCCGACGTGGTGGCCGGGCAGGGCACCATCGGGCTGGAGATCATCGAGCAACTGCCCGAGGTCGGCACGATCGTGGTGCCGGTCGGCGGCGGGGGGCTGGCCGCCGGGATGGCGCTGGCGGTCAAGTCGCTGCGGCCCGGGGTGCGGATCGTGGGGGTGCAGGCCGAGCGGGCCGCCGCGTTCCCGGCCTCGCTGGCCGCCGGGCGGCCGGTGATGGTCGAGCCCTCGCCCACGGTGGCCGACGGGATCGCCGTCGGCCGGCCCGGTGACCTGCCCTTCGAGCTGATCCATTACCTGGTGGACAGCGTGGTGACGGTCACCGAGGAGGAGCTGTCCCAGGCGCTGGTGCTGATGCTGGAACGCGGCAAGCTGGTCGTCGAGCCCGCCGGCGTGGCCGGGGTGGCGGCGCTGCTGGCCCGGCCGCACGCCTTCGAGCCGCCCGTGGTCGCCCTGCTGTCCGGCGGCAACATCGACCCGCTGCTGCTGGCCAAGGTACTCCGGCACGGCCTGGCCGCCGCCGGCCGGTACCTGGCCTTCCGGATCCGCCTGGCCGACCGTCCGGGCGCGCTGGCCACCCTGCTGGGCAGGCTGGCCGAGCTCGGCGCCAACGTGCTCGACGTGGTACACGAGCGGGTCGGCGTGCGTCTGCACCTGGACGAGGTCGAGGTGCTGCTGCAACTGGAGACCAAGGGCCCGGGCCACTGCGAGGAGGTACTGGGCGCGCTGCGCCGGGACGGCTACAAGCTGATCTTCGGCTGAGTCACCAACGAGTCACCAATGCGTCACCAACTGGCAGGCCGCTGCGGGGTGAACAGCCACGCCTGGAACAGCCCGTCGAGCTGCTTGCCCGACCGCTCCTCCGCCATCGCGATGAACTCGTCGGTGGTCACCGCGCCGTACTTGTACCGTGCGGTGTAGGCGCGCAGCAGGTCGAAGAACGTCTTGTCGCCGATCCGCTGCCGCAGCGCGTGCAGCGTCATCCCGCCGCGCGTGTAGACCGAGTTGTTGAACAGGTCGTCCGGCCTGGCCTTGCCCGGAGGGTACTCCCACATCGGGCTCTCCAGGCTGCCGTAGTGGCGCTGGAAGATCTGCTCGGCGGTCTCCTCGCCCTTGTGCTCCGACCACAGCCACTCGGCGTAGGTGGCGAACCCCTCGTTCAGCCACAGCTCCTGCCAGCGCTTGATGCTCAGGCTGTTGCCGAACCACTGGTGGGCCAGCTCGTGCGCGATGATCCCCTCGTCGGGGTCGAACCCCCCGTACATCGGCTTGGTCTGGTTCTCCAGCGCGTAACCGGCCGCGTAGTCGTCCACGACGCCGCCCGTCGAACCGAACGGATAGGGCCCGAACACCGTGCTCCAGTAGTCGGTGATCTTCCCGGAGAGCGTGTAGAGGTCGTTCAGGGCGGAGGCGTACTTGGGGTCGGCGGCGGCCAGGTTGGGCAGGCCCGCCGCGGTACGGCCCTCGCGTAGCTGGAACTTGCCCAGCGTCATCGTGGCCAGGTAGGTGACCATCGGGTGCCGCTCCCGCCACACGAACGTGGTCTTGCCGCCGGACTCCCGCGGCCGGCCCGCCATCTCGCCGTTGGCCAGCGCGGTCACGCCCTTGGGCACGGTGATCTCGAAGTCGAAGGTGGCCTTGTCGGCCGGGTGGTCGTTGGCCGGGAACCACGTCTTCGCGCCGTTGGGCTGGCAGGTCACGAACGCGCCGTCGGCGGTCGGGATGAACCCGTAGACGCCCAGGTTGTCGGCGTCGCGGATCGGCTCGGGCCGCCCGCCGTACGCCACCCGGACCGCGAACGGCCGGCCCGCCGCCAGCGTCTGCGCGGGGGTGACGGTCAGCTCGTGGCCCTCCCTGCTGAAGGCCGCGGGCGCGCCGTCCACCTTGATCGTGCGCACGTCGAGCCCGGTCAGGTCGAGGTTGAACCGCGAGAGGTCCTGGAGGGCCGTGGCGTCGATGGACGCCACGGCGTCCAGCCGCTTGGCGGCGGGCTCGTAGCCGAGCTTCAGCCGGTAGTGCCGGACGTCGTAGCCGCCGTTGCCGTCCTTGGGGAAGTCGGGGTCGCCGATGCCGGCCGCCCCCGCCGTGCCCGGGGCGGTCGACGCCGGCTTGGAACTCGGCCCCGCCCCGCCGTCCCCGCTTTCGCCGCTGGAGGCCGTGCAGGCGGTGGAGGCGATCAGGCTGATAATCGTCGTGGACGCCAGAGCGAGCCGGCCGATGTCGCGCATGGACCTCTTTTCCCGGGTGCCGATGGCCCGGGGAGGAGCCCCGGGCCGTTGAGTGGCAGCCTACGGGAGGTGCGCCGATGGCTCGCAGTGACGCGCCCGTCACAGATTGCCGCGCAGCTCCTGCTCGCGCTCGATGGCCTCGAACAGGGCCTTGAAGTTGCCCTTGCCGAACCCGCTCGACCCGTGCCGCTCGATCAGCTCGAAGAAGACCGTGGGACGGTCCTGGACCGGCTTGGTGAAGATCTGGAGCAGGTAGCCGTCCTCGTCGCGGTCGACCAGGATGCGGCGCTCGCGCAGTTCCTCGACGGGCACGCGGACCTCGCCGATGCGGGCGCGCAGCTCGGGGTCCTCGTAGTAGGAGTCGGGGGTGTCCAGGAACTCGACGCCGGCGGCCCGCATGTGGTCCACCGCCGCCAGGATGTCGCCGGTGGTCAGCGCGATGTGCTGGACCCCGGGCCCGCCGTAGAACTCCAGGTACTCGTCGATCTGCGACTTGCGCTTGGAGACCGCGGGCTCGTTCAGCGGGAACTTGACCTTCCTGGTGCCGTCCGCGACGACCTTGGACATCAGCGCCGAGTAGTCGGTGGCGATGTCGTCGCCGATGAACTCCGCCATGTTGGTGAAGCCCATGACGCGGTGGTAGAACTCGACCCATTCGTCCATCCGGCCGAGTTCGACGTTGCCGACGCAGTGGTCGACCGCCTCGAAGTACGGCTCGGCGCGCGGGGCGACGATGGGCTCGGCGGCGACGTAGCCCGGCAGGTACGGGCCGCTGTACTCGGCGCGGCCGACCAGGGTGTGGCGGGTGTCGCCGTAGGTCGCGATGGCCGCGAGGGTCACCTTCCCATGCTCGTCGGAGATCGTGTACGGCTCCACCAGGCCGGTCGCGCCCTTGGAGACCGCGTGCCGGTAGGCGGCCTCGACGTCGGGCACGTCCAGGGCGAGGTCGATCACTCCGTCGCCGTGCTCGGCGACGTGCTTGGCCAGGTCGGTGCCCGCGCGTACCGGAGCGCGCAGCTCGAAGCGGGCGGTGCCCGAGGTCAGCACGTAGGCGGTCTCGTCCCTGCTGCCGTTCTCAGGTCCCCGGTACGCCTCTAGGCGCATCCCGAAAGCGGTCGAGTAGTAGTGGGCGGCCTGCTTCGCGTTGCCGACGGCGAAGACGACGGAGTCCATGCCGTTCACGGGAAAGTTGTCGCTCATAGCAGCCACTGTCGATTTCACTGGCCTGGTTGCGCAACACTTACTTGAATCAGTGGACAATGTGCTCAATATACGGCACATGACGGCAAGGAACGCTGTGCACCATGACGATCGACGCACTCGACGCGAGGATCATCGCCCTGTTCGCCGCCGAGCCGAAACTGGGCGTGCTGGAGTGCTCCCGGCGGCTCGGAGTGGCCCGGGGGACGGTCCAGGCCCGGCTGGACCGGATGGCCGCCCGCGGGGTCATCACCGGCTTCGGCCCGGAGGTCAGCCCGGCGGCGCTCGGCTATGTGGTGACCGCCTTCGTGACGCTCCAGATCCGGCAGATCGGCGGGCGCGCCTCGGTGGCCGACCGGCTGGCGGCGATCCCCGAAGTGCTCGAAGCGCACACCATCACCGGCAGCGGCGACATGCTGTGCCGGGTGGTGGCGCGCGGCAACGCCGACCTGCAACGCGTCATCGACCTCATCGTGGAGGTGGGCGGCGTGGTCCGGACCTCCTCGGTGATCGCGCTTGACACCCCGATTCCGCACCGGGTGATGCCGTTGGTGACCGATGCCCCCCGGCATGGCGCCACGGGGACGTAAAGTCATGGGGTAAGGCACGGGCATTGTTATAGATCATTTACCCTCGGACGCTTGCGATGGTGGTCGGGGGGCCGCCGCGCAGGGGGATTCGGGGGTCGCGCATGCGGGAGGCTGGGGAGAAAGGGATGCGGAAACGGCGTGTTCTGCGGTCCGCGCTCATCGCGCTGGGCGCGGGCATCGGGGCGGCGGTCGTGCTGTTCGCCGTGGCCTGGGCGTTGACGCCGATCCCTGAGGCGGCCCAGAAGCAGGCCGTGGCGCAGGGCTCGGTGATCTACTACAGAGACGGCAAGACCGTCCTGGCCAAGCAGGGCGTCAACCGCAAGACCGTCAAGCTGGAACGGGTGCCCAAGCACGTGCGCGACGCGGTGATCGCCGCCGAGAACCGCTCCTTCTACCAGGACACCGGCGTCTCGCTGCGCGGCACCGCGCGGGCGATCTGGTCCACCGTCACCGGCAAGCAGGTGCAGGGCGGGTCCACGATCACCCAGCAGATGGTCCGCAACTACTACAGCGGCCTGGACCAGGAGCGCTCGATCGGGCGCAAGTTCAAAGAGATCATGGTCGCGCTCAAGGTGGACCAGTCGAAGTCCAAGGACTGGGTGCTCCAGCAGTACCTCAACACGATCTACTTCGGCCGGGGCGCGTGGGGCGTCCAGGCCGCCGCCCAGGCGTACTTCGGCAAGGACGTCGACAAGCTGTCCATCGCCCAGGGCGCCTACCTGGCCGCGGTCATCCAGCAGCCCACCCGGTTCGCCGCCCCCAAGGGCGAGGCGCTGACCGAGGTGACCGGCCGCTGGCGGTGGGTGCTGGGCGCGATGGCGCAGATGCGCGCGATCACCCCCGAGCAGGCCGCCGCGCAGCGCTTCCCGAAGCTCGCCGCGACCAGGAGCACGCTGACCCCCAAGGGCCAGGACAACTACATGCTCGTCCAGGTGCGCGCCGAGCTGGCCCGGCGCGGCTACGACGACGAGGACATCAACCAGGCCGGGCTGAAGGTCACCACGACGTTCGACAAGGGCCTGATGGCCGCCGCGGAGAAGGCCGTCACCTCCACGCTGCCCGACTCGCTGCCCAAGAAGATCCGCACCGGCCTGGCCGCAGTCGATCCGGCGACCGGCGAGGTCCTGGCCTTCTACGGCGGCCGGTACAAGACCTCCCAGCAGTACGACAACGCCTTTTCGGCCAAGGTCCAGGCCGGGTCCACGTTCAAGCCGTACGCGCTGGCCGCCGCCCTGGAGAACGGCTACGGGCTGGAGACCCGGGTCAACGGCAACTCGCCCATGACGGTCGCCTCCCGCCCGGTGGAGAATTCCGGCGGCACCTCCTACGGCATGGTCAACCTGGTCACCGCGACCCGAAACTCGATCAACACCGCGTTCGTCGACCTGGGCGAGAAGGTCGGCCTGGACAAGATCGCCGAGGTGGCCAAGGCGTCCGGGCTGCCCGCCGCGCAGATCGACCCGCACAGGTCCGCGGCCACGTTCCCGATCGGCGTGGCCTCGCTCAGCGCCGTGCAGCAGGCGTCCGGTTTCGGCACCTTCGCCGCGAACGGCATGCACCAGGAGGCCCACGTCATCCGCTCGGTGACCGACGCCGACGGCAAGACCACCGAGGTCGTGCCCACCGCGCGGCGCGCGTTCTCCGAGCAGGCCGCCGCCGACGCCACCTACGCGATGACCCAAGTCGTCGAGGGCGGCACCGGCAGCGCGGCACGGCTTTGGGACCGCCCGGTCGCCGGCAAGACCGGCACCGCCGACAAGTCGATCGCCGCCTGGTTCGCGGGGTTCACCCCGCAGCTCTCCACCACGGTCAACATGTTCCGCGACGACAACAAGCCGCTGGTCGTCCCCGGGTACGGCGAGCTTTACGGCGGCGCGCTGCCGGCCCGGGTCTGGCGGGCGTTCATGTCGGAGGCGATGGAGGGCCAGCCGGTCAAGGAGTTCCCCGAGCCGTCCAACCGCGGTTACGTCGAGGACTACGACGACGAGGACGAGCCGTACTGGGACGAGGGCGAGTCCGACGACGACTACCCCCGGCGGCCGGAGCCGACCGACCCCCTGCCGACCGAGCCGGGCACCCCCGAGCCGACCGTGGACCCGACGGAGCAGCCCACCGAGCCGCCCACCAGCGAGGAACCGCCCGGCCCCGAGGAGACCCGCCGCCCAGAGCCGCCCTCACCCGACGAGATCCCCACCGACGGCCCGGCCCCGCCCGACCGCGGCGACCGCGGCGACCGCTTCTAGCCGTCCGCGGGCAGCAGGGCGCGGATGGTGGTGTGGACGGCGTCGAGGTCCACCGCCTCGGGAGCGACCCGCCACTGCGCGTGCAGGCCGATGACGGCCCCCACCAGCAGGGCCGTGAACCCCTCGGGGGTGGCGCCCGGCGGGAGCGCCACCGCCGGTATGCGCGCCCGCACCGCCTGCCTGAGCGCCGCGTGCAGCCGCGCGTAGTGCGCACGGATCGGTGAGTCGGCTTCCACCGCCTCGGCGAGCAGCGTGATGAACAGGCGCGTGCGGGGCCGCCGGATGAAGTCGGCGACCTGGTCGAGCAGATCGCCCGGACGCCCGGCCGCGGCGGGGGCGAACGTGGCCAGCACGGTGTCGAGCTGATCGTCGAGCACCGCTTCCAGCAGGCCCAGTTTGTTGCCGAAGTGCCAGGGGATCGACCCGCGGCTGATGCCTGCCTTGTCGGCGATGTCGATGAAGCTCGTCTGCCGGTATCCCTTCTCGGCGAACAGCTCGGCGGCGGCCGTCACCAGCAGCCGGCGGCTCTCCTCGCTCCTTTGGTCCCTTCGCGTGGCCATGCGACCCATCAAACCAGGTATGCCAATCAGCAGAGCATGTGCTATCCGATATAACCTGTGTTGATCAGCATAGTGCCGAAGCAAGGGGGTTCTCATGCGCTGGGCGACCTATGCCACGGACGCCGGAGACCGCGCCGGAGTGGTCAAGGACGACCGAATCCATCCCGCCGATCCGGGCGCGGGCCTGGCCGAGCTGATCGGCCGGGGCGCGGAGGCGCTGCGGGCGGCGGGCGAGGCGGCGCTGGCGTCGGACGCGCAGGCGGTTCCGCTGGCCGGGGCGGTACTGCGCGCGCCGATCCCACGCCCGCCCTCGGTCCGCGACTGCCTGTGTTTCCTGGACCACATGCGCAACGTCCAGCAGGCCACCGGCCGGCCGCGCACGCTCGACGACGCCTGGTACCGGATCCCCGCCTTCTACTTCGCCTCCCCCTCGACGCTCACCGGCCCGTACGACGAGGTGACGATCTCGCCCGGCAGCGCCTGGTTCGACTTCGAGCTGGAGATCGCCGCGGTCATCGGACCGGGTGGCCGGGACCTCACGCCGGAGGAGGCCGAAGAGCGCATCATCGGCTATACGATCTTCAACGACTGGTCGGCGCGGGACCTGCAACTGCGCGAGATGCCGCTGGCGATCGGCCAGGCCAAGGGCAAGGACGGCGCGAGCACCCTCGGCCCCTTCCTGGTGACCCCCGACGAGCTGGAGCCCTTCCGCCGCGACGGAAGGCTCGCGCTGCGCGCCGAGGCCACCGTCAACGGCACGATCATCGGCTCGGGCCGCACCGACGCCATGGACTGGAGCTTCGGCGAGGTCATCTCCTACGCCTCGCGCGGCGTGGACCTGATGCCCGGCGACGTGTTCGGGTCGGGCACCGTGCCCGGCTGCTGCCTGATCGAGCACGTGTCCCTCACCGACATGGCGGCCTTCCCCGGCTGGCTGCGGGACGGCGACGTCGTCGAGCTGACCGTGGAGGGGCTGGGACACACCCGGCAGACCGTACGCGGGTCCGCCGCGCCGTACCCGCTGGCCCCGCGCCACGACCCGGACAAGCGCCCGCCGCGCCCGCGCGTCAACCGGGCCCCGGCCAAGCTCCCCTACACGCGCGGCCTGCACGAGGTCGGCGCGGGCGTGTGGGCCTGGCTGCTGCCCGACGGCGGCTTCGGCTGGAGCAACGCCGGGCTGGTCGCGGGCCAGGGCGCCGCCCTGCTGGTCGACACCCTGTTCGACCTGCCACTGACCGCCGAGATGCTCGACGCCATGGGCGAGATCACCGCCCGGCACCCGCTCACGCACGCCGTCCTCACCCACGCCGACGGCGACCACACCCACGGCACCCAGTTGCTGGACGAGCACGTCCGGATCATCGCCGCCGAGGCCACCCGCGCGGAGATGCGGCACGGCATGCCACCGGAGATGCTGACAGCCGCCCAGGTCATGGACCTCGGCCCGGCGACCCGCTACGTCCGCGAGCGCTTCGCCCCCTTCGACTTCGGCGGCATCCGGCCGCGGCTGCCCGACCTGACCTACGACAGGGAGCTGACCCTGGACGTCGGCGGTCGCGAGGTGCGCGTACTGAACCTCGGCCCCGCCCACACCGCCGCCGACTCCGTCGTACACGTGCCCGACGCGGACGTGCTGTTCGCGGGCGACCTGCTGTTCGCCGGCTGCACCCCGATCGTGTGGAGCGGCCCCATCGCCGGCTGGATCGCCGCCTGCGACGCGATGATCGCCACCGGCGCGGGCACGATCGTCCCCGGCCACGGCCCGGTGACCGACCCCGACGGGATCCGCGCCGTACGCGGCTACCTCACCCACGTGACCGAGCAGGCCGACGCCGCCCACGCCCGCGGCCTGTCCTTCCCCGAGGCGATCGAGGCGGTGAACCTGGGGGAGTACGCCACCTGGCTGGACGCCGAGCGGATCGTGGTCAACCTGCACCGCCGCTACCGCGAACTCGACCCCGCCACCACCCCCGAACCGGACCGGATGACGCTGATGGCCATGATGGCCGCGGCGGCCGAGAAGGGGCTCTCATGAAGAAGGGGCTCTCATGAAACTGCCGAAGACCGCGCACACCGCCCTCCCGTGGCGCATCCACGAGATCACCCGCGACTTCACGGTGGAGGACGTGTGGTCGTTCCGCACGCCCGGAGCCGGACCTGACGACTTCCCGGCGATGCTCGCGGCGATGCGGGCCGGCGGGGCGCTCGCGAAGCAGCCCCCGCTGTCGCGGGCGCTGTTCGCCGTCCGGTGGAAACTCGGCGCCCTCCTCGGCTGGGACGACCCGGCAGAGGGCGTCGGCACGCGGGTCGGCTCGTTACGCGACCGCCTGCCCGCCGACATCCGCGACGCGCCCCGCGGCCCGGACAACGCGAACATGCCGCTCAAAGCGGTCTACGAACTCCACACCGAGGCCACCCGCGAACTGGCGAACAAGACCGTGCACACCGTGATGCACCTCGGCTGGGCCCGGGGCGCGAACGGTGACCACGAACTTCGGATGGCCGTCCTCGTCAAGCCCAACGGGTGGTTCGGCCGCCTCTACATGGCCGCCATCGCGCCCTTCAGGTATCTCGTCGTCTACCCGGCCCTGACCCGGAAATGGGAAGCGGCCTGGCGCGACCGCTCCCTTCGGTGAAGGTCAGGCGTGCAGCTCGGATTTGAGGGCGGCGACGGTGGTGACCGGCATGCGGCAGGTGAACCGGCGGCAGACGTAGGCGGCGGCCTGGCCGTTGACCAGGCCCCGGCCCGCGAGCAGCGGCACCTCGGCCCGCCCGTCGCCCGGGCCACGGGCGACCACCAGGCCCGGCACGTCGGCCAGCAGCGCCGCGCGGTGCAGCGCGGCGGCCGACGGGTCGTCACCGGCGCCCACGATCGCCACCTCCACCGGCCCGGCCAGCGCGGCCCGCGCCACGGCCAGCCCCCAGCCCGCGAACCGCGCGTGCTCCCGGGCCAGCACCGACACCGTGCCCAGGGCGGCCTCGGCGGCCTCCCGGTGGCGCGTTTCGCCGGTGAGCGCGGCGTAGGACAGCAGTGCCCCCGCCGCGGCGAACTGGCCGGACGGCGCGGCGTTGTCGGTCGGGTCCTGCGGGCGCTGGAAGAGGCGTTCGGCGTCGTCGGCGGTGTCGAAGAACCCGCCCTCGCCGTCGGCGAACCGGTCGAGCACCGCGTCCAGCAGCTCGCCCGCCCGCCGGAACCAGCGCGTCTCGCCGGTGACCGAGTACAGCGCGAGCAGCCCTTCGGCCACGTCGGCGTAGTCTTCGAGCACCCCGGCGTGGTCGGACGGCCGCCCGTCGCGCGAGGTGCGCACCAGCCGTCCGCCGTCGGCGTGCACGTCGTTGAGCAGGGCCGCCGCCCGCCGCGCGGCCTCGATCAGGTCGGGCCGCTCGAACGCGGCCCCGGTCTCGGCGAGGGCGGCCACCGCCAGGCCGTTCCAGGCGGCGACCACCTTGTCGTCGCGGCCCGGCCGGACCCGCCCGGCGCGCGCGGCCAGCAGGCGCTCGCGTACGCCCGCCAGGCGCTCGGCGTCGCCCGGCTCATCGAGCAGTTGGAGCACCGACGCGCCGTGCTCGAACGTGCCGGCCTCGGTGACCTCGAACACCGACGCCGCCCAGGCGCCGTCGTCGTCGCCGAGGACCTTCCGCAACTCGGCCGGGGTCCAGACGTAGAACTTGCCCTCCACGCCCTCACTGTCGGCGTCGAGCGCGGAGGCGAAGCCGCCCTCCGGCGTGCGCATCTCGCGCAACAGCCACTCGGCGGTCTCCAGCGCCACCCGGCGGGCCAGCGGCGACCCGCCGGCGCGCCACCAGTGCGTGTAGACGCGCAGCAGCAGCGCGTTGTCGTAAAGCATCTTCTCGAAGTGCGGGACCACCCACGCCGCATCGACGCTGTAGCGGGCGAAGCCACCGCCGAGCTGGTCATAGATGCCGCCCCTGGCCATCGCGTCGAGCGTGGCCGAGGCCATCTCCACCGCGTCGGCCGACCCCTCGCGCAGCAGGAACTCCAGCACCATCGACGGCGGGAACTTCGGCGCCCCGCCGAACCCGCCGTTCGCCGCGTCGAAGGACCTGGCCAGCCCCCGCACGGCGGCGGTCAGCGTCTCCGCGGTCGGCACCGGCCCACCCGGCAGCGCGGCCCGCCGGTTCAGGACCTCCACGACCTGGGCCCCCTGCCCGACCACCGCGTCACGGTCGCCCTTCCAGGCGTTGGCCACCCCGGTCAGCAGCCGCTGGAACTGCGCCCTGGGGAAGTACGTGCCGGTGTAGAAGGGATGCCCGTCGGGGGTGGCGAACACCGTCATCGGCCACCCGCCCTGCCCGGTCATCGCCTGCGTGGCCGCCATGTAAACGGCGTCCACGTCGGGACGCTCCTCCCGGTCGACCTTCACGTTGACGAAATGCTCGTTCATCAGCGCGGCGGTCGCGTCGTCCTCGAAGGACTCATGAGCCATCACGTGACACCAGATAACCAGTGGCATGATGAATATCCCACTGAGATCAACAGTGGCACATCACGCCTACTCGCTTCCCGCATCGCCTCCTCTCCCCAAGGCCACCAATCCACAGGGTTGGCGGCATGCTGGAGGAGGTAGGGAGAGGTCTCACTACCGAGCCTGTTCACAAGACCACACTCTCACACGAGCGCCGCGGGTTTCCCAGGGCCACGGGACACCGGACGCCGGGGCCGGGCTCAACGACCGTGGGGGCTGTCGTGGGGGCCGGGCAGGCGTAGGCTCAGGTTGTGTGGATCTCGAATTCGTCTGCACGCACGCGGGACGGCCGGCTTCGGCGCTGACCCGCAGGGATGTGGCGCGTGCGCTGCTCGCCGTACCTTCTGGGGTGGCGCTCGTCGCGCTGCCCGAACTCCGCCGCGCCCTGATAGGCGCGAGCAACCCGCTGTCCGCGACGTTCTGGGACTCGGCCAAGGCCACGCTCGGCGCGATCGAGTCGGGGGCGGCGACCGTGGGCGACGTCCAGCACTGGCTGGAGGCGACCGGCACCGAACCGATACTGCTGACCCGCTCGTTCTACGTCTGGCCCGAAGAGGACGAGCGCGGCGAGACCACCGGCGAGATGTACGACCTGCTCGTCGCCCACCTGGAGGAACGGGTGGTGGCCGGCGAGATCGACCCCGACGCGCTGGCCGCCGAGGACCCGGCCGCCCGCCTCGCCTACGAGGACCTCCAGGAGCGCTGGCTGGTCGCGCCGCTGCCCGGTGACGGCCGGGTGCCCCTGGAGGCGCTCACCGACGAGCAGGAGAAGGAACTGGAGGAGGCCTGGGACGAGGAGGAGGCCTACGCGCTCAGCGAACTCCGCCGGGTCGTGGGCGAGCTGCCCGAGCCGCCGCTGCCCGAGCGGGAGCTGCACACCGCCGCCGCGCGGCTGCGCGAGATGCTGACCGACGCCGGCTACCCCGGGAGCGTGCTGCGGGCCTGCGCCGGGTTCGAGGGCGCGGCGCTGCCGGACGACGACACCGACCTGTGGCTCGCCGTCGCCGCGGGCGTGTCCGGGCCGATCTCCGACCTGCCGGAGGAGGACGACACCCTGGAGGAGTTCGTCGATCTCGACGGCGACGTGTCGCACGAGGACTCGGTGCTGGCCGCGCTGTGCGCGATCCACCACGCCGACTGGCTGGCCGCGGTGACCGCGCTGGCCAGGCGGGGGCCCGGGGTGCTGGCCTCGGCCGAGCGGATCGCCCGGCTGATCGCCGAGTCCGACGACGTGGAGGCGGACGTCGACCCCGACGACGTCGAGGCGACCGAGATGCTGTTCATGTCGGTGACCCCGCTGTGGGCCGAGCTGGGCATCATCGACCGCGACCAGGTGCTGACACCGCTCGGCTGGTGGGGCCTGCCCAAGGCGCTCGAACGCGCCTGGAACTCCGGCGAGTGACCCTGGGTCAGTCGCCCGGCGGCCTGCCCACGGCCTCGCGGTAGTCGTCCGCCACGAGGTCCAGGTATTCGGGGTGGCGCCGGATGTACTCGGCGATGAACGGGCACACCGGGACCACCGACAGACCGGCGTCGCGGCCCGCGTCAAGGGCCGCGGCGGCGAGCCTGCCGCCCAGGCCGCGCCCGCCGTACGCGTCGTCGACCTCGGTGTGCGGCAGCACGAGCCGGTCGGCGCGCAGCCGGTAGTCGGCGAAGCCGGCCTGCTCGCCGTCCACGAAGACCTCGAAGCGGGAGGCCTCCTGGTTGTCGACGACGCGGATCTCCTCGGCCATCAGCGGCCTCCGCCGAGGTGTGGCATCGGCGGACTCCCCGGGGCCCCGGGCATCAGTGGGCTCCGTTGGGCTTGGGCTCACCGTTGGCCGGGCGCCGCTCGGGCTCGTCCTCGTACGGCACCTCGATCTTGGAGATCTGCTTGTTCATCGACTTGATGAGCAGGAAAAGGGCGACACCCAGCGCGGCGACGACAAGGAACCCGAGCAGGCCCGGGCTGACGTCGCCGCGGGGCGCGATGGCGAGTAGCGTGGTCACCCCACCAAGTCTGCCACCTGCCCCCGACAGTGCCGCCGTGGCGTCCGGCTAGTTGACGACCGACGCCTGGGGGCGTTCATCGCACCCGGCGGGAGAGCCGGACTTGGCAGGCGCGGCCCCCTCGATGCCGGCGAACAGGTCGTCCTCCGGCGGCTCGGTGTCGACCAGGGACCTCGCCAGGTGGAAGTCCTCGGTCGGCCAGATCTCCATCTGCAGCTCGCGCGGGCACACGAACCAGAAGCCGTCCGGATCGACCTGCGTGGCGTGCGCCATCAGCGCCAGGTCGCGCGTCTCGAAGTAGCTCGCGCACGGCACGCGGGTGGTCACCGGCCACTTCTGCGGGCGGTCCTCCCAGCGGGAGATCCAGTCCGCGTACGGCGAGCCCATGTCGCGCTCGGTCATCGCCTCGTGCAGCGCCTCGAACCGCTCCTTGCTGAAACCCATGTGGTAGTAGAGCTTGAGCGGCTGCCAGGGGTCGCCCGTGCCCGGGTAGCGGTCCGGGTCGCCGGCCGCCTCGAACGCCTCGACCGACACGCGGTTGGTCATGATGTGGTCGGGGTGCGGGTAGCCGCCGTCGTCGTCGTACGTGAGGATCACGTGCGGCCGGAACTCCCGCACCGCGGCCACCAGCGGCGCCGCCGCCACCTCCAGCGGCTGGACGGCGAAGCAGCCCTCGGGCAGTGGTTCGTTCTCGTCCTCGGGCAGGCCCGAGTCGACGAACCCCAAGAAACGCTGCGAGACGCCCAGGATCTCGCGCGCTCGTTCCATCTCCTGGCGCCGGACTTCGGCCATGTTGGCGAGGATCTCCGGCCGGTCCATCTTCGGGTTGAGGATGGAACCGCGCTCCCCACCGGTTAGGGTGCAGACCAGCACGTCCACGCCTTCCGCGACGTAACGTGCCATGGTCGCGGCGCCCTTGCTCGACTCATCGTCAGGGTGGGCGTGAACGGCCATAAGCCTCAGCGGTGCACTCACGGGCTCTGCTGTCTCCTTGCGATCGGACCTGCAGACCACAGGCGAACGGGACCGCCTCGGTCGTGCGGCGGTCCTTTCCCCCGGGCAGACGCGGAGGCGGGACCCCCGCGAGGGACAATTGTCTCGGATAACGCCGAGCAAGTGCAGGGAGATTCCACGATGGTCGCCAGCGAGGCCGGGCAGGGCGCGCAGACCGGGCCGGTGCTCGGGACTCCGGACGACTTTCCGGAACGTCCGGACGGCCCGGCGCGTCGCGGGCGTTTCGTCGTTCACCTGGTCATCGCGGTGCTGGTGACGATCGTCGCGGGCGGCTGGGGTTATGTCATGTGGGCGGCCAAGGGGGACACCGAGGTGATCGACCAGGTGATCACCTTCGACGCGAGCGGCAGCGAGTCGGTGACGGTAACCTATGAGATATATAAGCCTTCCGATCGGGCGGCACTTTGCCGACTCCGCGCCACCGATGTGAAGCACGTCGAAGTAGGCACTCGCGAGGTCACGATCCCCGCTGGTGAGGGGTATGTCCGGCGATCCGACCGGCTGGAGACCAGCGCGCAGGCCACTTCGGTTCACGTCCAGTACTGCTATCTCGTATAGTGAGACATTTGGGGAAGCGTTGGCGGCGCTGGCTTGTTAGCCTGTCGAAATTCAGATGTGTCCGTGGCATCACCCAGAGCAGTGCCCCCGTACGAGTGAGCAAGGAGAACCCGTGGCCGACTCCCACGACCAGAGCGTCACCTGGCTGACCCAGGAGGCGTACGACCGCCTGAAGGCGGAATTGGAGTACCTCTCTGGCCCGGGGCGTACCGACATCGCCAAAAAGATCGAGGCCGCCCGGGAAGAAGGCGACCTGCGCGAGAACGGCGGCTATCACGCGGCCAAGGAGGAACAGGGCAAGATGGAGGGCAGGATCCTCCAGCTCCGCCAGCTCCTGGACAACGCACGTGTCGGGGAGGCGCCGCGCACCGAAGGCGTGGTCGGGCCCGGCATGACGGTCACCGTGCGGTTCGGTGGCGATGACGAAGAGGTCACCTTCCTGCTGGCCTCCCGCGAAGAGAGCGGGGCGCCGATCGACGTCTACTCGCCCAAGTCGCCGCTGGGCTCGGCGATCAACGGCAAGAAGATCGGCGAGAAGGCGACGTTCACCCTGCCCAACGGGCGTCAGAACACGGTCGAGATCCTTGAGGCCGTGCCGTACGTCGGCAACTGACGCGTCCACGCGCCGCGTGGGCCGGCAGGAACGGTCCCAGGACCGGTTCTGTGGCGATCGCGGCGCCCGGGTATCGATCGGGCATGACCGGGTATTGACCTGGCGCTGACCCCTGCACTGCTCTACCGACACATCGCGAGCGAGATCCGCCGCGTGGGCCCATGGGCACCGTGGCGGATTTTCCACGTCAGACCGGCATTTCACCGATAAGTTTCGCTAAGGCGTGCGTACCGCGCCGTACGTGCGGCATCCTCATAATGGCGGAAGCCGATGCGGGCCTCCGGGGTCTGTGGGGCTCGGGGCCTGTTGTGGTTCGGGCGGCCCTTTTGGGCGGCCTTCGGACGGAAGGGGTGGTGTGGTGCTCGGCGAGCGGGAGCATGCTCCCTTCGGCCGTCCCGGATCGCCCCACTGGCTACGGCGGCACGCCGTGCCGATCATCGTGATCGCCCTCGTCGGCGTGATCACCGCCGACGTGGCGGTCCTCGGCGAACTGTCCCGGCGGCGGTCCGCGCTGGAGGCGGCCGGGACCGAGCCGTACACTCCCGGGCTGGGACCGGGCGCGCGTCCGGTGAGCAACGACAACGACTACGTCGTCAAGCCCGCCCCGCTCCAGAGCGCCGGAGCGTCACCGCAGGCCGCGCCGCGCCCGCAGGTCCAACCGCTCAAGTCCACCCACGCCCCCCACCTGTTCGCGGTGACCCGCAAGCCGCTCACCAAGGCGACGCTCAAGAAGGTCGCCAAGGTCGCCGGCATCCGCGCGATGGAACTCGCCGACGCCGCCGAAGTGATGATCGACGGCAAGCGCGTCCAGACCCTCGGCGTCGAACCGTCCACCTTCCGCGCCTACACGCCGCGCCCCACCGCCAAGTCCGACGCCCTGTGGGGCAACATCGCGGGCGGCGACGTCGCGGTCTCCTTCGTGCTCGGCCACGACGGCGGGCTCCGGCTCGGCACTTCGGTCAACGCGGCGAACCGTACGCTGCGCATCGGCGCCTACGCCACCATGGGCATGGGCTCCATCGACGCCGTCGTCTCCAGGACCACCGCCCGCGCCCTCGGCATCCCGGAGAACAACGCACTGGTCATCAGCGCCCCCAAACAGGACAGCGTGCGGCTGCGCAAGGCCGTGCTGCGGGCACTGCCCAAGGGGTCGCAGGTCGCGGCCATCAACCCGGTGCTCAAGCGGCCCAACGGGACCGTCCAGCCCCAGGGACGCACGACCTGGCCGGTGGGGGCGCTCATGTCGGTGCCCCAGATCGAGACGGCCCTGCGGGCGGCGGCCTCCAAGCTGGGACGTCCGTACGTCTGGGGGGCGGAGGGGCCGGAGACCTTCGACTGCTCGGGGCTCGTGCAGTGGGCGTACGGGCAGGCGGGGGTCCGGATGCCCCGGGTCACCCACCAGCAGTGGGTGACGGGGCCGCAGGTACCGCTGGCCCAGGCCCAGCCGGGCGACCTGCTCTTCTGGCGGCACGACCCGACGAACCCGGGGTACATCTCGCACGTGGCGATCTACTGGGGGAAGGGGAAGATGCTGCACGCGCCGCGCACGGGCGACGTGGTCAAGATCGCCCCCATCTCCACCCGCAACCTGGCGGGCGTGGTCCGCATCAGCCCCCAGGTAGCCGCCCGCGCCCGCTGACCACCCCCGTGCCGCCCTGCCCCGTACACGGCCATTCCCCACCCCACCCCCAACCCCCTCCGGGCAGATACACGCTTCGCGCAGTGAGGCCCGCCTTCGGCGGGTGTACGCGCTTCGCGCTCTGGTCCCGCCTTCGGCGGGTGTACGCGCTTCGCGCTCTGGTCCCGCCTTCGGCGGGGATGTGCGCTCCGCGCCCCGTGGTCCTCGCTGACGCTCGGCCTGTTCCCCTCATGTCGGGCTCCGCCCGACGCTGGCGCCACCAGCCCGGCCACTTACACCCGACAATCAGCGACGACGCCCCCACCAGGTGCCCCTGTTTTCTGCCCGCCGTACACCACTAGAGTGGATCACCGACAAACCCCGACATACACAACGCCGCAGGTCGCGCATGTCTTGCCAGTTCGCAAAGGGTGCTCCCCACCCGCGTGGGGATGAACCGACGGTGCCCCGCACCTGAAAACAGAATCCGGGGTGCTCCCCACCCGCGTGGGGATGAACCGCACCTCGTTCGGCTGTACTTCCAGGGCCGGGCGTGCTCCCCACCCGCGTGGGGGTGAACCGACGACATCGCCGCTGGTGAGCGTCGCGGTCAGATGTTCCCCACCCGTGTGGTGATGGGCTGGTCTGCACGTCCTTAACCAGGTCGATGCTGATGTGTTGCCCACCTGCATGCGGGTGAACCGATCAGGCCCATCGGGTTCAGTGCGTCGATCCGTGTTCTTCACACTCGTGAGGATGGAACCTCCGTCACGCTGTCCTCCAGGCGGCAGGCGGCAGGCGGAGGCGAGGCGGGTCGCCGGGTGCTCCCAGACGTGTAGAGATGAGCCGATCGTGTAGGAGCGGGGTGTACCGCTCCCTTGGGCGCTTTAGATATGCGTGGGGATGAACCGTGTAGCGCAGGCACCCCGCAACCATGTCCATGTGCTCCTACATGGTGTGGCAAGGTGCTCTGGAGCGGCGCTGATGTGGTCGTGGTGCTGCCCAAGTCCCATTGAGCCAGCAGTAGGGCGTACCGCCCCCCTCGTGCTCCACAGGCGCGTAGAGAGGAGAGGCGGGTGGCCACCGTCATCGGCGGCGCTCAATATGCCACGAAGTCCGGCGGGCCGTATCGCGTGCCGTCGCGCACGAAGGCCGCCATGAAGGTGCTCTGGCCGTGATCACCTTGCTACAGGCCCCCGAGTACGACCGGCGGTCAACAGCGCGCTTGTGGGGAACCGGCTCTGAGTGGTACCTGACCGCCCGGAACCCTTTGGGCCTCCTGGACTGAGGGTGCGACGAGGTTCAGCGTCCATGCCTCGGGCCAGGCCGGGAGCCGAAACGGACAGGCGGTGGTGAGGGGGCCGAAGTGTCTGCATCGACATAGGCTCGCTACTGATGGTCGGCCCGATTTGTGAAGGATTGAACGCTGTGGCGACGCTGCCACCTCTTCATCCACTCCCCCTCCCGCGCTGACGACCGCAAGCCGTGGGCCCGTGATCCGCAAATCCACTCGGTCGCCGGCCCGACCCTGCACTATGACCCAATCCCACGTTTCATCCCATACCAAAGGCCGCCAAGCGGCCATGTTCTGGCAAGGATCGGGGTAGTAAACAAACAGGAAGGGCCGTCCAAACAACCCGTCATCAAAGGTTCCCAGGGGGACGTGATGGGGTCATCACCTCGCGCATCCGATCCGACGGTGTCCGTGCCGGTCCCGCAGGAGCATTCGCTCATGCAGCGGGTCCGTGAGGCGATCATCGGAAACGGCGAGGTGATCTGGGGCGCCTACGGCGCGCGGCGTATCACCTACGCCGACTATTCGGCCAGCGGCCGGGCGGTCTCCTTCATCGAGGATTTCATCCGTGACGAAGTGCTGCCCTGGTACGCGAACACGCACACAGAGTCCTCAGGGACCGGCCTGCGGACCACGCGTCTGCGCGAGGACGCGCGCCAGGTGGTGAGGGACGCCGTCGGCGGTGACGACGAGACCGTGGTCATCTTCACCGGGTCGGGGGCCACGGGGGCCATCGACAAGCTGATCGGCATCTTGGGGCTGCGCCTGCCGGCCGGGCTCGACGACGCCTACCGGCTCACCGAGGCGATCCCGCCCGCCGAGCGGCCCGTGGTGTTCATCGGCCCGTTCGAGCACCACTCCAACGAACTCCCCTGGCGGGAGACGATCGCCGACGTCGTCACCATCCCTGAGGACCGCGACGGGCGCATCTCGGTGGCGGCGCTGGGGGAGGCGTTGCGCGCGTACGCCGGACGTCCGCTGCGGATCGGCTCGTTCTCGGCCGCCTCCAACGTCACCGGCATCGTCACCGACACCGACGCCGTCTCTGCCCTGCTGCACTCCCACGGCGCCCTCGCCATGTGGGACTTCGCCGCCGCCGCGCCGCACGCCGACGTCGAGATGTACGGCGGGGGCGGCGATCCGCGCGCCTACAAGGACGCGGTGTTCATCTCGCCGCACAAGTTCGTCGGCGGCCCGGGTACGCCGGGCGTGCTGGTCGTGCGCAGGGAACTGCTGCACAACCGGGTGCCCGCCGTGCCCGGCGGCGGCACCGTCGACTACGTCAACCCGCACGAGCACCACTACGTCACCGATTCGGCGCGGCGCGAGGAGGGCGGCACTCCGGCGATCGTGGAGTCGATCCGCGCCGGTCTGGTGTTCGGGCTCAAGCAGGCCGTGGGGCCGGGCCTGATACGCGAACAGGAGCAGGACTACCTGCGCCGGGCCATCGCCTCGTGGCGCGCCGAGCCCGACATCGAGATCCTGGGCAACCTCGATGTCGAGCGGCTGTCCATCGTCTCGTTCCTGGTGCGCCGGCCCGGCGGCCGGTACTTGCACCACAACTTCGTGGTGACCCTGCTGAACGACCTCTTCGGGATCCAGGCCCGGGGCGGCTGCTCGTGCGCGGGGCCGTACGGGCACCGGCTGCTCGGGATCGACCTGGACCGCTCGCACCGGTTCGAGCGGGAGATCACGGCCGGGTGCGAGGGGATCAAGCCCGGCTGGGTACGAATCGGGTTCAACTACACCCTTTCCGAGGCGGAGTTCCGGTACATCGTGCGGGCGGTGCACCTGATCGCCGCGTATGGGCGGGCGCTGCTTCCCGAGTATCGGTTCGACGCGCGCAGCGCGCTGTGGTGGCACAAGTCCGGGGCGGCCGAGCCGCCGCCGGGGTTACCCGAGCTGCGGTACGGCGCGGACGGTTCGCTGTGCCATCCGCGCCGCCACGCGCGGGTGCCGGAGAGCGCGCTGGCCGGCTACCTCGACGAGGCCGAAACGCTGTTCGGCGCGGCCGGCGCGGGTTTCCGTGCCGAGCACTGGGCCGAAGCGCACGTCTCGGCGGATTTCGATGCACTGCGCTGGTTCGAGCTGCCCGCCGAATGCCTCACCGCCTGACAGTGCGCCCACCGCCCTCGTTCGCTTGTCCGGTACGGCAAGCCCAGGCGACGGCGGTCGGTCATGCCGGGCCGGTTCGCGCCGATGGTGGGCACGAACCGGCCCGGGACATGACACGGCCGCCGGCCGGGTGGCGGTTCGGGTCGTACGGCAAGCCCACGGCGAACGCCCGCTATCGCGAACCACGCCCTGGTGGCCAGAGTTTCGCGGGTGGTCGTGGCCGCTCAGCCGTTCCAGCACGGGCCATCAGAGCCGGACGGCCGGCGATCCGTCGGGCCGGGCTGTGGCCGGATCAAAGGGCGTTCCCCAGAGCGGGGGCGGCGGCGTGCCTCGCGGGTGGACGGGTGTGGACCTAGAGTCAGGATCGCCCTTCCTTCCAACCACTACACTTGCCGTCCTCGAGGCAGGCCCGGATCTCCACGATCCGACCCTCTTTGATGGGAATTCGCTTCTTGTTGCAGGGCGGCTTGGACCCGTTGTTGTCTTTTCGCTTCTTGATGATGTCCAAGCTGCGAATCCGGTACGTGCCTGTCACGCCCTTGCCGTCGGCCCTGACGTCACACACGATGAACAGCTCAGGGTCGCGGAATTTGAAGCTGGCGTAGCCGGCCAGCCTGCCATGCTTGTCGAACACGGGGGCATAGGCGTCCTGACCTGCTGAAGATGCTGCCGCCCTCGCGTTGAACGAGGTACCGGCACCTGCCGATCCGGTGGTGAGGCCGGCCAAGACGAGGGCGGTGAAGACCGCCGTGGCCACCGTCAATGGTCGCATTTCTCACTCCTTTCGGTTTGGTCGCGGGACTTGCGGCGTTGACCGCCGACAATAGGAGAAAGTCTCGCCTCTCCTTGCACAAAAGCAGCACACGCAAGAGAAAGCCCACCCGGGTAGCCGCTGTTCCAGGTCGGGCAGCCCTGGAAGGCCGTCGCGGTCGCTGATGAGCGGACGGACCTTGAAGGCGTCGCCCGGCATGAGTACGTTCGGGGGATTTGAGCCGGTCGGGAGGAGGGTGGCGGGGAGCAGCAGGGCGAGGGAGTATCACCCACGTGAACTTGGGCGTCATTGGACAGGCCACCGGCCTCTTCGCTGTGACCAATATCGACGACATCCTCATCCTGGCCCTGTTCTTCGCCCAGAGCGCCGGTCGGCGAGGGGCCGCCGTGCGTATCGTGGCGGGTCAGTACGTCGGGTTCGTCGGAATCGTGGTGGTGGCCGTGGCGGCGGCGTTCGGTGCCACGTTCCTGCCCGCCCAGGCCGTCCCGTACCTGGGCCTGCTGCCGCTCGCGCTGGGCGTGAAGGCGGCCTGGCAGGCATGGCAGGCATGGCAGGCATGGCGGTCCTCGCGAGAGCGCCGCGACGACACGGGCGAAGCGCCCGCCATCCGGCGTCCGGACGGGCCCAGGGCCTTTGAGGTGGCCGCGGTCACCTTCGCCAACGGCGGTGACAATATCGGGGTCTACGTCCCGGTCTTCGCCACCGCCGGGGTCGGCGCAACGACCCTCTACGTCACCGTGTTCCTGGCCCTGGTCGGCATCTGGTGCCTGGCCGGGCGCTACTTCGCCACCCGGCCGTTCGTCGCCACGACCCTCAGCCGCTGCGGGCACATTCTGCTGCCGTTGGTCCTGGTCGGCGTCGGCGTGCTCATCCTCGTCGAAGGCGGCGTCATCGGCCTCTGAGGAGAATCGGCATCGCTTCGGCCGGCGGGCTGCGATACGTGGTGCCGGGCGTGCTTGCGACCGCAATGCTATGGTCCGGCCATGACTCAAGAGCGATCAACGGGACCGACCGGCTTCCAGTAGTGCGCCAGGAGATACCTGGCGGTGCTACCCAGGGAGCCTCATGTCCCGCACTGCCCATCACATCGATCGCCCGACTCTCGGCCAGGGGACCCCATGGCGATCGGTGACGATAGTTGATCTCCGTTACAGTGCCGCATGCCTGCAACAGGCACGGCAGACCGGTCACCGGCCACGCCCGATGTCCCTCCGCCACAAGGTCGACGTCTACTCCTGGGCCAGGTCCGATCCGCGCGATCAGTCGGTGTCGGAGTGGGCCGACATTGAGGAGCGCCGGGCACGCCAACGCCTGCGCCTCAGGCTCGAAGCCATCCGTCAGAGAGTCAACGCCACAACCGATGGTTCTCGCGCGGTCGAAGCCATCGATGATCTCGAAGTCCACCCCGCACGGCACCGTCGCAACGCCATCTGGCTCTACTGAGGCCAGATCCGGATGCTATCGGCCCCGACGGCCATCCCACCGGCCTGGGCGAGGTGTTCATGCACTACGGCCACATCTGGAAGGTCGGCACCGGCCGTCGGCGGAGATCTCGACCGGTGCCGCGCAGCCATGCGAGAACGCTTCCAACAGGCGATCCGCCTTAGTGTGGCCGCTCCCGGCCCGCGTCCTGGCCGACACGTTGGCCGGCCGTTCGGTCCCACTTCAGCAGCCACTCGGCGACATCGGCGACCACCTGCGGGTCGACGTGCTGTGCTCGTGCGTAGTCGGCGGGCGTGGACGGGCCGGTGCCGGGGAAGAACAGGTGATCGTCAGCGTCGTAGACGCGGATCGTGACATCTGGCCGGTGGCCCAGTCCCGCCTTCCAGCGTGTGAGGTCGTCCTGGACGGTCACCTGGTAGTCTCGGCCGCCCTGGAGGATGAGCATCGGCCGGTCCAGCGATGCCGCCGTGGCCACCGGATCGTATCCGCGCAGGTCCAGCCAGTAGGAGCCCGGCCACAGGCCGAAGGGCAGATCCGCTGCCGGGGTGGCGGGGGACAGGTCCGGGCTGTCGGCCAGCGCGGCCTGCCGCGTCACGGTCTCCAGTAGTTCCGCCATCTGGGGGTCGCCGCTCATCGACGCCAGATGGCCCGCCACCCGCACGGCGGCCCGGTGTATCGGCTCGGTGTCACCCGCCATGATCACCAACCCGGCCACCGACGGCTCCGCCGCCGCGACCCGCGGTGCGACCTTGCCTCCCATGCTGTGCCCGGCCACGAAGACCCGCGTGGCGTCCACGCCTGGCAGGCTCTGGAGGAGGCGGGCCGCCGCGACCGCGTGCGGTACGTACTCCTCGGCCATGGTGAACTCCTTGAGTTCGGCCACCTGGGCGGCGTGCGCGTAGGTCACCTTGTCGAACCGCACCACCGCCACGCCCCGGCCGGCCAGGCCCCACGCCAGGTCCTTGAGCGGCTTGTTCGGCCCGCTGGTGGCGTCGCGGTCGAACGGCCCTCCACCGCTGAGCAGCACCACGCCAGGCCACGGGCCGCGCCCTCGCGGCAGGCTCAGCGTCCCGGGCACGGCCGGCGACCCGGAGCCGAGCGTGATCTCCTGTTCCTCGAAGGCGTCCGGGTGGGCGTAGGGCGGCGCCTCCCAGGCCCCGGCCGTGAATTGCAGGCCGCTCAGCAGCCCGGCGTCGTCCAGCGACATCACCACCGTGAACCCGCCACGCTCGCCGGTCACCGCCACGCTCACCCGGCCCGCCCATGGGCCGCCGGGCTCGATCACCGGTTCGCCGACAGCCGAGATCGGTCCTGTCCTGGCCAGCTCGGCGTCCCACGCCTGCTGTAGCGCCGTCGCCGAGACCAGCGCCCGCAACGGCGGCGCGAAACGGTCCGCCACGTCACTGAAGCGTTGTTCGTCCAGCATGCGGGCCACTGCCTGCCCGATCGCGACCGGATCGGTCACCGTCATGGCTCACCCCTACCTTTCTCATTCTTTGCGAAAGGTAGCACACCATGAGATCGTAGTGGCGTGGACGCTTTGGAACTGCTCGGACATCCGGTACGGCTGCGCATCGTCCACGCGATGCGCGGGGGGCACACCATGACCACCGCCCAGGTATGCGAGCGCATCTCCGACGTCTCCAAGGCCACCGTCTACCGGCACATCGACCTTCTCGCCGCCGGAGGAATCCTGGAGGTGGCCGACGAACAACGGGTCAGGGGAGCCGTGGAACGCCACTACCGGCTTCGCCATGACCGAGCCACGATCGGCCCCGACGTCATCGACTCACTGACCCTCGACGACCACAGGCGCGGCTTCGCGGTCGCCATGGCCGCCCTCATCGCCGAGTTCAACGCCTACCTTGAGCGCGACCACGCCGACCCGGCGGCCGACCTCGTCGGCTACCGCCAGCACGCCATCTGGCTCAGCCGGGACGAACTGCTGGAGATGATCGGCCGAATGCGGGAGGCGATCGCACCCAAGCTGGCGAACCCGCCGACACCGGAGCGCAGCCAGTACATGCTCAGTCCGGTCCTGTTCCCACTGGAGGAGGCCGCCCGCCCTCTCCACGACGAGGTGAGTCGGCACCAGGGGGAGGTGCGCTGACGTCAGCCGGCCGTGTTCGTCCGCGCCACCGCGAATCCCGGGGACGGCCGTAGCTCCGGTCCTGGCGGACGGCCACCTCAGAGCAACTTGGTGAATCGGACAACTCTCGGGAGTTCTTCGAGAATCTGAGCGGAGGCGTCCAGGACGTGATCGCCAAGGAGGACAAGGTGGCCGTGCCGGCGGGTCAGGGCCGCGCCGCAAGCCGGTGGGCCGCCGGGGGCCGGACACTTACTTCTATCCTCCTGTCCGGGAGGGGCGTCTCACGGGATGTCCATCATTGGAGAGGCGGCCATGCGGTCACGGACCTACCTGCACGACCTTCTGGTCTCGACGATCTTCACCGAGGGACTCGACGCCGAGATGGACCTGTGGGCGCTGGGGTTCAGCGCCATCTGGATCAAGGGCGCGGACCTCGGCGCGCTTGCCACGGAATGGCACATGGACCCCGCGACCCGGACCCCGTGCCACCTGAGCGAAATCCTTGATCGCAACATCGACGACGGATCGAACTGGGTGGCCGAGGTCAACGGCTGGATCGGCATCGTGCCCGGACACGCCGACGGGGAGCGGGTGCGCAGGGCCAGCGAAGGCGGCCGGGAGGCCCTGGGGGTCCGGATGGACATCAACGGTCATGCGTACTTCGAGTACGCCCGCGACGGGCGCATGCTCGTCTCCTTCGAGCCGACCTTCCCGGAGCGGCGGTATGGCGACGATCCGCACGCGCTCGATCACCTGATGGCCGGGCTGCGGTTCCAGCTCAGCGAGGAGGGCGGCCGAGACGACTGGGTGGAGGAGGATGAGAGCGTCAGTTCGGCGTTGGCGCTGATCGGGCGGTATACGGAGACCGACATCGCCACCGACTGGATTCAGGCGCGGCACTACTCCTTCAGGCCCGCAACTGACCTTTCGTCCTGAATCCCGGCGCGGGTGCCCATGGGTGACGGGCCCATGGGCACCCGCAGCCGACCGGGCGGTCGCGCTCCTGGTCAGGGACGCCACCTACCGGAAGCCTTCAGCTTCTCCTTCCGGCAGGGGAATGCGGCAAGACAATGGAAGCCTTTGTTCCACTTCAGGATCACGAATAGTGCGGGATTGGTGAAGTAGTCATGCCGTAAGTATGCTTCGTGGTGTGGGGCCTTGCGTCGTGCGCCGGAAACAGAGAATCTGCCGTCCCGGTAGAGGGTCACCTTGAGGTTGTACTTGATGCCGCCGACATTGCAGTAGGGGTTCTGGGCCCAGTGCTTGATCTCGAATGACGCCTTGGTGGTGCTCACCTTCAGGTCCACGAACTTCATGTTCTTCGTGGAAGCCGTCTCGGACCCCAGGTACTTCCCACGCTTGTTGTAGATCCTCGTCGGCATTACCTGGCGTAGCAGTTCATATTCTCGCCTGGTCCAGTCGACCCTTATCTGCATGCGTGTCCGGAAGCTCGCCGTCTTGCTGCTGAAATTTCGGTTGTCACCGCCGAACTTCCGGCCGCCCATCGTGCAGGGGAAACCGGGGGCGAACTTGTCCCTGATAAAGGTTCGGTAGGTGAACCATGTCCTTTTGGCCAGCCGTGCCGAGCCGGCGGCGGGTCTCGTGGTGGAGAGGAAGGCCGTGGTGGGTGCCGCGGGCTTGGTGGTGGCCGGTGCCTGGCCCGGGGTGAGAGTGATCGCCAGGGTGAGGCCGGTGGCGACCGCCAGCGTTCTGCCAGTGCGTTTCAAGAGAGTGACTCTTCTTGGGTGAGGGGGATCCGGTTCAGGACCTTGCGGATGCCCATCGGCTGCAGGGCAGGCGTTGGACGCATACGCGGATCTTCACTGGCACTCCCTCCCTTATCCTGGGGCTCCTCTTGGCGCAGCGCACCCCGCGTCCCTTGTTGTCGACCCGTATGGGCAAGAAGATGTGGCCGGGCGACCTGATGTGGCCCGTCACGCTTCTGTGGTCGTTCAAAGGGTCGCAGACGATCACCCGATTTCCCCTGTGACGGAACCACATAGAGCCGACCACTTTGCCTCGGTAGCGCACCTCGACGTAGGCGTCCCGCCCTCGGGCCGTCGCTGCCCGGCTCGTCGCCGTGGGGTCCGCCGTCACGCCGGGTGAGGTGCCGGCCTTCGCCGTTCCGGCCGGGAGGCCGGCCATGACGACGGCGGCAAGGGTCGCCGCGGCCATCGTCGTAGCACGCATACTCGACTCCTTTCGATTCGCGTGTTCGGGGCTTGCGCGGCTTTGAGCACCGCTGACTCGAAGTCTCGTCCCTTCTTGCACACAATGCGGCACACGCACCAGTGATCGCCTGTACATTTGCGTCAGGCATCGCCCTCGTATCTCGGGATATGACATGAGCGTCGAATTTCGGATACTCGGCCCGATCGAAGTATGCGTTAACGGGCGTCCCATACGATTGGGGGGCCCTCGGCCCCGCGCCATTCTGGTGACCCTCCTTTTGCACGCCAACCGGCTCGTCCGCACTCACCGGGTGATCGATCAGGTATGGCCGGAAGCGCCTGATTCGGCCGCCTCGAATTTGCGTACCTACCTGAGCAGATTGCGTCGCGCCCTGTGCGTTCCCGGCGAGCCGGAATCCCGCCTCCGCACAGGCGCGGGCGGGTACCTGATCGAGGTACGGCCGGGCGAGCTGGACGCGGACGCCTTCATCGAGCAGGCCGAGGCCGGCGAGCGGGCCTCCACGATGAACGCCGCATGCGGGCACTTCGAGCGGGCGCTGCGCGGGTGGCGGGGCCGGCCGTTGGAGGACGTGCCGCTGGGGCCGGAACTCGCGGCCGAGGCGGCGCGGCTCGCCGAACGACGGGACGGGGTGCGGGAGCGCTACTTCGGGCTGCGGATCGAGATGGGGCAGCACGCTGAAGTACTGCCGGAGCTGAGGGCGTTCGTGGCGGGCGACCCGCTGCGTGAAGGCGCGGTGGGACTGCTCATGTCCGCGCTGGACGGGGCCGGGTGCCGGGCCGCGGCGCTGGAACTGTTCCACGCGACCAGGCGGCGGCTGATCGACGAACTGGGCGTGGAGCCCGGGGCCGACCTGCGGCGGCTGTTCCAGCGACTGCTGACGGGCGGGGCCGCGCCGGGCGGCGCCGTGTTCAGTGCGGCAGGGGAAAGGCCGGTTGGCGCGGTGCTCACCGGGTTGGGCGATGGCGCGGTGACGGGCCGGGTGGACGGGGCGGCCGGGCCTCGGTACCTGTTCGTCGGACGTGAGCGGGAGCTGCGGTCGATCACTCAGGGCGGCCGGTTCGTCGCGGTCGACGGGATGCCCGGGGTCGGCAAGACGGCGCTGGCCGTGGAGGCCGCGCGGCGGCTCCGCGCGCACGCCCGGATCGACCTGACCCTGTCGGTGGACCTCCACGGCTACGACCGGCATCGCCCGCCCGTCGACCCGGCGGTCGTACTGGACGAATGGCTGCGCCGCTTCGGCGCGCACGGGGATCGGTTGCAGCGGCTCGACGTCAGGGCGCTTCGGGCGGAGTTCTTGGACCGGCTGGCCGGTCGCCGGGTGCTCGTCCTGCTCGACAACGCCGCCGACGAGCGCCAGGTACTGCCCCTGATCGTCGACGGCCCCGGCTCACTCACGCTGGTGACCAGCCGGCGCCGGCTGACCGGACTGCCCGGTGCCGATCATGTGCGGCTGGAGGTGCTGGGCGGGGATGAGTCGGTACGGCTGCTGCGCGCGGCTGCGGGCGCGGACCGGATCGACGCCGAACCGGACACCGCCGCCGACATCGCCGAAACGGTCGGCCACCTGCCCCTCGCGCTGGGCCTGGTCGCCGGGCAGATCGCGGGTGGCCGCGGCTGGACACTGCACGACCATCTGGAACGGCTGCGCGCACACCGTGACCTCCTGCGTGTCGAGGCCCCTGTCGAGGCGGCCTTCGCGCTGTCGTATGAACGGCTGACGCCGGGATGCCGGCGGACGTTCCGGCTGCTGGCCCTGCACCCGGGGCGGCGGATCGACGACCTCGCCGCGGCGGCCCTGGCCGGCGTCTCGACGTCAGAGGCCGCCCGTGACCTGCGTGTCCTGCTCGGCGCCAACCTGCTGCGCCGGCCCGGACCCGACCACTGCGAGTTCCACGACCTGACCCGCCGCTTCGCGCTGCGGCAGGCCATCGACCGCGAGCCCGGCCACGCCCGCCAGGCCGCGCTGGGCCGGCTGCACGCCCACTACGCGCGGTCGGCGGCGCTCGCTATGGACCAGTACGCCCCCTATGAGAAGCATCGCCGCCCGGCCGTGTGCGGCGGGGGCGGGGCCGTTCAGTCGTTCGCCGATCGGCGGGCCGCGTCGGACTGGCTGGACACAGAACGCGCCAACCTTGTGGCCACCGCAGTCCAGGGGACGCCCGCCCAGGCGGCGCTGCTGTCCACACTGCTGTCCCGGTATCTCGATTCAGGCGGCCACTATCGCGACGCCAAGGCCGTGCACGCGCGGGCGGCGCAGGTCACGTGCGCGGGGGAGCGGGGGCGGGCGCTGGCCAGGCTCGCGGCCGTGCACTGGCGCACCGGCGACTACGGCGACGCCATCGACGTTCTGCACCGGGCGCTGACGGCGTTCCGGGCGGCGGGGGATCGGTTCGGGGAGGGGTACGCGCTGGGCAACCTCGGGATGGCGCAGCAGCACCTCGGGTGGCACGGCGAGGCGGACGGCAACCTGGTCCGATCCCTGGCGATCGCGCGGGAGCTGGCCGACCGGCCGGTGTGCGAAAAGGCCGACATCTGGTACGAACGGCAGGGGCGGCACTCCCGCGTACTCGGCCCCGATCACCGGACCCTGAACCTGGCCCGGCAGGTGGCCGCGATGGCGCGGCGCTTCGGCGACCGGCTCAGCGAGGCCAACGCGCTGGGGGACCTCGGGATCATGTTCCGGTTGCTGGGGGACCTGCCGCAGGCCCACGACCACCTGCACCAGGCGCTGACCATCACCCGCGAACTCGGCAACCAGCCCGGCGAGGCCGACCTGCTGAACGAGCTGGGCGAGACGGTGCGCGCGATGGGCGACCCCACGCGGGCGCTCGGTCACCATCAGGTCGCCGTGCTGCTGGCCGGCGAACTGTGTGACGACTATCGGCGGGCGTGCGCGCTGGACGGTGTCGCCCTTTGCCACCAGGCGCGGGGGGAGGGGGAGGAGGCGCGGGCGGCTTGGCGCAGGGCGCTGCGCCTGCACGAAGTCCTCGGCACGCCGGAGGCATCGACCATCCGCGAGCGGCTGCATGCTGAAAGCCGTTCGCCCTGATCAGGGAGTTCATGGTGCGGCGGGCCGGTCGCGCTGTGGGCGTGCTGCGGGGGTCCGTTGTGCTGTGGGGCCTGTACGGCAGGCATCGGTTCCACCGCCGCGCCGTGCTCGGTTGCGGTTTGGTTTCCACCGTTTCGCGTGGGTCATGGCCCTGCGCAGTTCCAGTGCCATCCACCGGAGCGCCTGACGTCACCCCACGATCCCCCGCGACCTGTGCCGCAGCGAACCCGCTTGCCTTGACGCCGATGTCAAGGTTCTACCTTGGGCGCAGCTCCAAGCACACCAGCGTTCGACCACCGCCCCCATCACGAGAGAAGAAACCGGATGAAGTTCGGCATCACCTACAGCACGCCCTACTACGGCGTCGATCCAGAGAAGATGACGAACTTCGCCAGGCTCGCGGAGGAGTGCGGCTTCGAGTCGTTCTACGTGCCCGAGCACGTCGTCCTGCACCCCGGTGCCACCGTCGGAGCGTTCGAGCTACCCCCCACCCTCCCCTACGCCGACCCCCTCGACTGCCTGACCTTCGTCGCCGCCAACACCAACCGAATCCTGCTCGGCACGGCGGTACTCCTCCTGCCCTACCACCACCCCGTGACGCTCGCCAAACGGCTGGCCACCATCGACGTCCTGTCCCGGGGCAGGATGCGGTTGCTGACCGTGGGCCTGGGCAGCCTGCCGCGCGAGGCACAAGCCATGGGAGTCGACTTCGCCGCGCGGGGGCGCAGGGCCGAGGAGGCGATCCGCGTACTCCGAGCGCTCTGGGCGGGTGGCGACGAGGGAGCGGACCACGACGGTGAGTTCTTCTCCTTCGAGGCGGTGTGCAGCTTCCCGAAACCCCTCAGCGTCACCACGCTGCCGGTCCACATCGGCGGATCGAGCCGGGCGGCGGCGCGGCGGGCGGGGCGGCTTGGCGACGGCTTCTTTCCCGGGGGTGCGCTGGCCGCGGAGGAGCGGGCCGCGCAGTGGGAGCTGGCCCGGGCGAGTGCGGCCGAGGCGGGACGTGATCCGGACGCGCTTGAGTACACCCGGTTCGGGTCGCTGGACATGCCTGTCGAGCGTGTCGAGGAACTGGCCGAGCAGGGGGTCACCCGCGTCGTCGTGAGCGCCGCCGCCACCGAACCGGACGACCAGCGCCGGGAACTGTCGGCGTTCGCCGAGCGGTTCGGACTGATTCCCGATGGTTCGTACTGATCCCTGGCGGTTCGTACTGATCTCGGCCTCGGTCCATCAGGTCAGGACCAGCTTGGTCACCACAAAGGCACCGGGAGCAGGACCGGCCTGGGTGACGAGGCGTCCGTCCGGTGACCAGACGCCCGAGCCGCCCGAGGTCACGGGGTACGCCGTGGTCGCCCCGGCGTAGCTGGCCACGGCCACCCACACCCCGAACTCCGCCGCGATCTGGGGCATACGCGCATCACGTTCCACCGCGCCCGCCGGGCTGAACAGCGCGCCGACGAGGTAGCCGTCGATGCCCAGGGCCGCGGTGTCGGCCGCGTGCTGGGGGATGCCCGAGTCGCGGCAGATCGCCAGGCCCAGTCGCCGGCCGCGGACCTCGATCGCGGCCGGGGACCGTCCGGGGGTGAAACGACGGCTCTCGGCTTCGCCCGGCCACATCTTCCGGTAGGCGACCCGCGCCGCCGTACCGTCAACGGCGATCATCGCGATGTACTCGCGGCCGTCCTCCTCGATCGGCGCGCCGGCCAGTGCCAGGGCGCCGGTGGCGGCGCATGCCTCGACGATGGGTCCGAGGGCGTCGTCATCGTTCGGGCTGATCGGTGGCGCGTCCAGTTCGTAGCCGGTCAGCGAGAGTTCGGGGAAAAGGACGATGTCGGTGCGGGCGGCCCGGATCATCTCGGCGTGAGCCGCGGCGTTGGCCGGGACGTCGGCGGGCGCGCAGGCGGGCTGCGCGACGGCAATGGTGATCACATCGCCCTGCTCGGAAAGAATGTCGCCCTCTTCGGAAAGAATCACGCCATCCTCCTCGGGAATCCGTCAGGACCACCACGATACGGGCAGGGCCGCCGCGCGGCACGGTCCGATCGCTCACTCACGGTCTCGTCCGTCAGCCCCGCTATTCAGTGTTGCTATGTACCGATGATCGGTGTACTGTCTACTACGTAGTCAGTGTCACTGAGTAGCTGGAGAGAGTGGCCCATGGGCAAACAGGCGACCGAGATGCTCAAGGGCACTCTGGAGGGCATCGTCCTGGCGATCCTGTCCGAACGGCCCGCCTATGGCTATGAGATCACGGCGTGGCTGCGAGATCAGGGTTTCTCTGATATCGCCGAGGGCACGATCTACGCGCTGCTGGTCAGGATCGAACAACGTGGCCTCGTCGATGTGGAGAAGGTCCCGTCCGACAAGGGCCCGCCGCGCAAGGTGTACTCCCTCAATGCGCAGGGACAGGAATACCTCCAAGAATTTTGGAGGACCTGGAGCTTCCTCGCAGAACGGCTCGAACGGCTCCGCATAGGAGGCAGGTGACCATGTCCGACGCTGACGAAAAGGGCAGCCTCGCAAAGGTGGTCGGCCCCAAGCGGCGCCGGCAGGAGTGCAAGGCGCTCGTGAGGCGACCTCGACCGACGGCGACCGCGATGCGGCGAGGTTCGACGACCTCGCCGACCTGTTCGAGCAGGCCGTGGCGGGCGGGACGCCGATCCGCCGGATCGCCGGAGAGAATCCGGTGAAGTTCGCCGAGGTGTTCGTCAAGAACTACACGGAGGGCGGCTACGTCCCCTCCCGCGCGCGTTAGCGGCCGGCCGACGCCATTAACCGCGCCACCGGCCAGGACGACAATACGGCCTGAGATCATCCCGGCACATAGTGCCGCCTGAAGCCGAGCAGCGCTTTCCCTGACTGCCCGGCGGTTCCTCTCTGCCGCTTTTCAGTGGCGACATCAAGACGGCGACAGCCGCCCCCCCGTGCATGGCCGATGAAAGCCCATGAGCATAACGCCGGGCGGGTTCCGCCCGACCGAACACCATTCTGAGGAGATTCATCATGGGAAAAGGCGACAACGGCTTCTCCGAAACAGGGCTGCGCAGACTGCGCGAGGTACTGGCCCGGCATGTCGAGTCCGGCAAGATTCCAGGGCTCGTCGCCCTGGTCAGCCGGGGCGGCGAGGCGCACGTCGAAGCGATCGGGACGATGCGCCATGACGGTGGCGCGCTGATGCGCCGGGACACGATCTTCCGGATGGCCTCGACGTCCAAGCCGGTCGCGGTGGCGGCGGCGATGGTCCTGGTGGACGAGTGCCGGCTGCGGCTGGACGAGCCGGTCGAGCCATGGCTGCCCGAACTCGCCGACCGCCGGGTGCTGAAGCGGGCCGACGGTCCGTTGGAGGACACGGTGCCGGCGCGGCGTCCGATCACCGTGAGGGACCTGCTCACCTCCACGTTCGGGCTCGGCGTGGACGTGACGATGGCGGGCACCCCGATCGGGGCCGCGATCTTCGAGCGGCAGGTCTACACGCAGGGCTCGCTGCCGACGCCCGAGCCGGACGAGTGGATGCGCCGCCTCGGCACGCTGCCGCTGATGTATCAACCTGGAGAGCGGTGGCAGTACCACATCAGCAACGACCTGCTTGGCGTGCTCGTCGCCAGGGTCACCGGCCGGCCGTTCGAGGAGTTCCTGCGCGAACGCATCTTCGAGCCGCTGGGGATGCGGGACACCGGTTTCCACGTGCCCGCCGCCAAGATCGACCGGCTGCCGCCCAGCTACGCGCCCGACCCGCAGACCGGCGAAATGAACATCTGGGACGAGGCCGTGGGCGGACGCTACAGTACGCCCCCGGCCTTCCAGTCGGGCGGCGGTGGGCTGGTCTCGACCGTCGATGACTATCACGCGTACTTCCGGATGCTGCTCAACGGAGGGAGGCACGGACGCCGGCGGATCCTGTCCCGGCCCTCGGTCGAGCTGATGACCACCAACCGCCTCCCGGCCGAGCAACTGGCCACCCGGGAATCCTGGGCCCGCGACTTCGTTCATATGTCATATGGCACGGGGCAGCACGGCGGCTGGGGCTTCGGGATGGCGGTGCGGACCTACCGTGGCGACTTCGCGCCGATCGGTCAGTTCGGCTGGGACGGTGGCACGGGGACCTCCACCTATGCCGACCCGGAAAACGGGCTCATCGGCATTCTGCTCACCCAGGTCGGGATGTCCACCCCGGATTCGGCGCGGGCCATGCACGACTTCTGGACCACGCTCTACCAGGTGATCGACGACTGACCTGGCGTTCGGCCCAGGGCTTTTCCGGTACGGCAGGTGGCCCACTGCCCGCCGCCCCAAACCGGCCACCGCCATTTCGCGATGCACAATGGAGGCCGGAGTCGAAAAGCCCATTGAATGGAGTGGTCTCGTGACCTCGCGATTACTCGGTCCCTGGTGTCGGCGGCGCGCAGGATCGGCGCTCCTGAGGCCGGTCCAAGGCGGTACTGCTCCCACACCGATCCTCAACCGGCACCATCCGCGCGTCCGTGAATTGGCGGCCTGCGCGGAGAAGACCGCCCGGCTCTCCGCACAGGCGAATGCGCACCCCTCCCAGCGCGACCTGCTGAAAACCGCGCACCGGCTGATCGGCGAGCGAATCCGCCCGGTGTACGCGGTGAACGACGAGCAACCCGTCTCGGTGACGCTCGCCCGTGGACGAGGCTCGTGCAGCCAGCGCATGGCCGTACTGGAGGCCGTGGCACGCGCACACGGCATTGCGACCCGAGTGCGCGGGCGAGTGATCGACGGGACGTTCTGGTATCCGCGTTTCCCACGGCTACGGGCCGTGGTCCCGGCCGATGTCATCCTGGCCTGGCCGGAGTTTCTGATCGACGGGGCCTGGGTGCCGATCTCCGACCTTTACGACGGCCTCTGCATGAGCACCGGCTTCGCCAACAGCGGCGCTGAAACCCTTTTCGAGGCCATCACCCGGACGGCGGTGGACTGGGACGGCGCTTCCGCGTCAAGCTGCGACCTGTCCGCCAATGTCCGCGCCGACCTGGGGTACTTCGACTCCCGAGACGAACTGTTCCGCGCACACGGCCAGACCCTGTGCCCACCCGCCCGCTGGCTGGCCGACCCCGTACTCGGCCGCCACTCTGCCTGAGAAGAAGGGGAAAGGTCAGCGATCAGCGACCAGCCTTGTGAATGCTCGCCACTCGTCGGGAGTAAAGATCAGGGCTGGTCCGTCGGGGTCTTTACTGTCGCGAACAGCGACGATGCCACGAAGGTCGGTGGCGACCTCCACGCAGGCTCCGCCGTTTCCACTACTCCGGGTGCTTTTGCGCCACGTGGCGCGGGACAGGGGCAGGTCCGTAAGCGGGGTTGTCGGGTCCATCGTCCACGCTCCATTCTCAGCGTGGCTAGCGGTCCAGTTCGCGAGCCACTTGCTCGATCAGGTCACGGGTCGCCTCGGTGGGTAGAGCCTCCACTCGCAGCCGTTCAAATATCAGCGTATACCGCTCGACTTCTGTGGGCCTCTCCAGGTAAATCGAACCGGTCGGGTACTCGATATAGACGACGTCGGAGTCCTCCGGCTCGAACGTGAGGATATGGAATCCGCTGACCATCGCGGGATGTGCGCCGATGCTGAAGGGGAGCACTTGCAGGGTGAGGTTGCGCAGGTGGGCCAGTTCCATGAGGCGGGCCAGTTGGGCACGCATCACCTTCGCTCCGCCCACGACGCGTCGAATGGCCGCCTCGTTCACGATCATGGATAGCTGTGGCGAGCCTTCGCCGGTCAGGAGCTCTTGGCGGGCCATCCGCACGGCGACTTGCTGCTCGATTTCCGCATCGGACGCACGGAGCTGAGCGGCCTGGTGAACGGCTCGCGCGTACTGTGCCGTCTGGAGCAGGCCAGGTACGAACTCGGCCTCATAGATCTGTAGTCCGGACGCCTCCGATTCGAGTCCGACATAGACCTCGAACCAGTCAGGGACAGCCTCCCCGAAAGCTTGCCACCAACCCCGTTGGCGAGCCTCCCGGGCAAGGGCGAGGAGGGGTTCTCGAAGTTCGGCGGCGACTTGCAGTACCTCCAGAAGAGCGCGTACATCGCTGAGGCGGAGCGACTGCTTGCCTGTCTCGACCCGGCTGAGCTTCGTAGCGTGCCAGTCGATCTCTGCTGCCACCTGATCGATCGTCAGCCCTCGCGCTTCGCGCAGTCGTCGGAACTCGGCTGCCAGTCGTCGCCTACGGACGGTCGGGCTGTGGCGGCTCAAGGTCATGCTGCCTCTCCTCCTGTGGGCATATCCGGGTAAATCGTTCATCGCCGAGTGCAGTTGCGCAGGTGCAGTTGCGCTGCTGCAGGCGTACATGCAAACTGGGGCCAGTGTTGCAGTCCGTAATGGCCTGCGTACTCAGCGGTGAACAACGCTTTGTAACGGTTCGGTCTCGGGCAATGGCGGTGGTTTACATGGGTGACCTCATGGACTCGTGTCCAACCCCTACTAGGGGCCGCTCCGTGTTGGGCGTAAGGCGGCGGGCATGATCGGCCCGGTGTTCCTGGGAAGACTGACGCTCCCGGCCGCCGTGCCCTCAGTGCAAGTCGCCCGAGGATTCGCGCGCGGTGTGCTGGAGGCCGGGGGGTATGGGGCCGCCGATGCTGTGTACTCGGCCACCCTGGTGGTCAGCGAGCTGGTGACCAACGCCGTTGTCCATGGGACTCGTGGGCTTGCGTATGGGCAGGTGACGGTGCGTATGACCGGCACCGATCAGCAGGTGCATGTGGAGGTCATCGACCAGGGCGCAGGGGTGCCGGGGCCGGTGGCGGGGGCCTTGGTCAGTGAGGCGGAGAGCGGGCGGGGGCTGGCACTGGTCGGGGTGCTGGCGGTCAAGTGGGGGGTGGCCGAGCGTCGCCGGGGGCGGGCGGTGTGGGCCGATCTTGAGCTGGCGCGGTCGGCGTGAACCGGGGGCCGCGGGGTGGGTCGTCCGGCCCGGTGGTGCCACGCTTTCGCGCCGGAACCGTTGCTGGCCAGCGGGGAACGCTGGGCGTACTGCTGCTGACGGCGCGGGATCACTGGGGGGTTCGCGGTGATGGTCAGGCGTGGCTGGTTCGACGACATATAGGAGGGAGGGCCGGTGGGCTGTGGTGAGGGGCTTCAGGTGGAACGGTCTGGGCTGGCGGGTGGGTGGCTGCGGTTCTGGGAGGGCGGGGACCGGACCGCCGGCGGGGTGCTGATCTCGCGGGTGGCGTTCGCCGAGTTCGTGATGGCGGTGCGGGCCGGGGCGATCGACCCGGTGGAGCGGTGGGGGCTGCTGGTGCTGTCGGTTGGGGACGCCGACCCGGAACGGCCGGGGGGGGGTGTTGACGACGGTGGAGTCCTGGCGGGCGTTCATCACCCGGGTGCATGCCGGGGCGTTCGACCGGTATGTGCGCATGTGAGGGCTCCGGCGAGGCTCCCGATCGCGCTCGCCGGTGAGCTTCTGAGCAGGTGGGAGGTGGTGGTTGATGGGCGCTGGCCGTTCGGGATCCTTCCTCTCCTGGGCGGCGTGATCTGAGTGATCGTCGCGGCCTCCCCGGTGCACCCCACGCCCGGGGAGGCGGCTCCGGTCGGCGGCCTGAGGTAGGTGCTGTACGGCATGCCCACCCAACCCGAGTGTCCGTATCCCGTGGCGGCCTGTGCCCGGTGTTTCGCGGGTGTCGTGGCCGCTCGCCGTTTCGGCACCGGCTTTCAAGCCACCCGTTGGTCGGTTTGGTGTCGATCAGGATCGCCTTGTTGGACTCGTCGGCAACGGTCGAGGTCCATGGGATCGCCGCGCCTATCGGCCCTGTGCTGGTGGGCGGTGGAGGCCAGATGCGCGGCCGAGGCGGTTCGGTGTTGGCGGCCTGGCTGAGGAGGCGACCGTCGTAGGAGTGTCTGAATGGATCGGCGTGGGACCTCGTCTTAGGGTTTGGCGATCGTCCGGCTGGGGGCGCGAGCGTCGGGCGGAGCCCGACCCTAGGAAACACGGCTGAGCGAAGCGAAGGCCATTGGGCCCCTATGGGCCGCGCCGCGGTGGTGGCGGTGGGGAGGACTGTACGTCGGAGCGTCCGTACTGCGCGGAATCAAGGCCGGCGGTTGTCCGTACTACGCGGCAGGGGACTCCAGAGCGGACATCGGTACCGGTTTTGACCAGGGCGAAGTCGGCCCCGGGGCCTCAGGGGCCGGGCCGGTAACTTTTTCGGATCCAATATTGATTCTCCAACTTGAAGCACCCTAACCTCACACTCCAACAGCAACAACCCTCATTGGAGCCAGGATGCGCAGCCGTCACCTGAGCATCGCGGCGATCTCCGCGACCGCCCTGTTCGCCATCTCCGCCTGCGGCGGGGCAGCCCAGGACACCTCTTCCACCACCGCCGACACCGCTCAGCGCGGCAGCAAGTCCGCCGGCAAGGTGGCGGCTCCCGCCAAGTTCACCGAAAAGGGCACGATCACCTACTGCTCGACCTTCACCAACCCGCCCCGCTCCTACACCGACAACGGCAAGCAGGTCGGGGCCGAGATCGAGCTGGGGGCCGCGCTGGCCGCGACGCTCGGGCTCAAGCACAAGTGGGTGCAGATCCGGGTGGACGGGCTGATCGCGGCGCTGCTCGGCGGCCAGTGCGACATGATCGTCAGTCAGCTCAAGATCGTGCCGGAGCGGGACAAGACCGCCTGGCAGTTGCCGTACTCGATCGCCGCCACCCAGCTCGTCGTGGCCAAGGGCAACCCCAAGCAGGTCAGTGACTTCGAGTCGCTGGCCGGCAAGAAGGTCGCCGCGCCCGACGGGACCGTCGCGCACGACCTGCTGGAGCAGATGAACAAGCGGTTCACCGCGAGCGGCAAGGCGCACATCCAGATCGTTCCGCTGGCCAGTACCACGGACCTGTTCCAGCAGGTCGCCGCCGGGGTGATCGACGCCGCGGCGACCACGTACTCGGCGAGTTCCTACTACATCGGCAAGGCCCCCGAACGCCTGGAGACCGCGGGGCCGCCGTGCCTGTCGGACGTCAAGGCGGGCGGCCGGATGGGATTCATGATCAACAAGCCCGACAAGGACCTCTACGACGCCATGGAGAAGGCCATGGACGCCGTCCGTGAGACCGGGGAGTACCAGGAGATCTTCCACAAGTACGCCCTGGACAAGGAGACCCTGGACGCCGCCGAGACGGCCAAGCCGGTGGCGTGCGTGCCGGAGGGGTCCGGCGCGTGAGCTTCGACTGGTCCTTCCTGTGGACCCACATGTTCGACCTGAGCCCGCACTACGGCGTGGGCCTGCAACGCACGCTGTTCATGGCGGTGATCTCGATGATCTTCGGGGTCATACTGGGCATGCTGGTGGCGCTGGCCAGGCTCTCCAAGATCCGGGTGATCAGCGGGCTGGCCGCCCTCTACGTGTGGCTGCTGCGCGGCGTGCCGGAACTGGTCATCCTCATTCTCCTCTACACCGGCCTGGCCGCCGCCGGCATCTTCCGCTTCAATGACATCACCGTCTTCGGCATGGTGCTGCCCGCCGCGATGCAGGCCGCCATCTTCGGCTTCTCCATCCGCGAGGGCGCCTACATGGGCGAGATCTTCCGCGGCGGCATCATGGCCGTGGACCGCGGCCAGGTCGAGGCGGCCAAGGCGCTCGGCATGAAGCGCATCGCCACGCTGCGGCGGATCATCCTGCCGCAGGCCATGCGGGTCGTCGTGCCGCCGATGGGCAACCAGTTCACCATCATGCTCAAGGCCACCTCGCTGGCCAGCGTGCTCGGCGTGCCCGAACTCCTGCTCACCACGCAGACCTTCGCCGCCGAGACCTTCCGGGTGTTCGAGCTGTTCATCGGCCTGGCCGTCAACTACCTGATCCTCACCACGGTCTGGACGTTCATCCAGTCCCTCATCGAGGCCCGGCTGGCGCGGCACGAGGCCGACACCACGACCGAGGGGCCGCTGGCCCGCGCCCGCCGCCACCTGTTCGGCGCCGCCGGCCCGGCCGGAAGGAGGGCCGCGTGAACAAGAGCGACGTGGTCATCGAGGTGCGCGGCGTCCACAAGTGGTACGGCGAGCTGCACGTCCTGCACGGGCTCGACCTGGACGTACACCGGGGCGAGGTGGTCTGCCTGATCGGTACGTCCGGTTCGGGGAAGAGCACGCTGCTGCGCACGATCAACCACCTGGAGACGATCCAGGAGGGCCGGATCACCGTCAACGGCCGCACGGTCGGCTACCGCGAGGAGAGCGGCAAGCCGGTCGCCGCCCGCGAGGACGTGATCGCCGAGGCCCGCGCGGGCATCGGCATGGTGTTCCAGAACTTCAACCTCTTCTGGCACATGACCCTGCTCCAGAACGTGATCGAGGCCCCGATCCAGGTACTCGGGCTGAACGCGGCCGAGGCCCGCGACCGGGGCAGGGAACTGCTCAAGCGCGTCGGCCTGGCCGACAAGGCCGACGTCTACCCGCGCAAACTGTCCGGCGGGCAGCAGCAGCGCGGGGCCATCGCCCGCGCGCTGGCCATGCGGCCGGACGTGATGCTCTTCGACGAACCGACCAGCGCCCTGGACCCGGAGACCACCGGCGAGGTGCTGACCGTCATGGAGGAACTCGCCGCCGACGGGATGACCATGATCGTCGCCTCGCACGAGATGGGCTTCGTGCGACGGGCCGCGCACCGCGTCGTGATGATGGAGCACGGCGTGATCGTCGAGGACCTGCCCGCCGCGCGGGTGGACGAGAGCACCGGCCGCGTCCGCGACTTCATCCAGAAGTTCCACTGAAACACCGAAGCCGTCCAAGAATGGGGGAAGATCGCTGATGCGCTGCGGCGAGGCGATCGTGGCCACCCTGCGCCACTATGGTGCCGACACCGTGTTCGGCATCCCCGGCGTCCACACGCTGGAGTATTTCCGCGGGCTGGCCCGCCAGGACATGCGGGTGGTGCTGCCCCGGCACGAGCAGGGCGCGGCGTTCATGGCCGACGGGCACGCCCGCGCCACCGGCAGGCCCGCCGTCTGTTGCGTGATCACCGGGCCCGGCGTGACGAACGCCGCCACCGGGATCGGCCAGGCGTATGCCGACTCGGTGCCGATGCTGGTGCTGGCCAGCGTCACCCGGCTGGACACGCTCGGCCGCGGGCGCGGGCACCTGCACGAGAGCAAGGACCAGCGGGGCATCGTCGAGCCGATCACCGGGCTCGCCCTGAGCGCGCGGTCGGTGGCCGAGCTGCCGGAACTGCTGGCCCGCGCCTGGGGCGCGCTGACCTCCGGCCGCCCCCGCCCGGTGTACGTGGAGGTGCCGATCGACCTGCTGGCCGAGGAGGTCGGCGACGGCTGGACGCCCCTGCCGCCGGTCACCGAAGCCGGCCCGCACGAAGACGTCACAGAGGCCGCCGCACTGCTGGCCGGAGCCGGACGCCCCGCCATCATCGTGGGCGGCGGCGCCCGAAAAGCCGCCGCCGAGCTGCGCGAACTGTCCAAGAGGCTGGCCGCCCCCGTGCTCACCACGGTCGCCGGGCGCGGGACAGTCCCCGACGACGGCCCGCTCAGCACCGGACGCGTACTCCAGCGCGCCGCCGTACGGGAGTGGCTGGCCGAGCGGGACGTCGTACTCGCCGTCGGCACCGAACTGTCCTCCACCGACATCAACGTGGACACCCTCCCGCTCAAGGGCAGGCTGATCCGGATCGACGTGGACCCGGCGCACCTGCCCGGCGACTACCCGGACGCGCTCTGCCTGCGCGGCGACGCCAGGCAGCTCACCGAAAAGCTGCTCGCCCTGCTCCCCGACCGGCACCCGGACAGCACCACGACAGAGCGCGAGGTCAAAGAGCTCAGGGCCATGGCCGAGGCCGCGGCCCCGCCGTACCGGCCCTGGCACCGCACCGTCCTGGAAGCGATCTTCGCGGGCCTGCCCCCCGATGTCCGTGTCTTCTCCGACATGACCCAGCTCGCCTACACCGCGACCCAGGTCGTCGCGATGCGGGAGCCGGGACGCTGGAACCACCCCTCGGGTTTCGGCACGCTCGGCTACGCCGTACCCGCCGCGATCGGCGCGCTGGTCGCGGACCCGGACCGGCCCGTGGTGGCGCTGGCTGGCGACGGCGGCATCCTCTACACCGGCCAGGAGATCATCACCGCGGCCGAGCTGGGCCTGCCGCTGATCGTGCTGCTCTGGAACAACCAGGCGCTCGGTCAGATCCGCGACGACATGATCGCCCGCGGCATCGAGCCGATCGCCGTCACCCCGCGTACGCCGGACTTCGCCGCCCTGGCCACGGCCATGGGCGCGGCCGTCGAACGCCCGGCCACCGTCGCCGACATCACCCCGGCCGTGCGCCGGGCCGTCGAACGCGGCGGGCCCGTCCTGGTCCAGCTCGACGAGGAGGTACTTCGCGCATGACCACCACCATCGCCCACCACATCGGCGGAAACTGGGTCGAGGGCGAGGGCGCGCCGCTGCTCGACGTCAACCCGGCCTTCCCCGGCACGGTCCTCGCCGAGGGCAGGCACGCCACCCCGGCGCAGGTGGACCGGGCGGTCGAGGCGGCGGCCCTGGCCGCGCCGGGCTGGGCCGCGACGCCGTTCCGGTCCCGCGCCGCCGTACTGGTCAGGGCCGCCGCGCACATCCGCGCGCACGCCGACCAGTGGGGCAGGGAGCTGTCGGAGGAGGAGGGCAAGACCCTCGCCGAGGGCACCGGCGAGGTGCGGCGGGCCGCCGACATCCTCGACTACGCCGCCTCCGAGGCCGACCGGTCCACCGGCGAGCTGTTCGACTCCCCGCGCGCGGGGGAGCGGGTGCTCGTCGTCCGCAAGCCGATCGGCGTCGCCGGGGTGATCACTCCGTTCAACTTCCCGATCGCCATCCCGGCCTGGAAGATCGCGCCCGCCCTGAGCTACGGCAACGCGGTGGTGTGGAAGCCGGCCGAGGTCGTCCCGCTGCTGGCGATCCGATTCGCCGAGGCGCTGGAGGCGGCGGGGCTGCCGCCGGGCGTACTGAACCTGGTCCACGGCGGCGTGGAGGTCGGCTCCCGGCTGGTCGAGCACCCCGGCGTGAACGCGGTGAGCTTCACCGGCTCCACCACGGTCGGCCGGGCGCTGATCGCCCGCTGCGGCGCGCTCGGCAAGCCGGTGCAGACCGAGATGGGCGGCAAGAACGCCGCCGTCGTGCTGGCCGACGCCGACCTCGCCGCGGCGGCGGCGCAGATCGTGCCGGGCGTGTTCGGCGCGACCGGCCAGCGCTGCACCTCCAACACCCGCCTGATCGCCGACCGCGCGGTGGCCGGTGACCTGCTGGAGGAGGTCGTACGGCTGGCGGGGGCCATCACGGTCGGCGACCCGCTGGACCCGGCGACCACGATGGGCCCGCTGGTCACCGCCACCGCCAGGGACAACGTCGAACGCGCGGTGGCCGATGCCGTCGCGGCCGGGGCGAGGCCGCTGACCGGCGGCGAGCCCTACCGGGACGGCATGCTCGCCGAGGGCTTCTTCGCCGGGCCGAGCGTGCTGGCCGCGCCGGGGCCGGAGCTGCCGCTGTGGCGGACGGAGGTGTTCGGGCCGGTCCTGGCCGCGCTCACCGCCGACGGCCCGCAGGAGGCGCTGGCCATGGCCAACGCCTCCGACTACGGCCTGTCCGGGGCGATCTTCACCAAGGACGTGTCCACCGTGCTGGACGCCATCGACCGGTTCGACGTCGGCGTGCTGCACGTCAACACCAACTCGGCGGGGGCCGACCTGCACGTGCCGTTCGGCGGCGAGAAGGGCAGCGGGTTCGGTCCCAAGGAGCAGGGCCGCGCGCCCCGCGACTTCTACACCAGGACCACGACGGTCTACCTGAAGGGATGAGGGCATGACGCGGATCGTGGTCAGCGGCGGCACTGTGTTCGACGGCACGGGGGCCGCACCGGCCAGGGCCGACATCGCGATCGAGGGAGACCGGATCGCCGAGGTGGGCGTCGGCCTGGACGGCGACGAGGTCATCGACGCGACCGGGATGACCGTGCTGCCCGGGTTGTTCGACTGCCATGTGCACGTGTGCTCCTCGGGGCTGGACCTGGTGACCCGGCTGGAGCGGCCGTTCTCCTACCAGTTCTACGCCGCCGCGCGGAACATGGCCGCGATGCTCGACCTCGGCATCACCTCCGCGCGCGACGCCAACGGGGCCGACCTCGGCATGAAGCGCGCCCAGGAGGAGGGGCTGCTGGACGGCCCGCGGCTGAGCATCGCGGTCACGCTGATCAGCCAGACCGGCGGGCACGGGGACGGCTGGCGGCCCTCCGGCTGCACGATGAAGTACACGATCGCGCACCCGGGCCGCCCGGACGGCATCGCCGACGGCCCGGACGCGATCCGGCACAAGGTCCGCGAGATCATCCGGGCCGGGGCCGACGTGATCAAGGTGTGCACGACGGGGGGCGTGCTGTCCTCCCGCGACCATCCGCACGACACGCAGTTCCAGCCGGACGAACTCGCCGTGCTGGACGCGGCGGCACGGGCCGCGCACAAGCCGTGGATGGCGCACGCCCAGTCGCCGGAGGGCATCAAGAACGCGGTCAGGGCCGGGGCCAGGTCCATCGAGCACGGCATCTACCTGGACGATGAGTGCCTGGAACTGATGGTGGAGCACGGCACCTGGCTGGTGCCCACGCTGGTCGCCACCAAGACCATCCTCGACATGGCCGACTCGGGCGTGCGGCTGAGCCCGGCGGCGGTGGCCAAGGCGCGGGAGGCGTTCGAGGCGCACCAGGTGTCGTTCGCGCGTGCGGTCCAGGCCGGGGTGAAGATCGCGATGGGCACCGACACCGGGGTCGGGCCTTTCGGGTCGAATCTGGATGAACTACCGCTGATGCTGGCCGGTGGGATGACGCCCGCGCAGGTGCTGCACGCGACCACGGGGTCGGCGGCGGACCTGCTGGGGTTCGGCGACCTGGGGCGGCTCACGCCGGGCAGGCTGGCGGATCTGGTACTGGTCGAGGGCGACGGCCTGGAGGTGACCGGGCTGGCCGGGCGGGTCCGGCTGGTGATGATGAACGGCGAGATCAGGCGGGGCTGAGCCGATGGAGATCGAGGCGGCCACGCCGCCGCAGACCACGCAGCAGTACGTGCTGGCGCGGTTGCGCAGGGCGATCCTGACCGGCGCGCTGCCGCCCGGCTCGCCGATCAGGCAGGACGCGCTCGCCGAGCGGTTCGGCGTCAGCCGGGTGCCGCTGCGCGAGGCCCTGAAGATCCTTGAGGGCAACGGGCAGGTCATCTACCGGCCGCGGCGCGGCTACGTCGTGGCCGAGCTGTCGTTCGATGACCTGCTGGAGGTCTACCGCCTGCGCGAACTGCTGGAGTCGGAGGCCGCCCGGCAGGCCGTCGGCCGGATGGGCGAGGACGACGTACGACGCCTCGCCGAGGCGCACGAGGACGTCGTCGCCGCCGGTAAGCAGGGCGACGTGACCGCGATGGCCACCGCGAACAGGCGCTTCCACTTCACCCTGATCGACGCCTGCGGCATGCCCCGGCTGCGGCGCTTCCTCGGCATCCTGTGGGACGCCACGGACGTCTACCGCACCCTCTACTACAGCGAGGCGACCAACCGGGACCGCGTGGAGCGCGAGCACGACGGCATCGTGCGGGCGGTCCGCGCCCGCGACGCCGACCTGCTGGTCCGCCTGCTGGACGAACACCGGGCGGGCACCGTCGCGACCTTCCGCGGCTTCCTCGGCGAGCAGAAGCAGGAGACATGACGACGCTCACCATTGCCGGCGCCCTGCTGCCCGGGCACGGACCGGCCACCACGACCGTGCTGGTGAAGGACGGGCGGATCGCCGCCATCGGGGAGCCGCCCACCGGGACGGTGCTGGACGCCGGGGGCGGCAGCGTGCTGCCCGGGTTCATCGACGCCCACGCCCACCTGCTCAGCCTGGGCGAGTCGATGGCCGTGCTGGATCTGCGCGACGCCGCCGGCTTCGCCGAGGTCGTCCGCCGGGTCGCGGCCCGTGCCGCCTCCGCCGCCCCCGGGGAGTGGATCATCGGGCGCGGCTGGACCCCGGCCGGCGACCCGCCGCACCACCACCCGCTGTCGCAGGCCGCCCCGGACAACCCGGTCCTGCTCAACCGTTTCGACCACCACGGCGCGGTGGTCAACGCCGCCGCGCTGAGGCTGGCCGGGGTGGACGCCGGCACCGCCGACCCGCCCGGCGGGCGGGTGCTGCGGCACGAGGGGGAGCCCACCGGCGTGCTCCTGGAGACGGCCGCCGACCTGGTGCGGGCGGTGATCCCGGCGCGGGACGCGGCCGGCCGGCGGCGGCTGCTGCGCCAGGCCGCCGCGCACTGCCTGCGCCTGGGGCTGACCGGGCTGCACGACGCCATCGACGACGTGACCTGGATCGATGACTACCGGGCGCTGCTCGCCGAGGGCGTGCCGATGCCGCGGATCTTCGGCATGGTCCGCGCCCCGGCGGAGGGCGACCTGGCGGAGTTCGCGGGGGACGTGCTGACCGGTACCGGCGATCCGCGCTTCGCGTTGCAGCGGCTGCGGCTCGTCTCCGACGGCGGGCTGGCCGCGCGCGGCGCGCTGTTCGCCGAGCCGTACTGTGACGACCCCGGGCACAGCGGGGCCGCCCTGGTGACGCAGGAGCGCATCCGGGAGGCGGCGCGAGCCGTACTGGCCCACGGGCACGGCCTGACCGTGCACGCCATCGGCGACCTGGCCAACCACCGGCTGCTGAACACCCTCGAACCCCTCGTGGCCGACCGGCCCGGCCACCGGTTCGTGGTCGAGCACGCCACCGTGGTGACCCCCGGCGACCAGCGGCGGATGGCCGCGCTCGGCCTGATCGCCTCGGTCCAGCCCGCCCACCTGCACGCCGCCACCGGCTACCTGCTGGACCGGCTCGGCGCCGACCGCGCCCGGCACGCGTACGCCTTCCGCTCGATGCTGCGCGCGGGCGTGCGGCTGGCGCACGGCACGGACTTCCCGGTCGCGCCGCCCGACCCGATGCTCACCCTGCACGCGGGGGAGACCCGGCAGAGCCGGTCCGGCGGGGAGCCGCTGTTCCCCGCCGAACGGCTGACCCGGGCCGAACTCCTGCACGGCGCCACGGCCGAGGGCGCCTACATGGCCCGCCGCGAACACGACCTCGGCGCGCTCACCCCCGGCCACCGCGCCGACCTCGTCGTCCTGGACCGCGACCTGTTCGCCGCCGATCCCGCGGAACTCCCGCAGATCCGCGTCCGGCACACCCTGATCGACGGAATCCCCGCCCAATAAGGAGAAAAGATGACCTCGACCGCCGTCCTCGTCCCCGGTTCGCCCGCCCCTTCCGGCCCGTTCTCGCAGGCCCTGGTGCGCGGCAACATCGTGGCGCTGTCCGGCCAGGTCGGCATGGACCCACAGACCCGCAAGTACGTCTCCGACGACGTGGCCGGCCAGACCCGCCAGGCGCTGGCCAACCTGCGCGCGGTACTGGAAGGCGCGGGCGCGTCGATCGCGGACGTGATCTCGGTGCGCGTGTTCGTCACCAAGGAGGAGCACATCAAGCTGGTCAACGAGCCCTACAAGGAGGTCTTCGCCGAGCCGTATCCGGCGCGGACCGCCGTCGTGGTGGGCCTGCCCGGCCGGATGCTCGTCGAGATCGACGCCATCGCCGTCAAGGTCTGACCACCCGGCGGCGGTTGTTCGCCGTCAGCGTTGCGGGGTGTCGCTTTCCTATAAGCGGTGTAATCTCCATTACATGGAAAGCGACGAAGCAATCAGTCAACTGCGTGGATGGTTCACCGGCCGGTTGCCCGGCGACTGGTTCACCGGTGCGCCGGAGATCGTGCTCGATCGCGAGGAGATCACCGTCATCGGCCCGCTCGCCCCGCCGGTCACCCCCGATGGCGCTCCGGAGGCCGAGCGGGCCGCCGCCGCCGAAGGGCTGGCGCGGCGGTTCCGGGAGGAGACCCGGGAGCGGCGGATGGAGATCGCCCGCGAGGTCGAGCACCGGTTCCGCAAGAAGGTGTCGTGGGGGGTCTCCGTCGGCGGCGAGACAGTGATGTTCACCACACTGTCGGTGCCGGTGATGACCCGCCTGCGCCAGTCCGAGCGTCAGGTTCTGGACACCCTGGTGGCCGCCGGAGTGGCCAGGAGCAGGAGCGACGCGCTCGCCTGGTGCGTGCGCCTGGTCGGCCGGCACACCGATTCGTGGCTGGCCGAGCTGAGGGACGCGCTGCAGCACGTGGACCGGGTCCGCGCGGCCGGGCCCGACATCGATTCCTGACCCCCTGACGAGGTGTGGCGGGCGCGCTTCACCCCCCGTTCACCGTGCTTGCGAAGGGCCGGTGCGCAGGCGAATCGGTAAGGCGTCTGGACTAAACCTCTTACCGGATTGGTTTAGACCTACGGCAGTGGTTTATACCAATGTCCCAACGGCTTTTCTTTAACTCGCGAACAACTGGGTAGGCTCCCCGGATCACGGTGAGAACGCCGCCGGTTCGGCGTTCTGACCTCCTGCGATGCAGGGGACGTGGCAGGAATTCGACCCAGGCAGGTTTATCGATCGGCAAGGCGTTACGAAACCCGCCGGTGGTTCCGGGCCAGACCAGCGACTGGTCTAAGCCAATTGGATCGACCGCGGAATTGTCGTTGATGATGTCTTGGCCACGCGAGTGTAGAGGAGCCGTCGCTGTGACCCTTTCCGTTGAGGCACCCGCCCCGACGACCCACGCCGAACTGGTCGCGTGGGTCCGCGAGATCGCCGCACTGACCGAGCCGGACCGCGTCGAGTGGTGCGACGGGTCGGAGGCCGAGTGGACCCGTCTGACCAACCTGCTGGTCGAGCAGGGCACCTTCACCAGGCTGGCCAAGCGGCAGAACAGCTTCTACGCCGCCTCCGACCCGACCGACGTGGCGCGGGTGGAGAACCGCACGTACATCTGCTCCGAGCGTGAGGAGGACGCCGGGCCGACGAACAACTGGATCGCCCCCGACGAGATGCGCCGCACCTTCGGCGAGCTGTTCCGGGGGTGCATGCGCGGCCGGACGATGTACGTGGTGCCGTTCTGCATGGGCCCGCTGGGCGGGAACATCTCCCAGCTCGGCGTGGAGATCACCGACTCGCCGTACGTCGCGGTGTCCATGCGCGTCATGACGCGCATGGGCGAACCGGCGCTGCGGCTGATCGAGGAGCGCGGCGACTTCGTCAAGTGCGTCCACTCGGTGGGCGCGCCGCTCGCGCCCGGCCAGGCCGACGTGCCGTGGCCGTGCAACCAGACCAAGTACATCAGCCACTTCCCCGAGACGCGCGAGATCTGGTCCTACGGCTCCGGCTACGGCGGCAACGCGCTGCTCGGCAAGAAGTGCTACGCGCTGCGGATCGCCAGCGCGATGGCCCGCGACGAGGGCTGGCTGGCCGAGCACATGCTCATCTTGAAACTGACCCCGCCGCGCGGCGAGGCCCGGTACATCGCGGCGGCCTTCCCGAGCGCCTGCGGCAAGACCAACCTCGCCATGCTCGCCCCGACCATCCCCGGCTGGAAGGTCGAGACGATCGGCGACGACATCGCCTGGATGCGCTTCGGCCCGGACGGCCGGCTGTACGCGATCAACCCCGAGGCCGGGTTCTTCGGCGTCGCGCCGGGCACCGGCGAGACCACCAACGCCAACGCGATCAAGACCCTGTGGGGCAACAGCATCTTCACCAACGTCGCCCTGACCGACGACGGCGACGTGTGGTGGGAGGGCCTGACGGACGAGCCGCCGGCCCACCTCACCGACTGGAAGGGGCGTCCGTGGACGCCGGCGAGCGACGAGCCCGCCGCCCACCCCAACGCCCGGTTCACCACCCCGGCCGCGCAGTGCCCGACCATCGCCCCCGAGTGGCAGGACCCGGCGGGCGTGCCGATCTCGGCGATCCTGTTCGGCGGCCGGCGGGCCACCGCGGTGCCGCTGGTCACCGAGGCGCTGAGCTGGCAGCATGGCGTGTTCCTGGGCGCGAACGTCGCCTCGGAGAAGACCGCGGCGGCCGAGGGCAAGGTCGGTGAGCTGCGCCGCGACCCGTTCGCGATGCTGCCGTTCTGCGGCTACAACATGGGCGACTACTTCGCCCACTGGCTGGAGGTCGGCCGCCGCCAGGGCGCGGACCTGCCGCGGATCTACTACGTCAACTGGTTCCGCAAGGGCGCGGACGGCTCGTTCCTGTGGCCGGGGTTCGGCGAGAACAGCCGGGTGCTCAAGTGGATCGTGGAGCGGCTCAACGGCGAGGCCGAGGCCGTGAGCACGCCGATCGGGCTGGTACCCGACCGGCTCGACACCGACGGGCTGGACATCTCCCCGCAGGCCCTGGAGACGCTGCTGTCGGTGGACGCGGAGGCGTGGAAGGAGGAGGCCGCGCTGATCCCGCCGCACTTCGAGACCTTCGGCGACCATCTGCCCAAGGAGCTGTGGGACGAGTACCACGCGCTGGTGAAGCGCCTGGGCTGAATCCACGACGTCGTTTTTGTCCGGCGGGCGAACTTTCCCGTCTGCCGCGGCGTCTCACTGAGCTGGGACTGGTTCGGGTCTTTTCCCGGCCCAGCGAAACTCAGCGAAACTCAGGGAGACGTCGGTGAATTCGGTGACCGCGCTGCTCGCCCTCGCCGTGGTGGTGCTGACCTTCGTCGCCACCAAGTCCACCGCGGCGAAGATCCGGCGGCTGCGGCCCCCCGCCGACGTCCGTCAGGCCCGGGGCGATCTGAACCACTACCAGATCGCCTTCCTGGCGGGCGGGCCGCGCAGGGTCGTGGTCACCGCATTGGCGACGCTGGCAGCGACCCGGGCGATCGAGATCGCCCGGGGCGGCCGGGTCGGCCTGGTGCGCGGCGCGGCGTCCTACGATCCGGTCGAGCTGGCCGTGCTCGACGCGGTCGCCGCGCGCCCCGGCCGGATCAAGGTGGCCGCGATCCGTGGCGAGGTGGCGCGCGGACCTGTGCTGGAGGGCCTGCGCCGCGACCTGGCCGGCCGCGGCATGCTCATCCCCGAGCAGGTGTACGCGCCGGCCGGCCGTTCGCTGGGCAGGCTGCGCAGGATCTCGCAGGCGGCCCTGGTGACGGCCGTGATCGTCGTGGGGCTGGGTGGCGCGTCGGTGCAGTCCATCGTGATGGCGGTCGTCGTGGCGGGCTTCGCGATGTACGCCCACGCCGTTGCCTCGGAGGCGAACGGCGATCGGCGCAACGCGGTGAGCGCCGCGGGCGACGCCGAACTCGCGGCGGCGCGGGACGTCTACCGCGAGGGCGGCCCGCCGGTCGCGCCCGGAGTCGTCCACGAGGTGGGGATGCCGGTCGCCCTCTACGGGCCGGGCGAGCTTCGTGACGAGAGGCTGCGGCGTGAGCTGACCCGAGACGGGCGGGGCAAGTCCTCCGGGGACGGGGACGAGGTCGGTGGCTGGAGCGACGGGGGCGGTGACGGCGGCAGCGGCGGTGACGGCGGGGGCGGCGAATGAACCCTCCGAACCCCTGCCGGAGATGGCGGATCCCCGTCACGTGACCGATTGTGGGGACAGGCGACCCCCGGAGGCGGTGATAATTGCCTGTGTCGTGTCGCCTGTGATCCGGGCGTGGCTCCGCGCGGTGAGGGCGGTGGCCGGAGGGGAGGATTCCCGTGGGCGTGCGTGATCTGCTCTACCGCCTGTACGAACGCAGGCTGGGCACCAGGCTCGCGCCTGACATGATCCCCCGGCACGTGGGCGTCATCATCGACGGCAATCGCCGCTGGGCGCGCTCGATGGGTCTGGACGACGTCAGCCGCGGCCACCGCAAGGGCGCCGACAAGATCTCCGAACTCGTCACCTGGTGCCGGGACGCCGGTGTCGAGTTCGTCACGATCTGGATGCTTTCCAGTGACAACCTGGCCCGCCCCAAGAACGAGCTGGAGCCGCTACTCAAGATCATCGAGGACGTGGTGCAGGAGCTGGTCGCGACCGGGTGGCACATCAAACCCGTGGGCGCTTTGGACCTTCTGCCGGATCACACCGCACATGTCCTGAAAAATGCAAAAGAAGTCACCTCCGACCGCCCCGGGCTGATTGTGAACGTGGCGGTTGGGTATGGAGGAAGACGTGAGATCGCTGATGCGGTGCGCTCTCTCCTCCAGGAGCACGCCAGCACGGGGGCGAGTATCGAGGATCTCGTTGAGGTTCTCGATGTCGAGCACATCGCGGAGCATCTCTACACGCGCGGACTGCCCGACCCGGATCTGGTCATCCGGACCTCGGGGGAGCAGCGCCTCTCCGGCTTCCTGCTCTGGCAGAGCGCCCACTCGGAGTTCTACTTCTGCGAGGCCTACTGGCCGGATTTCCGTAGGGTCGACTTCTTGCGGGCGCTCCGCTCCTACGCCGCGCGGCACCGGCGGTACGGCTCCTGATCCGGCGTACGTGCCGGAAACGGCATGTGAACTGCCCCTTTCAGTCGGGTTCGGCATATTGGGGACCAGCAGTTCAGGACGTACCGTAGAAGGTGGGCGGCAGCGTCCGCCCCACTTCGGAGAGGGCCCGCTTTTGCGCACAACACCTGCTGAGGGGGCCGGAATCCGGCTTCGCCGGCGGCGTGGCGCGGGGCCGGGCCCGGTACGAATCCCACCTCATCTGGTCAGGGCGTCGACCCCAAGAAGGCGCCCGGGGGAGATCGCGTGGCAGTGTCCTCGACCCATCTACCCAACGGCAGCCGCCCCGCGCGGCGCACCTACGTGCTGGACACCTCGGTACTGCTCGCCGACCCGGCGGCGATGACCCGCTTCGCCGAGCACGAGGTAGTCCTGCCGATCGTCGTCATCACCGAGCTTGAAGGCAAGCGCCACCATCCAGAACTGGGCTACTTCGCCCGCAAGGCGCTGCGCTACCTCGACGACCTTCGGATCACGCACGGCAGGCTGGACGCGCCCATGCCGATCGGCGAGGGCACCGTGCGGGTGGAGCTCAACCACAGCGACCCGTCGATCCTGCCGGCCGGCTTCCGGCTCGGCGACAACGACACCCGCATCCTCACCGTCGCGCGCTCGCTCGCGGCCGAGGGGTGCGACGTGGTGCTCGTTTCGAAGGACCTGCCGATGCGGATCAAGGCCGCGTCGATCGGTCTGGTCGCCGAGGAGTACCGCGCCGAGCTGGTCGCCGAGTCCGGGTGGACGGGCATGACCGAACTACAGGTGACCGGCGATGACATCGCCGCCCTGTTCGAGCACGGCACGCTGGAGCTGCCCGAGGCGGCCGAACTGCCCTGCCACACGGGCCTGCGGCTGCTCGCCGCGCAGGGCTCGGCGCTGGGCAGGGTCGCGCCGGACAAGTCGGTGAAACTGGTCCGCGGCGACCGCGAGGTGTTCGGGCTGCACGGCCGTTCCGCCGAGCAGCGGATCGCGCTCGACCTGCTGATGGACCCCGAGGTCGGCATCGTGTCGATGGGCGGCAGGGCGGGCACCGGCAAGTCCGCGCTGGCGCTGTGCGCGGGCCTTGAGGCGGTCCTGGAGCGCCGCCAGCACCGCAAGGTGGTCGTCTTCCGGCCGCTGTACGCGGTGGGCGGGCAGGAGCTCGGCTACCTGCCCGGCACGGAGAACGAGAAGATGGGGCCCTGGGCGCAGGCCGTCTTCGACACGCTCGGCGCGGTGACCACGCCCGAGGTGATCGAGGAGGTCATCGAGCGCGGCATGCTGGAGGTCCTGCCGCTGACCCACATCCGCGGCCGGTCGCTGCACGACGCGTTCGTGATCGTGGACGAGGCCCAGTCGCTGGAGCGCGGGGTGCTGCTGACCGTGCTGTCGCGGATCGGCGCCAACTCCCGCGTGGTGCTCACCCACGACGTCGCCCAGCGCGACAACCTGCGGGTGGGCCGGCACGACGGCGTGGTCGCGGTCGTGGAGAAGCTCAAGGGCCACCCGCTGTTCGCGCACGTCACGCTGACCAGGTCGGAGCGTTCGCCGATCGCGGCACTGGTCACCGAGATGCTGGAGGACCTCACCGCCTGACGGGCTCCAAGGGGCGTCACGGGGGGAGTTGCGTGTCCGGCGAGGCCAGATCCCGGAACTCGCTGCACACGTGCTCTCCCCGGGTGTGGGGGGTGCCGTCGGCCTCCATCTGGGTGACCTGCACGACCCAGATCTCCCGGCTGCGCAGCCCGGCGGTGGTGCAGGTGAGCTGGGCCAGCGCGGTACGGCTCAGCGTCTCCTCGCCGCCGACGAAGATGTGCAGCCGAAACCCGCGCGGCACGTCGGGGTCGTTCCTGGCGACCTGGCCGTACCGGCTGAGCTGGCTGTCCCGCAGGGTGAAGCCGCGCAGGTCCGAATCCATGCCGGGCGGCGGCAGGTCGCTCGCCTTGAACAGCGCGGCCACGATGTCCTCGATGGTGTTGGAGGCCGCCGACACCCGGGCGGGCGCGAGGCGCTGCCCGCGCAGCAGGTAGACGGTGATGAAGGTCGGCTCGTAGCTGACCACCGGCGCGTGCCCGTGGTCGTCGACGCCGCCCGCCTCGATGCCGCACCCCATCGGTACGGCCAGCAGCAGCGCCGCCATCCACCTGATGCCTTTCATGCCTTTCCTGCGTTTCATGCGTTCGGCAGCCAGACCGTGAACAGCGTGCCAGGGTCCTGCCGCCGGACCGAGATCGTGCCGCCGTGCAGTTGTGCGTTGGCCCGCGCGATGGACAGCCCGAGCCCGCTGCCCTCGCTGCGCGCCCGGCCCGCCTCGGCCTTGAAGAACCGGTCGAACACGTGCGGCAGGTCCTCGGCCGAGATTCCCTTGCCGTGGTCGCGCACCTTGACCTCCAGCCCGTTGGGCGTGCCGCGGGCGCTGAGCAGTACCGGGGGCGCGCCGTGCCGCAGCGCGTTGCCCACCAGGTTCGCCACGACGACGTCGAACCGCCGCGGGTCCAGGGTGAACGCCAGGCCCTCCGAGACGTTCACCCGCACCTGGTCCGCCCAGCCGCGCACCTCCAGGCAGTCGGCCAGCGCGTCGGCGATGTTGACCTGTTCGACGCGGAGGGTGGCGGTGCCCGCGTCCAGGCGGCTGGCCTCGATCAGGTGCTCGACGAGCACGCGCAGCCGTTCGATCTCGCCGAGGACCAGCCGTACCGCCTTGGCCGGTTCTGAGGGGAGCCGTTCGGCCTCCTCATGGAGCATGTCGGTGACCGCGGTCATGGCCGCGAGCGGGGTGCGCAGCTCGTGGGAGACGTCGGCGACGAAGCGCCGCGAGATGGCCTCCAGCGAGCGCAGCTCGGTCACGGTCTTCTCCAGCGCCGAGGCCGACTCGTTGAACGTCGCGGTGAGCCGGGCCAGCTCGTCGCGGCCGTGTACCGGCAGGCGGGTGTCCAAGCGGCCCTCGCCGAGCGCGCGGGCGGCCAGGCCGAGCCGGCGGACCGGCAGCAGTACCCGCCGGGCCGACAGCAGCGCGCCGGTGAGCCCGACGATGAGCGTGATCGCGCCCGCCTTCGCCAGGCCCTCGCGCAGGTCGGCCAGGATGCGCTGCTCGTCGGAGAGGGAGACGAAGACGTACACCGTCATCCCGGTCGGCAGGATGGCGCCGTTCCTGGCCAGGCGCTGCACCTGCGTGCCGATGACCAGCCACGTCCGCCCGTCGATCACGGCCCGCTGCGACACGATCCGGTGCTTGGCCCGCACCTCCAGCTCGTAGGGCACGTCCTCGACGGTCATGTGCTCGGCCGAGTAGATCGCCTCCTGGTAGGTGAGGATCACCTCGCGGCCGGGGGCGCGCAGCGACCTGTGCACGGCGCTCAGATCCTCGCCGGTGGGCGGCAGCTCGCCCGGCCACAGCGCCCCGATCGGCACCGAGATCTGCTCCAGGGTGTTGGTCACGTCGGACACCGCGGCCCGTTCGGTGCGGCTCACCAGCGCGGTTTTGACCAGCGTGTACCCGATCCCGGCGACCAGCGCGGAGGCGCTCATCGCGACCAGGGCGAAGGTGATCACCAACCGGCCGCGCAGCCCGGTCGGCCGCCGCCAGGCCCGCCTGAGCGCCTCCAGCGCGTGCCGGAGGTTCCTCACGGAGGGCTGAAGCGGTAGCCGAACCCGCGGACGGTGTGGATGAACACCGGTTCGGCGGGCACCGGCTCGATCTTGGCCCGCACCCGCTGGACGCAGGCGTCCACCAGGCGCGAGTCGGCGATGTGGGAGTGGTCCCACACGACGCGGAGCAGGTGGCGGCGGTTGAGGACCTGGCCGGGGTGGCGGACGAGTTCGAGTAGCAGCCGCAGTTCCGTGGGCGTCAGGTGGATCTCCCGCCCGCCGCGGGTCACCTTCAGCGCGCCGCGGTCGATCACCAGGTCGCCGAACGCGATCCGGTCGGAGGAGGCCGACTCGGCGCGGCGCAGCACCGCGCGGATGCGCGCGTCGAGCACCCGCGGCTCGACCGGTTTGACGACGTAGTCGTCGGCGCCGGCCTCCAGGCCCACCACCACGTCCAGATCGTCGCCCCGGGCGGTGAGTAATATCACCGGAAGCTGGTCGAACCTGCGGATGCGGCGGCAGACCTCCACGCCGTCGATGCCGGGCAGCATCACGTCGAGAATGGCGATCTCGGGCCGCCGGGCGCGTATGTGGTTCAGGGCTTCCTCGCCGGTGGTGAACGCGGTCACCGAGTGCCCCTGCCGCGACAGGGCCAGTTCCAGTGCCGTGCGCACCGAGGGATCGTCTTCGACGAGGAGGATGCCAGCCACGCGGTCATTATGGTTCGCCGGTCAGTGTCGCCGTCGTGTGTCACGGAACTGTGACATATCGCCCATGCAATGGGGATAGAGGACCGCAAGTCTGGTGGGGGGTCCGTCCTTCGGGCTCGGGGGTTCCGAAGGGGGGACCTTACGTATGGGGTACCGTCACCCTTTGGTGGCGGCGCGGTAAGGAAAATGTGGCGAACATCACATTCGCCGGGAAAGTCCATGTCACCGTGTGGCTAGATCATCCATACGGTGAACGGTCGCTTGCCCGGGCGGCCCAATTCCGCCGTTCCGGTTGCGGAGCACCCCCTGGTTCACGGCATGCTCATAGGTCGTGAGTTCAGGTCCGGAGTTGAGAGAGCGCGCCGCGTCACAAGGGACCCGGGGCCGCCGCAGGAGCACCCAGCGCTCCGCCCGCGGAGCCTCCGCGCGCGCCGGCTCCCCCGCCTCCCCACCGCCGCCGAAGCGCCCACGCGGCGCGTCGTGGCTCTCCCCCAAACGCATCATCATTTTCGTCGTCACCCTGGTGGTGATCGCCGGAGGCGGCGGCTTCGTCGCCTACACCGCCTACCAGAACTCCAAGCGCCCGGTGGCCGCGCCGCCGCCGCTGGAGGAGTGGGCCAAGCTGTTCGGCGGCGACCCGTTCGCCCCCGACCCCCAGGCCGACGTCCAGAAGGCCGCCGCGGCCCAGGCGCTGCGCCGGCGCGCCCTGGAAGACCGCAGGAAGGGCCGCGACCCGCTGGACGCCGTCGAGATCCCCGAGGAGGCCCCCGGCGGCGACGGCTTCCTGCCGAAGGACTTCCCGCAGGGCTCCAACCCCGACCCCGGCAGCAACAAGGCCATCGGCAAGCAGATGAACGCCGCGGCCGGGTTCGGCGCCGAGTGGGGCTGTCTGGAGAAGCTCTGGCACAAGGAGAGCGGCTGGAACGAGCGGGCGATGAACCGCTACAGCGGCGCGTACGGCATCCCGCAGTCGCTGCCCGGCTCCAAGATGGCCAGCGCGGGCGGCGACTGGCAGACCAACCCGGCCACCCAGATCAAGTGGGGGCTCGGGTACATCAAGGGCCGGTACGGCTCGCCCTGCGGCGCCTGGGGCCACTCCCAGCGGGTGGGCTGGTACTGAGGTGCCGGTACGCGCGGGCGTAATTCACGCCCCAAGGGCGGGTATGCACACGCCGTGCTTCCAGCCCGGGTCGGCAAGCCGCAGTGCGCAGGGCCCCGCCCGCGCGCAGGCTTGCTCGCATGGGTGTGAAGGTCAGCGTGGTGATGCCGGTCCGCGATCCCGGGCAAGACGCGGACGCGGGCATCCGCTCGGTGCTTGAGCAGACGTTCCCACCAGACGGCTACGAGGTGATCCTCGTCGATGCCGGGTCGGCCCCCGGCGTGGCGTCCCGGCTCGACGCCATGGCCGTGGGCCGGCCCCACGTACAGGTACTGCACCTGCCCAGGGCGGGCTGGCCGATGCGGGCGCGCAACGCGGGCCTGGCCGCCGCCCAGGGCGAGTACGTCTACCTGATCGACCAGGGCGACCGGATGCCGCCCGGGGTGGTGCGGCTGATGTACGAGCGGGCGATGGCCGCCGAGGCCGACGTACTGGCCGGGCGGGTCGTCAAGGACGGCGGCCTGCCGCCCGCGGTCGCCCAGGTGGACCGCGACCGCGCCGACATCCTGCGCGACCGGCTGCTCACCCAGCTCACCCCGCACAAGCTCTACCGGCGGGCCTTCCTGGAGGAGCACGGGCTGCGCTTCGACGAGCGCGGCGGGCCGCTGGCCGAGGAGACGTTCGTGCTGCGGGCGTACCTGGCGGCCAAGGTCGTCACGGTGGTGGCCGAGTCGGTGTGCTGCCGCGTCACCCCCCGGCCGCGCCGCGAGCAGCCGCCCGCCGACGCCGCCGCCGAACTCGACGCGCTGCTCGACATCGTGGACGACCACACGCCGCCGGGCAGGCAGCGCGACCGCATGTACGCCCACTGGTTCCGCACGGTGGTGCTGCGGCCCTTCTCCACCGGCAGGTTCCTGTCCTCCTCCAAGGACCGGGCCGAGATGTACGGCGCGATGCGCGAGCTGGCCGTACGCCGGTTCCCGTCCCGCCTGGACCCGCTGCTGCCGGTCCACCTGCGCGCGGTGGCCGTGCTGCTGCGGGCCGGGCGGCTGGACCAGCTCGCCATCCTGGCCGGCATCACCCGGGGCGTCGGCATGCGCGTGGAGCTGCGCGAGGCCCGCTGGGAGAACGGCGTGCTCAACCTGTCCCTCGCGGGCGAGCTGACCCAGTCCGACGGGTCGCCGCTGTGGTTCCAGGTGGCCGAGGAGCGGCTGTACTGGATCCCGCCCGCCGACATCGACCCGCTGCTGCTGCCCCCGGCGCTCACCGAGGTCGGCGACGCGGTCGCGCGGGCGCGGCTGCACGTCTTCGTGCGGCACGAGGAGACGGGGGAGATGTTCGCGGTGCCCACCACGAGCGAGATCCACGTCAAGGGCGACGGCGACGAGGTGCGGCTGGTACTGGCCGGGGAGGCCCGCCTGGACGTCTCCACGGTCGCCGTGGGGCATCCGCTGGACGGCGGCATGTGGGAGATCCACGCCAGGATGCAGGGCGGCTCCTACCATGCCAGGGCCCGCGTCACGGGGGGCCGCCCGGGCGGGGCCACCGGCCGTCCGTATGGCACGGACGCGGGGCACGCCTGCGCGGGCGCGGTGGCCGACCATCCCAAGCGCCTCATCGTCCCGTTCTGGTCGGAGAAGGGCACCCTCCAGGTGTGCGTGGACCCCCGCTCCTACGCGGAGTCCATCGCCCTGGTGTCACCGGGGTCCTCGGTCGTGCGGCGTGCCGGGCACCTGTTCGTGGTGGTGCCGGTGCCGTACGTGCCGCCGAGCGGCGGCCCGCCGGTGGAACTGATCCTGCGCAACGGCTCCCGCGAGGTCACCGCCCCCGGCCTGGTCGAGCCGGGCGAACCGGGCAGGTTGGCCGGCCAGCTCGCCGCCAGGGTCCCGATCAGCCGCCTGCCGTCCGCCGGCGCCCTCGGCCCGGGCGCCTGGGTCCCTGCTCTCCGCACCGACGACCGCGAGATCCCCCTGCGCTTCACCCTCGACATCACCCGCACCGGCCGCCCCAACCTCCGCCCCCCGGGCACCCCTCCACCCACCCCCTTCCACCGCCGCCTCCTCACCACCCTCAACAACCCCCGCCGCCTCCTCCGCCGCTTCTGAGCGGGGGGCGACCGACACGAGAGCGGCCACCGCCTGCCCTTCGGCGCCTTTACGCCTCAAGAATCAGAACGGTGGCCGCGTCTCCATCACCCAAGGGTCTTCTACGGCACGCTATGACACCAGGCCGAGAACGCCCGGCCGGTACCGGCGGCCATCAACTCAGCAATACGAGGTCCATGAGCTGATCATGTCATTGATATGAATTCGGGAGAGCCTTTCCTCCCATCCACCCGAGCCGACGGCAATTCCTCTCCCGTCTAGGTTGTGTTCAGTATAGAAGCAGATCGTCCTGCTTGTGCGATTCCAGAGGGAAGACGTCTTGTCGTTGAAGTTGTTGCCGACGTACAACATCTCGCGGTCGCCCTCCCCCCACCCCTTCATCGCCCCGGTGCCGTAGTCGTGCTCCCACAGGCATACCATGCCCGCCTTGCAGAACTCCCACTCCATGACCTTGGCCTGGGCCGGTGCCGCGGTGACCAGGGTGGCCATGGCGCAGGCCGCCGCCACCGCGCCGGCGAGCAGGGTCTTTCGCTTTTTCATCTTTTGCCATTCGCTCGTGCCCGTGCCACATGTCGGTGAGCCCATGGCTCGTGACCGCGGGAAGTGCGCCTCGTTCATGCGTACCTGCCGGCATCGTCTCGATCCGCTGGACGCGCTCTCGTCGCACGGGCGTCTTCGGGGTACCGAAAGAATCCGCCCGACGGATATCCAGTGGCCAGCCCGTTTTCTGTCCATTTCATAGCCACATGCGTTTTCTGGCCCTCAGCCTGGCGCTCCACATCGCCCTGGAAAGCGTGACACCACCCGAGCGCCTCGCGTTCGTGCCCCACGACTCCTTCGGGATGCCGCTCAGCGAGATCGCCCAATGCCCTCGATCAGTACAACCAGCGGCGCCATGAGCATGTGCTCTCGTTCGCGGTACCGCTGACGAGTACACTCGCAGGTAGGAGCGCCGGGCACGCGCATGAGGAGTTTCACCACCTGGTGGATCGGCTGTCGGCCGTCCAGGCGCGCCGCCTGCTGCGCCTGGTGCGGACGGATCCGGAGCTGGCGGAGGCGGTGAAGGAGCCCGACCGGCCGGTACGGCGTCGCCTCTCGATCGCCGGCATCGGCGCTTCCGGCCAGGGCGATCTGTCGGAACGGGTGGAAGACCTGCTGGCGGAACGGTTCAATTACTCCGTGTGACCGCTGTTCTGCTGGATACGGGACCTCTCGTCGCCGTGGTCGACAGAGACGACGAACACCACGCCACCTGCGTCCGGCTGTTGGAGGGCCTGGATGGTCCGCTGCTCCTGCCCTCAACGGTCTTGATCGAGGCCGGGTGGACCATCAACCGGAACATGGGCTCGTCGGTTCACGCACGGAAAGGCTGGCGGTCTCCCACATCGTCACGCTCGACTACCGGAATTTCTCGCTGGTGCGCCCGCGCCACGTACCCGCCTTCACGCTGCTGCCCGGCATTTCCCGGTAAGGACCCGAAGCGGGCCCGGGGTGAGGCGGGCCCGCTTTCGTGTGGCCGTCAGTTGCCCGGGGGGCGGGTCATGGAGAGGACGTCGAGGATGGCGTCGAGTTGTTCTTCGGTGAGGGTGCCCTTGGCGACGTGGCCGCGGTCGAGGACGGCCTGGCGGATGGTCTTGCGTTCGGACAGGGCCTCTTTGGCGATCTTGGCGGCCTCTTCGTAGCCGACGTGCCGGTTCAGCGGGGTGACGATCGACGGTGACGACTCCGCGTACTCCCGGCAGCGCTCGGCGTTGGCGGTGATCCCCGAGACGCAGCGGTCGGCGAACAGCCGGGAGACGTTGGCCAGCAGGCGGATCGACTCCAGGATGTTGCGGGCGATCACCGGCATCATCACGTTCAGCTCGAAGCTGCCCGCCGCGCCCGCGAAGGCGATGGCCCCGTCGTTACCGATGACCTGGGCGGACACCATGCACACGGCCTCGGGCACGACCGGGTTGACCTTGCCCGGCATGATCGAGGACCCAGGCTGGAGGTCGGGCAGGTTGATCTCGCCCAGCCCCGCGCGCGGCCCCGAGCCCATCCAGCGCAGGTCGTTGGCGATCTTGTTGAGCGCCACCGCCGTGACCCTGAGCTGCCCCGACAGTTCCACGATCGCGTCCCGCGCGCCCTGGGCCTCGAAGTGGTCGCGGGCCTCGGTGAACGGCAGGCCGGTCGCCTCGCGCAGCCCCGCGATGACCTTCCTGGCGAACCCCGGCGGCGTGTTGATCCCGGTGCCCACCGCCGTACCGCCGAGCGGCAGCTCGGTCACCCTGGTCAGCGCCGAGTTGATCCGCGCCACGGCGTTGTCGATCTGCGTCGCGTACCCGGCGAACTCCTGGCCCAGGGTGACCGGCGTCGCGTCCATCAGGTGGGTCCGCCCCGACTTGACCACCTGGGAGAACTCGATCGACTTGGCCCGCAGCGCGGTCGCGAGGTGTTCGAGGGACGGGATCAGGTGGAAGACCGTCTCGGTCGTCGCCGCGACGTGGATCGAGGTCGGGAACACGTCGTTGGACGACTGCGAGGCGTTGACGTGGTCGTTCGGGTGGACCTTGCGGTCGTCGCCCGCCCGGGACTCCGCCAGGGTGGCGATCACCTCGTTGGCGTTCATGTTCGAGGAGGTGCCCGAACCGGTCTGGAAGACGTCGATCGGGAACTCCGCGTCCCACTCGTTCTCCGCCACGTCCGTGGCCGCCTGCGCGATGGCCTCGGCCAGGTCCTTCTCGATCACGCCAAGCTCGCCGTTCACCTCGGCGGCCACGGCCTTGATCAGGCCCAGGGCCGCGATATGGGCGGGTTCGAGCCCTCGGCCGGAGACCGGGAAGTTCTCCACCGCCCGCTGGGTCTGGGCCCGCCACTTGGCGTCCGCGGGAACGCGTACCTCACCCATCGAGTCATGCTCGATCCGAAACTCGCTCATGTGCTTAGTCTGCGCTGCCGCCCCGAGCGAGAATTCACCGGCTCAGGTCAACGCCCACACCAGGAAGATCACGACCACCGCGAGCAGCAGGAGACCGGTACAGACCAGAATGAACTTCCGTGCCCGGCTCTTGGAGTCGCCGACCTCGGGGGGCGGCGGACCGGCGATCGCGAACAGGTCGGTGCCCAGCCCGCCCCCGCTCAGCGTGCCCTCGTCGCCGCCCGGACCCCGGCCGGGCCTGCCGGTGCCGGGGGTGCCGGCCACGGGGATGCCGGGGTAGGACGACGCGGGCGGCCCGGAGACGGCGTTCGGCGGGCCCTGGGGGGTCGCCTGGGGGCCCGGCGGGTACAGCGGGCCGCCCGGGACCCCGGGGCCGCCCTGCGGCGCGTAGGGGGGCATGGCGGCGTGGTCGCCGGTGCGCGGCATGGCCGCGTACGGGCCGGTGCCGGGGCCGGGGGCCTGCGGCGGCCGGCCGCCGGGGGCGCTGAACGGGCCGGTGCCGTGAGCAGGGGCCTGGGGTGGCATGGGGGCCTGCGGGTGCTGCGCGGCCGGGCCGTACCCGTTCTGCGGGGAATGCGGCGGCTGCGGATGCGCCTTGGTCTCCTGGCCCTGCGGGACGGCGGGCTGCGGCGGCTGCGGCCGGGGCGGCACCGGCGGGCCCGGGGTCTTCGCCGGGGGCAGCCTGACGCCGGACGGCCTCGCCACCGCGATGGTCCGCTCCGGGTCGAAGGGCCGCTCCTCCCGCTTGGGGCGGGTCTGCTCGGGGTCGTACGGCGGAGCGTCCCGCTTGGGGCGCGTCTCCTCCGGGTCGTACGGCGGGGCGGCGTCCTGCTGGGGCGGGGTCTGCTGCGCGGCGGCGGGGCGGGCCGCCGGTCGTTCGCCCGCGCCCTGGTCCGGCCGCGCGGCGCCCGGCGCGGCCGGGTACCCCGGCGGCGGGGCCGGAGCCGAGAACGGCTCAGAAAGCGCCGCGGGCAGCCGAGGGTTCCCCGGCCTGGAAGGGGCCCCGGTCCCAGGAGCGGGCGCGTGGCCCGGAGTGCTCGGCGGACGATGCGCGGGTGAGGGGCCCGGATCGGCCCCCGAAGGCCCGGGAACCGGTTCGTCCGAGGGGGTGTCCGCCACCGCCCGTAGCATCGTCGCCGCCTTTCCGGCCGTAAGCCGTACCTTGTGGTCCTTCTCCAGCAACGCGTCCAGCACCGGGCGCAGCGGCCCCGCCTGGGTCGGCGGGTCGGCGCTCTCGGTCATCAGCGCCGCCAGCGTCGCCGCCACCGACGAACGCTCGTACGCCGGCCGTCCCTCGACCGCGAAGTACAGTGTCGCCCCCAGCGACCACAGGTCCGACTCCGGGCCCGTGTACTCGCCGCGCGCCCGCTCCGGCGCCGTGTACCCCGGCGACCCGATCACCATGCCGGTCCTGGTCAGTTTGGCGTCGCCGGTCGCCTTGGCGATGCCGAAGTCGGTGAGCACCACCCGCCCGGTCTCGGTGACCAGTACGTTGCCCGGCTTGACGTCGCGGTGCAGGATGCCCTGGGCGTGCGCGGCGCGCAGCGCGCCGAGCAGGTCCGAGCCGATCTCGGCGACGAGTCGCGGCGGCAGCGGCCCCTCCTCGTCGATCACCTGCTCCAGCGAACGGGCCTCCACCAGCTCCATGATGATCCACGGCCGTCCCTCCGCCTCGATGGCGTCGTAGACGACGGCGACGGACGGGTGGTTGATCCGCGCCGCGGAGCGGCCCTCGCGGACCATGCGTTCGCGTAGCTCGGCCTGCTGCGGGTCGCTCAGCCCCGGCTCCTGGCGGATCTCCTTGACCGCCACGTCGCGACCGAGGGAGTGGTCGCGGGCTCGCCAAACGGTACCCATGGTGCCACGGCCGATGGGCGAGATCAGCTCGTAACGATCGGCGAGCAGGCGGCTCTGACGATGGGGCGGCATGTGTAGACGATAGCCATTTCTGGTTACGAACCGCTTTAGCCTCGCTTGCGAAGTTCGCGCGGCCAGAAGCGGCGAGGCAGGACCATTCTGATGATCGTGGACATACGCAGGACCAACGGCCTGGGCGGCGGTGGCTCGGCGGGTTTGCGATGCACTCCCTCCGTGGCCCGGCGGTGCCCGCCGCGCGGTGGTTGCGGCGGGGGCGGCGCGGCGGTCGCGCCGTTGGGACGATGCGGCGCGGCCGGCGCGTCGCGCGGCGGCGCGGGCCGCGACTCGGCCCGGTGTACGCCGCGGTGGCCGGGCCTGCGCGGGGCCGGCGGGGCCGGGATCGCGGCGCGTATCGGCCTGCGGGCGGCCTGGGTCAGCGGCTCTTCGGCCGCTCCGCCCGCCGCGACCCTGGCCAGCATCAGCGACGCCCTGGCCGCGTCGAGCCGGGTGTCGGGGTCGATCCGGAGCAGTCCGCGCAGCACCGGGGCGAGCGGCCCGGCCTTTTCCATCGGGATCGGCGCGCCGCTGGTGAGCGCGGCCAGGGCAGCCGCCGCGGTACGCCGTCCGTGCAGGCCCTTGCCCTCGACCGCGGTGTAGAGGGTCGCGCCGAGCGACCACAGGTCGGCCGCGGGGCTGGCCTTGTCGCCGAGCACCCGCTCGGGCGCGATGTAACCGGCCGAACCGAGCACGATGCCGGCCTGCGTGATCGACGCGTCGCCCTCCAGCGCGGCCAGCCCGAAGTCGGTCAGCACCGCCCGATCGTGGGTGACCAGCACGTTGCTCGGCTTGACGTCGCGGTGCAGGATGCCCTTGGCGTGTACGGCGCGCAGCGCGCCCAGCACCTGCCGGCCGATCTCGGCCACCTTGCGCGGCGGCAGCGGCCCCTCCTCGCGGATGAACTGCTCCAGCGACCTGGCCTGCAACAGCTCCATCACGATCCAGGGCCGGTCGTCCTCGGTCACCACGTCGAACACGGTGATCACCGAGGGGTGCGCGACCATCGCCGTGGCCCGCCCCTCCCGCTCGGTCCTGGCGCAGAGTTCGGAGCGCAGATCCTCGTCGAGAACGAGCGGCAGACGGACCTCCTTGACAGCCACTTGACGGTCCAGAAGCTCATCGCGTGCTCGCCAAACGGTGCCCATGCCGCCGCGGCCGACAGGTTCGCTCAGCCGATAGCGCGCGGCAAGAAGGTATCCCGAGGGCGCACGCATGGGTGGCAGCTTACCGATTTGCGTAATGCGACCTGTAGAGACAGGGCCGCTTTTTTGTCGAGATCTTCGGTCAGAGCAAGCCGGCGGGGGTGCGTCCCCTGCCCGACCATGGTCTCAAACATCGCTCGCAGCTGGTAGGGGAGGCCACTATTGCAACTTGATTGCATTTGCGTCATCCTGGCAAGTGTCAGTTCGGTCCGAGGGGGTCTCGTGGCATACGGCCTGGTCGCAGCCGCCGCCGACGCGGTGGAGGTGATCGGTCAGGCGTTCGCCGTAGCGTTCGCCCGGCCGTGCGCCACGAGGCTTCCGTCCGAATCGGACGCCCCCGTCACTCCCCGGTGACGGATCGGGGGGCGGCGAAGCGGATGTCGTGGGCGTCGTCGGGGGCCAGGAAGCCGAGCAGCCGGGTTCCCTCCTTGGTCAGGTCGTCGGCGTCAGGGTCGCGCAGCGGGGAGTACGGGCGCAGGGTGAGCACCGAGGTCCGCCCCTGCCTGGTGACCCGCCAGTCACCGGCCGTGAAGCCGTCGATGAGGAACGACGAGACGGCCCAGCCGTACGGATCGTAGTTCTGGGCGTAGTAGGCGTCGGTGACGACCCGCGTGCGGTCCGCGTGTGAGCGCAGCAGGTTGTCGTAGTCGTACAGGAAACGCGCGGGGGCGGGGACGTCCGGGCCGGGGCGCGGGGCGTCGGGCAGGTCGAACAGGCGGCTGCCGTCCTCGGCGCGGAACTCGGCCAGCCCGAGGCCGGTCATCACCTCCGTCAGCCGGGTCAGGCCGGACCACTGCTGCACGTCCCGGACCGACGCCGGGCCGAACGCCGCCAGGTAGCGCAGCACCATCGCCTGCGGCGTCATCGCGGGCACGTCGGCAGGGCCGAGCCAGCTCTCGGCCGTGGTGTGCGCGACCGGGCCGCTGCGCCCCCACAGGCCGCGCGGCGGCACCTGGACCAGGGTGAGCCAGGCCCGCGCGCCCTGTCCGAGCGCGTGGGCGTCGTGGTCCGGCCACTCTTTCGCGAGCAGCCTGCCCAGTTCGGCGAAGGTCAGCGGGCGCTCGGCCAGGTGAGCGCGGGCGGCGGCGGCCAGCCGTACCGGATCGACCCCGGTCAGCCGCTTGCCGAACGTCGTCATCGTGGACCGCTCGATCATCGGCTGCACCAGTGGCCGCAGCGCCAGGCAGTCGCGCGCCGAGACCAGGTGGATCGTGCCGCGCATCAGCGCCGCCCGGACCAGCTCCCGCGCGGCCAGCGGCCCGGCGGCCATCTCGCCGCGGAACCCGCGCAGCCGCGACCACAGCCCCACGTACCAAGTGTGCGGCGTCTGCGCCTGCAACCCGGCCAGGTGCTCCACGGCGTCGATCACCGGCATCTCGGCCCTGTCCAGCAGCAACTGCCGCGCGAGGGTCGCCCGGTTGATCGCCCGCCTGCTCAGCACGTTCTCCATGCGCCCACGGTAGAGGTGGTGGCGGACACCTACTGTCACCCGGGTGAACAGAGATCGGGCAGTGAATGGAGGGGCGAATGGGCGACGCCGGGGTGCACGGTGGTGCGGTGAGACCTCGGTCAGGGGATCGATCAGCCGCCCCTCGGGCCGCGCGGCGGCCTCATCGACGGTGCTTTTCGCACTCCGCCGCGTTCTCCACCGCGTCCACCACCGCGTTCTCGGCCACGTTTTCGGCCACCCGGACGAAACAGGCCAGCGCGGGCGAACGGCTCTGCTCCGGCCATGCCAGTGCCAGTGTGGTCGGAGGCGCGTCCACGACGGGGACGCAGGTCAGCTCATCGCCGAGGTGGCGGCTGACGGACGCGGGCACCACGGCGACCATGCGACCCAGGGTCACGAGCTGCACGAGCTGGCCCAGGTCCTGGATGGGCGGGCCGGTGGCGCCGGACAGGTGGGGCCAGGTGGGTTGCGGCTCGCCGTCGAGGTCGGCCAGCCGTACCGTGGGACGGCCGGCCAGGCGATGACCGCGAGGCAGCACCACGACCTGTGGCTCCACCAGCAGGTCCACATGGGCGAGGCCGTCGAGGCGCTCGCGCGGCAGATGGACGAGCGCCGCGTCGGCGCGTCCGTCGCGCAGCATCGCGGCGCGCTCGCCGAAGCCGAAGAGCACGTCCACCTCGTACGCGCCGGGCTCGGCCGCGTAGGCGCGCAGAACGGCGGGCAGCAGGCCGCCGTCGCCGCCGGGCTTCATGGCCAGCACCAGCCGGGGCTCGGACCGCCCGGCGCGGCGAGTGCGCAGCGCCGCGGCCGAGAGCGCCTCCAGCACGGTGCCCGCCTCACGCAGCAGCACGTCGCCCGCGGCGGTGAGCGTGGTGCCCCGGCTGTCGCGCTCCAGCAGGCGTACGCCCAGGCGGCGCTCCAGCCGCTGGATCGCGCGTGACAGCGGCGGCTGAGCCATGCCCAGCCGCTCGGCCGCGCGGCTGAAGCTGAGTTCGCGCGCGACCGCGACGAAGTAGGCGAGCTCGCGTGTTTCCAGCTCCTCCATACCTGGAGGGTATGGCCGATCGCCCCGAATGGTCTTGGCCGTGGGCGAACCGGACATGATGGGCTGGCCGTCATGAGCACGATCGCCCTGGTGACCGGGGCCAACAAGGGGATAGGCCGGGAGATCGCCGCGCAGCTCGCGGCCTTGGGCATGAGCGTACTGCTGGGGGCCAGAGACCCTGAGCGCGGCGAGAAGACCGCCACCGACCTGCGGGGAAGCGGGCTGGACGTGCACCCGATGCCCCTGGACGTCACCGAGCCCGCCTCGGTGGAGCGGGCGGCGGCGCAGGTGGAGGAGAGGTTCGGGCGGCTGGATGTGCTGGTCAACAATGCCGGGATCTCCGGCGAACCCGCCCTCGCCCCCAGCGCCACCGGCGTGGAGCAGGTGCGGGCGGTGCTGGAGACCAACGTCGTGGGCGTGCTGCGGGTGAGCAATGCGATGCTCCCGCTGCTGCGCCGCTCCCGCGCCGCCCGGATCGTCAACATCTCCAGTGGCACCGCCTCCATGGCCGATATGGGCGATCCCGCCCACTACCTCTTCCATTTGCCGCCGAGAGCCGCCTATCCGGTCTCGAAGGCCGCGCTCAACGCCCTCACCGTGCAGTACGCCAAGGAACTGCGTGAGGAGGGCATTCTGGTCAACGCCGCCGCCCCTGGCGCCTGCGACACCGACTTCACCAGGGAACTCGGGATGACGCTGACCCGCACGGCCGCCCAGGGCGCCGCGATAGCCGTACGGCTGGCCACGCTCGGCCCTGATGGCCCCACGGGCGGCTTCTTCTCCGACGACGGCCCGATGCGCTGGTGACCACGCTCGGATCCGCCCTGGCGCCAGGGGTCTCCTTGGCGTCGGGGAAGCGGGAAGTCCAGTCGTCCTCAGAGGTCTTCCCGGGCCGGGTGCGTCGGCCTCTGAGGTCGCGCTAAGAGCGGGGGCGGGTGGGGATGCCCACGAAGGTGGCTCCGCCGTCTTTTTGGCGTCGGTCGAAGAAGTCATTGCCCTTGTCGTCGACCACGATGAAGGCCGGGAAGTCTTCCACCTCGATCTTCCAGACCGCCTCCATGCCCAGCTCCTCGTACTCCAGCACCTCGACCTTCTTGATGCAGTCCTGGGCCAGCCGGGCGGCCGGGCCGCCGATGGAGCCGAGGTAGAAGCCGCCGTTGCGCCGGCACGCCTCGGTGACCTGGGTCGAGCGGTTGCCCTTGGCCAGCATGACCAGTGAGCCGCCGGCCGCCTGGAAGCGCTCGACGTAGGAGTCCATCCGGCCGGCGGTGGTGGGGCCGAAGGAACCGGAAGCGTAGCCGGTGGGGGTCTTGGCCGGGCCCGCGTAGTAGACCGCGTGGCTCTTCAGGTAGTCGGGCATCGGCTCGCCCGCGTCGAGCCGCTCGGCGATCTTGGCGTGCGCGATGTCGCGGGCCACCACCAGCGGGCCGTTGAGGGACAGGCGGGTCTTCACCGGGTGCTGCGACAGCTCCGCCAAGACCTCCCACATCGGGCGGTTGAGGTCGATCCGCACCACGTCGCCGCCGAGCTGCTCGTCGGTGGTGTCGGGGAGGAACCGCGCCGGGTCGGTCTCCAGCTTCTCCAGGAACACGCCCTCAGGGGTGATCTTGGCGAGCGCCTGCCGGTCGGCGCTGCACGACACCGCAATGGCGACCGGGCAGGACGCGCCGTGCCTGGGCAGCCGGATCACCCGCACGTCGTGGCAGAAGTATTTCCCGCCGAACTGCGCGCCGATGCCCAGCCCCTGGGTCAGCTCGAAGACCTTCTTCTCCAGCTCCAGGTCACGGAAGCCGTGCCCGCTGGTGGACCCCTCGGTGGGCAGCGCGTCCAGGTAGCGGGCCGAGGCGTACTTGGCGGTCTTCAGCGCGAACTCGGCGCTCGTGCCGCCCACCACCACCGCCAGGTGGTAGGGCGGGCAGGCGGCGGTGCCCAGCGAGCTGATCTTCTCCTCCAGGAACTCCAGCATGCGCCGCTCGTTGAGCACCGCCTTGGTCTCCTGGTAGAGGAACGACTTGTTGGCGCTGCCGCCGCCCTTGGCCATGAACAGCAGCTTGTACTCGTCGGGGTGGCCGCCGGGGTCTTCGGCGTACAGCTCGATCTGGGCCGGGAGGTTGCTGCCGGTGTTCTTCTCCTCCCACATGGTCAGCGGCGCCATCTGCGAATAGCGCAGGTTGAGCGTCGTGTAGGCGTCGTAGACCCCGCGCGAGACGTGCTCGGCGTCGCGGCCGTCGGTCAGCACGTGCCGGCCGCGCTTGCCCATCACGATCGCGGTGCCGGTGTCCTGGCACATGGGCAGCACGCCGCCCGCCGAGATGGAGGCGTTCTTCAGCAGGTCGAGCGCGACGTAGCGGTCGTTGCCGCTGGACTCGGGATCATCGACGATCTTGCGGAGCTGGGCCAGGTGGGAGGACCGCAGGTAGTGCGAGATGTCGTGGATCGCCGCCTCGGTGAGCCGGCGCAGCGCCTCCGGCTCGACCTCCAGGAAGGACCGCCCGGCGGCCTCCACCCGCCGCACCCCTTCAGTGGTGATCAGCCGGTATTCGGTCTCGTCGGGGCCCAGCGGCAGCAGGTCGGTGTAGTCGAACTCGGGCATCGTCGCGTCGTCCTCCTCAGTGGTCCCTTTGCGAGTCGAGATTAAGGCCGCCAAGGCGCTCGCGTGTCACGGGATCGGCCACCTGTGGATAACTCGCGGTTCACCCGACCGGCTGCCTGTGGACAACCGCCGGCTCCTCGGCCGGCGCCGGGCGGGGACGCCTGCCGTACAGGCCGATGACGATGCCCGTGATGACCAGACCCGCCCCGGCAAGGTCGGCGGGAGTGGGCGTGGCCAGGCCCAGTACCGCGCCGGTGGCGATCGCGCCGACCGGGATCATGCCCGCGAACAGCCCCGCCCGCGCCGGGCCGAGCCTCGGCAGCACCGTGTACCAGAGGAAGAACGCCAGCACGGTGACCACGATCGACAGGTACGCGAAGCCGAGCCCTTCGGCGACCGTCGGGGTCCGCAGCATCGCCGCCCCGTCGGAGACCAGCCCGAGCGTCAGGAACAGCGGCACCGCCAGCGCCGTCGTGTACGCCGAGACCCGCACCGCCCCCAGCTTGGGCAGCAGCGGCAGGGCCAGCAGCGAGAAGGACACCTCGCAGGCCAGCGCCACCAGCGACCAGAGCAGCCCCGGCAGGTTGCCGGTGCCCAGCCCGGTGGCGACGGTCGCCCCCGCCACCACCACGGACGCCCCCACCAGGACGTGCGGTGCCGGACGGCGCCCGCCCACCAGCGCCAGTACCAGCGGGACCGTGCCCAGCACCGTACCGGCCAGAGCGGGCCCCGCGTGCTTGGTGGACTCGATCACCGCCACGTTGAACAGCACCAGCCCGGTCAGCGTCAGGAGCACCAGCAGCACGGTCTCACGCGGGGTGAGCCGTACGAACCGCTGCCCGAGCAGCCGGGCGATGGCCAGCAGCACCAGTGTGCCGATGGCGTAGCGGACCGCCTGCCCGCCGTACACCGGAAATCCGTTGATCAGGTCGGACACCCCGGCAAGCGTCCCGACCATGAACATCGCGGCGGACGCCATCATGACGTTCCGCCCGTTAGCACCCCCCATGGAACCCATAGGGGGAGATACTAGAAACCGATTGGCCCGCTTGGATGGTCCAATCAGTGAGCAGAATCGAGGACCATTTGGCGGATCTCCACCTCTCCGTGGACCGTACGGCGGGCGGCGTGACCGCGCAGATCGCCGGTGAGCTGCGCGCCGCCGTACGGCAGGGCCGGCTGGCCCCCGGCGCGCGGCTGCCCGCCAGCCGCGACCTGGCCAGAGACCTCGGCGTCTCCAGGGGAGTCGTGGTCGAGGCGTACGAACGGCTGGTCGCCGAGGGCTTCCTGATCTCCCGCGTGGGGGCGGGCACCCGCGTCGCGCCCGCCGCCGCGGCCCGCGGCCCCGCCCATGACACCATGCCGCCGCACGCCTACCACGGCGAGCGCGCGACCACCCCCGACCTGACGGAATTCCCGCGCGAACGCTGGCTGGCCGCGCTGCGCCACGCCCTGTCCACGATGACCAGCGACGCGTTCGACTACTCAGACCCCGGCGGGGTGCCGTGCCTGCGCCGCGAACTGGCCGCCTACCTGGGGCGGGTCCGCGCCGCCGACATCGTGCCCACGGACCTGATCGTGGTCGGCGGGGTGGCCCAGGGCCTGGCCATCACGATCCGGCTGCTGGCCGGTGAGTCGCCCGGTTCCCGCGTACGGCTGGCCGTCGAGGACCCGACCGCCGTCCGCCAGGTCTCCCTGCTGACCTCGTCGGGCGCCGACCTGGTCCACGTCCCGGTGGACGACGAGGGCATCGACGTCGAGGCCCTGGCCCGTACGCGGGCGCGCGCCGTACTGGTGACCCCCGCCCACCAGTACCCCACCGGAGTGGTGCTGTCGCCCGGACGCCGGGCCGACCTGATGGCCTGGGCCGCCGAGACCGGCGCGCTGGTCCTGGAGGACGACTACGACGCGGAGTTCCGCTTCGACCGCGACCCTGTGGGCTGCCTCCAGGGCCTGGACCCGGGCCGGGTCGCGCTGTGCGGCTCGGTGAGCAAGCCGCTGGCCCCCGGCCTGCGGCTGGGCTGGGTGGTCGCCCCGCGCGGCTTCAGCGAGCGGATCAGGCAGGCCCGCGCCGACCTGGACCTCGGCTCGCCGGTGATCGAGCAGTACGCCCTGGCGCACCTGCTGGCGAGCGGCGAGTACGACCGTCACCTGCGGCGGATGCGCCGGGAGTACCGCAGGCGCAGAGACGCGTTCGTGGCGGCGGTCGCCGCCCACCTGCCGGAGTTCCGGGTGCGCGGGGTGGCGGCGGGCCTGCACGTGTACGTGGAGCTGCCGGAGGGGACGCGCGAGGAGCGCGTCGCCGAGGCGGCCCGCGACGCGGGGATCATCGCCGAGCCGGCCGCCCCGATGCGCGCGCGGCCCGACGTCGGGGCCGTCGTGGTCGGCTTCGCCCGCCTCCCGCCGCACCGCGCCGACCCCGCCGTGCGCGCCCTGGCCGCGGCGCTCTGACCTCCGCCTCGAACGGGTTTCCACGCGCTGGAAACGGGGAGAGGAACAGATCGGGCACGATCGAGGACGCGTCGGGCGTGCCGGGTGTACGGGCCGCGTCACGGAGGTGATCCGATGAAGACCGCGGGGGCTCCCATCGCGTGGGGCGTCAGCGCGATGCCCGGCTGGGGGTACCAGCTCGACCGCGCCCGGGTGCTCGCCGAGATGCGCGATCTCGGGTTCACCGCCACCGAGCTGGGCCCGCCCGCCTTCCTGCCGCCCTCGCCGGCGCGCCGCGCCGCGCTGCTCGCCGAGTACGGCCTGCGCGGCATCGGCGGGTTCACCCCGCTCGTGCTGCACGACCCCGCGTTCGACCCGGTGCCCGAAGTACGGGCCACGCTGCGCGGATACCGCGACGGCGGCGTCGAGATCGCCATCTTCGCCGCCGTCGTCAAAGGCACCGACTACGACCTGCGCCCCCTGCTCGACTCGACCGGCTGGAAGACCCTCCTGTCGAACCTCGGCAAGATCGTCACCGAGGGCGGGCGGTTCGGACGCAGGGTGGCGATCCACCCGCACGCGGGAACCGCGATCGCGAACGCCGACGAGGTCACCCGCGTCCTCGACGAATCCGACATACCGCTCTGCCTGGACACCGGCCACCTGCTGCTCGGCGGCACCGACCCGGCGGCGCTCGTCCACGTGGCCCCCGGGCGGATCGCCCACGTCCACCTCAAGGGCGTGGACGCCGGGCTCGCCGCGCAGTTCAGGGCCGGAAACCTGACCTACACCGAAGCCGTCCACGCCGGCCTCTTCCGGCCGCTCGGCCAGGGCGAACTGGACACCGCCGCCGTCGTGGCCGCCCTTTCCGGCTCCGGATACGACGGCTGGTACGTCGTGGCCCCCGACACCGCCCTCAGCCGCGAGCCCCCGCCCGGCGAAGGCCCGATGACCGCCGTCCGCGACTCCCTGGACCACCTGGCCGGCCTCACCTGAAGCGGGTCATGCGTCACTGCCGGGGGTCTGGCTGCGGTCGATGAGTTCCAGTACCGCCTCCCGGATCTCGCGCATCACCGCGACGGTCTCGGCGGCTGCCGCGGCGATGGCCGGTGCCGCCGGGGCGTCGGGCGGGTCGAGCAGTTGGGCCAGGGTGTCGGCGAGGATCACGTCAGGGTCGGTCGGCCCGGGCGGGGCGCCGGCCGGGTCGGCGATGGCGGTGAGGAACCCGGTGGTCACGGCGTGCACCATGTAGGTCAGGTCGTGCAGCGGGCGGTCGCGGCGGATCAGGTGGTGCCGGTGCAGGATCGGCATGCCCGCCTCGCACATGGCGTTGGGCGTGGTGCGGGCGAGCAGTTCGCCGTAACCGTCCTGCTGCGTGAACAGCCGCAGCAGGTCGGCTTCGCTGCGGTACAGGCGGCGGGCCAGCGGGAGTTTCAGGCCCGTGCGGATCAGCAGCGGCCCGAAGCGGCGCGGCAGCACGGTGGCCGGGTCGGCGATGACGCAGGCGATGGCCTCGTCCAGGAAGGTCAGCAGGTCGCGTGCGAACAACCCGAGGATGAGGTCTTCCTTGGTGGGCCAGTACAGGTAGACGGTGCCCTTGCCGACCCCGGCCTGCCGGGCGATCTCGGTGACGGTGACCTTGCGCACGCCGTGGTCGAGCACCAGTTCGCGGGTGCTGTCCAAAATGCGGGCGGCTTTCCGCGATTGGTACTCGATCAGACGGCTCACCTGGGCTGTTCCTCTGCTTTCGCGGTCGAGTACTTTCGCGGTCGAGCCGGAGTCACACGGCGGCTACGTCGAACTCCTTGTTGCTCATGTCGATTATCTTGCCCATGGCCGGCCCGGTGACCCGGTTGCGCATGAGGCGGATCATCAGCGTGCGGCGGAACTGCTCCCCGCGGTCGTGCGGCGTGAACAGCGTGCGCATGGCGAGCACGCCGCTCTGCTCCTTGTGGATGAACGGACGCATCCGGGCCTCCCAGGCCCGTAGCGCGCCCGGAATGTCCGTGGAGTGCCGTCGCAGCAGGGTGCCCAGCAGCTCGCCTCCGGCGATGGCGCTGGAGGCGCCCATGCCCGAGTACAGGGTCAGGCACCAGGCGGAATCGCCGACCAGGACGACCCTCCCGCGGTGCCAGCGCGGCATCCTGACCTGGTTCACCGAGTCGAACAGGTGCTCGGGGGCATTGTCGAACGCCGTGAACAGGTTCTCCAGCAGGCGGCCCGGTGGCTGCGGGCCGAACGCGGCGCGGATGGACTCGATCGCCGGCCGGTCGAACTCGGCGTCGATGTCGTTGGTGCGATAGGAGAACAGCAGGCCGGGGCCGTGATCGCGGAACGCGAACGCCCACACCGAACGTCCCGGCTCGGCCAGGACCACGCCGTCGTTCAGGCCGAAGCCCTCGACCGGGCCGTCCGCCACGGTCGCGCCGATCATGTAGTTCAGCGGGTGCAGGTACTTCTGCGGCCCGAAGACCAGCTCCCGCACGGTCGAGCGCATCCCGTCGGCGCCCACCACCAGGTCGAACCGCTCGGTGACGGTGTCACCGGAGGCGGTGTTGCGCAGGGTGACCTCCGCCCCGGAGTCGTCCTGCGTGATCTGGGTGGGCACGGTGGCGTAGCGGATCTCCACATCGTCCGGCAACTCGGAGAACAGCGCCTGCTCGATGTCGCCGCGCATCAGCACCCGGGGCCTGCCGGGCAGGCCGGCCGGGCTCAGGCCGGGAGTGCGCCGCCCGGCCCGGTCCACCTCGTAGGAGGCGAGCGCGGGGCTGCTGCGGTTGCCGATCGCCTCCAGCACGTCCAGCCGCCGGGCCGAGGTGATCCCGGTACCGAACAGCATGACGAAGTACCCGCTTGAGCGGCGTTCCAGGGCCCGTTCGATCAGTACCGGCTCCCAGCCCACCCGCCGTAGCCGCAGCGCGGTGGCGAGGCCCGCGATCCCGAGCCCGACGACCAGCGCACGTCCGCGCCCGCTTGTGTCCGCCATGACGCTCCCCTTCATCGACGCGTGTTTTGACAAACTGACCATATCGGTCACTTTGGTCAGTCGCTGACGCGGGGGGCGGTGGGGCGTGCCGGGGGTGCCGCGCGCGCCCCCCCCGGCACGCTCGGTCACGGGTTGTCGTAGCCGATCCAGTTGATGTGCCAGCCGTACTGCTGCGCGTGGGCCGGCGTCAGCCCCGCCCCGTCGCGCCACTGCACGTAGACCCGGAAGCCGGTGGCCGTGGGGGAGTAGATCGCGCTGGGCCCCACCAGGCCCCACTGGGTGCCGGTGCCGCCCACCGAGCTGACGTAGATGGGGGTGCCGGTGAACCGGCCGGAGGTGGTGTTCACATCGATGTAGATGCCGTTGGCGCCATAGGGCTGCCAGCCCTGGCCCGGAGCGGTGCTGCCTGCGGCGATGCGTGCGGTCGGCATAGCGGTCCTCTCGGTTCGGAAACGACGTCGCTCACGAAGAGTGTCTGCACCATCGCCCTATGTGTCGATAGGTTAGATCCTGCCCCATGGGCCACAAAAGCCAGGCGAGCCGGTAAGGCCGCTCCCGTATCGAGGGTCACTGTGGCGCGGCGGCCGGCTTGATGGCGTAGTCGCGCAGGCCGTTTTCCAGCAGGGCGAAGGCGTGGGTGCCCGCCCGGTGGACGTCCGTGGCGAACATCCGTGGGTCATCCGGGGAGGCCGCCCGGCGGCGGACCTCGGCGATGAGCGTGCGGTGCACGCCGATCAGGGCGTTGGCCGCCACGCGCGGGCCGATGTCGTCGTCGTCCGCGCCGGCCTCTTCGGCCAGCAGTCCGGCCAGCGCCTCGGTGTACCCGGCGATCACCTGCTGCTCGCGGGCCTGAAGGGTGGGACTGTCGGCGACCACCCGGCTCACCGTGCGCAGCCGGTCGAGCGCCTGGGGGTCGCCCGACTCGATCTGGCCGAGCAGCCCGCCGATGCCGCCGAGCAGGAAGCGGCGGCAGGCGACGAGCGCGGATTCGCCGGGCTCCCGCTCGCGCACCGCCGCGATCAGGCGCTCGCCGAAGTCCTCCAGGCCCGAGAAGAACAAGCCCTCCTTGGTGGGGAAGTACTTGAACACGGTGGCCTCGGAGACCATCGCCGCGCGGGCGATCTCGGCCACCGTCACCTGGTCGAAGCCCCGGTCGGCGAACATCCGCCAGGCCGTGTCGGCCAGCAGTCGCCGCGTCTGCTCCTTCTTGAACTCGCGAAGTCCCATGCCAATAGAGTAGCAAAGAAGGTAGAGTTACTCTATATTCAGAGTGACCCTACGAATTTGAGGAGCGTGTGATGACCGCAGCCACCGACGTACTCGACCTCGTCCACCGCTGGGCCGCCGCCGAAGAGGCGAACGACCCCGTCGCGCTCGGCGCCCTGCTCGCCGACGACTTCGTCGGCGTGGGGCCGCTGGGCTTCGTCCTGGGCCGCGACCAGTGGCTCGGCCGCTTCGGGCACGGGCTGGTCAACCGGTCCTTCGTGATCGAAGACCCGAAGGTGCACGATTACGGCGTCGCCGCCTACGTCGTCGGCGTGGACGTCCAGGAGACCACCGCCAAGGGACGAGACGTCTCCGACCGGTTCCGGGTCTCGATCGCCGCCGTCCGCCTGGAGGACCGCTGGCTCGTCGCGGGCGTACACCTCGGCCCGCTCAAGCCCCCCTCCGGCCGCACCTCGGGCTGGTGAGGAGCCGCCATGCGGGTCAGCATCAACGTGACCAACTACTCGTGGCCGGGCGGGCCGGAGCGCATCCGTCAGGAGCTGATCCGGCTCGCCGGGGCCGCCGACGAGAGCGGGATCGACACCCTGTGGGTCTCCGACCACCTGATCCAGGCCGACCCCACCGCCGGCCCCGGTGAGACCGACATGCTGGAGGCGTACACCGTCCTCGGTTTCGCCGCCGCCCGCACCGAGCGGGTGAACCTCGGCACCATGGTCACCGGCGTGACGTTCCGCCCGGCCACCCTGCTGGTCAAGGCGGTGACCACGCTCGACGTCCTGTCCGGCGGGCGGGCCTGGCTGGGCGTCGGTACCGGCTACCACCAGCCCGAGGCCGACGCCATGGGTCTGCCCCTGCCACCCCTGGCCGAGCGCTACGAACGCCTGGACGAGACCCTGCGCATCGCCCTGCGCATGTGGTCCGGCGACGAATCCCCCTTCGAGGGCACCCACTACCGCCTGACCGGCCCCTCCACCAGCCCCCGCCCGCTCGCGCCCTCCGGCCGCCCCAAGATCCTCATCGGCGGCACCGGCGAACGCAAGACCCTGCGCCTGGTCGCCCGGTACGCCGACGCCTGCAACCTCTTCGACGTCCCGGACGGCGGTCGCACCATCCGCCACAAACTGGACGTCCTCGCCCGCCACTGCGACGAACTCGGCCGCCCTTACCACGAAATCGAAAAAACCCTCTCCACCCGCCTTGCCCCGGACGAGTCCCCCGCCGCCTTCACCCACCGCTGCACCGAGGCGGCGGCCCTCGGCATCGACCACATCACCCTCATCACCCCCGGCCCCTGGACCCCGGCCCACCTCACCACCATCGCCTCAGCCCTGAAGACCCTCTGACTTGAGCGCCGGCAGTACGTCCGCCCCCCGAGACCGCCTCCGCCCCAGGGAGAAGGCGCTTTTCCCTGGGGCAGCGAATGAAAATCTGTGATCTCGCGGATGAAGTAGGTCCCGAACAGGCCAAGGGCGATGACTTTGAGCAATGTCGTCTTGCCGGAGCCGTTTCGGCCGGCCAGTACGGTCCAGCCCGCGAATGAACCGTCGGGGCGCTTGAGGTCGAGCCGTACTTCCCTCGGACCGCTGAAACCACGGATGCCGGAGATCGCCCGCCTCCCTGGATCCCGACGGGAGTCAGGATGCCAGCTCTTCGTGCAGGTAGGCGTGGAATTCGCGGACGTGGATGGTGGTGGCGTGGGGGTGAAGGGTGGTGGCGAAGTGGGTGAGGCGGTCGCGGAGGCGGGTGGAGGAGAGGGCTTTGGTGGCGGGTACGACGGTGCGGGCCGAGTCGATGGCGTGGTCGAGTTCGCCCATGCCGAGGTAGGCTTCGGCGGCGCTGATCCGGGTGAGCTGAGCGGAGCGGGAGCGGGCCTGGTCGTAGGCGGGGAGGATGCCTTCGAGGAGTTCGGCGGCCCTGCGGTGCCGGCCGATCAGCGACCAGCAACGCGCGGCCTCGGCCGTGGGCTCCGTGGGGGTGTACCAGGCCGCCCACTGGGGCTCCCGGTCGGAAGGGCCCCGGTCGTACACGCGCTCGGCCTCGGTGAGGAGGTGTTCGACGCGCTTGGTGTCATGGGCGTCGGGGGCGCCGCTCAGGTTCGCCCGCAGGGCCGTGGCCCAGGCTTCCCTGTTGAGCAGCCAGGCCACCACGCGCGGAGGCGCGTCGGCCCGCCGGGCGGTGTCCAGGGCGGCGCGGGCGAGCAGGATCGCCGGGGACGCCTGGGACAGGTAGAGGGCCTGGTAGCTCATGGCGCTCAGCACCCAGGCCCCGGTCAGCGCGTCGCCCGCGATCTTGGCGAACTTGAGCGCCAGGCCATAGTGGCGCTGGGCCTGTCCCTGGTGGCCGAGGTCGAAGGCGGTCCAGCCCGCCAGCCGGGTCATTCCGGCGGCGACCGTCATGAGTCGCGCGCCGACCCGTTCGTCGTATCGGCCGCGTAGCAGCGGGGCCACGGTGGTGTGCAGGTAGTCGGTGATCGCCGGTCGTACCAGGCCCGCGCCGAACCGATGGTCCATCTGCGCGAACGCCTGGCGGGCCTCCTCGACCCGCCGGATGTCGGACAGGCCGACCTTCGGAGCGGTCGTGTGCTCATGCATGGCCACGGCGGGCGTGCCGTAGGTCCATCCCGACAGCCATCCGTCCAGCGCGGCGGGCGCGAAGGGCAGCGCGGCAAGCATCCGCCGCCGCTCGGGATCCACCTCGCACCTCCACATCCGCTCGGCCACTTCGACGGTATCCGCCACCGATAGGCGGGCGAAGTCCGGGATTGGCCATATCTCCGTTTCGACCGCTTCGGCCGGGCATGCGTCGCCGCCGTCGAGCCAGTGCTCGATCTCGGCCGCTGGTACGTCGAAGACCTGGGCCATCCGGGCTCGGTAGACCGGCCGTACCCCCTGGATCCCGCGCTCCCACCTGCTCCACGTGGTCATCGACACCCACAACGCCTCGGCCGCCTCCTCCTGCGTCATCCCCAGCCGCCGCCGAGCCCGCCGCAACTCCACCCGCTCACCCACCGCTCAGCCCTTCTTTGGTCGTTGTCATCGGTCGAGTAAGCATGCTCAGGAGCGGAGTTCGTGGCTGAGATAGGCGTGGAATTCGCGGACGTGGATGGTGGTGGCGTGGGGGTGGAGGGTGGTGGCGAAGTGGGTGAGGCGGTCGCGGAGGCGGGTGGAGGAGAGGGTTTTGGTGGCGGGTACGGCGGTGCGGGCCGAGTCGATGGCGTGGTCGAGTTCGCCCATGCCGAGGTAGGCTTCGGCGGCGCTGATCCGGGTGAGCTGGGCGGAGCGGGAGCGGGCCTGGTCGTAGGCGGGGAGGATGCCTTCGAGGAGTTCGGCGGCCCTGCGGTGCCGGCCGATCAGCGACCAGGAGACGGCCGCGTCGGCGATCGGCTCCGTGGGGAGGTACCAGGCGACCCAGTGTGGGTCACGGTCGGTGGTGCCCTGGGCGTAGGTGTCTTCGGCGGCGTGTAGCAGGTGGGCTACCTCGGCGTTGGTGTGCGGGTCGCGTGTGTCGGACCGGGCGGCGCACAGGGCCGTGGCCCAGGCTTCGCGGTTCAGCAGGAGCGCGATGACGCGCGGTGGGGCGTCGGCGGACCTCGCCGTCGCGAGGGCGGCGCGGGCCAGGCGGGTGGCCCATTCCGGCCGGCCGACATAGATGGCCTGGTGGGTCATCGCGGTCAGCAGCCAGGCGGCGGTCAGCGCGTCGCCGCCGATCTTGGCGAACTTGAGCGCCTGGCCGTAGTAGTGCTGGGCCTGTCCCTGGTGGCCGAGGTCGAAGGCGGTCCATCCGGCGAGCTGGGTCATCGCGGCTGCGGCGGTCATCAGGCGTGCGCCCACGCGGGCGTCGTATCGGCCGCGTAGCAGTGGGGCCACGGTGGTGTGCAGGTAGTCGGTGATCGCCGGTCGTACCAGGCCCGCGCCGAACCGATGGTCCATCAGGTTGAACGCCCGCCAGGCTTCCATGATCCGATCGGCGTCGGAGCCGCCTACCGCCGGGCCGATGCCTTCATGCGAGGCCACGGCGACCGTACGGCCGTAGGCCCACTCCGACAGCCAGCCCCCGAGAGCCGCAGGGACGAACGGCAGCGTCGCCAGTGTGTGGCGCCGCTCGGCATCCATGTCGCACCTCCACAGACGCGCGGACGCCATCACCGTACGTTCAACCGATAGGTCGGAGAAGTCGGGAATTGGCCATATCTCCGTTTCGACCGCTTCGGCCGGGCATGCGTCGCCGCCGTCGAGCCAGTGCTCGATCTCGGCCGCTGGTACGTCGAAGACCTGGGCCATCCGGGCCCGGTAGACCGGCCGTACCCCCTGAATCCCGCGCTCCCACCTGCTCCACGTGGTCATCGACACCCACAACGCCTCGGCCGCCTCCTCCTACGTCATCCCCAGCCGCCGCCGAGCCCGCCGCAACTCCACCCGCTCGCCCATCACTACCTCCTCCACTTTAAGTCATCGACCGACCACTCATTGTCAATGAATGGGCGGGCCGCCGGGCGTGACGACCAGAAAACGCCTACCGCCGTCGGGGTGACCGCTGACGGCGTGGATTCCTTCTGCCGCTGGTTCGGCGTGCGGCGGTTTCCTGCTGCGGCCGGGACTACAGACGGTCACAAGGAGAACACGCATGAGCCAGTACCTCCACGTCACCCCGCTGCCCTCCACCGGCGCGGCCGTCGGCCGGGCGCGCGCCGTACTGCGCGAGGTGCTGCGGGACGCGACCCCCGACGACCTCTACGACGCCGAACTGGCCCTCGCGGAGATCGCGGGCAACGCGGTGCGGCACTCGTGCCCGCCGTACGTCCTGCGCATGGTCATGGTCGGCGAGCACCCCGTGTGGTGCGAGGTCGTGGACGGTCACCATGGCGGCCTGGCGGCGGTACTCGACGGGCTGAACCCCGTCGGCGCGCCCGGCTGCGACGAGGTGCTGGCGGACAGTGGGCGGGGGCTCATGCTGGTACGGGTGCTCAGCGACGGGTGCTGTGCCGCCTATCCGCTCCGCTCCGGCCGGGCCAAGGCGGTCGGGTTCGCGCTGCCGGTGGCCATCGGGGCGCGCGAGCCGGTACGGCTGCCGCCGGGGCGGTTCGAGTGGCTCGCGCACTTCGCGGTCACGCTCTGAACCGGGTGTCAGTTCGGGAGGCTGCGGCCCTCGAAGTGGGCCACGCTCAGGGTGCCGGTCGTGCCCCGCAGGCCGAACCCGTAGCGGTACTCCTGCCGCGCCTGCGCCGTGGCGAACAGGTCGGCGACGAAGGCCGTGTGCAGCCGCCGCCAGGTGCCCGCGTGCTCGACGTAGGAGGTGGCCCGGTCGCGGGTCAGCAGTACGGCGAGCCGGTCGCCCGGGGCCAGGCCCAGCGGGATCTCGCCCGGCACGGCGCGGAACTCGCCGCCCACCCGCAGATCGAATCCGGTGGTCTTGCGGGTGTTGTTGTACCAGGCGGTGATGTAGCTGTCGTGGTTCTTCACCCAGCCGACGAAGACGCTGTCCTCGGGCTGGCCGGTGCCCGCGAACGAACCGATGGTCAGCACGCTGACGGCCTGGTCGGCGGGCAGGCGTGCGGGGCCCGCCAGCAGGGTGAAGTACGGCTCGGCGCGGCTCCCGGTGAACCGGCCCGCGCCGACGTTGATCTGCGGGCGGGCCTCCTTCGGGAAGGGCTGGTGCGGGGCGTAGCGGGCGGCGGTGTCGGAGGTGAAGGCGTCGTCGAGGTCGACCTGGGGGAGCGCGGTGAGGTCGAGGGTCGCGTTCGGTTCGAGACGGACGGCCTGGGCCCGGCCGCCGAACAGGGACGGGGCGATGAGCACGCCCGCCGCGACGAGTAGTACCGCCGCCACGGCCACGATTGCGATCCTCAGAGTCCGGGAGCGGTTGTGCGCCGCCCCGGCCGGTAACCCGGTGGGCACACCGTCCTGTGACCCTGGCCCGAGTCCCGTCCCGCCGGGCCCAACGAGCGTACCGCCGCCCACGGCCCCGGCCGGTCCCGCCGAAGCCGGAACCGACCCTTCCGACCCCGCCGAAGTCCACACGGCCCCCGAACCTGACGGCCCAGGGAAAGGCCCTGACGGGCTTGCCGTCCCGGCGGGAGCCCTCGGTGTGTGGGGGATTGCCGACGCTGAGGGTTCCGAGGTCCATGGTCGCGAGGGGGGCGGCTCTGCCGAGGCCCCCGGGGTGTCAGGGGTGGCCGGGGTCCATGGATCGGGGGTTGGCGCTTTGGCTGGATTGCTGGGTGTGTGGGGGATTGCAGGGGCTGAGGGTTCCGAGGTCCATGGTTGCGAGGGGGGCGGCTCTGCCGAGGCCCCCGGGGTGTCAGGGGTCGCCGCCCTGGCAGAAGCCTCTGGCGGGCTTGCCGGGGCTGCGGGCTCCGAAGCCGCAGGGCTCCCTGGAGTGGGGGGAGTCGCCGAGATCCATGCTTCCGAGGAGGCCGGCTCCGCCGAGGCGCCCAGGGCTTCTGGGCCTGCCGCCATGGCGGGAGCCGCTGGTGAGCCGGGGCTTGGCGAGACCTCTGGGTTTGCGGGTCCGGAACCCGTCGGGCTCCACGGTCCCGACGGCCCCGAGGGCGCGGATCCCGCCGGACTCCGCGGCTCGGCTGGTCCTTTCGAGGCTTCCGAGGGCGCTGACGGGGGCGGGGTGGGGAGTGCGGCGTAGTGGTGGCTGGTCAGGGCCTTGAGGAGGTGGGGGGCCGTTGGGCGGGCCGCGGGGTGTTTGGCCAGGCAGGCGGCCACCAGGGGGAGCAGGCGGTCAGGGACGCCGGTGAGGTGCGCCTCGTCGTACGCGATGGCGTGCAGGATGGCGGGGATCCCCAGACCCGGGAAGGCGGTGCGCCCGGTCGCCGCGTAGACCATGGTGCCCGCCCAGGAGAACAGGTCGGACGCCGGGGACACGGGCAGGCCGGTCAGTTGTTCGGGGGACATGAACGACGGCGTGCCCATCAGGCCCTTGGTGCTCGTCGTGTGGCCGGACGCGCGGGCGATGCCGAAGTCGATCACCACCGGGCCCTCGGGGCCGAGGATCACGTTGCCCGGCTTGAAGTCGCGGTGCAGCACCCCGGCCGCGTGGATCGAGGCGAGCGCGGTGAGCGTGGCCACCGCCAGGCGTTCGAGGCCGCTGCCCGTGCGCGGGCCCTCGGTCTTGACGAACCGCTCCAGCGACGGCCCCGGGACGTATTCGCTCACGATGTACGGCCGGCCGCCGACCAGCCCGGTGCCGATGACCTTGGCGGTGCAGAAGGTCGCGACGCTCGCCGCGACCTCCGCCTCGCGCTGGAACCGCCGCCTGGTCTCGTCGTCGCCCGCGAGCCAGGAATTGAGGACCTTGATCGCCACCCGGCCCCCGGCGGCGGACTCGCCCAGGTAGACCGTGCCCTGACCGCCCTCTCCCAGCCGAGCCGAGATCCGGTATTCACCGATCTGCGGGAACTCGGGCGCGCGATGGTCGCTCACGGCGTCACTCCGTGTGGTCGGCGGTCGTAGTGGCCCGTGCTCAGCGTAGACCCGCCCGAGACCCGACACGAAGACGGCACCGTATTTCACGATGTCGGCCATTGAATTGTGCCGGGCCACGGGCTTTTTCGTCATTTCGCTCGTAGCCGGGAATTGCCCCCCGAATTTTACTCAGTCGATGAGCCGGGCTCGCATCTTCCACAGCGCCAGGCACCACATCGCGGCGGCGAAGAGGGCCAGGACCCCGACGTGGAGCAGCGAGTCGAGGCCGAGCCTGCCGAAGACCGCCCCCCGGACCAGCTCGACGCAGTGGTAGAGCGGGTTGAACTGCGCCACTGTGGCCGCCCACCCCGGCAACTGGCCGATCGGGAAGAACGTGCCCGCGACCAGGAACATCGGGGTCAGCGCGCCGGTGATGATGTAGTCGAAGGTGTTGATCGACGGCACGATCGCCGAGACCCACATGCCGAACAGCGCGAACGCCAGCCCGGTAAGGAAGCCGATCAGCGGCACCAGCAGCATCCCCCAGCTCGGGTCGAGGCCGAAGGCCATGCCGACCAGCATGGGCGCGCAGCCGTACACCCCGGCCTTGGCGGCCAGCCAGGACGCCTCGGCGGTGACCAGCTCGTGGACATCGACCGGGGCGGCCAGCATCGCGTCGTAGGTGTGCTGGAAAGTGCGCCGGATGAAGGTGTTGAACATGCCGCCGAACGCTCCGATGAACAGCACGGCCGTGGAGACCACGCCGGTGGCGACGAAGTCGCGGTAGGCGTAGCCGTACAGGGTGCCGATGATGGAGCCGAAGCCGTAGCCGAACGCCAGCAGGTAGATCGTCGGCTCGACCATCGCGGCGAACGACGTGGACGGCCAGTAGCGCCGGTAGAGGGCGAACTCCCTGCGCCACACCGCGCGGACCGGAGCCCACTCGAACAGGCCGAGGCGACCACGGGCGGAGCGGGTCATGCTCGTCTGGGTCGTGCTCATTCGACGGACTCCCCGGTGAGGATCACGAACACGTCTTCGAGGTTGGCCGGACGTTTGATGCTGGGCGCGCCCAGCCGGTCGGCGACGGCCTCTGGCAGCCGCTCGGCCTGGAGCACCGACACCGAGGGGCCGGTACGGCGGGTCGGGAAGCCCGCCTCGCGGGCGATCTCCTCAAGCCCGGCCAGCCGCTCCGGCGGGCCGTAGTGCTCGTGGACCTCGGCCCCGGCGTGCTCGGCGATCAGCTTCTCCGGGGTGCCCCTGGCCACCACCCGGCCGTGCGACATCAGCGCGCACTCGTCGGCCAGCCGCTCGGCCTCCTCGATGTAGTGGGTGGACATCAGCGTGGTCACGCCCTCGTCGCGGAGCCGGGCCACCAGCGCCCACAGCTCCTGGCGCACCTGCGGGTCGAGCCCGACGGTGGGCTCGTCGAGCAGGACCAGGCGCGGCGCGTGAACCAGGCCGCGCGCGATCAGCAGGCGGCGGCGCATGCCTCCGGAGAGGTTGACCGTCTTGGTATCGACGCGGTCGGTGAGCTGGGCCAACGCGACCGCGCGCCGCACGGCGTCTCGGCGCTCGGCCTTGGGCACCCGGTAGAGGTGGGCGAACACCTCCAGGTTTTCCCTGACGGTCAGCTCCTCGTCGAGGTTGTCCATCTGCGGGACCACGCCCATCAGCGCGCGGGCCTGCTTGGACATCTTCGGCAGGCTCAGCCCGAGCACGGTGATCTCGCCCTCGTCGGCCCTGGACTGGGCGGTGAGCAGGCGCATCGTGGTGGATTTGCCCGCGCCGTTGGGACCGAGCAGGCCGAGGCAGATGCCGGTGGGGACGTCGAGATCGAGGTGGTCTACGGCGGTCACGTCGCCGTACCGCTTGACCGCGCCGGCGATGCGGATGGCCGGGGCGGAAGCGGTCTGTGGATCGGGCGCGAGCGGTGCGCGGAGGGTGCCCATGCAGCCAACTCTAGAGGTTTTCCCCGACATTTTTTCAAACGCTTTTTCGGTAGTCCAGCGGCAGTCGGCGAAGAACGTGATCGTTGGGCGACCTGGTACGCCAGCTTTTACGAAATTTCATGACATAACTTTCCGTGACGGCCGAGAGCGCCCAAAGGGTCTGCTACTGCCTTACCGGGGCGTACGGGGCTTATTGTCGAAGCATGGAAGAACGTCCGGGGGCCTGGCTCCCTCGCCTGTCCGAGGTCGGAGAGCGGCTCGCCGAGGAGTGGCACGCCGTACGACGTGCGCGCGAAGGCGCGTCCGGTACGGCCGGCACCAGTGGCTCCACCCGGACGCCCGCCCCGCACGAGATGCGCGCCTCCGACGCCGACCGCGAGCGCATCGCCGAGGTGCTGCGCGAGGCGCTGAGCGACGGACGGCTCGGCATGGCCGAGTTCGAGGAACGGCTCGACGTCGTCTACAAGGCCCGCACGCTGGGCGACCTCGCGGGCATCACGGCCGACCTGCTGCCCGCCGACCAGCAACCGCTGAGGCTGGACGGCGGGCAGGTGGCGGCGATCTTCAAGAAGGAGAACCGCGAGGGCCGCTGGGTGGTGCCCGCCGAACTACCGGTGACGGCGATGTTCGGCACCACCAAACTCGACCTGCGCGACGCGATCATGCAGAGCCGCCGGGTGATCATCAACGCCACGCTGGTGTTCGGCGGGCTGGAGATCCACGTCCCCGAGGGGGTCGAGGTGATCCGGGTGACCAAGGACAAGACGGTCACATTGACCCGCAACCCGGCCGCCCCCGACGCTCCTGTCATCGAGGTCCGCACCCAGAACTTCCTGGGCGAGGTCAAGGTGAAGGAGCCCCCGCGCCGTCGCCGCGGACGCAGGTAAGGCGCAGGCGAGACGCAGGTAAGGCCCAGGCAAGACGCAGGTAAGACGCAGGTGACCGGAACAGATCAGCCCGCCGTGTCGAAGTTGATCGCGCTGTAGGCGCGCAGCTTCCACAGCCGGTGCTCGCTCTCGATCTTGCGTACCGTGCCCGAACGGCCGCGCATCACCAGCGAATTGGTGACCGCCGCGCCGCCCTGGTAGCGGACGCCGCCCATCAGCTCCCCGTCGGTGATCCCCGAGGCGGCGAAGAACACGTCGTCGGAACGGACCAGGTCATCGGTGGTGAGCACGGCGTCGAGGTCGTGCCCGGCGTCCAGGGCCCGCTGGCGTTCGGCGTCGTCCTTGGGCCACAGTTTGCCCTGGATCACCCCGCCCAGGCACTTGAGCGCGCAGGCCGCGATGATGCCCTCCGGGGTGCCGCCGACGCCCAGCATCAGGTCGATGCCGGTGCCCGGCCGGGCCGCCATGATCGCCCCGGCCACGTCGCCGTCGGTGATGAACTTGATCCGCGCCCCGGTCTCCCTGATCTCCTTGACGATCCGCTCGTGCCGCGGACGGTCCAAGATGACCACCGTGACGTCGGACGGGCTGGCGTCCTTCGCCCGCGCCACGGCGGCGATGTTGTCCGCCACCGGCGCGTTGATGTCCACCACGGACGCCGCCTCCGGCCCTGTGACCAGCTTTTCCATGTAGAAGACCGCCGAGGGGTCGTACATCGACCCGCGTTCGCTGACCGCGATCACCGAGACCGCGTTCGGCATGCCCAGGGCCGTCAGCCGGGTGCCGTCGATCGGGTCCACGGCCACGTCGCACTCCGGGCCGCTGCCGACGCCCACCCGCTCGCCGTTGAAGAGCATGGGCGCGTTGTCCTTCTCGCCCTCGCCGATCACCACGACACCGTCCATGGACACGGTGTTGATGAGCTGGCGCATCGCGTTGACGGCGGCGCCGTCCGCGCCGTTCTTGTCGCCGCGCCCCACCCAGCGGGCCGCGGCCATGGCGGCGGCCTCGGTGACACGGACCAGTTCCAAGGCGAGGTTGCGGTCGGGCGCGTGCTCGCCCGTGGCGAGTGCGGATGGTACGGGCGTTTGAGGTGTTTGTTCGGACATTCCGGCGAACCCTCCTGTGTTAGCACCATTCCCGGCAACTGCCTCGATCGTAGTTGGCTGCCTTCCGGCGGCCGGCGGAGGATAATGGCGCCACCATGAGCGACGACGACGAACGGCCGGTGACCGGCGTGACGGTACGCACCTCGGAAAGAGGCGCGGCGACGCGCGGCGCGATACTGGAAGCCGCCAGAGGAGTGTTCATCACCAGCGGTTTCGCCGAGGCCGCGGTCACCGAGGTCGTCGCGCGGGCGGGCACGAGCGTCGGCAGCCTTTACCACCATTTTTCGGGTAAGGCCGACCTGTACCTCACGCTGTTCGAGGAGTTCCAGACCCGGCAGACCCAGCGGACCAGACAGGCCGTCCAGAGCGCGCGGGCCGCGGGCGTGGACGACCCGATGCGGCTGTTCACCGCCGGGGCGAGCGCCTACCTGGCCGGGTGCTTAGCCGAGCGGGAGCTGTCGGCGCTGTTCCTGCGCGGCGACGGGCCGCCCGGCTTCGACGTGATCATGCGGGAACGACTGCGCAAGTGGACCGAGCGCAACGCGGCGCTGTTCGAGCCGGGCGAGCGGGCGCTGGTCGTGGTGCTCACCGGCGCGCTGGCGATGGCGGTGTCGGAGGTCTCGCTGTCCGACGACGAGGACGCCTCGCGCCGGCTGTCGGACGAGGTCCTGGCCATCGTGGAGGCCATCTCCAGGCCATGACCCGCCATCCCCAGGCCATCCCCGGGCCATCCAGGGCCGGTCAGGAACGAGACCGCGCCCCGCAGCGGGTAATCTCGCCAACTGTGCAGCGTTTCGCCCAGGGATTCTACGGATACGTGTTCGCCGTCGTCGTGTGCTTGGGGATGGTCGGCATCTTCCTGCTGATCACGCCGACCGGGCGGTCGGAGCACATCCCCCAGGTGGACTACACGATCGACCTGTCCAACGCCCGCCGTACCGCGTCCTACCAGGTGTGGGCTCCTGCCGCCACGCCGAAGGGCTGGATTCCCACGAGTTCGCGCATGGTCCCGAGCAAGGGCACGGTGACCTGGCGGCTGGGCTTCGCCACCGCCTCGCGCGCGCACGTGATGCTGGCGCAGAGCGATGAGAAGCCGCTCGCGGAGTTCGCCGACCGGATGGCCGGCATCGCCAGGTCGGAGGGCACCCAGCAGATCGGCGAGGCGACCTGGGAGCGCCGCTTCCGGCCGGACAAGAAGCAGCGCTCGCTGGTACGGGTGCTGCCGGAGGCGACCATCGTGGTGACCGGTACCGCCGACTGGCCCGAACTCACCGCACTGGCCGCCAGCCTCAAGCCCCAGCCCGCCGCCTAGCCTGTGGCCGCCCGCTCAGAAGGGCTCAGAAGGGCGAGTCGTCGGCGTCGGGCTGCCTGCGCTGGGCCATCGCGGCGGCGAGCTTCACCCGGGCCCCCTGTAGCCACTCCTCGCACAAAGCGGCCAGCTTCTCGCCGCGCTCCCACAGCTCGATCGACTGCTCCAGGGTCAGCCCGCCCGCCTCAAGGCGGCGGACCACCTCGGTCAGCTCCTCGCGGGCCTTCTCGTATGAGGGTGCGTTCTCTTCTGCCACGTGCCTACCCTAGGGCTCCTCATCGGGCCCGGAACCGTCCGCGCGGGCGGTCACCCGGGCGTCGGTGAACCTGATGGTCAGCGCGTCGCCCACCGACACGTCGGCGGCCCGCCGTACGACGTCGCCCTCGGGGCGCTGCACGATGGCGTAGCCGCGCTCCAGCGTGGCGGCAGGGGAGAGGGCCACCAGACGGGCGCGCAGGTGCCCCAGGGAGTCTTCCGCGCGGTCCAGCGAGCCGCCCAGGCTGCGGCGGACCCGGTCTCTGAACTGGTCGACCTGCTCGGCCCGGCGCTCGACCTCGCGTACCGGATCGGCCAGCGACGGACGCGAGCGCACCGACGACAGCCAGGCCAGCTCGCGATCCAGCCAGCCCTTGACCATGCGGCGGCCACGGTCGCGGAGCTGGCGTACCAGGGTGAGCTGCTCGCCCACGTCGGGCACGACCTTCTTGGCGGCGTCGGTCGGCGTGGAGGCCCGTACGTCGGCGACCAGGTCGAGCAGCGGGCTGTCCTGTTCGTGGCCGATCGCGCTGACCACCGGAGTACGGCAGGACGCGACCGCCCGCACCAGCGACTCGTCGGAGAAGGGCAGCAGGTCCTCGAACGAGCCGCCGCCCCTGGCCACGACGATCACCTCGACCTCGCGGTCGGCGTCGAGCCGGGCCAGCGCCTCGGTGACCTCGCCGACCGCGTACGGACCCTGGACCGCGACCTCCTCCACCTTGAACCGCACGGCGGGCCAGCGCCGCCGGGAGTTCTCCAGCACGTCGCGCTCCGCGGCCGAGTCACGGCCGCAGATGAGCCCCACCGTGCCCGGCAGGAAGGGCAGCCGCCGCTTGCGGTCGGTCGCGAACAGGCCCTCGGAGGCGAGCAACTGCCGCAGCCGCTCCAGCCGCGCCAGCATCTCCCCGACGCCGACCGGCTTGATCTCCAGCGCGGTGAAGGCGAACGAGCCGCGGTTGACCCAGAAGTCCGGTTTGACGTGGACGACGACGCGCGCGCCGTCCACCGGCCGCGGGACCGTCGCCTCGTACACGCCACGCGGGCAGGTGACGCGCGCCGAGACGTTCGCGACCGGGTCGCGCAGGGTCATGAACACCGTGCCGCCGCGCGCGGTCAGCTCGGCGATCTCGCCGTCGACCCAGATCGTGCCGAGTTTGCCGATCCAGCCCGCGACCATCTGCAGCACGGTCCTGACGGGGATCGGCTGCTCAGGGGAGGTCTTCTGCGCCATGCCAGGAACCTATCGGGCGATGGCTATTCGCCCCCCGATTCGGCGATCTTGGCCAGCCGGTTCTCGTACATCTTGATGATGTTCGCGCGGTTGACGGTGGCCTGCTCGTAGGCGAGCAGCGCACGGACCTCTTCGGCGGACTTGCCGCGCAGGCGGGCGCGCAGGGACGCCATGCTCAGCTCGGCGTAGTTGGGCATGGGCTCGATCAGATCGGTACCGGCGGGCTCGGTTTCGGCAGGCTCGGCGGGTACGGCGGCCTCGGCGACGGGTTCAGCGGCCTTGGCGGTGGGCTCCGCGGGCTTGGCCTTGGGGGTCTTGGCGGGTTTTGCGGCCTTGGCCGGCTCGACGGGCTCGACGGTCTCGGTGACCTCGATGACGTCGGCGACCTCTGCGGCCTTCGCGGGCTCGGGCTCCTGCGGCGCTTCGGCCTTTTCCGGCTCTGCGGGCTCTGCGGGCTCTTCCCGCTTTTCCGGCTGCTCGGTTTCCGCCGCCTTCTCCGGGCGCGGCGCGAAGATGACCGGCTCGCGGCGGGCCGGCTTGGCCTCCTCCGTGGCCACGGAGGTCTCCTCGCTCGCGGCCGTACGGGCCGCCTCGGCCTTCACACCCTCCGCCGTGGTGTCGGGCAGCGCTTCCTGCCCTTCCGCCTTCTCCTTCTGCTTGACGGCTTCCTGGCCCGTCTCGGCCTCGTCCTTCGTACCGATGCGCTTGAGCCTGGTACGCAGCCGATCGCCGAACAGCAGCGCCTGGCCGACCCCGCTGAGCGTGGTCTGGAGCACGTTCATCGGAAGGTCCTTGGCCTTCGCCTTGAGTCCGTCACGGTCGGAGAACGCGTCGCGGACGGACTTCGCGACGTTACGGACGACGTCGGGTAGGGACATAACGGCTCCTCGGGAGGTCTGTCTACTGGACGGCTAGTCTGGCAAAAGACTGGCGCGTCGGGTACGCGAACGCTCGGGTAAGCGAACGGGCGCCCTCCCTCACTCCACGTAGCATAGAAAGCATGACGAGAGAGACCCCTGCGACCCGACGTGTGCTCGTTGCCAAGCCTCGTGGCTACTGCGCGGGGGTCGATCGCGCGGTGGAAGCCGTGGAGAAGGCCCTGGAGCGGTACGGCGCGCCCATCTACGTGCGCAAGCAGATCGTTCACAACACCCATGTGGTGAAGACCCTGGAGGAGCGCGGGGCCGTTTTCGTGGAGGAGACCGACGAGGTGCCCGAGGGGGCCATCGTGGTGTTCTCCGCGCACGGCGTCTCGCCCGCCGTACACGAGCAGGCCGCCGGCCGTAACCTGCGCACCATCGACGCGACCTGCCCACTTGTCACCAAGGTCCACAACGAGGCCAAGCGGTTCGCCGCGAAGGACTACGACATCCTGCTGATCGGCCACGAGGGCCACGAGGAGGTCGAGGGCACCGCGGGCGAGGCGCCCGCGCACGTCAAGCTGGTCGACGGGCTCGACGCGGTGGCCGACGTGGACGTCCGCGACCCGCGCCGGGTCGTGTGGCTGTCGCAGACCACGCTGTCGGTCGACGAGACGACCGAGACGGTCACCCGGCTGCGCGAGCGGTTCCCCAACCTGATCGATCCGCCGAGCGACGACATCTGCTACGCGACCCAGAACCGGCAGGTCGCGGTGAAGGAGATCGCCGCCGAGGCCGAGCTGGTGATCGTGGTCGGCTCGACCAACTCCTCCAACTCCAAGCGGCTGGTGGAGGTGGCGCTCGACGCCGGGGCCGACGCGTCCTACCTGGTCGACGACGCCTCCCACATTCAAGATTCCTGGCTGGAGGGCGTCACCACCGTCGGCGTCACGAGCGGGGCCTCGGTTCCCGAGTCGCTGGTCGACGGCGTGCTCGCGTACCTGGCCGCACACGGGTACGGCGACGTGCGGGAGGTCGAGTCGGTGCGGGAGAGCGTGCGGTTCGCGCTGCCCCACGAGCTGCGCCGCGAGCTGCGCGCCCCGGCCGGGTAGCGGCGGGCGGCGCAGGTCGCGGGCGGGGCGGGTCAGGTCGCGGGCGGGCCTTCGGCGGTGTCGCGGTGCCTGCCGTACACCTTGGGCTCGAAGTAGCCCTCCGGCTCGGGCACGAAGACCTGTGCGGCGGGCGTGGCGGCGGCGGGCTTGCGCGGCTCCTCGCCGCCGGCCCGCGCGGCGCGCAGCTCCTCGCGCAGCGTGCGGACGTTGCCGGGCAGGCCGCGCCGCCAGGCCACGCCCAGCACCAGCGCCGATCCGGCGAACAACCACGGCGCTCCCGCCGACAGCGACGTGAACAGCCCGAGCCCCAGCGCCTGGATCATGGACGCCGCGCCGATCGCCCGCACCAGCTCCGCGATCAGCGTGGCCGCGAAGAACAGCAGCGGCGGGGTCACCACCAGGGAGAGCAGGTCGCGCGGGTTGATCAGGAGCGCCGCGGCCAGGCAGCCCGCCACGAAGGTCGCGCCCACCGCGAACGACCAGCCGAACACACTCGCCAGCAGCTCGCCCGCCAGCGTGGCGGCCACGACGACGGCGATCGCGCCGCGGGCGGTCAGCCGCACGCCGGCCCGCTGCGCGGGTGTCGCGCTCATGGTCGCCCCCCTTGAGCCAAACCGCTTGCCCCCTTGCAGTGTGCACCCGCCCGGCTGTACGGACAGGTCGATGGCCAATTTACCGTCAGGGGCCGGGAAGACGCGGAGGTTACGCCCTCTTCCGCCACCAGGCGTGATCCATCGCACCTACTTCGTCCGCAAGGCCCGTTTCGTCGCTCGGTACTGCCGGGTCGGCTTCGTTCACCAGTTCCGGGCTGGCGAGCGTGCGGGGCAGGTTCTCGATCATCTGCGGCGGGTCGAGGTCGCCGTCCACCACGCCGAGGTCGTTCAGCCGGCGGGCGCTGACCATGACCCGGCTCTCCAGCGAGCCGACCGTCTTGTTGTAGGCGTCCACGGAACGGGCGAGGGCGCGGCCCAGCGACTCCACGTTGCGGCCCATCGAGCCCAGCCGCTCGTACAGCTCCCTGCCCAGCTCGAACACCGCGCGGGCGTTCTCCGTCAGGGCGGCCTGCTGCCAGGTGTAGTGGGCGGTGCGCAGCATGGAGATCAGCGTGGTCGGGGTGGCGATGTGGACCCGTTTGCCCATCGCGTACTCCAGCAGCTCCGGATCGCGCTCCAGCGCCGGCGCCAGGAACGCCTCGCCCGGGATGAACAGCACCACGAACTCCGGCGTCGGGCTGAACGCCTGCCAGTACGCCTTGGCCGCCAGCCGGTCCACGTGTTCGCGCAGGTGCCGGGCGTGCGCGTCCAGCCGTACGGCCTGCGCGCCCGTGTCGGCGGACTCGGCGGCCTCCAGATAGGCGGCCAGCGACACCTTGGAGTCCACGATGATGTTCTTGCCGCCGCTCAGCCGTACCACCATGTCCGGACGTACCGTGCCACCGGGCGTCACCGCGCTCGCCTGCTCGTCGAAGTCGCAGAACCGCTGCATCCCGGCGATCTCGGCGACCCTGCGGAGCTGCAACTCGCCCCAGCGGCCCCGGGCCTCGGGCCGTTGCAGGGCGCGGACCAGCGCGCTGGTCTGGGCGCGGAGCTGGTCGGAGCTCTGCCGCACGAAGTCGATCTGCTTGCTCAGCTCCGCCTGCGACGCGCGGTGGCCGAGGTCGCTGTCGCGAAGCTGCGCCTCTACCCGCGCCAGCGTCTCCCGCAGCGGCTCGATCATGTGCTCCACGGCCTGCTTGCGCTGCTCCAGCTCGCCGGCGGCCTCGGCCCGGGAGGTCGCCAGGCGCGTCTCGGCCATCTCCAGGAAGCGCAGGTTGTTGACGTCGAGCGCGCGCGCGGACAGGGCCTGGAAGCGTTCGGTGAGCTGTTCCTCGACGTAGCCGAGCTTGCCCTCGGCCACCTTGGCGCGGGCCTCGGCGTCGGCCGTACGGCCCGCGGCCTCGGCGATCGCCCGCGACCTGCCGAAGGCGTAGCCGATGGCGAAACCGGCGGCGGTGCAGGCGATGACGAGGAGGGCGGTAGCCATGACGTCCACGACGGCAATGATCCCAGGCCCGCTCGGCGCAGCGGCGGGCCGACACGCCCCCGGGTCCGCGTAGACTCGGCGAACGTGAGCTTGAGCATCGGCATCGTCGGGCTGCCCAACGTCGGCAAGTCCACCCTGTTCAACGCGCTTACCCGGAGCGGTAACGCGCTGGCCGCGAACTACCCGTTCGCCACCATCGACCCCAACGTGGGCGTCGTGGGCGTCCCCGACGACCGCCTGCCCAAGCTGGCGGAGATCCATGGCTCTGCCAAGATCCTGCCGGCCAAGGTCGAGTTCGTGGACATCGCGGGCCTGGTACGCGGGGCCTCGGAGGGGCAGGGGCGGGGCAACCAGTTCCTCGCCAACATCCGCGAGACCGACGCGATCTGCCAGGTCATCCGGGTCTTCAGCGACCCCGACGTGACCCATGTCGATGGTGACATCTCGCCGCAGCGCGACATCGAGACGATCAACACCGAGCTGATCCTGGCCGACCTGCAGACCCTGGAGAAGGCCGTGCCGCGGCTGGCCAAGGAGTCCAAGGGCAACAAGGACCGCAAGTCCGCCCTGGACGCGGCCGAGGCGGCGGTCAAGGTCCTCGACGCGGGCACCACGCTGTACGCGGGGGCCAAGGCCGCCGGGATCGACCTTGACGACCTGCGCGAGCTGCACCTGCTCACCGCCAAGCCGTTCCTCTACGTCTTCAACCTCGACGCCGACGAGCTGGTGGACGAAGGGCTGAAGGCCCGGCTCGCGGGGCTGGTGGCGCCGGCCGAGGCGGTGTTCATGGACGCCAAGATCGAGTCGGAGCTGGTGGAGCTGCCCGAGGACGAGGCGCTGGAGCTGCTTCAGTCGGTGGGGCAGGAGGAGTCGGGGCTGAGCCAGTTGGCCCGGGTCGGGTTCGACACGCTGGGGCTCCAGACCTACCTGACGGCGGGGCCCAAGGAGACCCGGGCCTGGACGATCCGCAAGGGCGCGACGGCACCGGAGGCGGCGGGGGCCATTCACACCGACTTTCAGCGCGGGTTCATCAAGGCTGAGGTCGTGTCCTTTGACGACCTGGTGGCGGCGGGCTCGATCGCGGCGGTCCGGTCGGCGGGCAAGGCCCGTATCGAGGGCAAGGACTACGTGATGCAGGACGGGGACGTCGTGGAGTTCCGCTTCAACGTCTGATTTTGGCGGTGCTCCCGCTGCCTGAAAGGCTCGGCCCTCGCTGACGCTCGGACGCTTTCTCTGATGTCGGGCTTCGCCCGACGTCGTTGTTTCTCGTGTGCCGTAAGTTCCGGTCTTGGTTCTTGTACGGCATGCCCCGTGCCGCCGCCGCGTCGTGCCGGGTCGCCTTCTGGTGCCCGGCGTTTCGCGTGTGCCGGGGCCGAGCGCCGTTCCCAGCACCGGTCAAAGGGGAGGGCTTTTCAGACGTTCGCGCCGTTGGACAAGCCGGCCGCGAGAAGTCCGCAGAGCAGCCGTTTTCCGTCGGCATCGGCCAACGGTTATCAACGGACAAAAGTGCAGGTCAGGGACGGAATTCCGGCTCTTGCCCAAGCGTAGAGGTTTGCGGATGGACGTTCCGCTTCAATGATCGCGCGCACGCTGGATCTCGTCGGAGATCGGTGGAGTCTGCTGATCGTCCGCGACGCGATGGACGGCGCGTGGGCGTTCACCGACTTCCAGCATCGGACCGGCATCGCGCGCAACATCCTCACCGACCGTCTGCGACGCCTGGTGGAACGGGGGATCCTTGAGCGGCATTCAGCCCCGTCCGGACGGCGTCAGGTCTACGACCTGACGGAGGCGGGCCGCGACTTCTTCGCGGTCATCGTGGCCGCGCGTCAGTGGGGGGAGCGGCACGCGTTCGCACCGGAGGAGCCCCGTTCTGTTCTCGTCGACTCCACCGGTGGACCCCTCCCGGAGATGCGTCCGGTCGATTCACGGGGGCGATATGTTGGTGTGGAGGGGACTTCTGTGGTTCGGGATATGAGGGAGGCGAGCGCAGATACCAGGTGAACGTTCGGACGTGAGACACCATGTTCGTCTTGCCCGGTCCTCGGATCTGGGCTCTGCGGCGCGAGTCCTTGCCGAGGCATTCGCGGCACATGGGTGGACGCGCTGGGTTCTCCCTGCCGACGGATACGCGGAGCGTCTCGAAGAAATGCAGCGGCTGTATCTCACGCACGCCCTCGCGCATGGCCTCGTGCTGGTGGACGAGGAGGTACGGGCCGTTGCCGCATTCCTGCCGCCGGACGCGCCGGAGCCCGCCGCTCCGATTCAGCAGCGACTGGCGGAGCTTTATGGGTCACGCCTGACAGCGCTTGCTGAGCTCGCGCTTCCCGATGCCCCGGCGGGGTCCTGGGCTCTCGAAACGGTCGGCGTGCATCCGGCCCACCAGGGGACGGGGCTGGGAACGGCCGTGACCTCCGCAGGGCTCTCGATGATCGACGAACGAGGCGGGGCCGTCGCCCTCCGTACCTCGGATGAGCGGAACGTGCGCCTGTACGAACGGCTCGGGTTCACCACCGTCGCAACGACCGAGATTCCCGACGGGCCCGTCGTGTACTCGATGATCCGCGCCGCGGTGCCTAAGTAATCGATATTGCGCTCGGGCGGGCCCCTGAGGGCCCGGCCCTCGGACGCTTTTCCGCCCGACGTCAGGGTGTCTTGTGTGCCGCGCGTTCTGGCTTCGGTTCCTTTACGGCATGGCCTCGTGTCGCCGCCGCGCCGTATTGTGTTGCGTTCTGGTGTCCGGCGTTTCGCGTGTGTCGTGCCCGCCCGCCGTTCCCAGCACCGGCTGAGAACGGCCCTTCCAGCCCATCGCGCTCTTCGGCGACTGCCCCGTGAGCCCTAGAGGCTCGGCCTGCGCCACGCTCGGACGCTTTCCCGGCGTCGGGCTTCGCCCGACGCCGGTGTTTCTCGTGTGCCGTGAGTTCTGCTTCTGAATCAGCCGTCGTCCCCCACGACTGTGAGGATGAATTGGGTCGTCTTGGTGGTAGCGCCGGAGGTCGCGGTGAAGGTGATGGGGTGGGTGCCCTGGGGGGTGCTGTCCGAGACGCTGATGGTCGCCGTGATGGTTCGATCGTTCTGGATGATGCTGACGGTCGTTCCCGCTGGGCCGGGGCCGGCGGACAGGGCCACCTGCTGGACCGTGTCGGGCGTCAGTTTGATCTGGACGGTGGTGAATTCACCGGGCCTGACCGTGGCCGAGGGCGGGGCGGCCGTGATCCCGCTGAGAGAGGGGCTGGAAGGGCCTGAGGAAGTGGGAGTGGGAGTGGGCGTCGGGCAGGTCGGCTCGCCGAGCTGGGCGGGGACGCTGATGGCGGTCCACGCGGCCTTGGTCGCGTTCATCTCGGCGCAGCCGTAGAAACTTCTGGCGGCCTGCACGGTGGCCACGCGTGCCCTGCGGTATGACCAGCCATAGGACTTGCGCTGGAGCCCCAGATAGAAGATCCGGGCGGCTTTCTGGATGCCGATCCCGGCCAGCGGGGACGGGCCTGCGCAGACCGGGCTGGCGGGTTTGCCCGGCGGGTTGGTGCCCTCGGCGAGCAGGTAGAACCAGTGGTCCTGCGGTCCGCTGTCGACGGTTCCCGTCGGGGAGACCGAGTAGCAGTTCTCGTTACCCGTCAGTGAGGGCTTGTACATATGGATGAGCGGCCCCCTGCCGTCCACGTTCACCTCCTCGCCGATCAGATAGTCCGGTTCGTCCAGAGCAACGGGGTGGTTGGCGTAGTGCTCGGTCAAGGTGCCGAAGATGTCGGCGGCCGACCGCTCCAGGGCCTGTGCCTCCGCACCGTTCCCGTCGTCGGTACCGGTTTTGGCGTAGACGGCGAGGCCGTATTGGAAGCCGACCACGTCGAGTGAGGTGAGCTGGTTGGTGCGTGCGCTGTTGTGGCCGAAGACGGTGCGGGTGCCGTCCCAGTAGGCGTTGATGGTGTTCAGGCCGACGGACGCCGGGTAGGAGCGGCCGGCTGCGTCGACGCCGTTGCGTCCCAGCCAGTTGCGCAGCATGTCCCAGTGTTTCTGCGCGGCGAACATGACATCGACGCAGGCGGTCTCCAGGCTGGTGCCGGTTCCGTCGCCCCAGGTGTCGGTCGTCTTGGTGAAGATGGGGCCGCCGTGACGGCCGCAGTTCAGACCGGGGCGGGTGGGATCGTTCAGGGAGTACTGGCTCCCCGACTGCATGGTCTGGATGGTCACCGGGTTGCCGTTGAAGTGGCTGTTGCCTGAGCCCAGGAGCGCCTGGCCGGCAGAGCGGCTCCCATCCGTGCCCGCACTGTGTGCCGTGGCGAGCCCAGAAACCGTGCTCACCGTGCTCACCGTGCTCGTGGTCTCCGCGCCGCTCGCCGGCGCCGTCGCGCCCATGGCGACGACCGTCATGAGAGCGAACGCTCCCAGCGTGGTTTTGGGGTACATATGCGATGACTCCTTGTTCGCAGGCGCAAGGAGCCGTGGCCGGCCAGGGCTGCCCCAACGGTGACACCGACATGAGGGGCGGAGAAGCCTATGAATCCCTCATATTTCGGGCGTATGGCGTGTATGGCACCCCCGACGGGCGCACGCGTCAGGGACCGAAAAGCGTGTTCCGGCCCTGGGCTCCCATGCGTCCTTGGCGACCACGGCGCCGGCTGCCCCGCCGCACCCCCGGCATCGACCTCCACTGAGCGACACCGAGGCGGGTGGCTTGGCGGGTTGACATGAAACCATATGGTTTCCTATTGTAGGTCGCGTGGAACGGGTATTCAGGGCGTTGGCGGACACGACGCGCAGGGAGCTGCTCGATGAGCTGTTCCGGCGGGACGGGCAGTCGCTCAACGCGTTGGCGAGCCGGTTCGCGATGACGAGGGTCGCCGTGGCAAAGCACCTTCGCCTGCTGGAAGAGGCCGGCCTGGTCGTGTCGGACCGGCGGGGCCGGGAAAAGCTGCACTTCCTGAACCCCGTGCCGATCCGCCTCATCCACGACCGCTGGGTCAGCAAGTACACCGAGACGTGGGCCGCCGGCCTCGTCGACCTGAAAAGACATCTGGAGGCACGGGTGGAGAAGATGTTCGAGATCTTCATCCGCACCACGCCGGAGCGGCTGTGGCAGGCGATCACCGATCCCGAGACGCGGGCGCGGTTCCAGTTCGGCGCGCGGGTGGAGTCGGACTGGACCACGGGCTCTGCCTACCGGGTCACCCACCGCGGCGCCGGTGGGCTGATCGAGGGCGAGAACATCGAGGTCGACCCGCCCCGGCGGCTCGTGCAGACCTACCACGCCATCTGGGACGACGACATCGCCGCCCAGGGCACCAGCCGGGTGACCTGGCAGATCGAGCAGGTCGGCGACAGTTGCCGGCTCATCGTCCGGCACGACCAGCTCGCCGCCGACGCCGACGACCACCTCTACGGTGGCTGGCCGATGATCCTTTCCGGGCTCAAGACCTGGCTGGAGACCGGCACGGAACTCACCACACCCGGCTCGCTCATGTACGGAGGAGAACAATCATGACTGCACTACACAACATCGATACAAAACTGGACAAGACGTTCACCACGACGCTGCGCAAGAGCCCGAGCAAGGGCGGCTGGACGTATGTCGTGATGCCGGGCTCCGCCGAGTTCTTCGGCACCCGCGGGCTGGTGAAGGTTCGGGGCCGCGTCGACGGGGAGCCGTTCCAAGGTTCGTTCATGGCGCTCGGCGACGGTACGCACAAGCTCGCGTTCACCGCCGACGTCCGCGCCCGCATCGGCAAGCAGGCCGGTGACACCGTCACGGTCACCCTCGACGAGCGGATCGCTCGATGAGCGCGCCGGCGAAGGTCATCACCGGCATCCGGACCGTCAGCGTGCCCGTCAACGACCAGGACCAGGCGCTGCGGTTCTTCGTCGACACGCTCGGCTTCACCGTGGTGCGCGACATGCCGATCCCGACCGGCCGGTGGATCGAACTGGCGCCCGGCAGTGACGACGTCGTCGTCACACTGGACCAGGCCACCGGGGACGTCACCCGCGGCTCGATCATCATCCGCTTCACCACCGACGACGCGGCGGCGGCCCACGCCGCCCTCACCGACGCCGGCGTCGACACCGACGACATCATCGCCTGGCCCGGCGTGCCCCCGATGTTCGCCTTCCGCGACCCCGACGGCAACACCTTCTCCATCACCGAGCCGTAACAGCACCCCTCCACAGGTATTCGCGGCGTGCGGCACGGTCACCACCCGCAGAACTCCCGGTAGGCGTCGCGGAGTTCGGCCGCACTCGCGAGTCGCCGGGCCTCTACGCCGGTGATGACCTCGGCGGCGCGCCGGCACCTCTCCGAGGGCAAGTGGGGCCCGCGTAGGGCCCTTCTTCGCGCATCCTTCCCGTACTCGCCGCCTCACCGGCTGTCCAGCGTCGGCTTCGGGGGTCAGGGGGGCGCTCCTCAGGCGCGGGGACAGTACGCGAGGCGGTCACCATGTCCTCTATCGCGTTTGCCTCGGCGTGCGCGCCCGCGTCCGCCAGCGTTCGTGCGGTGGCATGCAGCTCGGCCACGGCGTAGGAGTTCACCGCGGCGGCGTGTGGCGCGATGGTCGCGGCCACGGCGGTCGCCGAAGCCGCATCGCCCTCCACGGCGTGGGCGTGGGCGAGGCAGGCGCCGAACCAGGCCCGGTCGCGGCGATAGGACTCCGGCAGTTCGGACAATCCGCGCTCGATCAACTCCGCCGCGCGCCGGCCGTACCCGAGGGTCAGTTCGGCCATGCCGTGCTGCATGAGAAACCAGTGCTCGTCGTAGAAGTACATCCACGCGGGCTCGTCGTGCGGGGATTCCGCCGCGCGCCTGATCAGTTCTTCCGCCTCCGTGAGAAGGCTGCGCGCCTGGCGGGCGTTCCCCATCTGTGCGTGTCCCCTGGCCGCCATCTGGGTGGCCATGCCCTGCACCCCGAACGTGGTCCGGCCGTCGTGCCATCGGGACGCCTCGGCGAGCCGTACGCATCGCTGCGCGCCCTTCAGGCTCCACGCCAGATGGGCCTTCATGTTGAGCGTGGTGGCGGCCAGCGGCGCGTCCCCGGCCTCAAGAGCCCAGGCGTGCGAACAGTCGTACCAGCACACGGCTGCGGCCAGGTCTCCAGTGTCCTGGCACATCCACGCCACGAATTGCGCGTACTCGCCGAGGACGCGGACGGCACGATCGCCGAGGGGCCCGGTGGCCCCCCGGGCGAGGTCCGCCACCGTCGAGAGCTGAGCCCGCACCATGGGCAGCAGCGGCCTGCCGCCCAGCGTGTCTTCGGCGCGCCGATGTTCGGCGAGACAGCGTTCCAGCCACTCGATCGTCACGTGGTCGGTTCGCTGTGGACGTTCGATGGCGCGTGTGATCCGTTCATACAGATCGGCGTCGGGCGCCAGAGCCGGAATCTCCAGGCTCGGGATCGGGGCCGGGGCCGGGGCGGTGCCGAACAGGTCCGGTACTGAGACGCCGAGGGCGCGGGCGAGCAGGGGGCGGTACTTGCGTCCTGGCATGTGCTGTCCGCTCTCCCACTGTTTGATCGAGGCGACCAGGCCGGCGACGTGGGGGATCTCGTCGCCGGGGTGCGCGGTCTCGCGGATGCGGCGGGCCAGGTCGGACCGGGACCAGTACGGGGGAGCCTCGCGTAGTTCGCGCAGGCGGGTGCCGAATTCGTTGGTCGTGGGATCGGTGGAATCTGCGGACATGTCGCGATGTACCTCTCGCCGGGGGCGGGGCGGGGCGGGGCGGGGCGGGGGCTGGGGTGGGGCCGCAGGTTCTCCCCTTGTTCTCTCATCCTTCCTCTCGGTGGCCGTTCACTGCCACCGATTCACTCAGGGTGACCAGCCTGATGGGTTTCGCTGGGTAATGTCCGATGACTCGGATATCCGAGAGATGTCACAGGGCGTTGTCGTGGCGTTCGCGCCCTCGGCAGCCCTATCTGATTTCGAACTGTTGTCGCAGGTGGCGGAGGCGCTACCCCGAATTGAGGTTGAGCCGAGATATTGCGCGATCTGATCGCAGAACAATTCGGGTCGTCGCTCTCGGTCGCCGCCGCGGGGATGTGGTCAGAAAATGAACAGCGAAATGGACTGTCCTTTGGCGCCCATCTGGCGAAAGATTCTTGGCGCAGAGCTTTTGTGGTTGTGAAGATCCACAGGACGTACGGACGGCCAGCCAGCCGGTCCAGTCCTGCCGTGTCCCCGACGCGAAAGACGATGCCGATGCGAAGACTCGCACTGTACGTGACCTTATGCATCTCCGCGCTCGCCGTCGCGCTGAGTGCCGCGTTGCCGGCCCAGGCGATCATCCACGGGCAGGATGCGGCCAACCCCTATTCGTTCATGGTTTCGCTCCAGAATGAGGTGGACGGCCACTTCTGTGGCGGCAGCCTCATCACGCCCACGTGGGTCGTCACGGCGGCGCACTGCATTCGGGGCGATGAGCCCGCGGACGTCGATCTGCGGATCGGCAGCCTGGACACCGACAGTGGCGGAGAGACGCGCGGGGTCAGCCAGATCGTGCCGCATCCGGCGGGCGAGGCGACGTACGACATCGCGCTGCTCAAGCTGGACCGGCCCGCGAGCGGCGTGCCGATCCGGATCGGGACGCGTCCCGCCGAGGGGAGCCCGACCCGGCTCATCGGCTGGGGATGCACCACTCCGACGATGGGCCTGCCCTGCTCGCCGCCTGACGTACTTCAAGAACTCGACTCACAGATCCGGCCGTCCACTGTCTGCGCCTCCGGCGCCGGACCGATCGATCCGGTCTGGGAGGTCTGCACCGGCAACCCGGACACCAAGGCCGGCCCGTGCCGGGGCGACTCCGGCGGGCCGCTGCTGGCCCCGAGCGGTGACACCTGGCTGCTGCTCGGCGCGTTCAACCGAATGGCCTTGCACTGCGACCAGGGCCCTGGGATTTACGCCGACGTGCCCGCCCACCGGCCCTGGATCGAAAGCATCACGGGCCCGCTTCCTTAGCCTTCCAGGCCACCTTCGCTTTCTTTTCTTTCCCCCCATGGACGGGCTCGGCCGCCGGCCGCCCTGGCCGGCCCCCAGCGGCCGGTGGCCGGGCCCCCTCTCCCGAATCCCGAAAGACCTCGAAAGTCACGGAAGTCCACGGTCCACGGAAGTCCACGGAAGTCCACGGAAGTCCACGGAACTCCGCGGAACTCCACGGAAGTCCACGGAAGTCCACGGAAGAGGAAGGCGTCATGCGAAAACTCAGGCTTGTCATTGCGCTCTGCGTCTCCGTGTTCGCCGTCTTGCTCGGCGGCGCGATGCCGGCACAGGCCATCATCGGCGGGCAGGACGCAACGAGCCCCTATTCGTTCATGACCTCCCTGCAAAGCGGTGGCGAACATTTCTGCGGCGGCAGCCTTGTCGCGCCGTCGTGGGTCGTCACCGCCTACCATTGCGTCGCGAAGTACGAGAACGCGCCGCAAGACCTCACCCTCCGGATCGGCAGCCTGGATTGGGACAGCGGCGGCAGCACCCGCGGAGTCAGCCAGGTCGTCCTGTATCCGGGAGGTGCGCCGAATGCGCATGACCTGGCACTGCTGAAGCTCGATCAGCCGCTGGCGAACGTCCCGGTCCGGATAGGCGTCCGTCCGGCCGAGGGGAGCCCGGCCCGGCTCATCGGCTGGGGCTGTAGGAGGCCGGGGCAGGCGTTCTGCTCGCCTCCCGAAGTGCTCCAGCAACTCGACTCCACAGTGCGACCGGTGAGCGACTGCGCCGCCGCGGAGAATCCGATCGATCCTGCCTCCGAGATCTGCACCGGAAATCCGGAGACTCAGGCCGGGCCTTGTAAGAACGATTCCGGTGGGCCGCTGCTCGTCCCTGGCGATAATGGCACCTGGCGGCTGCTCGGCGCGTTCAGCCGGATGTACGACACCTTCTGCCAGGAGTACAAGGGCATTTACACCGACGTCGCCGCCCACCGCACCTGGATAGAAGGCATCACCGGGCCGCTTTCCTGAAAGCGCTCGGCGATTCAGGGTCTTGTGAGGAATTTCTCGACTGCGGCGCGCGTGTGCCGGGCGTGGGCGGGGGTCGCCGGTGGTGCCGGCGGTGACGATGGCCCCTTCGGCGAGCAGGGCGACCGGCTCGGGGTCCGAAAGCCCGGCGGCGCGGGCCCAGGTGTGGATCTGGTCGTGGAACGCCTGCTTGTGCGCCCGGACCTCGGCCGCCACCGGTGCTGAGGTGGAACCGAGTTCGCCGTGTACGTTGATCCAGGCGCAGCCGCGGAAACCGGTTTCGGCGAACCAGCCGGCCAGCCAGTCGAAGATGGCGAGCACCCGCGCGTGGTTCGGTGACCTGCTCCACGCAGGTGGACAAACGTGCTCGCCATCGCTGGTCCCTGCGCCGGAGTACACCGACCACCAGGTCTTCTTTGGTGGCGAAGAGTCGATAGATCCGTTTCAGCGGCAGCCTGGACGCCGTGCGGATCTGATCCATCCCGACGGCCTGGACGCCTTGCGCGTAGAAAAGCGCCTTTCGCGCGCCCATTTCGCGGTCAGAAAGGCGACGATCTCCTCCCGGCCCCTCAGGAACTGATCCCGGTTCCGCCATACCGAGTCGGGCGTGTAGGCCATGGCCACCCGGCGGGGATCACGGGTGTTCCAGGCGTCTTCGGCCGCCTGGACCTCCGCCGCGTCCAGCAGCGCTTCACGATCCCGGCGGTCCTGCTCTTCGGTGATCGGGGCGGGCTTTCCGCAGCGCGGTGTCCCAGGTGAAGGGCGGGAAGGGCGGACGTTCTTCGCTCATCACGGCTCCTTGTCGAGAACGCCCGTTCTCGACGTCAAGGAGGCCCGCGTATGGACTACGCGCTGCGCAAGAGCCTCTGGGCCTATTCCGACGACCGCATCGCCGTCCGCTTCCAGTACGAGTGGCACGACGCCGACGGCCGATGGTGGCGCAGCCACGGCAACGAGATGTGGGAGTTCGACGAGCACGGCTTGACGAGCAACCGCGAGGCGAGCATCAACGACGTCGCCATCACCGAAGCCGAAGCCGACCGGCGCATCTGCGGCCTCGCCCGGAAAGCGAGCGCGGAACCGATATCCCGGTCCGGTGAACATCGGAACCGACCGGCCCCGGCGTCCATTGCGGGCTGAAAATGAGCAGTTTATGGTCTGTCCGGTGGACACCTGATCGGTGAAGAGTCATTCGCGCAGTTCTTTTGTGGTTGTGAAGTCTTACCTGGCGGATCGATCCCGCCACCACGACCCTCCGACATGAAAGAAGTGACAGCGTGCGAAGACTCGGGTTATTCCTAGCCTTCTGTATCTCGACAGTCGGCCTCGTTCTGGCCGGTCCGCCGGCCGCGCAGGCCATCGTGGGCGGCGTGAACGCCCCTGCGCCCTATTCGTTCATGGTCTCCCTCCAATCCGTGGTGGACGGTGAGTACAAGCATTTCTGCGGCGGCAGTCTCATCGCGCCCTCGTGGGTGGTGACGGCGAGTCACTGCACCGACGGCGACCAGCCCGCAGACCTCCGGCTGCGGATCGGCGGCCTGAGGTGGGACAGCGGTGGCACGGTACGCGCGGTCACCGAGATCGTCCCGCACCCCGACGGCACGGCCGCGCGCGATATCGCGCTGCTCAAGCTCGACCGGCCGGTGTCCGGCACGCCGATCCGCATCGGCGCGAGCCCGGCCGAAGGCGACCCGACGCGGCTCATCGGCTGGGGGTGTACGAACCAGGGGCCGTTCCTGTGCACCGCGGATGTGCTCCAGCAGCTCGACTCCGCGATACGGCCGGCGAGCGTCTGCGGCGACCCGGGCGGCCCGGTGAAGCCCGGCTGGGAGCTTTGCACGGGCAACCCGGACGACATCGCCGGGCCCTGCAAGGGTGACTCCGGCGGCCCGCTGCTGGTACCGAGCGGCGGTACCTGGAAGCTGGTCGGCGTGTTCAACCGGATGAGCGCCCTGTGCGAGGTGGGCGCGGGCATCTACGCCGACGCCGCCGCGCACCGTCCCTGGATCGAGAGCGTCACGGGGCCCCTTCCGTAAGGGCTCTCGCGGGAAGAGGGGTCCGGCCCTATGACCGGACCCCTCTTTCGCCTGTGCGCGGGGCATCGGAAATTGTCGGTGCGGCCGGTTAGACTCGAAGGACTTCAAGATCGTTTATGGGATGGGGAGGGGAGGGCCGGATGTCCGCCGCAGATGTCCCGCAGGAGACCGAGTTCCCACAGCGGATGGGCAAGGTCTCCCGGCGGGAGCTGGCGCTGCACGGTTACACGCGGTTCGACCAGCTCACCACGGTCACGCCGGCCACGCTGCTGAAGATCCACGGGGTCGGTCCCAAGGCGATCCGGATTCTGGAAGAGGAACTGGCGGCCAGGGGGCTGTCGTTCGCCGCCGGGTGAAGTAGCGGAACGGAGTACTGGGGGCTCACATGATCATCATTTCCGGGAAGCTGTACGTCGCGGCCGACGCCAGAGACGCCTACCTGGCCGGGTGCGCCGAGATCGTCGAACAGGCCCGTACGGCTCCGGGGTGTCTTGACTTCGCCTTGTCGGCCGATCTGGTCGAGCCCGGCCGGATCAACGTCTACGAACGCTGGGAGTCCGACGCGGACGTCGAGCGGTTTCGCGGCGCGGGCCAGGAGGAAGATCAGGCCGTCCAGATCCAGGCCGCCGAGGTGCGGAAGTACCGCATCTCCAGCGTCGAGGCCCCCTGAACGAACCGCCCGCAGTACGAGACGCGACGCTCCAGCCAGGAGAGGAGGACGAGGTCATGAAGACCAGACTGCGAAGACTGCGTACGCCTGCCCGCGAGTTCACCTGGACGACGGAGATCCGGCACATCCCCGGCCCGGCGCCCATCACCCGCCCCTCAGGGAAAAGCCTGGTGCTTCGCCATCGCAAGGTGAAGAACCAAGCCCTGGCCGCCGCCGGCTACGTCTGGGCCTTCGCCTCACTCCGAGCAGCACCAGGCCCCGAGCGCACTACGACCGCCGCAGGGCTGACGGCGACCGGCCGTCCAGCGCGCCGCGCAATACCTTCAACCGGATGCTCGGCTGCCTGTTTCACTGCCTGCGGGAACGCAGGGTCTACGGCGAATTTTGCGGCGTTCCGCCACTTTATGGGGCTCATGGCATGAGCTGAAGGATCTGGAGGATGTACGGCCACGCGGCCGCTCCCAAAGAGGCGTCCGCATCCGGTGATCCTCCGTACAGGTAGCTTGTCGACGGCGGAGCAGGTGACTCCCCGGGCAGACAGGGGCGGTGGCCCGCATCGGGGCTGCTGACAATACGAGCCGGACGTCCCGCCGCCGAGCGGCGGGCGGCCAGTTCCTCGGCGAAGGGCAGCGACGGCCACATCTGGTCATCCGCGCCCGCGACAAGCAGAAGATCACTCGACGCTCGCTCGACAGGGATCGCCGCTGCCTCTGCTGCTTGAGCGAACCTCGCACGGCTGTGTTCATAGAGCGTGCGGTAAGCCACCGGGGAACCTTCCGGCTCTGCTGGAGACCATGTGTCGTCGTAGCCGACGAACGGCACCGGCTCTTCCCGCCAGGTCCATGAAGATCGGTACGGATGGATATGCCCATCGACGCCCCGCCCGATGTTCGCCCAGGCCAACGAGGTGGGTGCGAGCGCGATCACCGCATCGACACGGGGATCGAGTCCGGCGGTGAGCAGCGCGGCCTCGGCGCCTTTGGAGACTCCTAGGACGCCGACGCGTCGCACGCCGACATCCAGGAGCAGGTCGATGGCGGTGGTGAAAGTCTCCAGCGGGATTTCACAGATTCCCGGTGACTGCCCAGGGCCGCCGAACCAGCGGATCGATAACGCGACGGCACCCTGCCGGGCCAGCACGCGCGACCGCTCGGTGTCGATGCGCCCGCTGGAGCCGGCCAGGACAAGGACACCGACGTCGCCACCTTCTCGGGGCGCTGACATGACCCCTTCGTAGGGGACGGTAAGGCTGCGCTCGATGATCTCCATGCATACTTCCTAGCCAATGGCAGAGCGTTAGCGTGAGCCAACGTGGCCATCGCTGAAGATCGGACAGGTGTTGGCTTGACACCTTAGGTAGATCGGATGTCTTAGCACTCTGAGCCTTTCCCTGATCGGACCGCCCCCGCGCGTGCGGGGAGCACGGCGCGAATTCGAGCTTGTCCAGGGCGACGAAAGGACCACCCCCGCGCGTACGGGGAGCACTTCAGAGTCACCGGACCGGAGAGCGAGCCGCCGGGACCATCCCCGCGCGTGCGGGGAGCACTGGACCACCAGTCTGGACATCGTCCTCATGCACGGACCATCCCCGCGCGTGCGGGGAGCACTCGTCCCACATGTGGGGGTGCGTCACGAACACGGGACCATCCCCGCGCGTGCGGGGAGCACGACTTCGCGTCGGCGTTGACCTCCGCCAGCCGCGGACCATCCCCGCGCGTGCGGGGAGCACTCGCGAGCGTCAGTGGCGTACCTGGCCTGCGCGGGACCATCCCCGCGCATGCGGGGAGCACAGCCAGACGCGTCCGGAGGATGTTCACGATCCGGGACCATCCCCGCGCGTGCGGGGAGCACCTGTCCCCGCTGCTGGCCAACATCGCCCTATCCGGACCATCCCCGCGCGTGCGGGGAGCACGCCATCTCGGTCTGCATGTGCCGCAGCAGCGGGGGACCATCCCCGCGCGTGCGGGGAGCACCCGTCTGGGGGTGGACGGTCCCCTCATGGTCGAGGACCATCCCCGCGCGTGCGGGGAGCACGGCCAGGCACGGCGTCGGTCACGAGGGGGCTCCGGACCATCCCCGCGCGTGCGGGGAGCACCTCGAACCGCACGAAATCGGGGCCGCGATGGCGGGACCATCCCCGCGCGTGCGGGGAGCACTTCCCCATCGCCCCGCGCGGCAAGCGCCCCCTGGGACCATCCCCGCGCGTGCGGGGAGCACACTTGCTGACCTGCGGGTTTTTCTGGCGCTGGCCGTGATTTCCTTTAGTTCGAAAACGATCATCTCACCGGCTGGCCTCAGAGCATTGCGGTTCGACGAGGACGACCCTTTCTACGACTGTGGGGGGTGCGGCTGGAAACACAGAAACGGTATCTCGCAAGGGCGTACGAGCCGAGTGACTTGCCTGGAGTTGGTGAAGGCTTACGGTCCGAAGGCCGCGTAGGACGGGGTTCCTTGGGGGCTTGGTCGTGGGTTGAGGCGGGAATTGGTGTGCTGGTGGCGATAGCGCCGGGCGGAGCCCGGCCTTGGGAAAGCAGGCCGAGCGAAGCGAGGGCGAATGCGCGCGGTAGCGCGTGCTGGAGGGACGCCCGGTAGCGCGGTGCTGGGGGCGTTGAGGCGGGAATCGGTGTGCTTGGGGCGGTAGTGCCGGGCGGAGCCCGGCCTTTGGAATGCAGGCCGAGCGAAGCGAGGGCGATTGTGCGCGGTAGCGCGTGCTGGGGCGACGCCCGGTAGTGCGCGTGTTGGGGCGGCGCGCGGTGGCGCGCCCTCAGGGGGACACAGGGCGAGTGGAGTGAGGTCCATTTTGGGCGGGTGGCCGCGGCTGCGTCAGGTGGTGCGTGGGGGGGTGGCGGTGAGGACTGATGTCAGGAGTCCCGGGAATCGCCGTTCTAGTTCGTCGCGGCGGAGTCGGCTGGGGCGGGCGTTGCCGTCCAGGCGGGTGGAGACCAGGCCGCTGTGTCTGAGGATGTTGACGTGGTGTGACACGGTCGAGACCTTGACCGGCAGGTCGAGGGCGGTGCAGGTGGACTCGCCGAGCACGTCGAGCAGGCGCACGATCTGTAGCCGCGTCGGGTCGGCGAGGGCCGACAGGACCGTGCCGACGTCGATCTCGTCGAGGTCCGGCTGTGCCAGCCAGGTCTCCATGCTCGCTCCTTCGATGACCGTCCCCCTCTACGATACCCATCGGACTTCTATTACGATGAACGTCGTAACTACCGATGGCTATCGGAAGGCTTCCTTCATGACCCCTTCAGTCATCCCAACGGCCCCGCCCACCGTCCGATGGCGTCCGCACGCAGCCGTGCTCGCGTTCGGGGCGTTCGCGGTCGGTACGGACGGGTTCGTGATCGCCGGGCTGCTGCCGTCCGTGGCCGCGTCGCTGCACGTCAGCGTGGCGGCGGCGGGGCAGCTCGTGACGGTGTTCTCGATCGCGTACGCGGTGCTCGCCCCGGTGCTGGCGGTGCTCACCGCCTCGTGGTCGCGGCGGGCCGTACTGGTCGCCGCGCTCGCCGTGTTCGCCGTCGGGAACGCGATCACCGCGCTCGCCCCCGACTACGGGCTCGTGCTCGCCTCGCGGGCCATCGCCGCCGCGGGCGCGGCGCTGTTCACCGCGACCGCCAGCGCCACGGCGGCGCTGCTGGCCGGGGAGCGCGAACGCGGCCGGGCCATCGCGATCGTGATGTTCGGCATGACGTCGTCGCTGGTCCTGGGCGCGCCGCTGGGCACGGTGGTCGGCGACCGGCTGGACTGGCGGGCCACCATGTGGCTGGTCACCGCGCTCGGGATGCTGGCCGTCCCGCCCATCGCGCTGCGCCTGCCGGCCGTCGCGGCCGGGGCCACCGCGGGCCTGCGCGCCTTCCTGGCCCCGCTCGGCGACCGGAGGGTCCTGGGAGTGCTGCTCACCACGGTGGTGGCGTTCACCGGGATCTACATCCCGTACACGTACATCAGCGAGATCTTCGCCCCGGCCACCGGGGGCGGGGCGCTGCTGGCCGTACTGCTGCTCGCCTTCGGCGTCGCCGGTACGGCGGGCAACCTCGCCGCCGGGAAGCTGGCCGACCGGCGCGGCCCGCGCGAGGTGATCATCGCCGTGACGCTGATCCTGGCCGTGGTCTTCGTCCTGATGCCGCTGGGCCGGGGGGCGATCGGGGCCGCCGTGGCGACCACGCTGGTGGCCGGCTTCCTGTCCTTCTCGGTCACCACGCCGCAGCAGCACCTGCTGATCACGCTGGCCCGGCACGGCGCGGGAATGGTGACCTCGCTGTACCAGTCCGCCGTGTACCTCGCGGTCTCGCTGTCGGGGGCGGTCGGGGCGCTCGGCCTCGCCGGGTGGGGCGCCGCCGCCCTGCCGTACCTCGCGGCGGGCCTGATGGCGCTCACGGCCGGGCTCACGTACCTGTCAGGCCGCCCCCGTACGTCAGACGGCGGCCACTGATCAGCCGGGGACGCGGATGGCGGCGAGCTGCGTGGCCTGGGCGACCGGGCGGTCCTTGGCGTCCCATGCCTGGGCCGTCTCGTGCATACGGTCGCCGCCGAGGTCCGTCGCGCTCAGCCGTACGCGGATCGGGCCGGACGTGGGCAGGCGGTGAATGTAGGCGGTGAGCTGGACCGTCGGGGCCCACCCGGGGACGCCCAGGTCGTAGGAGGCCGGCGGAACGGGGTCGAGGGCGACCAGCAGGCTCAGCGGGTCCCAGTCGGAGCCGTCCTTGAGTCGCTGCCAGGAGTGCGTGACGCCCTCGCGGCGCGGCGCGCCGAACATGAAGGCGAGGTCGCCGGGGGCGATGCGCACTTCGACCACGTCCATCAGCGGGATCGTGAACCCGGTCACGGGCGGATCGTTGGGCACCAGGACGCACTCGTCCTCGGGCGGGATGCTCGGCGGCTGGACGGCCGACCACTCGGGGCCGGAGTCGTCCAGCAGCCCGAGGGTGAGCACGGCGTCGACCATGGGCCTGCCGTCCTGGGACAGCCGGGCCCGCGCCTGGGTGAGCGTACGGCCCGAGCGCAGCAGCTCGACGGTGACCTCGGCCGGGCCGGGGACCGGCGGCTCGATGAAGGTCGCGCCGACCGAGGTGACGTGCGGGTGGCGGTCGTTCGCCGCCGCGTCCAGCGCCGCCCGGCCCATGATGGCCATCATGTAGCCGCCCTGCGGCCGGACGCCCACCGCCCACAGCGGGTCCAGCTCGGCCGTGTACCGGCCCGCGCCGCGCGCGGACACCGCGGTCGCCTCACCAAATGTTGACATGTGACCCCTTCCTCCGTGATTCAGATTGACATCGTTAACCTAACGTCGTCAACCTGTACACATGGCGACCACGAGGCGAGTGCGGGCCCGCCGCGGTGAGGGCGTGCTGCTGCGCGAGGAGATCCTGCGCGCGGCCGGCGAACTGCTCGCCGAGACCGGCACCGAGGACGCGCTGACGGTCCGCGCCGTCGCCGTGCGGGCCGGTGTCACCACGCCTTCGGTCTACCTGCACTTCGCCGGCAAGGAGGAGCTGGTCGAGGCCGTCTGCCTGCGCGCCTGGGACGAGCTGGGCCGGATCTTCGCCGAGAGCCGGGGCGGTGACCCGTTCCTGGCCCTGGGACGCTGCGGCCGGGCGTACGCGCGGTTCGCCCTGGACCACCCGGCGCAGTACCGGGTGCTGATGATGCGGCCTTCGGCGGGCCCAGGCGTGCCCGCCGCCGCCGCGGCGGCCTTCCGCCACATGGTCGCCGCCGTCGCGGCCTGTGTGCGGGTGGGAGTACTGCAGGGCGACCCGGAGACCCTTGCCCTCGGTCTGTGGTCGGCCGTGCACGGGTGCGTCTCACTGCTGATCGCCCAGCCGTCCTTCCCGTGGCCGGACGACCAGGAGGCGTTGATCGCCCACATCGTGCACATGGCGGGCTTCGGCGCGGCGCTGCAGTCCCGCCTGCCGCGCGCGCTGCCGCCGAGCGCCCGGCTGGCCGCCGAACTGGACGACTTCGGCGTACGGCTCACCGCGGCCGGTGAGCAAAGCGGTCAGACCGGTCGGCGCGGCCAGTGCGGTCAGACCGATTCGGTGTGAGTCGGGTGTGACACACCTGACTCGGCCTGGTGCTGCACCAGTGACAAGATGTCGCTGAATGGCCACATATGCGCAGGTCGCGACAGTCCAGGAGCGGTGGGGACAGCAACACGTAGCCGTTAGGTAATTGAGGGGCCTCTGGCCTGGTATAACCCGCTTTGTCCGATGGGCAGAGCCCCGCATGCGGGGTCATCAGGGACGAACACCCGGTTTGCTCGGTTACGGTGATGGCTGCAGCATGGGCGTGGCTTTCCTGGAACAATTGGCAGGGCCGCTAGGGTGATTGCTTCACCACCGATAACGGGATCGAGAGTAAGACGACACCGCGCCATGCCGTGGGGATCGGCGCGAGCGGAGGCGTGATGGCTCGAAGGTCGATCGTCCGGCGGGACCCTCGGGTCCCAGGCGATCCTGAGCTGTCGGCGTACCCGGACCCCGGCGAGGCCGAGACCCCCGCCGCCCGCGGGCGCGGCGGCCCCCGGCGCGGCCGATGGGTCGGCGGCGGCGGGCGGTGGCTGGTGTGGGCCGGCCGGGCCGTGCTGTGGGCGCTCATCATCGTCATCGTGTTCAACGGGGTGCGCGCGCCATTCGAGCGTTTCACCCAGGGTGATTCGTCGTCCGGCCAGGCCGCGCCGTCGGCCGGGACCGGTTTCCCCGCCGACCGCGCCGCGTCGTTCGCCAATCAATTCGCCGCCGCATATCTCAATATGAACGGCGCCCAGCCCCAGGAAAGGGCCGGGAGACTGGCGCCGTTCCTGCCGGAAGGCACCTCTGACGGGCAGTTCGGATGGGACGGCGCGGGCCAGATGTCGGCCGGGGCCATTCAGCCGTACGGGGTCGATGTGACCGACGCCCAGCACGCGAAGGTCAACCTGATCTTCCAGTCCGGCAACCGGCGGATGCTCCTTTCCGTGCCGGTCTTCTACTCCGACGGCAGGTTCGTGGTCTCCGAGCGCCCCGCCGTACTGCCCGCGCCCGCCAAGGCCGCCCTGCCGCAGGAGGCCGAGCCCGACCGTGACGAGACGACCGCGGGCGAGCTGCGACAGCAGCTCGGGGCGTTCTTCGAGGCGTACGCCAAGGGCGACACCGTCGCGCTGCAGCGCTATGTGAGCGGTACGAAACTGGAGAGCTTCGGAGGGGCCTTCACCTTCGTCAAACTCCAGGACCTGGTGGTTCCGCCCGGCGGCACCATCAGGGACATCACCGCCGTCGTCGTCTGGGGCCTGGTCCCCGCCGCGCCGCCGGCCGCCGAGCCGACGTCGACCGGGGGCACCCAGGGGAGCGGGACGCTCACCCAGTCCTACCGGCTCACCGTCGAAAAGCAGGGCGAGAGATGGTACGTGAAGGACATCCGCGGCGCAGACCGCTCCGTGGGGTGAGAATGATGGCCGCCGTCCGACGCCACTCGTCCGTGGCCGATCCATTCCCCCAGGAGGACAGGAATTGAGTCTGCAAAGCGTTGTGCTGCACGTCATCGACGTCGCGGCGCTGCCACTCGAAGCGGCGGCGTCGCCCACGCCGGCCGCTCCGGAGGGCGTGGACACCCAGGGCCTGGCCGACTTCCTGCGCGGGTTCTTCGGGCCGCTGTTCCTGGTGATCGTCTCCGTCGTCGCGCTTTTCTTCCTCTTCACCAGGGAAATCACCAGGTTCGTTCAGTTCATCATTCTCGCGGTGGCGATCGGGGTGATCTTCTACGTGCCCAACATCATCGAGGTGACCGCCCGCGCCATCGCGGGCGCGCTGGGCATCGGCAATTGAAGGATTGAGAACGGGTCGCCGCGGTCATTGATGATGAAGCGGATGAAGCGGTCCCCGGCACACGAGAGTGAGGCGAGCAGAGTACTGCCCGCGCGAGCGCGACGGATCTAAGGTGCGGAGAGGAGGAGCGCGTGGACCTGCCCACATATACCAATATCTGGCGTATCGAGAAACGGCTCTACAAGCTGTACGACCTACGGCTGCCGATGCCGCTTCCGATCGTGTGGATCGGTGTCTTCATGGGCGTCCTCGTGCCCTGGTCGCTGTTCCTCTGGCTGGTCGGCCTGGACTTCGTGACTCCGTGGCACGTCGTCTACCTCGTTCCGCCGGGCATCGTCACCTGGTTGTCCACCCGTCCGGTCATCGAGAGCAAGCGGCTCAACGAGCTGCTTCAGTCCCAGCTCCGCTACCTCGGCGAGCCGCGTACGTGGTGCCGGATGGCGCCGAGCGCCGAACCCGCCGAGATCGTCTTCCACGCGCGGGTCTGGCGGGCCGCCGCGCTGCCCGAGCCGGTCAAGGTCAAGGCCACCCGCAAGGCCCGGCACGCGGCCAAGGCCCGCGGGCGGGCGCAGCGGGCCACACCGGCCGGTCAGGTACGCCCGGCCGTGGCCGCCGCGGCTGCCGCCGCCACCACCGCGCCGGTCGCGCCCGAGGCCGCGCCGGCGGTGTCCGGCACGCGTGAGACGCCGGCCCTGGGCGCGGGCCGTACGCCCCGCAGAGGGGTGGCTCCGGCGCTGTCGCCGTCCCCGGGCACGCCGGTCGCGCCGCCGGACCGGGCGTCCGTGGCGCTGCCGTCCGTCGCCTTCCGCGCTCCGGCCCAGGAGCCTCAGGCCCAAGGCCCCCAGGAACGCGCTGAGCGGCCCGCTGCGCCCCCTTTGCGGTCCGAGCGGGGAGAGGAACACCTTCGGGTGGTGCCCGATCGCGGTGAGGGGGCAGAGGAGGGGGCGCGCGAGTCCGGCGGTCCTGCGGATGGCTCTGTGGGTTCTGCGGGCTCTGTGGGTTCTGCGGGTTCTGCGGTGAGTTCGCCTGATTCGTCGGCTGTTGCCGCCTCGGTTTCGCCTTCGGTCGAGCGCCGCGAGCCGGCGGCCCCCGTCGCGCCGATCGGGGCCGACGCGCTGCGCCGCCTGCGCAGGCTCGCCGCGTCCGTGGACGGTCCTGGCGGGGGTGACCGTTCGTCGTCGTCCTCGTACGGCGGGGCGGGCAAGGCGGCCTACGGCGGGATCGGCGGGGGCGGGCAGGAGGCCGCGCCGGAGACCGGCGAGTCGGCCCGCGACAGCCACCGCCGTGGCCAGCCCCCGCTCCCGGCCTCCCGGCCCCCGGACGCCCGCCTCGTCTGGCCCCCCGACCCGGGGGAGGCCGCAGAAGAGGCCCAGCGGCAAGACCCCGAGCCGGAGGCACCGGCCGCTCGCGCCAAGGCCGAGCGGGAGGAGGCCGCCGTTGGTGAGCATCCTGAGCAGGGCGTCGAGGCTGCGGAACAGGCCGAGCCGGAGCGACCGGCTGCGGCGGCACCGAAGCGGGCACGCCGCCAGGCGGCGGCACGGGCCAAGGAGGCCCCTGCTCGCGAGCAGGCTGAGCCGGAGCAGCCCGAGGCCGGCGCGGTGGAGCAGGTCGAACACGAGCGGCTGGAGGCCGGTAGCGCGGAGCCTGAGCCTGAGCTTGAGGTTGTGGCGCCGGAGTCGGTTCGGCGGGATGAGCGGGAGAAGTCCGCTGCCCTGGAGCAGGCGGAACGCAAGGCCGCTGCCCGAGAGCAGGTCGAGCGGGAGCTGCAGGAACAGGAACTCGCGGCGCTGGAGTCGGCTCGGCAGAAGCGCGAAGCGCGTGAGGCCGCCGCTCGCGTACTGGCCGAGCGGGAACAGCGTGAGGCCGCTGTCCGGGAGCGGGAAGATCGTGAGCGGGCTGAGCGGGCGGAACGTGAGATCGCTGAGCGGGAGGCCGCTGTTCGCATACAGGCTGAGCGGGAGCTGGCTGAACGGGAAGTGCGGGAGGCCGTTGCCCGCGTGGAGGCTGAGCAGGCGGAGCGGGACGCCGCTGAGCGGGAGCGTGAGGCTGCCGCTCGCGTACAGGCTGAGCGGGAAGAGCGTGAGGCTGCTGTCCGGGAGCGGGAAGATCGTGAGCGGGCTGAGCGGGCGGAACGTGAGGCCGCTGAGCGGGAGGCCGCTGAGCGTGAGGCTGCTGCTCGGGCACAGGCTGAGCAGGCGGAACGGGACGCCGCTGAGCGGGAAGTGCGTGAGGCTGCTGTCCGGGAGCGGGAAGATCGTGAGCGGGCTGAGCAGGCGGAGCGGGAGGCCGTTGCTCGCGTACAGGCTGAGCGTGAGGCCGCAGAGCGGGAAGAGCGTGAGGTTGCCGCTCGGGCACAGGCTGAGCGGGAAGAGCGTGAAGCGGCTGAGCGGGAGGTTGTGACGGCGGAGGCGGTGCAGCGGCAGGAGGTTGCGGCGCTGGAGCGGGCGCGGCGGCAGCGGGTTGAGCGGGAGGCCGCGGCGGCGCGGGAGCGGGCCCGGCGGGAGGCCGCCGAGCGGGAGGCCGCGGCGCGGGAGGAGGCCGAGCGGCAGGCCGCCGCGCGCCGGCGGGCCGCAGGGCGTGGGCTGGAGGGCGGTCCCGCCGGGCGGGAGGCGGCCTCGGAGAACGGCGTGCCTGCGCTCCCCGGCCCCAAGCGCCAGGGTCCGCCGCGCGAAAGCCGTCAAGGCCCGTTCAGGGAGAGCGCCCAGCAGGAAGGGCAGCCGCGGGTCTCGATCAGGGCCGTGCAGGAGCCGCCCGCGCCGGTGCCCGTCGCGCCCCCGACCGAGGGCGGCGGCGGAAAGGTCCGCCGGGTCGAATCGGTCGTCGGCCGGGACGGCTCGGGCGGCGGCTGGCGGCGGCTCGCGCAGGTCGTCATCGGTTCCGGCGGCAGCCGTACGGACGGCTCGGAGATCGACGAGGCCCGGGCCAGGGCCGTGTTCAACGGCAGCCGCCGGGTCGTCGTGCTGGGCTGTACGGGCGGCGCCGGACAGACCACGACGGCGCTGATGCTGGGCCACGCCTTCGCCATGCACCGCGACGACGGCGTACTCGCCCTCGACGCCAACACCGGCGACAACACCCTGACCGGCAAGATCCAGGCCGACTCCCCCGAGACGCTCAGCTCACTGCTGGCCGGTCTCGACGACGTCGGCGGCTACCTCGGGATGCGCGCCTACACCACCCGCACGCCGTCCGGCCTGGAGGTGGTGGGCGCGGACACCGACGCGGGGGCCGAGCAGCGGATGGCGGACCGCACGCTGTTCTCCGACCAGCGGATCGGCCAGGCGATGGACATGTTCGACCACTACTACCGGCTGGTGGTGGTCGATCCGGCCGCGGCGCTGGCGGCGCGGTTCCTGCCGTACGCGGACCAGCTCGTCCTGGTGGTCCCGGCCAGCGAGGACGGCCCCGACGCGGTCGCGATGACCTACGAGTGGCTGGACGGCCACGGCTGCGCCGAGCTGCGCCGCCGGGCGATCATGGTGGTGAACGGCGTGAGCCGGCGCAGCATGGCCGCCGTGGAGCAGGCCGAGGCGGTGGCCCGCGGGCGCTGCCGGGCCATCGTCCGGGTGCCCTGGGAGGACGACCTGGCCCCGGGCGGCAGCGGTCCCGTGGAGCCGGAGCGGATGCGCGCGGCCGGCCGGCGGGCCTACCTGGCGCTGGCGGGCGTCGTGGTCGCGGGCTTCGCGGTACCACCGCACACCGGCAACCCAGGCACAGGCACAGGCAACCAGGGCAAGCGGAGCGAGGAGGAAGTGGCGCAGTGACCGTGGGACGGATCGCGGTACGACACGCGATGGCGGGCGGGCGATGAGCGGCCGATCGGCCAGGGCCCGCAGCCGCCTGGCCGTACGGTACTTCGACGATCGGGTGCTGCTGACCGACTCGGCGGCCTGGGCCTACTTCCGGCTGCCCACCGTGAACTACGAGTTCGTCACCCCCGAAGAGCGCGAGGCGCTGGCCACCAACATCACGATCGCGCTGGCCGCCATCCGGATGTCCGACGCCGAGGTCCACCTGCGGGTGGCGCACCGGGCCTACCCGGCAGCCGAATGGGCGATGGCGCTCAACGCCACCTCCGACGAGGGCCCGGGCTGGCGGGAGTACCTGGAGGAGATGTACGGCCACGTCTGGGCGAAGGACTTCTGGTCCAAGGAGGTCTACATCGGCGTACGGCTGGGCCCGCGCGGCGCGCAGCTCGGCACCGGCGTGCTCGCCCAGCTCTTCGGCTACTACCAGCGCGGTGAGAAGGCCCTCGGCCTGGACGACGACCACGTACCCGACGGCGAGATCACCAAGTGGACCGAACAGGCCGAACGCCTAGGCAGGGCCCTGGCCGCAAGCGCCCTGTACGCCAGGCACGCCACCTCCACCGAGATCGCCTGGCTGTTCCAGCACGCCGCGACCGGCGCGCTCGGCGACCCGCCGCCGTCGGCGAGCCCGAAGCGGCGCTGGGGCCGCGGCGAGATCGAGGCGCTGGTCGAGGGCCAGATCCACAACGGCAGGTCGCTGCTGCGCATCGAGCAGACCGCCGGCGACTCCTACGTCGCCCACCTGTCCTTCGCCAGGTTCCCCGACCTGATGCCGTTCCCGGACGGCGAGCCGTGGAGCCACTTCGCCGACCAGCTCCCGTTCCCGGTGGAGCTGTCCAGCCGGATGCGGCTCATCCCGCCGGTCAAGGCCAGCAAGGACGTCGCCCGCAAGCTCGCGCACGCCCGCGACATGGACATCCACATCCGCGAGGCGGGCGCGGAGGCCCCGATCGCGCTGGCCGAGCAGATCGACGCGGCGCGGATGCTGGAGCACGGCATCACCAAGGAGCGCCTGCCGTTCGTGTACGGCTGGCACCGGCTGATCGTCGCCGCGCCGACCGAGGAGGTCTGCCTGCAACGGGTGGACGCGGTCATCGAGCACTACCGCGACATGGGCATCGACATCGTCAACTCCACCGGCGACCAGTTCTCGCTGTTCTGCGAGGCGCTGCCGGGCGAGCGGGTACGCGTCAACGCCTACGCCCAGCGCCAGCCGCTGCGCACGATCGCGGGCGGCATGGCGGTGGCGACGGTCGATGTCGGCGACCGCGTCGACGAGACCAGCGCGGGCTGGGCCGGGCCGTACATCGGCGAGTCGGTGGGCAGGGCGCGCAGCATCGTCCATTTCGACCCGCTGGTGGCGGCGGCGCGGAACCGCCCGACGGCGATCGCGATCACCGGCGAGCCGGGCGGCGGCAAGACCACTCTGGCGCTGCTGCTGATCTACCAGATGGCGCTGCGCGGGGTGACGGTCGCGGTGATCGACCCCAAGGGCGACGCCGAGTCGCTGGTCGAGCTGCTGCGCAAGCGGGGCCGCAAGGCGCGGATCATCCCGCTGGGGTCGGCCGCGCCGGGGCTGCTCGACCCGTTCTCGTTCGGCGACGACATCGCGGCCAAGAAGACCATGGCGACCGAGACGCTGCGGCTGCTGCTGCCCCGGATGTCGGAGGAGCGCGAGTCGGCCATGATCCAGGCGGTGGCCGCCGTGTCGAACGGCGAGGACCCCTCGCTCGGCAAGGTCGTCGACTACTTGGAGCAGGCCGACGACCCGGCCTCCAAGAACCTCGGCGCGGTGCTTCGGTCGATGTCGGAGATGCACCTGGCCCGGCTGTGCTTCGACCCCTCGGGCGGCGACCAGATCGACCCCGAGGGCTGGACCACGGTCTTCACCCTCGGTGGGCTCACCCTGCCCGACGTCGCCACCGCCCGCGACGACTACTCCTACGAGCAACGGCTGTCGGTGGCGCTGCTCTACCTGGTCTCGCAGTTCGCCCGCCGCCTGATGAACGGGCTGGACCGCCGCGCGCCCAAGGCGATCTTCCTGGACGAGGCGTGGGCGATCACCTCCACGCCGGAGGGCGCCAAGCTGGTGCCCGAGGTCAGCAGGATGGGCCGGTCGCGCAACACCGCGCTGGTGCTCGTCTCCCAGAACGCCGGCGACCTGCTGAACGAGCAGGTCACCAACTGTCTTTCCTCCGTGTTCGCCTTCCGCTCCACCGAGCGGGTCGAGGTCGACCACGTCATGTCGCTGCTCGGGGTCGAGGCCCTTGAGGAGCACAAGGCGGTGCTGCGCTCGCTGGGCAACGGCGAATGCGTCTTCCGGGATCTGGACGGCCGTGCGGGCCGTATCGGGGTGGACCTTATCTCGGAAGAGCTGCTGCGCTGGCTTGACACGAATCCGACACACGATAAGCCCGGCCAGAACGGGCATGATCCAGAGGAAATCGGCAGGCCGGAGACGGCGGCGCGGGAGGTTCGGTCATGAGTGTCCCCTCGCAGGGGCCGGTGATGGGTGTCCTCGCAAGTGTCCTGACCAGAGGCAGGCGACTACTCGGGCGCGCATCGCGGCTCCGCCGCAAGGCCCCTGACCCGCCTGGCGGGCCCGGCCGGAAGGCGCGGCGCGGGCGAAGGATCCGGAAGGCGGTCGGCATCGCGCTGATCGCTTTCGTCGGATTAGTGGCGGTCCCGTTCGCCGTGCCCACGTCCGCGTCGGCGGCGGTGCCGATCTGCGACCTGTCGCCCGACCTCGCCCCCGAGATCGTCGGCGGCGGCGTGGACGGGCTGCTCCAGCCCCCGCCACCGGGCGGTGTCCCGCCCGTCACGCAGGGCCCCGCGCCCACCCCGCAGCCCGCCCCGCCGGCGCCCGACCCGGCCACGCAGACCAACTACGGCGCCTACGGCATGGCCGGCCTGTACTGGCACACCCACGGCCTGGGCTGCGACGACGTGGTGGCGGTGCTCGGCAACGCCTGGGCCAACATGATCTTCACGCTGGCCAAGGCGGTGGACCGGCTCACCATCACCACCTACCAGGCCGCCGCGACCGAGGGCCCGCTCCAGTCGATCAAGGACGTGGTCGACGACGTCGTCACGAACCTCGCCAACGCGATGTACTGGCCCTACCTGCGCCCGCTGGTCATCCTCGGCGCGATCTGGCTGGCCTGGTACGGCCTGATCAGGAAACGCGCCACCACGACCGCCGAGGGCGTCATCTGGATGGTGCTCGCGGTGACCGTCGCGGTGTGGTTCTTCAGCCGCCCCGGCGACTTCACCGGCGTGGGCAAGGTCGTCACCGACAAGACGGCCGAGGTGGTCAACTCGGCGTTCAGCGGGCTGCCCGGCGCGGGCGGGGCATCCTGCCTGCCGCCCAAGGGCACGCCGGCCGCGCAGGCCACGCCGCAGTCCGGCGGTTACGGCCAGGGCGGTACGGCGGGCGTCGAGCAGAACGCCGACGCCCTGTGGTCCACGCTCGCCTGCAAGCCGTGGCTGATGGGCATGTTCGGCACCGCCGATCCCAACGCGCCCGTCGTACGCGACTTCGGCGCGCTCATGCTCGACATCCAGGCCATCGACCGGCAGGAGCAGCAGGTCGAAAAACAGCCCGCGGCCTCGGCGCACCAGAAGCGCTACGAGGAAGAGGTGATCAAGCAGCTCAACGGCACCTCGATCTATCCGCTGCTCAGCGGCCATGACTGGATGAGCAGGCTGGGCATCTCACTGGGCGCGCTGATCGCGGCCATGGTCGCCGGGTTGCTGATCTTCCTGGTGGCGGTGTCGCTGCTGGTGCTCAAGGTCGGGTTCCTGCTGTTGCTGATCCTGGCGCCGATCTTCCTGCTGATCGGCGTGCACCCCGGCTCGGGGCGGATCATCGCGCTGCGCTGGCTGGAGATGGTGATCGGCACGCTGCTGCGGCAGGCGGTGATGGCGCTGGTCCTCGGCGTGCTCGTGTACGGGTACGCGCTGATCATCTCGACCGCGATGCCGTGGGGCATGCAGATCCTGTTCATCGCGCTGCTGACCATCGCGGTGTTCTTCTACCGAAGGCCGTTCCAGCACCTGTTCGCCTCGATGGACGGGCACACGCTCACCACCCGGATGCTGGGCGAGGCGGCGGCAGCGCCGTCGCTGTCGCGGGCGGCCAACGTGCTGCCCCCGGTGGCCGGCTACCGGGTCGGGCGCTGGGGGATGCGCAAGGCCGAGCCGCTCATCCAGGCCGCGGCGATGGCGAGCGGCGGCGCGGCCACGGCCGCGGCGGCGGCCGTCGCCCAGGGCAAGGTACGCGGCGAGGAGGGCGCGGCGCAGGGCGGCGCCTCCGGTGCCCGCGTGCCGGTCGCCGGCCAGCCCGCCCCCCTGGACACCGAGGGTTCGGCGGGCGCCCGGCGCAAGGCGGGCACGTCCCGTACGACGCTGCCGCGCACCGGCTCGGCCCCGCCGCTCGACCTGTCCGGCAAGCGACCCGGCGGCGCGCCGGTGCGCGGCGGGCGGACCGGCGGCACGCCCAGCGTGTCGGGGTCCGGCACCTCGGGCGGTTCGGGCGGATCCGGGGGCCGTGGCGGGTGGTTCAGCGGCAGGTCCGGCGGCGGATGGGCGCGCGGCGGTTCGCCGGGCTCCGGGTCCGCCGGCCGTACGTCGGGCGGCCGGTCCGGCGGCGGCCTCTTCGGCGGTGGCGGCGGTGGCGGCGGCAGGTCGTCGAACGGCGGCGGTTCGAGCAGTGGTTCGGGCGGCGGCGGCCTGTTCGGCGGGAACGGCGGCGCGTCCCGGCGTTCGGGAGGCTCGGCGGGCGGTTCGGGCAGAGGCCCGGCGGCGCGCGGCGGCGGAGGCGACGGCGGGCGGCGGGCCGAGGCACCGCCGCTGTGGCTGTCCGGCGGCGGCGGCCGTTCGGGCGATGAGCCGGACGTGCCGTTCTGGCTGCGTCCGTCCAGGCACGACAAGGACTGACGGATGGCCCCAGCAGGTGACCGGCGCAAGCTGGTGTTCGGCGCGCTGGTCGTGGTACTGGCGCTGGTCGGGGTGTACCTGACCATGTGGCCGGGCGGCGAGCGGGAGCCGGCGGACGCCGGCAGGTACGAGCCCGGCCGCACGCCGAGCGCGCCCCCGGTGACGCCGCGCCCGCCGCTCGCGACCGCCAGCGACGCCCCCTTCGACATCTACTCCTACCTGCCGATGACCAAGGAGGAACTGGCCGCCACGGCCGACGTGGCGCGCCGGTTCACCGCGGCCTACGGCACGTTCCGCTTCGATGAGGCACAGAACGCCTACGCCGACCGCCTCAAGGGGTTCACCACGGCCGACCTGGGCGCCGAACTGGCTCGCTCGGTCGCCGCGCCCGGCGTCATCGAGCAGAGCATCGCCGAGCAGCGGATCTCCGAGGGATCGGCCGCCGTCAAGCAGATCAGGCAGATCGACGAGACGTCGGTGACCTACGTCGTGACCGGTTCCCGGAAGGTGACGGTCAGGAACGTGCCCTCGCAGAGCAGCGAGGACTTCGCCGTCACCCTCGTCCAGGTGGGCGGCGACTGGCGGGTACACGATCTGCAACCCGCCACCGCCGGACAGGAGGGCGACCCGAACACCGTCCCCGAGGGGGTGACATGAACACCTCCCGTGCCCGGATCGCGGTCTTAGTCGGCGTGGCGGGGTTGGTTCTGATGACGCTGGTGATCGCGCCGATGCTGATGAGCACCTTCCCCTCCATCCTGGGGGGCAGCGGCACGATGCCGGACTGCTCGGAGCCCGTTTCCGAGGGCGACGAGGACCAGTCGGGGACGGCGTCCTCCGACATCCCCGCCGAGTACCTGGAGCTGTACAAGGAACACGGCAAGAAGATCGGCGTGCAGTGGAACGTCCTGGCCGGGGTGGGCAAGCGGGAGACCAACCACGGCCGGTCCCGCCTCCCCGGCGTGCAGAGCGGCACCAACTCGGCGGGCGCGGCCGGGCCGATGCAGTTCCTGATCAGCACCTGGGGCGGCAAGTCCAAGATCAAGATCCCGTCGCGGTTCAACGGGTACGCCTCCGACGGCGACGGCGACGGCTGGGCCGACGTCTACAACCCGGCCGACGCCATCTTGGGCGCGGCCCGGATGCTCAAGCGCAACGGCGCTCCGGAAGACCTGCGCAGGGCGCTGTTCACCTACAACCGCGCCTGGTGGTACGTGGACCAGGTGCTGGCCCTCGCCCGCGGGTACGCCAAGGACGGCGAGGTGAAACGCCCGCCGGAGGCCGATCCGATGTGCGACCAGACCATGGTGGACGCGGCGCAGGGCGAGGTGCTCAAGAAGATCATCGACTACGCGCTGGCGCAGCGCGGCAAGCCGTACCGCTGGGGCGGCACGGGGCCCGACGCGTTCGACTGCTCGGGCGTCATCTACATGGCCTACCGCAACGCCGGCCTGACGATTCCGCGTACGACGTTCGTGCAATGGCCGTTCGGTGTTCGCGTCAAGGACGGCGACGAACAGCCCGGTGACCTGGTGTACTTCAATTCCGGGCCCGGTACGCGCGCCGACAGCCCGGGGCACGTCGGGCTGGTGGTGTCCAAGGGCAAGATGCTGGAGGCCAGATGCACACTGTGCGGGCCGATCAAGGTGACCAGCTACGCCAACCGGCCGGGCCGGGTCGGTTTCACCCGCCCGCTGGACACCGACTCGGTCAAGAAACAGCTCGAACGGCTGGAGCAGGGCTGACATGATGACTTTCCATGGCTGAGCAGGCTGAGCAGATCGTCGTGGGGGCCGCGATCGTGGCCGGTGGGCGGCTGCTCGCGGCGCAGCGCGCCGAGCCGCCCGCGCTGTACGGCGGGTGGGAGTTCCCCGGGGGCAAGGTCAACCCGGGGGAGTCCGAGGTGGCGGCGCTGATCAGGGAGTGCGACGAGGAGCTGGGCGTGCTCATCAAGGTGGGCGCGCGGGTCGGCGGCGACTGGGCGCTGGCCGACGGCTACCTGCTGCGGGTGTGGCTGGCCGAGGTGGTGGCGGGCGTACCTGAGCCCAAGGAGCACCTGGAGCTGCGCTGGCTGTCCCGCGCGGACCTCTACACCGTGCCCTGGCTGCCCGCCGACCTGCCGATCGTGCAAGCCGTGGAGAAGCTGCTCGACGAGGGTTGAGCGGCCACATAGCGCGATATAACCACTACCGTGGGTGCGAGTTGTGGGGGGCCGCGCGCGCCGGGTGTCCGCTCGGCGGGCGTCTGCCTGGCCGCGTTCTGCCTGGCCGGGCTCGGTTCGTACGGCGGGGCCGCCGCCGACTCCGGGTGGGGGCGCTGGGTGCGGGTCGAGTTGCGCGGGCCGGCGGCGGGTGCGCGGCTGAGCGTCGTCACCGATCCGCCCGGGGCCGCGATCGTCGACTGCCCCACCCGCACTACGGAGCGGGAGCCGGGGGAGTGCGCCTTCGGGGCCATCCCCGAGTCCCGCCACGCCGACGTGTGGGTGCGATCCGCAGAGCCCGGCGAGATCCGCGTGACCGCACGGGCCGACACCCTCCTGTACGACGGCCGCTGGACGGCCCGCAGCGCCACCGTGGTCCTCACCGAGGCCGGAGCCCAGCTCGTCGCCGGGGCGTCCGGGCAGGGCGATCCCGACCGGCTGATCGAACGTGTCTGGACTCCGGCGGTCGCACCCGCAGAGCCCTCGGAGAATACGCGCAATGGGGAAGTAAGGGCCGAACCGAATTCCACGCAGAGCCGCAAACCTGACGACAAAAGTCATGACAAGCCCGACGGCAAAGCAGCCGAAAAGCGGCCCGGTGCCGCGGAGCCCGCCACCCCACCGGTTCAGGCCCCGCCGTCGGCCGATCCGGTGCCGGTGCAGGAGCCGCCGCAGATGCCGGTGGTCGCCGACGCGCCCGGTCCCGCGCCGGTCCCGCCGCCGCTGCCGATGCGGCTGACCACGGTGGCCTCGGCGGCGAAGAGCGACGACGCCACCCGCCCGGAGCTGCGCGGACTGCCCGCCGTACTGGCCGCGGTGGGCGTGCTGCTCGGGCTGTTGTGGGCGCTGCCGGCGGTAAGAGATCGCGGCAGGGGGCGTGGCGAGCCCGATTGACGGCCGCCATTGTGCGGCCCGCCGGTCGGATTGGCGGCAAAGCGGTGTTGCCCGCACTGGTTTGCTGTTAGTTTTACCCATCTAGGGTTTTCCTTGACTTGGAAGTGTTCGGGGAGGACACGGGTGTCGCGACAAGGGCGAGCCAAGGCCGTGTCCGTGCTGGTCGTCACGATCGGCCTGTGCGGTGCCGGAGTGCTGGCGGCGGCTCCGCTGATCGGTTCGAGCGCGGCAGCCGACGCGGGCAGTACGCGAGCGGTGGTCGCCGCCTCGCCGACGAAACCGGAGCCGCCCGAAAACGCGGGCCCCGAGGTCCCCGAAGACTCCGACCTTGAGCCGGAGGTGACGGTCACCGTCACCGTCACCCCGGAGGACACCGACCCGGTCGAGGTCACCGAGACGGTCACGGTGACCCCGAAGAAGCCGAAGAAGCCGAAGCCCACCAAACCGGTCAAGACGCCGCCGCCCGCGCCCGACCCGACCACTGCCGCGCCGCAGCCGCAACCGCTGCCCAGCCAGGAGATCCCGGAGATCCCCGCCAATACGGCGACCGCCGACGTGCCCGACCCGTCGGTGGGGCAGTCCGTCTCCCTGCCCGCCGCCACGGCCACCCCGCTCAACACCCCGCCGAGCAGTCAGGCGACGATGGTGACGCAGGCGCAGACCACCGAGGCGATCGCGGTCGAGCTGCGCGAGGGCACCCCGGAGACGGACCGGGTCAGGCTCAGCCGCCAGCTCGGCATCCCGGCGCTGGTCCTGACCTTGCTCGCGCTGTTCGCGGTGCTGTTCTACGAGAAGAAGCTGCGCCGCATGGCGCACGCCGCGGCCGTGCGCACGGCGGGCCCCGGCGTGGCCGGTGACCCGGCGGCCTACCCCGGCTATCCGGGCTATCCGGGCTACCCGGCGGGTCCGGGCTATGTCGCCAACTACGTCCCCGGCGGCTACCCGGCCGGCCCGGCCTACACGACCGTCGTGAGCTTCGTGCCGGTGCCGCAGCAGCCCGTCCCGCCGTACGAACAGCAGCCGGTGCTCCAGTTGCAGCCGGAGGCCGACGCCGGCCCGGCCAAGCCCACCGACAAGCCCGCCGCCGAGCTTCCGTCCGACCCGCCGGCCGGGGCGGTGCGCGGCCCGCACGACCGCGGTGGCTTCGACGACTTCACGGAGCCGGACGAGGGCGGCAAGAGCGCGTCCACCTGGTTCTCCCCGGGCTCTCCGGGCTCTCCAGCCGAGCAGGACTCCACGCCCCCGCCGTACCGCATGCCCGCGGACACCCCGCGCTACGGCCCCGAGCCGCCCCCCACGACGCCCGACACGACGGCCGTCTACGTCATGCCCGAGCTCCCCGAGCAGGGCGACGACGCCGAGCCCCCCGCCGCCAAGCCCGAGGTCCAGGAGGGCCCGGGTGGGGCCCCCAAACGCGGCCTCTTCAAGCGCCGCAAGCCGTAACCCCCGCAGCGCACACACAGCGGCGCACACAAAGCGACGCACGCCAAGCAGCGCACGCAAAAGGGGCGGTACCTCCCAACGGTGGCACCGCCCCTTTTGAATGCCCGCCCTACTTGGCGGCGGAGCGTTTGAAGATCTTGTTGCCGAGCCAGACCAGGGGGTCGTAGCGGCGGTCGACGAGGCGCTCCTTCATGGGGATCAGCGCGTTGTCGGTGATCTTGATGTGTTCCGGGCAGACCTCGGTGCAGCACTTGGTGATGTTGCAGTAGCCGAGGCCGTGCTCGTCCTGGGCGGCGTCCTGGCGGTCGGCGACGTCGTAGGGGTGCATGTCGAGTTCGGCGATCCGCATCAGGAAACGCGGGCCGGCGAACGCCTGCTTGTTCTCGTCGTGGTCACGGATGACGTGGCAGACGTTGTTGCACATGAAGCACTCGATGCACTTGCGGAACTCCTGGGACCGCTCGACGTCGATCTGCTTCATCCGGTACTCGCCGGGCTGGACGTCCGACGGCGGGGTGAAGGACGGGATCTCCCTGGCCTTCTGGTAGTTGAAGGACACGTCGGTGACCAGGTCCTTGATCACCGGGAAGGTGCGCATCGGGGTGACCGTGATGACCTCGTCCTCCGCGAACGTGGACATCCGGGTCATACATCCCAGCTTGGGCTTGCCGTTGATCTCCATGGAACACGAGCCGCACTTGCCCGCCTTGCAGTTCCAGCGGACCGCGAGGTCGGGCGTCTGGGTGGCCTGGAGGCGGTGGATGATGTCGAGGACGACCTCGCCCTCGTTCACCTCGACGGTGAAGTCCTCCAGCCGGCCTTCGCCGCCCTCACCGCGCCAGACGCGGAACTTGGCCTTGTAACTCATCATGACTCCTTGACCGCGAGGTCGTACTCGGCCATCTCTTCGTCCGTGAGGTACTTGCTCAGCTCCCCGCGCTCGAAGAGGGTGATCAGGTCCGCCCGCATGGACGGCTGAAGCTGCTCCTGGACGTTCACCGACGTGCCGTCCGGAGCCGCCGTGCAGACCAGCAGCCGACGCCGCCAGTCGGCGGTCATGTCCGGGTAGTCGTCGCGGGTGTGACCGCCGCGGCTCTCCTGGCGGGCCAGCGCGGCCCGCGCCACGCACTCGCTGACCAGCAGCATGTTGCGCAGGTCCAGGCACAGGTGCCAGCCGGGGTTGTAGATGCGGCTGCCCGCCGCGCCGACGCCCTTGGCGCGCTCGCGCAGCTTCTCCACCGCCTCCAGGGCCTCGGCCATCTCCCCGGCCTTGCGGATGATCCCGACCAGCTCGTTCATCGTGCGCTGTAGCTCGTGGTGGACCTCGTAGGGGTTCTCACCGGGGCGTTCGAGCGGGGCCAGCACCTCGGCCTGGGCCTCGGCCACCGCCTCGTCAGGTACGGCCGGCCGCCGCTCAAGGCCGTCGATGTAGGCGGCGGCCCCGGCGCCCGCGCGGCGGCCGAAGACCAGCAGGTCCGACAGCGAGTTGCCGCCGAGCCGGTTGGAGCCGTGCATGCCGCCGGACACCTCGCCCGCCGCGAACAGCCCCGGCACGGAGGCCGCCGCGGTGTCGGCGTCCACCTCCACGCCGCCCATCACGTAGTGGCACGTCGGCCCCACCTGCATGGGCTCGGCGGTGATGTCGACGTCGGCCAGCTCCTTGAACTGGTGGTGCATCGACGGCAGCCGGCGGCGGATCTCCTCGGCGGGCAGCCGGCTGGAGACGTCCAGGAACACGCCGCCCTGCGGTGAGCCGCGCCCGGCCTTGACCTCGGAGTTGATCGCCCTGGCCACCTCGTCGCGGGGCAGCAGCTCGGGCGGGCGGCGGTTGCCGGCCTGGTCGTCGTACCAGCGGTCGGCCTCCTCCTCGGTGGTGGCGTACTTGTCCTTGAACACCTCGGGGATGTAGTCGAACATGAACCGCTTGCCCTCGGAGTTGCGCAGCACCCCGCCGTCGCCGCGGACCGACTCGGTGACCAGGATGCCGCGCACCGAGGGCGGCCAGACCATGCCGGTCGGGTGGAACTGGATGAACTCCATGTTGATCAGCCTGGCCCCGGCCAGCAGCGCCAGCGCGTGCCCGTCGCCGGTGTACTCCCAGGAGTTGGAGGTCACCACGTAGGACTTGCCGATGCCGCCGGTGGCCAGCACCACCGCGGGGGCCTCGATCAGCATCAGCCGGCCGGTCTCGCGCCGGTAGCCGAAGGTCCCGGCGATGGCGCCGTCGTCGTCCTTGAGCAGGCGGGTGACCGTGCACTCGGCGAACACCTTGATGTAGGCCTCGTAGTCGCCGTGGACGGCGTAGTCCTCCTGCTGGAGGGCGACGACCCGCTGTTGCAGGGTGCGGATCATCTCCAGGCCGGTACGGTCGCCGACGTGGGCCAGCCGCGGGTACTCGTGCCCGCCGAAGTTACGCTGGCTGATCTTGCCGTCCTTGGTCCGGTCGAACAGCGCGCCCCACGCCTCCAGCTCCCACACCCGGTCGGGGGCCTCCTTGGCGTGCAGCTCGGCCATCCGCCAGTTGTTCAGGAACTTGCCGCCGCGCATGGTGTCGCGGAAGTGGACCTGCCAGTTGTCGGCCGGGTTGACGTTGCCCATGGCAGCCGCCGCACCGCCCTCGGCCATGACGGTGTGCGCCTTGCCGAACAGCGACTTGCACACGATGGCGGTCTTCTTGCCCTGCTGGCGCGCCTCGATGGCGGCCCGCAGCCCCGCTCCGCCGGCGCCGATGACGACGACGTCGAATTCGTGACGTTCGATATCCATGATCTGGGCTTCCTTAACGGGCTTCCTGAGCAGGCTTCCTAGAAGAACGTGATGTCGGTGACGATGCCCTTCGCCACGAGCCGTACGTAAAGGTCGGCGAACAGCACGGTGTACATCGACACCCAGGCCAGCAGCATGTGCCGGGCGTTCAGCTTGGAGACCAGGCCCCAGAACCGGTACCGCAGCGGGTGGCGGGAGAAGTGGTTGAGCCGTCCGGCGACGATGTGCCGGCAGGAGTGACAGGACAGTGTGTAGGCCGAGATGAGGACCGCGTTGACCGCGAGGATCACCGTCCCCACGCCCATGTGCCCCCATTCGCCGTCCGCGTTGCGGAAGGCCACGATGGCCTCGTAGGTGAGGACCGCGGAGATCAGGACCGAGCCGTAGAAGAAGTAGCGGTGGACGTTCTGCAGGATCAGCGGCAGCCGGGTCTCACCGGTGTACTTCCCGTGCGGCTCGGCGACCGAGCACGCGGGCGGTGACAGCCAGAACGAGCGGTAGTAGGACTTGCGGTAGTAGTAGCAGGTCAACCGGAACCCACCGGGCAGTCCCAGTACGAGGACACCTGGTGGCAGCGGGAACCAGTCGCCGATCGGGGCGAACCCGAACACCCGCGCGCCCTCCGGGCACACCTCCAGCAAACAGGGTGCGGAGAACGGGGCGACGTACGGCGCGATGTAGTAGCTGGGGTCGAACATCGCCCAGAAGCCGTACACGAGGAAGGACGCGAGGGCGGCGAAGGTGAGCACTGGGGCCAGCCACCATCGGTCCGTGCGCAGCGTGCGCGCCTTGAGCTGCGCGCGTTGTCTCCTGGCCGGGCTCTCGGCCGTTGTCTGGGTCATCAGTGACCTCTCCATGTCCCGCGGACCTCGCCGGCGGGGTCCGGGTCTCGTTCGTTCGTGCGCGCACGACTCGTGGCAGGGACAAGGCACACGCAGCGGCACGCCTTGGTGGCAGATACGTTACGACCACCAGATCAGCTTGTGTGAGCCGGGTCACTCACTTTTTCGCGGTACTGGTGTGATTCCTGTCACGTAGCCGGTCAATGATCCCGTCTGAAGTGTCAGGAGTGGAGTCCGGGACGGGCGAGTTTCCCCACTGTTACGAAAAAGTCGTCGATCTGCCGCACTACCTGGATGAATCGCGCAAAGTCCACTGGCTTGGACACGTATGCGTTTGCATGCAGATGGTAGCTCCGTAGGATGTCCTCCTCCGCCTCGGATGTGGTCAGTACCACAATCGGGATGCTGCGCAGCTCGGTGTCCTGCTTGACGACGGCGAGCACCTCGTGCCCGTCCATGCGGGGCAGGTTGAGGTCGAGCAGCACCAGGTCGGGACGCGGGGCGTCGGCGTAGGGGCCCTCCCGGCGCATAAAGGCCACGGCGTCCTCGCCGTCCTCCACCACGTGCAGCCGGTTCCGCAGCTTGTTGTAGTCGAACGCCTCCCTGGTCAGCAGCACATCGCCGGGGTCGTCCTCGACCAGCAGGACCTCGATCGGGTAGAAGTCAGCCATCGTCGGCTCCTGATCCGGGGAGAGGGGCGCCCGGTGGGTCCGCGCGAACGGTCCACCGGAACGTCGTGCCGGGGGTCTCCGTGTCTCCGTGCTCTACCCAGATCCGGCCGCCCAGATACTCGACGATCTTCTTGGCCATCGCCAGGCCGATGCCCGTGCCCGGATACGCCTCGCGCGAGTGCAGCCGCTGGAAGATCAGGAAGATCCGGTCGGTGTGCCGGGGATCGATCCCGATCCCGTTGTCGGAGCAGGAGAACACCCACATCTCCCCGTCGCGCACGGCGCTGATCCGGATGTGCGGCGGCTCGGCGGAGCGGAACTTCACCGCGTTGCTCAGCACGTTCTGCCAGAGCCTGGCGAGCAGCGGCCCGCTCCCGTAGACGCACGGCAGCGCGCCGTACTCGATCCTCGCCTCCGACTCCTCGATCGCGGCGGCCAGGTCGCGCAGCGCGGACCGCAGGGCCTCGCGGGAGTCGGTCATCTCCAGGGTGCCGCCGGCCTTGCCGACGCGGGAGAAGTCGAGCAGGTCGTTGATCAGCTTCTGCATGCGCTTGGCGCCGTCCACGGCGTAGGCGATGTACTGCCGGGCCCGGTCGTCCAGGTCGGCCGCGTAGCGCTGTTCCAGCATCTGGGTGAAGCCGGCCACCTTGCGCAGCGGCTCCTGAAGGTCGTGGCTCGCCACGTAGGCGAACTGCTCCAGCTCGCCGTTGGACCTGCGCAGCTCGGCGGCCTGGTCCTCCAGCCTGCGCCGGGCGTCCTGCGCGATGCGCCACTCGGCCAGGATGCGCTCGCGCATCTCGTCCACGTCGGCGGCGAGCGCGGCCAGCTCGGCCGGGCCGCGGACCCGCACCCGGTGGTCGAAGTCGCCGGAGGCGACCGTGCCGATCTGCGCCGCCAGGTCGTTGACCGGCCGCAGCACCGCCATGCGCAACACCACGGCCAGCCCGGCGAGCGCGGCCACCAGCAGGCCCGTCCAGATCCCGAGCGCCACATAGACCTTGCCGGCGCCGTCATTGACCGCCGCCGCGCCCGTCCGGTGAACGCCGGCCAGCCGCTGCCGCAGCGCGGTCAGCTCGGTGTGGACCGCGGCCTGCCGTACCTCGTCCGCGCGCTCGTCGCCGGACGCGCCCGCGGCGACCGGGTCGGCGTACTCGGCCCGCCACTGCGCGGAGGCCGTGCCGAGGCGGGCGAGCGCCGCGGTCACCGGCTCGCCGAACTCCTGCCCGGCCACCAGCCGGGCGATCTCGCCGGATGCGGCGCGCTCGGCGGCCACCGCCGCCCGGTAGGCGGTGAGGTGCCCCGCGTCCGGCTCGGCGCGGTGGGCCGCGATGGCGGCCCGCTGCGCGCCCTGCGCGGTGGTGAGGTCCATCGTGCGCAGGATCGCCGGGTCGATCACGTCCAGGATCGTGTGCCTGGCCTGGCGTCCGTCGCCGAGCGCGATCGAGGTGAGCGCCGCCCCCACCACCAGCAGCACCCCCATGAGCGCGGCGGTGAGCAGCAGCAGCCGCCCGATCGTCAGCCCGGCGACCCGGCCGGCCGGTGAGCGGGCGGTCATCGTTCCGCTGGAGGGCGGCGGACCAGCACCAGCGCCAGATCGTCGCTGAGGGCGTACTTGTGCCGCCCGGTGACCGCGCCGACGATCCGGTCCAGGTCGAACCCGCCGTGCTCGCGGACCACCCGTAACAGCCCCTCCAGGCCGAGCAGCGCGCCGCCCACCGACGCCTCGATCAGCCCGTCGGTGTACAGCAGCATCGCCCACTCCGCGCCCAGCGCCACCTCGATCGCGGGCCACTCGGTGTCGGGGAAGATCCCGAGCGGCGGCCCGGACGGCGTGCCGGCCACGAACTCGATCGACCCGCCGCGCAGCACCAGCGGCGGCGGATGCCCGGCCACCCACATCCGCGCGGAGTCCAGGGCCGGGGCGATGGTCACCACGCAGACGGTCGTGAAGATCTCCGGGGCGTTGCGCTCCTGGCGCAGCAGCGCGTCCAGAATGCGCAGCATGCCGCTACCGGTGTGCCCGGCCAGGACCAGTGTGCGCCAGGCGATCCGCAGCGCCACGCCGAGCGCCGCCTCGTCCGGGCCGTGCCCGCTGACGTCGCCGATCAGGATGTTGACCGCGCCGTCCACGCTCTGCACGGTGTCGTAGAAGTCGCCGGCCAGCAGGGCCTCCTGCCGTCCGGGCAGGTAGCGGGTCTGGTGGTCCAGGTCGCCGGTGCGCAGCAGCGCCACCGGCAGCAGGCCGTGCTCCAGCCGGGCGTTCTCCTCGGCCACCCGCTCGGCCTCGCGCAGCCGCTGGGTGGTCAGCACGGCGTGTTTGCGCTCCACCGCGTAGCGGACGGCCCGGTCCAGAGTACGGGTGTCCACCTGGCCCTTGACCAGGTAGTCCTGGGCGCCGGCGGCCACCGCGGCGGCGCCCGCCGAGGCGTCGTCCAGCCCGGTCAGCACCAGCACGGCCGCGTACGGGGCGTCGGCGATGACCTGCTGCGGCGCCTCAAGGCCGGTCGCGTCGGGCATGGACAGATCGACCAGCACGCAGTGGATCTCGGGGGAGAGCCTGCTCAGGCCGTCGGCCAGGGTCCGGGCCCAGAGGATCTTGGGCGGCGTGCGGGTGGCGCCGAGCAGTTCCTGGACCAGGTACGCGTCCGCCGGGTCGTCCTCGATCAGGAGCAGCGTGAGGGGGTCCGGTTCCTCCTTCTGTGGGCTGCTATGCCGTTCGGGTGGCTCGCCTGCGGCGGACGTACCGGGGGGCAGCGAGATCACGGACACCTCGTGGGTTCGGGACCGGCCTATGCCAACCGGCCGGCCAACTCAACTCCCTGGGGAAGGCTGCCGTCCTGCGCGGCCTCGGTGAGGAACCGGAGCAGCGTCGCGCGAAACGCCTGCGCGGCGCGGATCGGTTCGACGTCCTTGCGATGTGAGAGCGCGATGGTGCGGTGCAGGCCCGGCGGCACCAGCGGGGTGCCGGTGAGCCCGGGGCGGGCGTCCAGCACCATCGAGGGCACCACCGCGATGCCCAGTCCCGCCTCGACGAACCTGAGCACGGCGTCCATCTCACCGCCTTCGACGGAGAACCGGGGCTCGAAACCCGCCTGGCGGCACGCGCTGAGCGTCGCCTCCCGAAGGTCGTAGCCGCGCCGGAACATCACCATCGGCCGGCCGCGGAGATCTTCGATCCGCAGGTGGTGCCTGCGCGACGGCGGGGCGTGCGACGGAGAGGCCACCACCAGATTTTCGCTGAGGATTTCCTCGGTGACCAGAGACGGGTCGCTGCTGTGCAGCGGGAGGATGATCAACGCCAGGTCGAGCTGGCCCCTGGCAAGGTCCCTCACCAGGTCGCGCGAGCCGCCCTCCTCCACCAGCAGCTCGACGCCGGGATAGTCGATGTGGAATCTGGCCAGGGCGTCGGCCAGCAGCCCCGCGCACAGTGACGGCGTCGCGCCCAGGCGTACCCGCCCGCGGCGCAGGCCGGCCAGCTCGGCGACCTCGCGGCGGGCGGTGTCGGCGTCGGCCAGCATGCGGCGGGCCAGCGGCAGCAGCGCCTCGCCCGCGGGGGTCAGCGTGACGTTGCCGCGGGCGCGGTTGAGCAGCGGCGCGCCCAGCTCCTCCTCCAGCGCCCGCACCTGCTTGCTCAGCGACGGCTGGGCCACGCGCATGCGCTCGGCGGCATGCGTGAAGTGCCTGGCCTCCGCTACGGCCACGAAGTAGGCGAGCTGCTGAAGCTGCACAGTTCAATAGCGTAGGGCTATCGATTCAGGCGGCTTCATGCGGTGTGAGTTTGGTCGCAGTACGCATGCCTGCGCGCACCGCCACCCGCGCGGACGCAGAGTGAATAGCTGCTGGCTATGGAAACCAGACAGTTGCCGACTTGGACGCCCCGCACGGGTGATTCGTAACGTCGATGCCGTGACAGCCACGATCGAGCGCGGTGCGGCCACCGCGCCAGTCGCCTCCCACGAGCCGCCCCGGCCGCCGACGGCCGCTCGGAACCACAAGGGCGGGTTCTTCCGCTCCTCCAACGGCAAGAAGGCCGTGATGGCGGTCACCGGCGCCGTCATGGTGCTCTACCTGATCGCGCACATGGCCGGAAACCTGAAGATCTTCTTCGGGGCGGCCGACTTCAACGAGTACGCGGCCTTCCTGCGCGAGATAGGCCATCCGCTGGTGCCGCACCGGACCGTGCTCACCCTGGTCGAGGTGGTCCTTTCGGTGTCGGTCGTGCTGCACATGTGGTCGGCGGTGTCGCTGGCCAGGCGGGCCGCCAGGGCCAGGCCGGTCAAGTACGCGGCCCGGCCGAAGTCGCAGGCGTCCGGGTACGCCGTCAAGACCATGCGCTACGGCGGCGTCATCATCCTGCTGTTCATCATCTGGCACCTGCTGGACCTGACCTTCGCCGCGGTGAACCCCGCCGGTCCGAACGGCGAGCCGTACCAGCGCATGGTCGAGGGCTTCGCGCCCGGACGCTGGCCGGTCACCCTGTTCTACGTGGTCGCGCTGCTGCTGGTCGGCCTGCACCTGCGGCACGGCCTGTGGAGCGCCTTCCAGACGCTGGGTCTGGCCGGGGGGCGCAGGGAGCGCCCGGTGAAGCTGGCCGCCGCCGGCCTGTCGGCGCTGCTGGTGCTCGGCTTCCTCTCCGTTCCGCTGTCGATCACGATCGGACTGGTCAAGTGACCCACACCGTCGGCGAGCCCATCCGGGACACCAAGGCACCCGAGGGGCCGATCGAGGAACGCTGGAGCAAGCGGCGTTTCTCCGCCAAACTCGTCAACCCCGCCAACAAGCGCAAGCTGCACGTCATCGTGGTCGGCACCGGCCTGGCGGGCGGCTCGGCCGCCGCGACGCTGGGCGAACTGGGCTACAACGTCACGTCCTTCTGTTACCAGGACTCGCCGCGCCGGGCGCACTCGATCGCCGCGCAGGGCGGGATCAACGCCGCGAAGAACTACCGGGGCGACGGCGACAGCATCTACCGGCTGTTCTACGACACGGTCAAGGGCGGCGACTTCCGGGCCCGCGAGTCGAACGTCTACCGGCTGGCCGAGGTCAGCGTCAACATCATCGACCAGGCGGTCGCGCAGGGGGTGCCGTTCGCCCGGGAGTACGGCGGGCTGCTCGACACCCGTTCCTTCGGCGGCGCCCAGGTCTCGCGTACCTTCTACGCGCGCGGCCAGACCGGCCAGCAGTTGCTGCTCGGCGCCTACCAGGCGCTGGAGCGCCAGATCGCGGCGGGCACGGTGACCATGCACGCGCGGCACGAAATGCTGGACCTGATCGTGTCGGACGGCCGCGCCCGGGGCGTGGTGGTCAGGGACATGGTGACCGGCGAGATCGAGACCCACCTGGCGGACGCGGTGGTCCTGGCCACCGGCGGCTACGGGAACGTGTTCTTCCTGTCCACCAACGCCAAGGGCTGCAACACGACGGCGATCTGGCGGGCGCACCAGCGCGGGGCCTACTTCGGCAACCCCTGCTACACGCAGATCCACCCGACGTGCATCCCGGTCAGCGGGGAGTACCAGTCCAAGCTGACGCTGATGTCGGAGTCGCTGCGCAACGACGGCCGGGTGTGGGTGCCGGTCAAGGCGGGCGACACGCGGGAGCCGGGGGACATCCCCGAGGCCGAGCGCGACTACTACCTTGAGCGGATTTATCCGGCCTTCGGAAACCTCGTCCCCCGGGACATCGCCTCCCGCGCCGCCAAGAACGTCTGCGACGAGGGCCGCGGCGTCGGCCCCGGCGGACTCGGCGTGTACCTGGACTTCGCCGACGCCATCGCCCGGCTGGGCCGCGACGCGGTGGAGAAGAAGTACGGGAACCTGTTCGAGATGTACGAACGCATCACCGGCGAGGACCCCTACAGCCGGCCGATGCGGATCTACCCCGCCGTCCACTACACGATGGGCGGGCTGTGGGTGGACTACGACCTCCAGTCCACGATCCCGGGCCTGTTCGTGGTCGGCGAGGCCAACTTCTCCGACCACGGGGCCAACCGGCTGGGCGCGTCCGCGCTGATGCAGGGACTCGCCGACGGATACTTCGTGCTGCCCACCACGCTCGGCGACTACCTGGCGGGCGGGCCGTACGGGGAGGTGGACCAGGAGTCCGTGGCCGAGGCCGAGAACGGGGTCCGCAACAAGATCCAGAAGCTGCTGTCGGTGAACGGCACGCGCACCGCCGACTCCTACCACCGCGAGCTGGGCAAGCTCATGTGGGACTACTGCGGCATGGAACGCACCGAAGAGTCGCTGCGCAAGGCGCTGGCGCGGATTCCGGAACTGCGGGCGGAGTTCTGGCAGAACGTCAAGGTGTCCGGGCAGGCCGAGGAGCTGAACCAGGCACTGGAGCGTGCCGGGCGGGTCGCCGACTTCTTCGACCTGGCCGAACTGATGTGCATCGACGCCCTGCACCGCAGCGAGTCCTGCGGCGGGCACTTCCGCGCCGAGTCCCAGGACGCGGACGGTGAGGCGCTGCGCGACGACGAGGACTTCGCGTACGTCGCGGCCTGGGAGTACCGCCCCGAGGGCGGGCCGGTGCTGCACCGTGAAGACCTCAAGTACGAGTACGTGAAGATGACCCAGCGGAGCTACAAGTGAACCTGACCCTGAAGGTCTGGCGCCAGGACGGCCCCTCGGACCAGGGGCGGATGGTGACGTATGAGGTCAAGGACGTCTCTCCGGACATGTCGTTCCTGGAAATGCTCGACGTCCTGAACGAGCGGCTGATCCTGGAAGGCGGCGACCCGGTCGCGTTCGACCACGACTGCCGCGAGGGCATCTGCGGCATGTGCGGCATGGTCATCAACGGGGTCGCGCACGGGGAGCAGCGCGCCACGACGACCTGCCAGCTCCACATGCGGCACTTCAAGGACGGCGACACCGTCACCATCGAGCCGTGGCGGGCCGCGCCGTTCCCGGTGGTGAAGGACCTGGTGGTGGACCGGTCCGCGTTCGACCGGATCATCCAGGCGGGCGGGTTCATCTCGGTGCCCGCGGGGTCCGCGCCGGACGCGCACGCGCTCCCGGTCAAGAAGGACGACGCGGACTCGGCGTTCGACGCCGCCACCTGCATCGGCTGCGGCGCCTGCGTGGCGGCGTGCCCGAACGGCTCGGCCTCGCTGTTCACGGCGGCGAAGATCACCCACCTGGGGCTGCTGCCCCAGGGGCAGCCGGAACGCGACAAGCGGGCCAAGGCCATGGTCGACCAGATGGACCTGGAGGGCTTCGGGGGCTGCACGAACACGGGCGAATGCACGGCGGTCTGCCCGAAGGGCATCCCGCTGAGCACCATCGCCCAGATGAACCGCGACTACCTCAAGTCCAAGTAGCCAGGGGCCGCGCGCGGCGCGGTCGTTGTGGTGCGTTGCGGGGGCCTGCGCGGCGCGGTCAGGTGCATTGCGGGGCCTGTGCGGTGTTGGGGGCCTTGTGCGGTGTGGGCGGGTGCCAGGGTGAGCCTTTACGGCAGAGCCCGGTGCCCGCCGCCCGTCGTACGGGGTGGCGTCCCGTGCCCGGCATTTCGCGAGCGCCGTGGCCGCCCGCCGTTCCAGCACCGGCCAAAGAGGCCCCCTTTCCAGCCCTCGCGCCGTTGGACCGGGGGCCACTGTCCCACCGCCCTCCGGGCGCTGCCCCGCCTCCGGCGGGACTGCCGCGCTCCGCGCGCAGGTGCCGCGCTTCGCGCGCGGGTGACGCGCTTCGCGCGCGGGTGACGCGCTTCGCGCGCGGGTGACGCGCTTCGCGCGCGGGTGACGCGCTTCGCGCGCAATCGCCTTCGCTTCGCTCAGTCCTGTCCCTTCGGGCAGGCCGCGCTCCGCGCGCACAGGTCCGCCTCCGGCGTGGATGCCGCGCTTCGCGCGAGTTGGTCCGCCTTCGGCGGTAATGACGCGCTTCGCGCGCAATGGTCTTCGCTTCGCTCAGTCGTGTTCCTTCGGGTTGGTCGCGCTTCGCGCGTACGGGTCCGCCTTTGGCGGGGTCGGTCGCTTCGCGCGAGTTAGTCCGCCTTCGGCGGGACGGGTCGCTCCGCGCGCATAGGTCCGCCTTCGGCGTGGGTGCCGCGCTTCGCGCGCAATCGCCTTTGCTTCGCTCAGTCGTGCTTCCTCAGGCAGGTCGCGCTTCGCGCGCGCAATGGTCTTCGCTTCGCTCAGTCGCGTCCGCCTTTGGCGGGGTCGGTCGCTTCGCGTACGTGTCCGCCTTTGGCGGGATCAGTCGCTTCGTGAGGCTGTCTCGGTGGCTACCTCGGGCGAGGTCGCCCCTTGGGAAGGCTCGGCGGCATTGCGAGACTTTCTCATTCCCGCCAGTGCGCCGAGGAGGGGCGGCAGGGCACCGACTGCGAAGCAGGCGGCCAGTGCCAGACGTTCGATGAGCAGCCCCGCGTAAGCGGAGCCGGCCGCGCTTCCGGTGTTGAACGCCGTGTTGACCCATGCACTGGCCTGTGTCTTGGCACCGGTGGCCGCCGCTTCGTCCGCCAGCATGTAGGCCGTGGTCAGGGCGGGGGCCAAGAACAACCCGGCGATGCCCACCAGCACCGACAGTACGCCGATGTTCGGGGCGAATCCGGCGGCGGCCAGAGACAGCGCCAACCCCGTGGCCAGTAAGGGCAGCCGGCTTTCCAGCTTGAGCCGCCATGGCACGGCACCATAGGTCAGCCCGCCGACGGCGCTTCCGGCGGCGAGTGCGGCCTCGACCCAGGCGACTGCCGCGAGTTGCGCGTGTCGCTCGGCGAACGCGACCATGAACAGGCTCAGCGACCCCAGGCACATGCCCACGCCGACGGTCACCAGCACGAGCCGTCGTACGTCGGCGATGCCCGCGAACAGGCTCCATCGGCTTTTGGTCGGCTTGTCCGAGCATGGCGTGGAGGTGGGCGGCACCTCGCCTTGCCGGAGTCTGCCCGAGAAGGCGGGATCTGCGGCGGGCGAGGCCGCCAGCGCCAGCGAGCCGACGATCATCAACACCGCGCTGATCAGGACCCCTAGCGAAGGATGGGCCAATCCTGTCAACGAGCCGGCGATGAGGGGCCCGGTCACGTAGAGAAGTTCTTCGGCGACGGTGTCGAGGGAGTAAGCGCGGTGCAGGAGTGTGCGGTCGGAAAGCAGATCGCTCCACAGAGTCCGCATGATAGGGCCGAGCGGTGGAGTGAACGCCCCTGTGATGCCCGCGAGTGACCACAGCGGGGCGCTGGGCGTACCCGGCCGCCAGGTGAGGACGGCCACCAGGGCCAGGAGCAGGGCGTAGGCGATCGCCATTGGGGGGAGGACTCGGCGGATCCCGTACCGGTCCACCAACTGTGCGCGTAGCGGGGACAGCAACGAGCTGGCGAGCCCGAACAGCGCGATGGCGCCGCCGGCCATGGTGTAAGAGCCTGTGGCCTGGGTGAATGCCAGGACCAGCGAGAGAAAGACGATCCCGTAGGACAGTCTCCCGACCAGTGCCGCGCTGAAGGTGCGACTAGCGAGAGGGGCGCGGAGAACAGCGGCATAGGACGCCGCCGATTCGGACGACATGAGAACACCTCGGAAAAGGCAGCGCCAAGCCGGGGATATACGGAAAGGAGACGCTGCAGCGTAAGAGAGACCGCTTCCACATCAAGCCCATGTTGGTCGGGCGACGCGGTGGGACATCTCTAGGCACGAGGGTGGATCATGCGCACCAGGCTAACACGGGTGTAGGTGCCGTATCTCGGGCTGCTCGGCCGAAGCCGGTGTGGTCGTGGCCCTCACGTATCCCGCCCGGTCGCCCCACACCTGCCCGGGGCCGGCGCGGCCTTAGCGACGTCCGTGCGAGGACCACATGCCACGCCAGGGCACCGAAACCCGGCAGGGCAAACCCCGGACGCCCACCCGGCTCGGTGAACAGCCGACCCGCTCCTCGCTACGACGCCGGCAAGGCAAGGCAAGGCAAGGCCGGGCCGGGCCTTGGTGCCGTCCTCCCGGATCACGTTGACCACCAGGTGGACATGATCGTTCCCGCCGCTCGACCGCCCATGATGCACGGTGATCCACCGGCACGGCGCCTTGCCCGAGGCCGCGTCGAAGCCGAGGCCGCTCACCACCGCCCGGGCGATGTCTGCCCACCGCTCATCGCCCAGCGGCGCCTCACTGGGGTGCAGCGATGCGGACCGCCAACGGTTGTTGTGTCGAGTGTCGAGTGTTGAGCGTCACGAGATGTCAGTGGGAAACGACAGCAGCTGATAGTGGCGGCGACGTGAGATGTCAGTAGGGCCCGTCACTATCTGTTGTTGATCGCGGCGAAGATGTCAGTGACCCGGTACGTCACCGTCGTGGTCCGAGGTGGTCTGCGGTGAGCCCTCGGCGAGCGGGGCGGCGTCGCCGTACAGCAATGTTGAACGACAAGTTGTTGGGAGTAGACATCACGTGGGTTACCAGCCGGACGAGTGATGGCAAGGCCGAGCTCGGATTCGATCAGGTCGCAAACATCTCGCCTCCGGTACCAGTTACGCAGGTTCGGGCGGCGGCCGTCCTGGCGGACCAGGGTGGCCACGAGGTGAATGTGGTCGCGGGCATGACGAAGCGCGATCCATCGGCAGGCGAACAGGTCGCCGGCGGGGGCGATGCCCGCGGCGTCCATGAGGGTTGCCCCGGTCAGGTCGATTCGCATCCCTGGCTAATGGCGGGGCGAGACACTTGAACACTCTGGCGCAACCATCGGTGTCCCGATGAAATGACCCCATGTCATGGATGTCGCGACGGCGGGCTGAACCGCCCCTCCCGCCTGAACTCCCGCGCACTCCTCGCCCGGCCGCCTGGTGGATCCTGCCGGCGGTACTGCTGGTCGGCGGAACGATGGCGGGGACCTTGTGGTGGCTGCTGGCGACCCTTCCCGCGGATCTGCCGGGCCAGCCGGGCAGCGCGCGGGGGGAGGCCTTGCGCACCGCGCTCGCAGCTGGCGCCGGTGTCGGTGCCGCCATCACCCTGGCGCTGGCGTTCCGGCGGCAGCGGCACCAGGAGATCACCACCGCCCACGCCGCCTATGACGCCACCGAACGACGCGTCACCGAGCTGTACACCAAGGCAGCCGAGCAACTTGGCCACGCCACTCCCGCCGTCCGTCTGGCGGGACTCTACGCACTGGAACGCTTAGCTCAGGACAACCCCGGCCACCGTCAGACCATCGTCAACGTCATCTGCGCCTACCTGCGCATGCCGTACACCCCACCTCGAAGCGCCGCGCCTGAGCGTGCCGCCTCGTCGCCCCCTGGACCTTGGCAGAGCGTCTCCCCGGCCGAACCTGACCCAGCCCCAGCTGGCGAACGGCAGGTCCGTCTCACCGCGCAGACCATCCTGGCCGAACATCTGCGCGACGAGCGCCGCCCCAACCAGGCCCTTGGCCTGCCGGCCTCGCCCCGCCATTGGCCAGGGATGCGAATCGACCTGACCGGGGCAACCCTCATCGACGTCGATTTCACCGGCGCGCACCCAGCCGAGGCCCTGTTTGCCGGCGCCACATTCGTCGGGGAGACCGCATTCGGATGGGCGAGCTTCTCCGGTCAGGCCCGCTTCGACAAAGCACACTTCACCGATGACACCTGGTTCACGGGGGCGAAGTTCGCTGAGCTGGCGGAGTTCTCCGCAGCCGTCTTCTCCGGGGGCGCCAGCTTCGAGGACACGACCTTCGCCTCGGACGCGCTCTTCTACAAAGCGACCTTCTCGGCGCATGCCCATTTCACTGAGGCCACCTTCGCCGACCACGCCATCTTCGCCTCGGCAACCTTCAACGCGGACGCCCATTTCGACGAGGCCAGGTTCACCGAATACGCCAGGTTCGACGAAGCGGGCTTCACCGGCGCCCTCGCATTCGACGGGGCGATGGTCACCGAGTTCACCGGGTCAAGGGAGAACAGGGCCGAATGGTCCCAGATCGCCGATCATCCGGATCATGTGTGGCCACCGGGCTGGCAGCTCGTAGACGGCCTAAACGGCACCACGGTTCTGGCACGAGAACAACGCGCATAGCCGGCTCGTTGCCGGCGTTCTCGGACGTGGCAACGGGAGACTTCGCCCGACTTCGTCATTGGCAGTGGCGCCGGACACGTCGAGGTCTTCTGGATGTGCGGTGCAGGAATCTCTCTCCTTGGGAGACCTGTCAGGAGCGATCGTGGAGGGTGATCTGGTACCCGTCGGGGTCGGCGAAGGTGAATGTCCGGCCGAAGGGGCCGTCGATCGGTGCGGAGACGATGGTGTGACCGTCGGCGACCAGAGCATCGTGAATGGCTTGGACGTCTGTGGCGTGGAGCCAGACCGCGGCACCGATGCCGGGCCGGGCGGCGGCTGCGAGATCGGTGCCGGGAACGATGTCGCGGAGTGCGAACGCGATCGGCTTCGTGTCGAAGACGACGGCGTGCGGAGGTCCGGTCTGCGAGCGGACGAGGCCGAGGTACTGCTCGTAGAACGCCTGCGAAGCGTCGAGGTCGCGCACTTGGAGCGAGATGAAGTCGGGGCCGGTGGCGGGCATGATGATGCTCCTTCCTTCATGTCAGCTTTCTGACACAGGCCAACGTATGTCAGAATACTGACATGAGTCAAAGCGGTGTCGGCGTCGACCTGGAGACGTCACTGGGCTACCTGCTGAAAGAGGCGTCGAGCGCCCTCCGTGCGGCCATGGAGGAGGTGCTGCGGCCGCTCGGGATGAGCGTGACGCACTACTCCTGCCTCGAACTGCTGGCTCAACGACCGGGCTTGTCCAACTCCGAGCTCGCGCGGGGCGCGTTCGTGACTCGGCAGACGATGAACGTGCTGCTCCAGGCCCTGGAGCGAGACGGCTACGTGACCAGGCCCGCGGAGGCGCCCGTCGGGAAGGTCCTTCCCACGCGGCTCACGCCTCGCGGCCGGCGGAGCCTTGCCAAGGCGACCGTAGCGGTCCGGTCCGTCGAGGTCAGAATGCTGGGCGGCATGACCGAGGCCGAGCAGTCGGACGCGTACCGGATCCTGCGGAGCATGATCCATTCCCTGCGCGATGGCGACGAAGGCGCATAGCTCGTTCTCCGGCACACGTCTCGTCGCGCTCGGACAGGAGTGCGGCCGAGCGTGAAAATCCGTGCCGGCGACCTCGAAAACCACACCGCCGGGCAGGAAGTACCGCCGGCGGTTGTCCGCCACGCCTTGTCCCTGGGCCAGCAGCCGCCCGTCCGGCGTTTTGACGACGGCGCTCAAGCGAACGGCCATGAGCGGTCCCTTCCGGCGGACGCCTGCGGAATTCAAGCCAAAAGGCTACGGCCCCGCCACGGCGAACGAGTCCCGGACCGCTGAAAGAGCTGACGGAGCTGAAAGAGCTGAAAGAACAGGCGCGTCGTACCTGGCGACTCAGCCGATGCCCATGCCGATGCCTATACCGGCGATGATGTCGGCGACCTGTCCCGGCATCGACAAGAAGGGTGAGTGCGAGGAGTCAAGCGAGAACGTGGCCGTCGGGTTGTCCGGGAAGGCCGCGTCGGCCTCGGCGATGAACTTCCTCTGGAGCGCGGGCCGGACGGCCATGTCGCGGGCGCATTTGATGTAGGTGCGGGGGACCGAGCCCCAGCCGTCACGGGTCAGAGTCGTGACGCCCAGGCCGATTCCGGCCGGGCCGTCCGGAGTGAGCAGGCCGAGGGCCGCGTCGGCGGCGGCCTCGGGAAGGTCGCCGTAGAAGGCCCTGCGGAGCTGCCCACGGTAGGCGTCGTCCGGGGAGAGCACGTCGAGCCGGGCCGCTCCGATCGAGATCGGGTCGCCCTTCAGCGACAGTCCGGCCAGGTCGCCCTCGTTCTCCGGCATCTGGGAGTAGGCCAGGGCCGGGACGCCGGACGCCGGCATGAACCCGGCCAGGTACACCGCGTGCGCCACGAGATGCGGCGCCTGTTCGGCGGCGCGGGTGAGTACGGTGCCGCCCATGCTGTGCGCGACGACCGTGACCGGTCCGCCCCGGCCCAGCCGTTCGATCTGGGACACCAGCAGATCGGCCGCCTGATCCAGCTCGATGTCCGCGGCTGGAGACGCCTCCTTTGCGAAATCGTCCGCGGAGAAGGGGCGTCTGAGAATGGACTCGGGCCAGCGGGTGTGCAGACCGTGCCCCGCCATGTCCACGGCGAGGGCCGTACGGCCGGTGGGGGCGAGGAGGGTCAGTACCTCACTCCAGCACCAACTACCGTGCCAGAAACCATGCAGAAAAAGAACAGGGGTGGTCATCGTTACTCCCAGCCATAAACTCCGGATATGAACGCCGCCGAGAAAGATACCGCCCCGGGAAGGCGGTCCTCTAATTAAGTGATACTTCTCACCAGTCGGCCGAACGTGTAAAAATACCTGGTGCCGCAGCCGTTTTCGCTGCTAACGCGATGGCCTCCGGGCGGCCTCGCCGGGCGGGACGGCGGCCGTGGCGTGTGCGGGGGCCGCACCTGGAGCCGAGCGGCCCCTAGCTCGCCGCCGCCACGGTTGCGGCTTGCTCTCAATTGTGCTTCGGGCCGTCGCCGGAACACCCCCACGGAAAGGCCGCATCGATTTCGACCGCGAAGTCCAGGGCAATGGAGTGCTGGTCGGCCCGGCCTGTTATGTCCGACGAGGTGGCACCTGCCGTCGCCGGCATGCGCGATTCAATTCGGCTGCGGGAAAAACGATATGGCTGCTGACTCCAGGTCCACCGGCCGGTACTGTCGGATACATGACTGCGTTGGACGCCGCTCTGTGGGGATTCCTTGGCAGTGCTGTCGCGGAGGCGTTGACGCTGACCGCGTTGATGCGTCCCGCAGGGCGTCGCCGGACCTGGCGGTGGCCGTGGGCCACGAGAGAAGACCGGCCGGCGGTCATCTTCGCCGTGTGCTTACGCCTGTTCGCGGGTGGCGGGCTGGCCACGCCGCTCGGTGTTTCGGGGCAGATGCCGACGGAGTTCGGGTTGTTCGTTTGCGGGGCCGCCGCGCCGTTCATCGTCGCGCGTTTGTTTCAGCTCATTCCCGTTGGCGAGGCGCCCGCCGCCCCCTCGGAGGGCGGTCAGTTGATGCAGGTGGAGCCCTTGAAATCGACCTCGCCGGAGCTTCGGAAGTGAGTGGTGTCCGATGCTGAAGGCCGAGAGCAGAACAGGCCGCCTGGTCCGGGCGCTGGCCGCCGTTCCGCCGGGTGTGGAGGAGCGCAGCGGGCTGGCCGGGGCGCTCAGCGGCGTACATCGGCATCGGCCCGACAGTGATTCCCAGGCGGATTCAGAGGAGCCGAAAAAGCAGTCGTGGGGCGTGTGGGTGCCGTTGCTGGCGGGGGTGGCGGTCCTCGCGGTGGTGCTCTCCGGCGCCCTGATCGCCGCGCGTGGGCGGACGAGCCCGGATGTCGCCACCAACCCCCGGCCGGAGCCGCCGCCCGTGCAGGCGTCGGTGACCCCGCCCCCGCCCTCGCTGACCGGCGATGATCGGCTCCTCTCGGAGCGCATCACCGGCTTCGGACCGGGACGCAAGACCATCACCTGGTTGCAGAACTGCGCCAGGGCGACCTGGCCCGAGGGGCAGGTTCGCGCCCGGTCGGTCCTCCGGTGTGAGGTGATCACCGGGCGGCCCGCGACGAGCGCGTACGCGATCACCTTTGCCGACTCCTCGGCTCTTGATGCCTTCCTGGCGTCCCAGTCCGCCGGGATGGACGAGTCCGCCGGGGGGGACGACTCGGGAAAGGGCGACTGCGCAAAGAAGGACGGCTTCGATTCTCTGGTCGGCTGGACGAGCTCGGAGGGCGTTCCGATAGGGCGTCTCCTGTGCCGCAGGGCGGGGCCCGCGTACCGCCTGGTGTGGTCTTTTGAGAACGACGCCTTCGTGGATGCCAACGGGGTGCCCTTCGCGATAATCGCCGATGGCCGCGACCCGGCGGCGCTGATCGAATGGTGGAAGAAGACCCCCGTTTAGCGTGGGCGATCCCCGCAGGCAGGAGAAACGTCCACCATGCAGCATTCGAGGTGCTCCGAAATCAAGGGGAGGGCATCGGCCCTATGCGCCGGCACGCGCGGCCGGCGAAGCGCCGTCACGAGACCGAGCCGAAGAGATGGTGGCGTCACCCGGCGGCGAGATGGACCGGTGGCGCGGTGCTGACCCCAGAAGACGATCTCCCTGGTCAGAAACGAGGACATCACGCTGGTGCTGGTCCCCACCACGGCCGAGCACTTCTGTGAGTTCACGTTCAAGATGGACGTGCTCGTGAACGGCGTGCGGACCCCGATGAAGCTCGACAACAACGGGAAGCCGTTCCGGCTCAACGCACTGATCGAGAAAACGGACAAGAAGAGGGACGATCTCACGCGGATCGACGTGACCGCTTATGACGTGCTGTACGTCCATACCGAGAACGACGTGAACCGCCGGCGTCCCGGCGGGAGCCGGTGGGACCCCGCCGCATACGAACGCGCGTACGACGACTACCTCTCGATCCTGCGCGATGAGTGACCCCCGTCGTACCGGCCCACCCCGGCCGGGCCTTGACGCGGCGCCATTCCCCGAACAGGATCGGGGTCCCTGCCATTCGCGAATACAGGGAGAACTCGGAGCATGAGGCCGCGGTTTCCCATCGGCACCCGTGCCGACGACCATGACGCCGGCCGGTAGAGCCGTACGACGTGGCGCAGGTACAAGAGGCACGTACGGCCATCGGGCGGCGGTTGCGCGAACTCCGGCAGGACGCCGGGCTCACCGGCACCGCGCTGGCCGAAGTGCTCGGCTGGCCGCAGTCCAAGGTCAGCAAGATCGAGAACGGCCGGCAGACGCCGACCCGGGCCGACATCGTGGCCTGGACCCGGGCGGCCGGGGAGGAGAAGGCGGCCGGGCCGATACTCGCGCGGCTGGAAGTGCTGGAGACCATGTACGCCGAGTGGCGGCGACGGCTCGGTACCGGCACGTCGGCGCGGCAGCGGGCCAGCATCGCGCTGGAGGCCGCCGCGACGCACATCCGGGCCTTCGAGACCACCATCATCCCCGGGCTGCTCCAGACGCCGGACTACGCGCGTCACCTGCTCGCGCAGTCCATCGCGCGGCACGGCCTGCCCGACGACGTGGACGAGGGCGTACGCACGCGCATGCAGCGCCAGGAGATTCTGTATCGGCCGGGCAAGCGCTTGCATTTCGTGATGACCGAGGCCGTGCTGCACTATCGGCTGTGCCCGGCGGAGGCGATGGCCGGGCAACTCGACCGGCTGATGGCGCTGTGCGCGATGAGCACGATCCGCGTCGGCGTCATCGGTTTCGAGGTGGAGCTGAGCGAGTCGCCCAAGCACGGGTTCTGGGTTTTCGACGACCGGCGGGTGCTGATCGAGACGGTGGGCGCGGAACTGACCCTCACCCAGCCACAGGAGATCACGCTGTACGGCCAGGTGTTCGACCAGTTGGCGGCCCACGCGAGCTACGGGCCCGAGGCGCGGCGGCTCATCGCCCGGGCGCTGGACGGCCTGCTCGGCTGATTCGCCCGGCCGATTCCCCGCAGAATTCTCGGGGGGTGTCATCGTGAGAATAATTTCGAATATGCGAGAATAATTGTTGCCGTGGATTAAGGCCGGAACCTACCGTCCCGAGTGTGCGTAACGACAGGTCCATCAGGGGGGCGAGCGCGAGACCGTACGGCGGGCCCGACGCGCCGCTGCCGGACACGCCCCCTCGGTATTCGCCGGGACACCCCCGCACGACCCGTTTTCAGGAGAACTCGTGGATGACATGACCGCCCGGGACCGTGCTCATCTCAAAGCGCTCCGGAGCACCTTTTCCGACTGGCGCATCGAAATCGTGGACGGCTACTGGCACGCCGCCCGCCGTACGCCGCCGACTCCGCAGCACCGGGAACAAGGCGTCGCCTCCGTGCTGACCTGCGAGGGCCCGCTCGACCTGGCCGCCGCCCTGACCGGCCAGGTCGCGCGCACGGCCGCGGCACGGGCGCCGGAGATCCGGCAGCCGTGCGCGACCGCGTGCCTGGAAGACCCCCCACCAGCGGCCAACTAGGCAAGAAGCCTCCGTCCTAGGCAATAGGCCTCCGTCCTAGGCAAGAAGCCTCCCGTCACCCCCAGGTGCCAGCGACCTGCTTTGTGGTGACGTTCAGGCAGTTGAACAGGTTGGTGACGGCGATCATCATCGTGATGGACGCGATCTGCTTTTCGTCATAGTGCTCGGTCATGGCGTTCCAGATCTCGTCCGGCACCGGATCGGCATTGTCGCTCAGCCTCGTGGCGGCCTCGGCCAGTGCCAGAGCGGCCCGTTCGGCGTCGGTGAAGAACGGCGCTTCCCGCCACGCCGCGACGGCCCACAGGCGTTCGTCGGTCTCGCCCGCCCGCTTGGCCGCCCGGGCGCCCATGTGAACGCAGAAGCCGCATCCGTTGATCTGGCTCGCCCGCAGATGAACGAGTTCCAGGGTACTCTCGGGCGCCCCGCCCCCCTTGGCGCTCTTGAGCAGGTCCTGAATGGCGGTCAGGGCGCCGGGGAGAAGTCTCGCGGGGCTTTCCATACGTGGTCGCATCGGTGCCTGGCCTCTCGGATCGTCGGTCGCTTTCCCCCCGATGACGGAGCGCGTGGCGAGAGTGTGACGACCTCCCCGCAGAAATCTTCAGACGGGCGTTGTATCGTGCCAATCCAGCGCTCCCGGCGGCAGAAAGCTCGGAAGGACTGACGGTGCGGCTACGTCCTCTTCGATTGAACGACCCCCGCGAGGTGGCCGGGTACGCGCTGCAAGGGCTGATCGGCGAGGGCGGGCAGGGCACGGTGTTCCTGGGCGTCTCGCCGTCCGGCGAGCGGGCGGCGGTCAAGGTGCTGCACGCCGGCCTCGCCGACGATCACGACGCCAGACGCTACTTCGTGCGCGAGCTGACCGCGCTGCAACGGGTGGCGCCGTTCTGCACGGCCAGGGTGCTGACGGCGGACCCGGCGGCCGACCCGCCGTACGTGGTCAGCGAGTACGTGGACGGGCCCTCCTTGCAGCAGGTGATCCGCGAGCAGGGGCCGCTGACCGGGCACGGGCTCGACCGGCTGGCCGTGGCGACCGTGACGGCGCTGGGCGCGGTGCACGCGGCGGGTGTCGTCCACCGCGACTTCAAGCCGGCCAACGTGCTGCTGGCCGCGGACGGCCCGCGAGTGATCGACTTCGGCATCGCCCGGCCGCTGGAGGCGACGGCGGCGACGGTCAGCCGGGTGGTGGGCACGCCCGCGTACATGGCGCCGGAGCAGTTGGCGGGGCATGCTGCTGGGCCGCCGATGGACATGTTCGCGTGGGCGTGCACGATCGCGTTCGCGGCCAACGGACGCCCGCCGTTCGGCGTCGAGCCGCTGCCCGCGGTGATCAACCGCATTCTGCACGCCGAGCCCGACATCGGGCCGCTGAGCGGCATGCTGCGCGACTTCGTGGTGGCCTGCCTGGCCAAGGACCCGGGCCTGCGCCCGACGGCCCGCCAGGTGCTGCTGGGCCTGATGGAGGACGGCCGGGGCACCCCGCCCCAGCCGGTCCCACCCCCGCCCCGCACACTTCTGGACAGCCCCCCCACGCCCCCACCCCCCGCCTCGGCACGCCCGCTCCCGACCGGCCCGGGGACCCCGCCTCCACCGCCACCCCGGGTGAGCGGCGCCACGAACCCGACGCCTCCGCCGCCCCCGGCCGGCCGGACGGCCCCTTCGCGCCTGTCGCACCTGGGCGTGCCGATGCCGCCCGGAACCCCGGCACCGGGCGGCCCGGCCCGCCGCCGGACCACCGTGATCACCAGCGTGGCCATGGCCGTCATCGCCGCCGCGGCGACCACCACGGCCGCGCTGCTCATCTTCCGCCCCGACACGACCGTGACGACCAACCCGACCCCGACCCCGACCCCGACGGCATCGCCACCCGCCCCCCCGATCGCCAAATCGCCCCGGCTCGGCGTGGAATTCTGGCAGGACGGCAAACTCGCGCCGATGTCGATATCCGACGACGAACGCCCGCTCACCGCGGTCACCCTGCGCCCCGGCCCCGTCGAAATGCGATTTCCCACGCTCACCGGCGAGCGCGCACTACAGATATGCGCGTGGATCGACAACACCGTCGTCCCGATCCGCGGCGGCGGCAAGGTCGCGGATCACCCGTGCCTCAAGCCGTACACCGGAGTAGCGGACTCCGAGCACGGCTCGGGCACGCTCTACCTCAACCGGGAAGGCCACAACTACCTGGCCGGACCCCGGGTCGCCCAGCAGACCGGCAGCCAGGACAAAGTCCTCTTCTCCCGGATCCACCGCGACGGTGCCGCCACCTCCCTCGCGCAATTCAACGGGACGCTGTACTTGACCGCCTTCACCGATCTCAACGGCGACGGCGTCTTCAAGAGGGCGGGCCCCGGCGAATACGAGTACTTCACCCTCACCTTCACCCATAACGAAATAAAGCCACCAGGTGGGTCATGAATAACGGTAGTCGACCGGTCTATCCTCGGACCCGTGGATTCACCGTCACCGCTGCCGGTCGAGACCGGGCAGGAGCTGCGGGTGGTGCAGGAGGTCACGCACCTGATCCTGCGGCTCACCGAGCGGCTACAGGACAACTACGCCAGGCACGCCGCGCGGCTGGGGCTGACCGCCGGGCAGGCCAAGGTGCTGATGGCGCTCCGGCCGGAGGAGTCGGTGCCGATGCGGGTGCTGGCCGAGCGTACCGGCTACGACCCGTCGAACCTCACCGGCCTGGTCGATCGGCTGGTGGCCCGAGAACTGGTCTCGCGCAGACCGGACGCCGTCGATCGGCGGGTCAAGGCGCTGACCACCACGCAGCAGGGCGAACGCTTGCGGGTCGCCTTCTGGCGGCAGATCCACGGTGACACCGGGCCACTGGCCAACCTCTCCGGCGAGGAACTGGCCGGCCTGCGCTCCTCACTGCGTACCGCTCTCCAGCCCACCGACTAGAACCGCGTCCAGGCGGACGTAGCCCTCCTCCATGCCCCTCGCCATCGGCGAGGCCAGCACGAGATCGCGTACGGCCTGCGATTCGTACAGCATGGTGCTGGTCAGCGTGGTACGCCCGGCCGTCTCGGTGAAGTCGTGGCTGACCAGGCACTCCCCGTGATACCAGTGATCGTCGAACGACTCGGTGTAGACCAGCCGGACCTCCGGCTCGATCTCCCGGTAGACGCCCCCGGACGCCATTCCCGCGCCGTCCGGGCCGCGCCAGACGAACCGCCAGGCCCCGCCCACCCGCAGATCGACCTCGGTCACCACCAGGTCCCACCCCTGCGCGCCGTACCAGCGGCGCAGCAGCGCGGGCTTGGTCCAGGCGGCGAAGACCAGCCCGCGCGGGGCGGCGAACTCACGGGTCACCACCACCGCGCGGTCGCTCGGCGTGTGGACGGCGACGGCCATCAGCGGCGTGCCGGGTCGCGGCCGATCATGCCGAGCAGCCGGTCCTGCAAGGGGGCGTCGGCCGGGACCTTCACCTCGGGGCCGAAGACCACGACGCCCGGCCCGAACGCGCCCGGGGTGCGGAACTGCGCCAGCAGCTCGGCGGGCAGCGAACTGGTGCCCGCCCACAGGCGCTCGACGTCCTGCGGGTCGATCGTGTCGTCCTGGCCGGTGGCGCGGGCGAGGTCCCACCCGTGCAGCGGCAGGTCGTCGCTGACCACGCGGTCGACGTGCCCCTCGGCCGACACCCGCCCGCCCGGGGTGTCGCACATCGTGGCGGCCACCGCCGGGTCGGCGAGGATCGCCTCGACGTCGGCGCGGGCCGCGCGGAAGGCCGCCGCCGGGTCCTCATCGACACTGGGAGCGGGGCTCAGCGTACGGCCCAGCGGGGCCAGCATCACCGCGTGCATGTCGATGATGTGGCGGACCACGTCACGGGCGTCCCAGTCGGCGCAGGGCGACGGGTCCGCCCACAGCTCCGGCGCCACGCCGTCGATCAGGTGCGCGAAGGCGTCGGCCCGCCGGCGGTAGCGGTCGGCGATCTCATTCATCGTTCATCCCCTCCAAGGGACTGTATGTCGTGCAGCAATGAGTCCAGCCCCTGGTACCGGACCTCCCAGAACTCCCGGTAGTCGGCCAGCCAGTCGGTCGCCGCCTTGAGCGCGGCCGGTTCCAGGCGGCACGGCCGGCGCTGGGCGTCCCGGCTCCGGGAGACCAGGCCGGCGCGTTCGAGCACCTTGAGGTGCTTGGAGATGGCCGGCTGGCTCATCGCGAAGGGGGCGGCCAGCTCGGTCACGGTGGCCTCGCCCGACCGCAGCCGAGCCAGAATCGCCCGCCGGGTCGGGTCGGCGAGCGCGGCGAAGGTGGCGTCGAGCGCGTCAGGGTTCATTCATTGCCTCTTAGTTAAATAACCACTTAGTTTTATACACGTCCGGCAGCCCCCGAGGCAAGCCCGCCGTAACTTTCGTTGACGGATGCCTGCCGCGCTTGAGAACGTGCCAAATGTGGGCAAAGGCTATGGATGGGGGTGGCGGATCGGGGCCGTCGCGGTGGTCTGGTCGGCGGGCTTCCTCGTACTGGGAAGCATGATCGGCCAGCACCGCCTGCTGGGCGCGCCGGACTGCGGGACGGAGGACTCCGCGCAGGAGTGCCTGCACCCCGCCGACGCGCTGGTCAGCGGGAAACGGATCGACGAGACCAGCCAGAACGGGATGATCCTCCGATTACAGGTTCGGGTGGGGGAGGAGTCCGCCGAGTTCAACCCGCCCCCCGAGGTGTTCGACCGGCTGGACGCCGGGGACACCGTGCAGGCCCGGCTGTGGCGCGGCAGGCCCGCCTTCCTGGTGGTGGACGGCCGCCGGGTGGGGGGCGTGGGTGATGACGCGCGGGCGACCTCGCTGCTGGGGTTCATGCTGGTGATGACGGGGGTCTTCCTCACGGTCCACCTGGTGGCGAAGGCCGTGCGGGGGCGGCGGTATCGCGCGGCGGACGTCTTCGGGGTGTTCCTGGCGGGGTGGTTCGTGCTGGCGGTGCCGGCGGTGTGGGGGCTGAGCGTGACGCCCGACCCGCTGCCGGTGCTGGTGGCCCTGGCAGCCGGGGTACCGTTGCACGTCCTGGCGTACGTCGCGGTCCTCTGTGCCCGCCACGCCCGCTTCGACCGGACGGCCCGGGGCCGGGAAGATCAGGGTGTGCCCTTCGCGAGCCGGGACCGGCCGGCCGCCTGATCGCCGGCACCGCTCTCGACCTCGTGGTCCTCACCGAAGAAGACCCGGTTGCGGGCCTGCCCGATGCCGATCAGCAGCGCCCCGCGCACCACCGGCCCGCCCGGCACCTCGGAGGCCACCACGCGCGGCCTGCCCAGGCACATGCCCGCGACCGCGCGTTCGACCCGCCCGGCCAGCGCCGGGCCGCCCGTCGAGCCGACGTCGCTGCCCAGCACCACCAGCTCCGGATCGAGGACCGTGCAGATGGAGGCGACGCCCAGCGCGATCCGCCGGGCCAGCTCGTCCAGGAAGGGCGCCCCGGCCGGGCTCGCGACCGCCGCCGCCACGCTGTCCCGGACGTGATCGGCCCGCAGGCCGTGCTCCCCGGCGAGTTCCTGAACGGCCTGCCAGCCCACCAAGGTCTGGAAGGCGGCCCCGACGCCGCCCCTGGCCCGATCCACCACGCCGTCGCTGACCGGTGCGCCCGGGACGGGCATCCAGCCCAGCTCGCCCGCCGTACCGGTCGCGCCGCGCAAAAGCTGATCGCCCACCATGACGGCCCCGCCCGGCCCGAGCCCGATCCACACCAGCACGAAGCCCCGCACGTCGCGCGCGGCCCCGAGCGCGCGTTCGGCGACGGCCGCGAGGTTGACGTCGTTGTCGATGGAGACGGGCACGCCGAGCCGCAGGCGCAGCCGGTGCAGTACGCCGGGCTCCCAGGCGGGCAGGTCGTAGCAGAAGCCGACGTCGCCGGTCGCGGGGTCGATGACCGCGGACACGCCGATCATGCAGGCGCGTACCTGCGACAACGCGATCCCCGCTTCGGCGGTGAGGCGTCCGGCGAGGTCGTGTACCGCCGTGACGGGGTCTTCGGCGACGTCGGTCGGCACGGTGAACTCGGCGAGAGTCCTGCCGGTGATGTCGGCCAGGATGGCCCAGGTCGTCTCCATGTCCACGGCGAGGCCGATCACGTAGCCGCTCGCCGGGTTGAGCCCGTGCAGCGCCGCGTTGGGGCCGCGCCCGCCCGCCTGCACCCCGGTCTGGACGATCACGCCGCGTTCGGCCAGGCGGGCCAGGACGTGGTTGATCGTCACCTTGGACAACCCGGTGGCCTCGCTGATCTGCGCGCGGGTCAGTATGCCGGACGACCCCAGCAACTCCAGCACGGCGCGGTCGTTCAGCTCCCGCAACAGACGCGGGCGCCCGGGGTTCGCGTTCATGTGCACATCCTGGCGCGGACCAGGACGGAGCGCGACCCGTACGGCGTGCCGCCCGGGAGTACGGGCGGCACGCCTTCTCAAAGGGGTCGTTACGGGTGGAATGTTTTGAAGTAGGACGGCGGGAGCCTGTTGAGCCAGAGGTGGGTGACGCCGGTCCAGCCGATCCGCAGGAAGTCGTCCTTACCGTCGCCGTCCATGTCGGCGAGCTGGATGTCCTTGGGCGGCAGGCCCGGGTCGGCGGTGATCCGGCCGATGTCGCGGTAGGTGCCGCCGCCGCCCTTGGCCCCCTCGTTGATCCAGGCCCGAGCGCCGCCCGAGGGGGTGATCAGGAGGCGGTCGGCCCGATCGTCGCCGTTGATGTCGGCGTACCTGATCTCCCGAGGGAACTTCAGGGCACCGCTGATCTTGGCCGGGTCGGCCCAGTCCAGGTAGTGGCGCGTCGGCCGCTGGACCTGGAAGCCCCTGTTGTACCAGGCGGTGGTGGTGCCGTCCGGGTCGATCAGCAGGTAGTCGTCGCGCCCGCCACCGGTGACGTCCGCGAAACGGATCTGGGTGGGCGGGACGATCTTCAGTTGGCCGTCCTTCGCGTGGACTCCCGCGATGCCGTCGTACTTCTGCTTGCACATCCGCTGACCGGAAGGGGCGTCCGCCTTCCAGGTGTAGGCGTCGATGTTCCCGTTCAGGTGCACCACCGCGCAGTCGGGGAAGCCGTCGCCGTCCAGGTCGGCGAAACGCAGCATGTTGCCGACCGAACCGCCGGGCGGCCGGTAGGAGTTGTTGCCCTCGACGAAGGGCATCCAGCCCTCCCCGGAGGGGCCGCTGTTCCACCAGAACCGGAAGGTCTGGTCCGGGTACACCGTCACGAACTCGGCCTTGCGGTCCTTGTTGATGTCCACCACCCAGAACCGGTTACTGGAGGGGTACTCCGTCCAATTGATGACCCCCGCGTCATCCCAGCCCTCGCCCAGCTTGTTCGGTGCCGGCACCGGCACCGGCTTGCCCCGGCCGTCGTCGCGGAGGCCGCACGGGTTGGACCACTCGTTGTCGGCCTGCGGGTTCGGCGCGTAGATCCACCCCCGGTCCATGGCCGTGCCGGCGGCCTGGACGAACGCTGCGGCGATCTTGTCGTAGCCCTGGTCGTTGGCGTGGACGCCGTCCCAGCCGACGTCGCCGTGCTGGAGCCCGGAGATGTCGGCGTAGACCACCCGCAGGCCGCTGCCGACCAGCCGGTTCACCATCGCCGGTATCTGCGCGGTGAACGCACTGCCCCGCGCGCGCCTGGCGGCGTCGTGGAACGGCTGCGTCCCGGCCACCAGCACGGCCACGTGGGGGGCGTCCGCGCTGACCTGCCTGATGAGGTTCTCCAGCCGATCGATCGCGCCGTCCATCCTGTTCTGCATGACGTCGTTGCCGCCGGCCATGAGGGTGATGAGGTTCGGCTGGTAGGTCTTCACCGCGCATTTCGCCTTGTCCGCGATCAGGTCGATCGTGTACCCGCCCCAGCCTTCGATCTCCCGGTCGGCCATCGTGCCCACCTGGACACTGCCCACCCAGTCCACCAGCGGGGTGTCGTCTTTGGCGCCCGTGACCTGCGCGTCCGAGGCAACGGACGTGCGGCGCTGGCTGATCAGCCGCTGGAAGCCCTGGTCGGCGGAGTCGCGGAAGCCATTGCCGTCCGAGCTGCCCTCACCGTACGCGGAGGACGACCCCAGCCCCATCGGGCGAAGGGTCCGGGCCACTTCCCATCCTCTGCTCCTGGCCAGTTCGATCAGCCTGTCCACCATGGAGTTCGTCATGTTCTCGAGGAAATCGGCCGCGTCCTTCCACCAGCCCCTGATGGCATCGCAGATCTTCATGAAGAGGGGTCGTGCCTGGGTCTTCGCCCACGCGTTGAGCCCCGACTCCCAGGCGAGCGCGCCCGCGGCGGCGAGAATCCCGTAGGCGAACGCCTCGCCCCAGGCCTTCGGGTCCCCCAGTTTGTGGTCGATGACCATGAGGATGAACTTTGCGACGAACGTGCCGACGAACGCCCCGACAGCCGCGCAGACCGGCCCGGCGATCGGGGCGCCCTCCGCGAAGAAGGCGTAACAAGAGGCGCGGACGAGGAGCAGCACCAGGATGCCTGTCGCGGTCGCGAGAAACTGCTGCCAGAAGGTGGAATTCGGGGTGATGTACTCCGTCGGCACGCGCAGCGAAATACCGGTGGGCTCCGCGACCAGCTCGCCGTCGAAGTCGACCCATTGGGCAGGCGGGTCGCCGGGAAGATACTCCTCCCACCTGTTGAATTCGTCTCTGAACGTGTCACTGAGCCGGTCGTTCCTGGCCTGGAGTTCGTCGATGAACTTGTTGGTCTTCTCAATGTCGATATGCTCGATCTCGAAAAGAATGATCGTTTTTTCGGCGGTGGTCGTCACCTTGACGTCGTCTCCGACCCCGGCGGCGGCGAGCGCTTGGGTCATGGACTTCGTCAGCGGTGGACGCGGCTGCGCGTTCGCCTGCGCGGGCAGGCTCGCGAGGGCCACCGCGATGACCATGAAAATCGCGATGGCGCGCCTACCGGAACTCCAGAGCCTCATCTGTACCCGTTTCTTATGATCATGCTGACCTCGCTGCCGAGCTGAATGACCGGCTCAGCCGGAGCATGGTGCGGCCTGGTGATCAGAAGTGTGGACGGAGTGGTCGGGACAGGGTCGATAAAGTGAACAACTGATTGCGCGCTCTGCGGCCGGCGTGTGCCCCGGCCGGCCAGGTGAAAGCACGGTGCGGCCAAAGCGCGGAAAGGGTTGGCCTGCGATGACCGCGGAGATGTACGCCGAGTTCGCCGTTCGGGAGGCGCGTGGAGTGTCGCCGGTTTATGAACGGCTGGCGTCCGCCGTGTCTCGCGACGAGGTTCTCCTGGGACTGCTGGCCGGGCTTCCGGCGGCCAAGCGGCAGCCGAACCTGTTGTTCGGAGTGGTCCGGCTGCTGGGCGGGCCGGTGGAGGATCCGGCGGAGTTCCATGACTTCGCGGTGGCGCACTGGCCCGAGATCGAGGCCGAGATGCGGGTCCGCATCACGCAGACCAACGAGGCGGGGCGCTGCGCCGTCCTGCTGCCGCTGCTCGCCGCGCTGCCACAGCCGCTCGCGCTGCTGGAGGTCGGCGCGTCCGCGGGGCTGTGCCTCTACCCGGATCGGTACGGCTACCGATACGGGGACCGCGCCGTCGGTACCGGCGAGCCGGTGCTGACCTGCGCGGCCACCGGCCTGACCCTGCCTGTGGAGCCGCCCCGGGTGGTGTGGCGGGCCGGTCTGGACCTGAACCCGCTGGACGTGACCGACCCGGCCGACATCGGCTGGCTCGACGCGCTCATCTGGCCCGAACACGAACACCGCCGCGCCCGCCTCCGCGCGGCGGCGGCCGTCGCCGCCGCCGACCCGCCCCTGCTCGTGCGCGGCGACCTGGTGGACGACCTGCCCGCCCTGGCCGCCCAGGCCCCGGCGGGCGCGACGCTCGTGGTGTTCCACACCTCGGTGCTGCACCTCGTACCGGAGCGGCGGCGGGCGGCGTTCACGGCGATGGTCACCGGCCTGCCGGGACACTGGATCGCGAACGAGGGCGCGGGCGTACTGCCCTACGACGCACTGCCACCGCCCCCCGCCGCCGGCTCACTTCACGTACTCGCCCTGGACGGCCGGCCGATGGCCTGGACCCGGTCACACGGCCAGGAGCTGAACTGGTTCTCCTGAGGTCACCCGGTGCGGTAGCCGTCGCAGACATATGCTCCCCATCCCGGGCACCGCGCCCGTCAGGCCGGCTGACCGGCCTGCTTGCTGTCGATCCGGCCCAGGGGGTGGGGGGTCGATTCCAGGACGGCGCGGGCGGTGGGCCAGGCGGGGTCGGCGGGGTTCAGGGCGGTGCGGAGGAAGGCCGTGGTGAGCTGCTGGAGCAGGGCCAGGCGTTCGGGGCTCTCGTCGGTCGTCTCGGCGACGCGGTGTCCGGCGACGCCGCCGAGGGTGTGCTCGGCGCCGAACAGTGTCAGCAGGCTCTTGTCTCCGGGGCTGAGGTGGTAGCCGTCGGTGATCCAGTCGGGTCCGCGCAGCGACAGCGGCGAGTCGTCCTTGTCGCCGGCGACCAGGAGGGCCGGGGTGGTCATGAACTCGAAGGCGGGGTTCATGAAGGGGAAGTGCTCGGCGGCGAAGGGGGACAGGTCCTGGCCGCCCTGTCCGGGCAGGGCGAGCAGCACGCCGGCCGTGACGCGGGGGTCGGACAGGTCCTGTCCCGGGGTGCCGTCGGCGTCCAGGATCCGGGCGCCGAGGAGCATGCCGGCGCTGTGGGCTCCCCAGGAGTGGCCGGCGACGGCGACGCGGTCGCGGTCCAGGCGGCCGGTCAGGCCCGGCAAGGCGGCTTCCAGGACGTCGAGGCCGTCGATGACGCGCTTGAGGTCTTCGACCCTGATGCGCCAGATGTGGGGGGTGCGGGGGTCGTCGGGAGGCAGGGCGAGGGTGCGGGAGTCGAGGTGGGTGGGTTGCACGACCACGAAGCCGTGGGCGGCCCAGTGGTCGGCCAGAGGGGCGTAGCCGTCCATGGACCAGCCGTGGCCGTGGGAGAGGACGACGACAGGCAGGTGGTCGCCGGTGGCGGGGGCCGTGACGCGGACCTGGAGGTCTTGGCCTCGTCCGGGGGCGGGCAGGATGACCGGCCTGACAGATACGACGGGGGTGGTGGGCGATGCGGGCATGGTGGTGCCTTTCGGGGTGGGCGGGGTTGGCCGCGGGGTCTTCGTTCTGGCAGCATGTGGAAGTGGGACAGTGTCCCGCTTACGACTATATGGGACAGTGTCCCGTTTAGCAATCCGACCTTGGAGGCAATGGCGTGGAGGAGTCCCGTCCGAAACGGGCCGATGCGCGGCGCAACGAGGAGAACCTGCTGCGCGCCGCCGCCGCGGTGTTCGTCACCTCGGGTGTGGAGGCGCCGATCCGTGACATCGCGGCCGAGGCCGGCGTCGGCACCGCCACGATCTACCGCCATTTCCCCACGCGGGCCGATCTCGTCATCGCCGTCTACCGGCACCAGGTGGAGTCCTGCGCCGAAGCCGGTCCGGCCCTGCTGGCCGCCTGTTCGAGCCCGTACGCGGCGCTGCGGCAGTGGGTCGGCCTGTTCGTCGACTTCCTGGTCACCAAGCACGGACTGGCCGCGGTGCTACAGCCGGACAACACCGGCTTCCAGGCGCTGCACGCCTACTTCCTGGAACGCCTGGTGCCGGTGTGCGCCGACCTGCTCGACGCGGCGGCTGCCGCCGGCGAGATCCGCGGCGATCTGGACGCCTTCGAGCTCATGCGCGGCGTGGGAAACCTGTGCATCGGGGCCGATGCCGACCCCCGCTACGACGCCCGCCGCCTGGTCGGGCTCCTCGTCGCAGGCCTGCGTGCCCCTATTTGAGGCTGTTGAGGAAGGTGGTCCACTCGGCGGGGGTGAAGAGGAGGATGGGGCCGGTGGGGTTATTGCTGTCCCGGATGGCTATGGTGCCGGGGAGATTGAGGGCGACTTCCACACATTGCCCGTGGATTCCGCTCGCGGTGGCATTCCGCCAGATCGCCTAGTTGACACTCACTTTTTCCATCGCTGTATCGCGTTCTTGATCAACGATATGGACTGACTCTGTGGGTACGCGTCCGCCCTTATGGTGTCAAACTGGATATGTAGCTTTGAGACTATGTCGAAATCGACTGTGACGAATGGACCTACCAAGGAGTCAACGGTGGCCACATCGGGATCGAGGGGAAGGGTCGCGAGCCCGAAGGCGCAGGTCAATCCCCGAGTGCAGGCTGCGGATAGAGGAACGACCTGAATGGTAACATTTGGCCGTTCTGTCATCTCCACAAGGTATTCGAGCTGGTTCCGAAGGGATTGCGGGCCGCCTATCGGCCGGTCGAGGACCGCCTCGTCGATGAGTGACAGCACACTGGGCGGCTTGTCCTTCTCCAGGATATCCTTCCGAGCCAGCCGTTCGGCGAGGCGTTCTTCCGCCCACTTGGAACCCTGGCCAGCCCCTCTGTAGATGGCGTACGCGTAGTCCCGGGTCTGTAGAAGCCCGGTGACCAGCAGAGGGTCCCAGAACTTGATGGTGACGGCCTGACGCTCGACGTCTTCGGCCCAGCGCATGGTCCACGTCCGATCGTCGATGGCGCGGACGATGCGGTGATAGTGAGTGGCGAAGACGCTTTCGTCGGTAAGGCCGAAGATCTCGTCAAGGCGCTCGGCGTAACCGGGGCCCGGCGTCTTGATCGCGCGTTCCCACTGGCTGATGAGGCTCTGGTGGACGCCGAGCCGCGACCCGACCCCATGTTGAGTCCACCCTTTGGCCGCCCTCTGACGCAGCAGCTCCTTGCCGAAGATCTTTCGTGCCATATAGACCGGGTCTGGGGGGATCGTGCGCATTTCGCTCCTTTGTCGCGAGACCTCGTAAGACTCTTAATGCGCCGGTCGCCATAAAGGTCTCCCAGCGTCTGCGTATAACGCTTACCGCAACAAGCGAGGGGCGGCAATCTGGTTGAGCGTTTCGGCAAAGAGGGTATCGCGCTACCCGGTGAAAATGGGGCGATTTGATGGCGTTTCAGAGCGAGAGCCTTGCACTGGTCCCCCTCCCCGGCGCTGTTCGGGTGGGCAGGCAATACACGCGGGCGACCCTACGTGGCTGGGGCTACAGGGACGAACGATTCGAGAGCGATGTCGAGCTGGTGGTCTCCGAGCTGCTCACCAACTCCATCCAAGCCCTCGGAGTCACCCCCGAACCCCACCACACCACCACACTCCTCAGTAAACAATCCCTCATCCGAATCACCCTCATCAAAACCGACGAAACCCTACGCATAGAAGTCTGGGACCCGGCCCCCAGAATGCCGCGTATTCGCGACCGAGTATCCGCCGACTCCATCACCGGACGCGGCCTCGAAATAGTGGACGCCATAGCCGAAAGCGTCGGCTGGCGGGCCCCGTACGACGACCTTCCGCTGGAGGGAAAAGTGGTATTCGCGATCCTCGCGCTCCCCGAAAGGCACTGCGAGAACGGCCCTCAGGGCGACCGGTTCACCCGAGTCCCTTGACGAGCAGGTCCAGCCCGTGCGTGAAGTGCCTGGCATAGTCGCTGCTGCTGAGCGTGGCCGCCGCTGCCGCCAGGTGCGGGTAGCGCTCTGGCTCCAGGGCCGCGCGCAAGCTGCTCGCCGCGTCGCCGGCGGCCGTGCCGATGGCCTGCTCCTCCAACGTGTGCCCAAGCGTGAAATGCACGATCGCCAGCGTCGAGCGGGCCGCCGACTCGGCCGACCGGCCCGCATCGCGCAGTACGCCCACCAGGGCCTCGGCGTAGGCGAGCGTGTTGGGCCCGGCGGCGTGGGTGCCCGCGTAGATGCGCGCCCCGTCGCGGCGGCGCAGTAGCGCGGCGCGCAGCCGCCCGGCCAGTTCGATCACCTGGCCCTGCCAGGTGTCCTGGTCGGGGGGCGGGTCCGCGCAGCCAGCCAGCATCTCCTCGGCCATGGCGGTCAGCAGGTCCTGCTTCGTGGCGAAATACCGGTACAGCGTGCCCACCTGGACGCCGAGCGCCGTGGCCAGCCGGCGCATGGTCAGCGCGTCCAGGCCCTCCTCGTCCACCAGGCGCAACGCGGTCGCGACCGCCTCCGGGGCGGCCATCTTGGCCGGGCGGCCCCGGGGGCGCTGCGGGGTTGACGAGGTTTCCATGTCCGGTGATACTAGTGAACCCGATTTAGTGAACGCTGTTCATTTAATAGGAGGGTGAGATGTCCGTGGACGTGATCGTGGTGGGCGCAGGCCCGACGGGGCTGCTGCTGGCGGCGGAACTGGCGCTGGCCGGAGTACGGGTCCGCGTACTCGAACGGCGCGTTGAACGCAGACGCGAATCACGGGCGCTCACCATGCACCCGCGCAGCATCGAGATGATGGACCTGCGCGGTATCGCCGACCGTTTCCTCAGCCGGGGCCGTACCGTGCCCGGCTGGCACTTCGCGGCCCTGGACACCCGGCTCGACTTCACCCGCCTGCCCACCCGGCACGGCTACACGATCTTTCTGGCGCAGGCCCGTACCGAGGAAGTGCTGGAGGCGCGCGCCCGCGAACTGGGCGCGGAGGTCGTCCGGGGCTGCGCGGTCACCGCCGTACGGCATGACGACGACTCGGTCACCGTCGAGACCGCCGACGGCGGGAGCGTGCGGGCCGCCTACGTGGTGGGCTGCGACGGCGGGCGCAGCATGGCCAGGGAGGCCGCCGGGATCGCCTTCGAGGGCACCGACGAGACCGTCTCCGCCATACTCGGCGACTTCGCCGTCACCGATCCCGACGCCGTGCAGGCGGCCAACGGCCGTCTTCTCGCCGTACCGCTGGAGGACGGTCTGACCCGGTTCGTACTGGTGAACCCGGAGCGGATGCGGGTACCGTCCGCCGAGCCGGTGACCCTGGAGGAGTTCCGGAAAGCCCTGGTGGACGTCGCGGGGCGGGACTTCGGGGTGGCCGAGCCGCGCTGGCTGTCCCGATTCGGCAACGCCACCCGCCTGGCCGCCCGGTACCGGCAGGGTCGCATCCTGGTCGCGGGCGACGCGGCGCACATCCACTTCCCGGCCGCCGGCCAGGGGCTGAACACCGGCCTGCAAGACGCGATGAACCTCGGCTGGAAACTCGCCGCTCAGATCACCGGCTGGGCCCCGGCCGGGCTGCTGGACTCCTACGACGCCGAACGCCGCCCGGTCGGCGCGGCCGTCACCGCCAACACCGAGGTACAGACCCTGCTGCTCGAACTACCGCTGCTGGCACAGTACCGACGCCCGGCCCAGGCACTGCGTGCGATGCTGAACGACCTGCTGGGCATCGAGGCGGTCAACCACCGCCTGGCGGGCATGGTCTCCGGCATCGCCACCGACTACGGCGACGACTCCCCGGCGGGCTCCCGAGTCCCCGACCTCGCCGTCACCATCCCGGAGCGCCCCGACGTACAACGCCTGTACCAACTCCTCCACGACGGCCGCCCCCTCCTGATCCGCACCGCCGGCGACCCCATCGCCCACGACCGGATCACCCAGATCACCGCCACAACCCTGGACACGGACGCCGAAGCCCTCCTCATCCGCCCCGACGGCCACCTCGCCTGGTCCGGCCCCAACTCCGACGCCACCTCCGCCCTCCACACCTTGCTCGGCCCGACTGCGGCACGATGAGAACATCCCCGCTGCGTCAGCCGACCCAAGTGATATCTGTGATGCGTACGACCTCCACCGCATCCAGGATGAGGAATGTCACGAAACCGTGCCCATCGCTGAAATCGGCGCGGCGAACGTGAGGATCACTACTGGGGGCGGTGACGAGCGGGTCGTACGGATCCTCACAGACCCTCGCCATGAGTTCGCCGAGCGCTGTGAGCCCGTCGAGGGGAAACCCGCCGAGCTGACCTAGTACACGCTCAGACAGGTGAGGCCGGTACGTCACCGAGTGCGGCGAGCGAACTCGTCGGCGAGTGCCTGCTCCAACGGCACCGACCGGCCCTCACCGGCTTCGGCCTCCTCGATCGCCTCGTAGTAGCCAGGGCGGTTGGCTGCGATGGCGACCAGGCTCCAGTGGCGTAGAAGCCGTTGTAGGTGCTGGTAGTGGGAGACATCGTCACGGGCGGCATCCACGGCAGCACGATACTGGCGCAGGAACTCTGGCCGCTCCCGTTCCGGGAGGTTCCGCAGGATGACCTGCGGATCGCGCGGGTCCTCCTGGTGGATCGGCTGAGCACTCATGCCATCACGGTACCGCGAACATCGTGGCGCGACATGAACATCATGGTGCGACAGTTGCGACAGTTGCTCCAAAGTGACAGCGAGGCGCTGCTCAGCTCTTCGCCGATCCTTCGCCTGCGGGCGGGGGCGTAGCTGCGCCGCTCCTGCGGTGTCCGGCTGCGTCGGGTCGATCCGGGGCGGGGGCTGACGGATGCGGACTACGCGGCGTTGCGGGATTGGGACGGTCGTTGAGGGGGTTTTGCCCTAGCATGCGCGCTGCGGGGTGATGTGAGTGACTGTTCTGATTCGGGCGAGCGACATACCGGCCGACGAGCGGCGTGATGCGTGGCGGGCCGTCGTCGGGGAGACGCTCGGGCCGCTGGATGTGCGGATCGCGCCCGGGATTCCGCTGGCCGGGCAGATCGATGGCGGGCGGCTGGGGGCGCTGTCGGTGGGTCGCGTACAGACGTCCACTCCGCACAGCGTGCACCGTACGCCCCGGCTGATCCGCAAGGACAGTCCCGAGTTGTACCGGGTCGTGCTGACGGTGTCCGGAAGTGTGCTGGTGACCCAGGGCGACCGGGAGGCGCGGCTCGGCCCCGGGGAGTTCGCCCTTTACGACTTCGCCCGACCGTACGACATCGCGTACGAGTCCGAGGTGCGCCTCGCGGTGTTCAGCTTCCCGCACGACGCGCTGACGCTGGGCACCGGCGTGGTGGGACGGCTCACGGCCGTCACGTTCGCGCCTGAGGAGGGTACCGCCGCGCTGGCCGGGCCGTTCTTACGCAGGGTGGCGGCCGACCTGGACACCTACCGGCCCGAAGGGGCGGCCCGGCTGTCCTCCGTGGTGACCGACCTGATCACGGCGGCCGTCGCCGAACGAGCCGGGTGGGAGGAGGAGCCGCCGGAGGCGGAGGCGCGGCGGCGGACGTCGTTGCTGAGCGTTCACGCCTTCATCGACCAGCATCTTGGCGACCCTGAGCTGAGCCCTGAGATCATCGCGGCCCGGCACCACATCTCGCTGCGGTACCTGCACCGGCTGTTCGAGGGTGAGGACACGACGGTGGCCGCGCTGATCCGCCACCGGCGGCTCGAACGCTGCCGCCGCGATCTCGCCGACCCCGCCATGCGCGACGTGAGCGTGAGCACCGTCGCCGCCCGCTGGGGCCTGCCCGACTCCGCGCACTTCAGCAGGGCTTTCCGCCGGGCGTACGGCGTGCCGCCGACCGACTTCCGGCGGAGTGCGCTGAACGGTCGATAGTGCATTGAACGTCAAACCGCCCGGCACGCGATGACAAGACCGGGGATTTCCCGCGCCGCGATACTCGAAGCACATCGAAGAGATCAACGGGATCACGAGATCAACGAGATCAGCGCGGAAGGAACCCCGACATCATGTCGCACACCATGTTCGTCAATCTGCCCGTCCAGGACGTCGAGCGCTCCAAGGAGTTCTTCACCAAGCTCGGTTTCCAGCTTTTCGGCATGGGTGATGGGATGGCCTCGGTGGTCATCAACGACCGCACTCAGGTCATGCTGCTGGCTGAGCCGGTGTTCGCCGGGTACGCCCGTAATGCGGTGGCCAAACCGGCCGACAGCACTCAGGTGATCATGGTCATCGCCGCCGACGACCGCGAGGGCGTGGACGCCCTCTTCGAGAAGGCGGTGTCGGCAGGCGCCGAGCCGGTGGGCGAGGCCCGCGAGTCCTTCGGCCGCTACCAGCGGGCCTTCACCGACCTCGACGGCCACCACTGGGAGGCCCTGTGCCTGGTACAGCCCGCCTGAACCCCTTTGGCGGCTTCGCCGCTTCGGGCGGTGGCGGGGTGAGATCACCTTTACGCAGGTCCTCGCGCTCGCCCGGGGCTCGATCCCGTAAGATCCACCGCTTCCTGGACACTACCCGGCTTCGCCGCTTCGGGCGATGGCCGCGCGGGTTGCCTTCGGCCGCCACTGGGATGTCGTGTCCGGTGTAGTCGGTGTGGGGTTTTGGTGGCTTGGTGCTTCAGGTGGTGGGGTGCGGGTTGCCGTTGGCTTGTCCTCGGGAGGCGTTGTGCCTGGTGCGGCCTGCCTGAGGCTCTTGAGTGGTTTGCTGCTTCAGGCCGTAGCGCGCGGGTTGTCTTGGGCCGCCACTGGGATGTCGTGTCCGGTGTAGTCGGTGTGGGGTTTTGGTGGCTTGGTGCTTCAGGTGATGGGGTGCGGGTTGCCGCTGGCTTGTCCTCGGGAGGCGTTGTGCCTGGTGCGGCCTGTGTGAAGTCCATTGGCGGCCTTGCTGCTTGGGCCGGTGGTACGTGAACTGTCTTGGGCCGTCATTGCGGTGTTGAGCCCTTTGGCGGGTGGGGTGTCTCGGGTGATGGGTGCGGGTTGCCGTTGGCTTGTCACCGGGAGTACGCGGGTTGTCTTAGGCCGGCCTTGGGATTTGGTGTCTGGTGGTCGGAGTGGTCGTTCGGCGGGCTCAACGCCGCAGGTGATGGGCGTGGAGGTGGTGTCCAGACGACGGTGGATCTTGCGGGGCGGAGCTCCGGGCGAGTACCACGGTCTGCGCAAGTTCACCCATCGCCGTCCCCTTCCGAAGGCAGAGGCATCCGGGGCCGAGCCCCCGGTGGATTCGTTGCTTCGGGTCGTCTTCGGCCGTCACTGGGAGGCGCTGCATCCGGTGCGGCCCGTGTGATGGTCATTAGTGGGTTTATCGCCTTGGCTGCCATTCTTTGGGAGGTGTTGTGACCGGTGTAGTTGGTGTCGAGCGCTATGGCGGGTTCGTCGCTTCGGCGGATGGTACGCGGATCGCCTTCGATCGGTACGGCTCGGAAGGCCCCGCCGTGATCCTTGTGCATGGCGCGATGACCGATCGCGCCCACCCCACGCTGCGCGATGTGGCCGCCGCCCTCGCCCCCTGGTTCACGGTGGTGAACTACGACCGGCGCGGCCGGGGGGACAGCGGGGACACTCGGCCGTACGCGGTGGAGCGGGAGGTCGAGGACCTGGCCGCGCTCGTCGCCGAGGTGGGCGGGAGGGCCATGGTCTTCGGTGGGTCGTCGGGTGCGGCGCTGGCGCTGGAGGCGGCGTTGCGGCTGCCGGAGATCGCCCGGGTCGCGGCCTGGGAGCCGCCGTACCGGGTGGTCGCAGACGCGCCCGCGCTGCCTGACGGCTTCGCCGCCCGGCTGGAGGCGCTGGTGGACGACGGACGGCCCGGCGACGCGGTGGAGGAGTTCATGGTCCGGGGAGCGGACATCCCGGCCGAGGCGGTGGCCGCCATGCGCGGCCAGCCGTTCTGGGAGGAGGCCGAGGCGATCGCCCGCACGCTGGCGTACGAGGCGGCGGTCGTGGGACCGGGCGGCGTACCGTCCGAACGGCTCGCTTCGCTCGGGCAGCCCACGCTTGTGCTCACCGGCCAGGACAGCCCCGCCTGGATGGTCGCGGCGGGCAAGGCGGTGGCGGCCATGATCCCGGGCGCGTCCTACCGGGTGCTCGACGGGCAGGCGCACAACGTCAGCCCGGTGGCGCTGGCCCCCGAACTGCTGGAGTTCTTCAGCGGATAGGCCCGGTGGGCCGGGCCTCCCAGGCCACGTCGGCCGGGTCGGCCGATGGGCCCGGGCGCCTGGTGGCACGAGCAGGTCGAGTGGCAGGGGGACCGGTACGCCGGACTGGCTGGGGCGCGGGCCGGCCGGGCACACCGGTGGCGCAGGCGGGCGTTCCACGTTGCGTCCGGTGGAGTCGTTTACTTCGTTATATCGTTCGATATAGCATCCGAGCCATGATGAATGCGAGACGTAACTCAGGAACCGGCCGGGTGGGACCCACCGGCCGGTTCTTCGGGCCAGGGGAGCTGCGATTAGCCGTGCTCGCGCTGGTCGTGGCCGAGGCCGGGCACGGATACCAGGTGATGAACCGCCTCGCCGAGCGGTTCAACGGCACCTACGAGCCCAGCGCCGGTTCGATCTACCCGACCCTCCAGATGCTGGAGGACGAGGGGCTGGTACGCGTGGAGGCCGGCGACGGCCGCAAGGTGTACCACGCCACCGACGCCGGGCGTGAGGCGGCGGCCGAGCACGGCGACGAAATCGAGCGGATGTGGTCGCGGGCCGCCAGCAGGAGCGAGTGGGGGATGTTCCGTGAGCCCGAGGCCGCGGAGATCATCGGCCCGGCGCTGCGCCTGGTCAAGTCGGCGGTGAAGACGCTGGTTCACGCGCACGGCGACCCCCGGGTCGTCGAGCAGATCCAGGCCGTGTTCGTCGAGGCCCGTACCCGGATCGAGCAACTGGACCCGAGGCGCCGATGAACCAGCGGGAGCGTGAGATGCCGGAGAAGCCGGGGAGAGGGTCGTCCATCGCGATGGCGCTGCTGAGCCGGTTCCTGGTCACCGGTGAGGTCGCGGAAACCGAGTGGGTGGCGCCCCGGATGCGCCAGATCCGGATCCGCGGCGCGGAGCTGGCCGGGCTGCGATGGACGCCCGGCCAGCACATACGGCTGATGCTGCGCACTTCGCTGCGCACGTATTCGATCTGGCGGCACGAAACGGGCGCGGAGTCGCTCGACCTGATCGGGTACGACCACGGCGGCGACGGCCCTGGCACGACGTGGGTCCGGACGGTGACGGTGGGGCAGAAGATCCGCTTCACCCGCCCTGAGGGCCGCTTGGTGCCCGACGTCGACGCCCGCTATCACCTGTTCGCCGGAGAGGAGACCGCCTCGGTGGCCTTCGGCGCGATGCTGTCGGCCATCGCGGAGTCGGCACCGGTGTACGGCGTGGTGGAGGCCGACCGGGAGGGCGACCACCTCGACCTTCCTCGCGAACTGGTGCGGATCTACCGCAACGGCGCGTCCGCCGCGAGCTCCGAGCTGCTGGTCAAGGCCGTCGCCGACCTCGACCTCCCGGACACCCCCGGCACCGCCTACCTCGCCGGCGAAGCCCGCACCATCCAGGCCATCCGCCGCCACCTCGTCCACGACCGCGGCTGGAACCGTAAGGACATCCGCACCAAACCTTTCTGGACCCCCGGCAAACGCGGCCTCGACTGACCGCACCTTGCCCCGGAATCGGAATCGGAATCGGACCTGCTTACGTCATCGGGTCCGAACCCACCGGGCCCGGGCCCATCAGGCTTGGGCCCACCGGGGTCGGGCTCATCGGGTACGGACTTGCGTGCGGCTCCTTTAAGGAACTGAACCTTTCAACCGGTCGCATCTCGTTTACCGCCTCTGGTCAGGGCAATCGAGGTCGAAAATGCTGTACGGCCTGGAAGTTCGCTGGTCAGCTCGGATAACCCTTTGTGCGCGGGGGCGAGATCTACCTAGGCTCTCGCGGGTGGGGCGTACTGTCATCGTCGGCGACATCCATGGTTGCTTCGACGAACTGCTCGAATTGTGCGAGAAGGTGGGCCTGCGCCCGGACGACCTGCTGGTCAGCGTCGGCGATCTTGTCGACCGTGGTCCGGCGCCTGGTGAGGTGGTCGCGTACTTCCGTGAGCGTCCGAACTCGGTGGTGGTCATGGGCAACCACGAGCGTAAACATGTGCGCGGGATCTTCTCCTACGCGCAGGAGATCACGCGCTTGCAACTGGGCGACCGCTACGCCGAGACGGTCGAATGGATGCGGACGTTGCCGTACTACTTCGAGAACGAGCATGTCCGTGTCGTTCACGCCGCGATGGTGCCCGGAGTTGCGCAGGCCGACCAGAAAGAGGAGATTCTCTGCGGCTCCACCAGCGGCGAACGAGAACTCGCCGGACTGTTTCCAGACGGCTACTGGCATGAGCATTACGCCGACGCCAAGCCGGTGGTGTTCGGCCATCATGTCATCGGGCGTGAGCCGATGATCCGCGACGGCAGGATCTTCGGCCTTGACACCGGTGCCTGTCACGGCTGGAATCTGACCGCGCTGTGCGTACCGGGATTTACGGTGCACTCGGTGGCGGCGCACGCGGATCACTGGTCGATCGTCAAGCGTCAGTGGCAGTTGCCCATCTTGAAGACCAAGCCCTGGCATGACTTCGCCTGGTCAGAGCTGGCTGCGACGATCGCACGGTTTGCCTCGGGGCCCGACGCCACTACACGGAGGTGGCTTGCGGCGGTCGAAAAGTGGGCCGCGGATCTGCGGTCGTCATTCCCTGCCTTGGCAGAGGCAGCGCATCGCCTCGCCAATGACCTCAGCGCGAACGAACTGCGTCAGCATCCCGCCGCGCGATACCTGTTCCAAGCCCGTAACGGCCGACTCGACCAAACCAGCCTGGCCAGGCAGTGCTCAACCCCCCGCAGGACGATCGACCTGGCAGCCGCGTTGGGGCTGGCCGTGCCCGAGCTGCCTGATTGACCCGGAAGCCGGAACGATGTGAGCCTGTCAGCCAGGCTGTGCGGGTGTATCCGTCCTGGTGACAGGGGCGTAGCCGCAACACCGCTTCGGCTCCGGTGAGGCCGATCCGGCTCTGGCCAGGTCGAACCTGCTGGCGATCAGATGGCGGCAGGTGCCTGCGATCACGCTGCCGCGATCGGCCATCCCTGGTGGCCGTGTTGGTCAGGTAACGGATGTAGGTGTCGATGTCGTCGCGGTGCCCGGAGGGTAAAGCGGTGGCTTGGATGGCCAACAAGGTGATGATCTGGCCAGACTGCCTGCTGATGTCGCGGTGGGCGGCCTCGGTGGCGATCAGGTCGGGGGTCCCGTTGGGGCTGGGGCCGTTGGGTCTGGGGCCGTTGAGGGTGGGCCGAGTGGCCTGGACCGATCAGCCCTAATGAACGCCGAGGTGTCGAGTGCACAGTCCACGGGGTGGGGGATGGGTAGCTCCTCGCCCATCTTGACCTTGGTGACGGTGCGGTAGCCGTCGTCGCCGGGGTCGCTCCACAGGGTCACGGTCGGGGGCTCGGCGATGGGATCGACCACGAGCATGAACGGCACGCCGCCCTTTGCGTAGATGACGGGTTTGTCCTCCCGGTCTTCGCGCACGCTGGATCGGGAGACGACCTCGGCGACGAGGACCAGGCCGTTGGAAAGGATCTCGTCCTCGCCCCAGCGTGGTGCGCCTTTCGGGCCTATTGCCAGATCGGGGATCAGCGGCTCGCAGGTGTGGGCGGTGCGGACGTCGAGGCTGGGCCACACTCGCCAGCCGCGCGCATCCGCCACTGGGCCGAGGAGCGTCACGAGCAGGCTGATGATCCGGGAGTGGCGGGGATTGCCCCAGTGGCTCACGATCACCCTGCTGTTGATGACCTCGACGCGCATGTGCGGGTTGCGGGGGAGCGAGGCGACGAACTCCAGGGCCGTCGTTGGGGCGCGAGCGGGAGCCGATGGGCCGCCCTGTCCCTGTGTGGTCAGGGAAATGGCTCCGCTGGTCATGGTGTGCTCCAATCGATTCGGGTAACCGTTGTCGTCACGCAAAGTATTGCATTGATCGCGCTGGGTTGCGAACGGTTTTTCGAAGGCCGATTGGGGGGTAGTGTCCGCATTCATACCCCGTATAGGTATTTGGCCTTCGAGGAGTGATCCGGATGGCGGGTGGGCATGGGCGTCGGGCGACGTGGGGGATGGCGGCGTCGGCGACGTTGCACTGCCTGACCGGGTGTGCCATCGGGGAAGTGCTCGGGATGGTGATCGGGACCGCGCTGGAGTGGTCGGATCTGGCGACGATCGTGCTGGCCGTGGTGCTGGCGTTCTTCTTCGGGTACCTGCTCACGGTGGTCGGGCTGCGGCGGGCCGGTGTGGGGGTGGGCAAGGCCGTACGGCTGGCGCTGGCGGCGGACACCGTGTCGATCGTCGTGATGGAGATCGTGGACAACGCGGTCATGCTGGTGGTGCCCGGGGCGATGGCCGCGGGGCTGCTGACCTGGCTGTTCTGGGGGTCGCTGGCGTTCGCGCTCGCGGTGGCGTTCGTGGTGACGACCCCGGTGAACAAGTGGATCATCGGCAAGGGCAAGGGACACGCGGTCGTACATGGTCATCACTAGTCCCAAAGCGTGGTAAATACGCTAGGGGGGTATAGTGTGTCGACATGAACACGGCCACATATACCGTCACGGGAATGACCTGCGGTCACTGCGTCAGTTCGGTCAAGGAAGAGGTCGGCGAGGTGCCGGGAGTCGCCGAGGTCGAGGTCGATCTCGACAGCGGGCTGCTTACCGTCCGGAGTGAGTCGCCGGTGGACGGCGCCGCGATCACGGCGGCGGTCAAGGAGGCCGGCTACCAGGTCGCCTGACCCCTACCGGAGGCGCGGCGGTGCGCGAAGCGCCGCGCCGAGCGTGTACTCGACGCCGTCGCGGCCGGGCGAGTCCGGCTCGATCTCGGCCGCGACGGCGTGCGGCACATCGAAGTACCTGGCGTTACGACCAGGAATGGCGGAGCAAGGGCACGACTGTGCGGCCGGTGTGGGCCGAGGCGTCGGGGAGCCTGGCCGGGTCAGGCTGATGTGGGGGGCTGGACGGCGAGGGTGCGGGCGACGAGGCGGCTCTCGTGGGCGTCGAGGAGACGTTTGGGGGCGGTCAGGCACCACGCCTCGGTGACCAGCTCGGTCAGCTCGTCCAGCTCGATCCGGTCGAGATGTACCACGACCCATCCGAACTGGCTCGTGGTGAACTGCACCTCGAACACGTCGGGTCGCTCGGCCACCAGTGCCCGCTGTTCGGTGATGGTGGCCTTGAGGCCGACGGTCTCGGTCCTCTCCCACAGATAGCCGAAGCCGTTCCCGGCCACCTTGACGGAGGTCCACTCGCCGCCGTCTGACATGGTGATCTCGGGGAAGTGCTTCAGCACCTCCAGGAACTCATCGATGGTCACGCCCATGCGCCCTATCTAAGCAGCCGCTTCCGACATTTCCGGGCACGACCTCGTTGTCCCCCGATGACCATTTCAGCACCGGCCGGTTGCGGGGAGCCGTTCGAGGCCTAGCCGGGGAACGGATTTCGGTCGGGCTGAAAGGGATGAGGAGGGATGAGTCGGGCGCGGCTCGGTGCGATGACCCGCAAAAATCGATGGCAGGGCCGGAACCGGCTCGTCAGAATGGCCGCACCAAGCCCAAACGGAAGGACCTGAACGAGCCATGCCTAGCGCGATCACCCTGATCCGCTCCGACTCGCTGTCCGACGTCGCCGAGTACGCCTACGCCGCCACCGCGCCCGCTGGGTCACGACTCATCTTCCTTGCCGGATCGTGTCCGCTGAACCAGGACGGCTCGACGGCCGCGATCGGAGACTACGCAGGTCAGGCCGCGAAGGCCATCGAGAACCTGCGGGTCGCCCTCAGCGACGCCGGCGCGTCGATGCAGGACGTCATCAGCACCAGGGTCCTCGTGGCCTCCACCCGGCAGGAGGACCTGGTAGCCGCCTGGGAGGTGGTCCGGGACTCGTTCGGCGACCATGACGTCCCCAGCACCCTGATGGGCGTCACCGTGCTCGGTTACGACGATCAGCTCGTCGAGGTCGAAGCCGTCGCCGCCGTGCTCGATTCCTGAGTCCGAGAGTTCGCCTCTTCCCCGATGACGAACTCCGCCGAGTCTTTCGGGGTTCTTACGGGAGGGTGCGGGGGCTCGTCTGGCGGGGTGGGGGTGTCCATGATTGCGGACATCACCCCTCACAGAGGAGAACCACATGTTCTACAGGGTCACCGCCGGGGCGGGGCTGGTGTGCGCCGGGTTACTCGTGTTCAACGCCCTCCGGCGGGCCGGGGTCGTGCCGGAGAACGCGGTCACGCACGCCGTCGCGCCGTTCGCGGCGCTTACCGGGCTGCTCATGGTCACCGGGCTCTATCTGCTGGCCCGCCACGCGGCGGGCGGGCTCGGTGTGGCCGGTTATGTGCTCAACGCGGCCGGGCTCGCCGGGGCGTTCGCCGTCGAGTACGTGCTGCACTTCGTGTTCCCGCTGCTCGCCGGCGGGACCGTCCGGGGGCTGCTCGACGGGGCCACCGGACGTGCGTTCCTGGTCACCTCGGTGATCCTCATGGCGGGGGTGCTGACGTTCGGCGCGGCGGTGCTGCGGTCGGGCGTGTTCCCGGTCCCGGCGGTACTGCTGTACATGGCCGGGATGGTCCCCGGTTCGCTGCGGAACGTGGTGCCCGAGCCGGTGTACCTCGGCGGCCTGGTGGTGGCCGCGGCCGGAGTCGCCTGGCTGGCCGCCCGCCTGTGGGGGGCGGAGGAGGACCGGACCGCCCCGGTCGTCACATCGACAGCCAGGGCGTGAGCCGTTCGCGGAGGGTCTGTCCGGAGATCCCGGCGTCGGCGATCACTCGCATGGCCAGCCCTTCGCCCTCACGGAGGATGCCGAGCACGATGTGGCCGTCCGCGATGTAGTTGTGCTTGAGCCGGATGGCCTCGCGCAGCGACAGTTCGAGCACCTTCTTGGCACGGGGGGTGAACGGGATGTGGCCGCTCGGGGACTTGCGCCGCGGCCCGGGGTTGTCCAGTGCGCCCGGGCCGAAGGTGGCCTCGACCTTCTCCCGGACCGCGCCGAGGTCGATGCCGATGCTCTCCAGGGCGTCGGCGTCGAGGTCGTCGGAGCCGAGGTTGCGCTTGACCGCCGCGACCGCCCGTTCGTGGTCGAGCCCCAGTTCGGCCATGATCTGCGCGGGCGCGCGGTCCCGCGCGGCGAGCAGCGCGAGCAGCAGGTGCTCGGTGCCGATGTAATTGTGATGAAGCTCTCTGGCCTGCTGCTGCGCCCCCGTGACGCTCTCCCGGGCTGCGGCGGTGAAACGTTCGAACATGCTCAGTCCTTCCTCCTCAGCAGCCCCCGGCCGCCCGCGTACTTCTTGTGCACCGCCTGCCTGGTCACCCCTAGCTGGACGGCGATGTCCTGCCAGGACCAGCCCAGTGTCCTGGCGTTTTCCACCTGGAGCGCTTCGAGCCGTTCCACCAGCACGCGCAATGCCCGCACGGCCCGCAGGCCCACCGCGGGGTCGCGGCTGCTGGCGTCGGTCGCCAGTTGCGTCGTGTCGCTCATGGTGTCAATTAAAGTTGACGCGCCCGACGTATGTCAACGATAGTTGACGGCACGGCCAGAAAACCGATTGCTCGGCGCTCCCGCACTTTGTCAGGCTTGCTGGGCTATGCGCTCCTTACCAGCCGCTGATCCCGGCATCCCTGACGCCCGCGGGCCCACACGTTATCTGCTGTGGACGGCCCGCATGCAGGCGATTCCCCTTCTCTCGGGAATCGCCTTCGCCGTGTTGTGGTGGCTCGGCCAGGCGCTGGTGCCCATGGTCGTGGGCCGCGGCATCGACGCCCTCACCCAGCGCCACCTGGACGGCCTGGTGACCTGGTCGGCCGTGCTGCTCGGGCTCGGCGTGCTCCAGGCGTGGGCCGGCATCATGCGCCACCGCAGGGCCGTGGTCGTCTGGCTGACGGCCGCGTACCGCACCGTGCAGGTGACCGTGCGCCAGGCCACCCGGCTCGGCGCGACCCTGCCCAAACGCCTGTCCACCGGCGAGGTGGTCAGCGTCGGCAACTCCGACATCGGGCACATCGGCAACGCCATGGACATCCTGGTCCGTGGCATCGGCGCGCTCGTCGCCATCGCCGCCGTCACCGTGATCCTCATCACCACCTCGCCCACGCTCGGCCTGGTGGTGCTGATCGGCGTGCCGCTGATGGCGGTCGCGGTCGGGCCGCTGCTGCGGCCGTTGCACCGCCGCCAGCAGGCGCACCGCGAGTTGCAGGGCGATCTCGCCACCAGGGCCGCCGACATCGTGGGCGGCCTGCGGGTCCTGCGCGGCGTCGGCGGCGAGGAGGTCTTCGCGGGCCGTTACCGCGAGGAGTCCCAGAAGGTACGCCGGGCGGGCGTCCGCGTGGCCTCCGTCGAATCCCTCCTCGAAGGCGCGCAGATCCTGCTGCCGGGCCTGCTGATCGCCGGTGTGACCTGGCTCGGCGCGACCTTCGCCGTCCGCGGCGAGATCTCCCCGGGCTCGCTGGTGTCCTTCTACGGATACGCGGTCTTCCTGATCTCGCCGCTGCGCACGCTCACCGAGATGGCCGACAAGCTGACCAAGGGACACGTGGCCGCGCGCCGCGTGGTCCGCATCCTGAAGCTCACGCCCGAGGTCCAGGGGGGCTCGCGCACCGGCGTACCGGCCGGGGCGCTGAGCGACCCCGACTCGGGGGTGACCGTGCGCCAGGGCGTGTTCACCGCGCTCGCGGCCGGCACGCCGGAGGAGGCGATCGAGATCGCCGACCGGCTCGGCCGCTACCGGGAGAGCGCCGCGACCATGGGAGACGTCCCGCTGCGGGAGATCGCGGTCGAGGAGCTGCGCCGCCGCATCCTGCTCGCCGACAACGGCGCCCGGCTGTTCGCCGGGCGGCTGCGCGACGAGCTCGACCCCGCCGGGCACGACGACGAGACGGTACACCGGGCACTGCACGACGCCTGCGCCACCGACATCGTCGAGGCCCTGCCCGACGGCCTGGACGCCCACGTCGCCGAGGCCGGCCGGGAGTTCTCCGGCGGCCAGCAGCAGCGGCTGCGGCTGGCCAGGGCGCTGCTCGCCGACCCCGAGGTGCTGATCCTGATCGAGCCGACCAGCGCGGTGGACGCGCACAGCGAGGCCCGCATCGCCGCGCGGCTCGCCGCCGCCCGAGCCGGCCGTACGACGCTGGTGGCGACCACCAGCCCGCTCGTCCTGGACCGTGCCGACCACGTGATCTACGTCCGCGACGGGGTGGCCCGCGCCGAGGGCGCCCACCGCGACCTGCTCGCCCACGACGCCGACTACCGCGCCACCGTCACCAGAGGGGAGGACTGATGGCACAGCAGATCCTGCCGGTCGCAGACCGCCGGCAGGTCCGCGCCTACGCCCGGCGGCTGACCCTGAAATATCCGCGGGAGCTGACGCTGGCCCTCGGCCTGCACGGGCTGGCCGCGATCTGCGGCCTGGCCGCGCCCCGGCTGCTGGGCGAGCTGGTCGAGGGCGTCCAGCGGGGCACGGGCGTCGATGTGACGTTCACCGCGCTGGCCATCGCCGGCTTCATGGCCGTGCAGGCGGTGCTGATCCGGTTCGCCATCTACGCCTCCAGCAGGCTCGGCGAGAAGGTGCTGGCCGAGCTGCGCGAGGAGTTCGTCGAGCAGGTGCTGGCGCTGCCGCTGTCCACCGTGGAGCGCGCCGGGTCGGGCGACCTGATCACCCGCACCTCGCGCGATGTGGACGCGCTGTCGATCAGCGTGCGGCACGCCGTGCCGGAGACGCTGATCGCGATCGTCAGCGCGGTGTTCGCGGTGGGCGCGCTGGTCCTGGTGGGGCCGCTGCTCGCGCTGCCGTGCCTGATCTCCGTGCCGCTGCTGTGGGTCGCCACCCGCTGGTACCTCAAGCGCGCCCGCGACGGCTACCTGCGCGAGAACGCCGCCTACGCCGACATGACCGAGGGCCTGGCCGAGACCGTCGAGGGCGCCCGCACCGCCGAGGCGCTGAGCCTCCAGGGGCAGCGGCACCGCCGCACCGACGACGACATCGCGCGGTCCTGGGCGGCCGAGCGGTACACGCTCGGCCTGCGCACGGTGTGGTTCCCCTCGGTGGAGATGGGCTACGTGCTGCCGGTGGTGGCCACGCTGCTCATCGGCGGCATCTTCTACCTGCAAGGGTGGGTGCTGCTGGCCCAGGTCACCACCGCCACGCTGTACGTCCAGCAGCTCGTCGACCCGCTCGACCGGCTGCTGACCTGGATAGACGAGCTACAGCTCGGCGGCGCGTCGATGGCCAGGCTGCTCGGCGTGGCCAACGTCGGAGACGACCGTACGGCGGGCGAGTCCCGCCCGATCGGCGAGGAGCTGGTCGCCGACGACGTCCGGTACGCCTACCGCGAGGGCCATGACGTGCTGCACGGAGTGGACCTCGCGCTGGCCGCGGGCGAACGGCTGGCGATGGTCGGCCCGTCCGGCGCGGGCAAGTCCACGCTCGGGCGGCTGCTGGCCGGCATCCACGGCCCGCGCACCGGCTCGGTCACCGTTGGCCGGGTGCCGCTGGTGGAGCTGCCGCTCGACGAGCTGCGCGGGCACGTCGCCCTGGTCACCCAGGAACACCATGTGTTCCGCGGCACGCTGCGGGACAACCTGCTGATCGCCCGCCCCGAGGCCACCGACGAGCAGGTGCGCGACGCCCTCGCCGCGGTCGATGCCGCGAGCTGGGTGGACGCGCTGCCCGACGGCCTTTCCACCATGGTCGGCTCCGGCGGTGAGGCCGTGTCGCCCGCCCAGGCCCAGCAGCTCGCGCTGGCCCGGCTGGTACTGGCCGACCCGCACACGCTGGTGCTGGACGAGGCGACCTCGCTGATCGACCCCAGGGCCGCCCGCAACCTGGAGCGGTCGCTGGCCGCGGTCCTCGACGGCCGCACGGTGATCGCCATCGCGCACCGCCTCTACACCGCGCACGACGCCGACCGGGTGGCGGTCGTGGAGGACGGCCGCATCTCGGAGCTGGGCTCGCACGACGAGCTGGTCGCCGAGGGCGGCTCCTACGCCGCCCTGTGGGACTCCTGGCACGGCAAGGACCCCGGCCGGCCCGGACTGACCGGGCCGGCCGAGGTGGCCCGCGGCTAACCCAGCGCCTTCTTCAGGAAGTCCACCTGGAGCAGCAGCAGGTTCTCCGCCACGACCTCTTGCGGGGTCATGTGGGTGACCCCGGAGAGCGGGAGCACGGTGTGCGGGCGGCCCGCCGCCAGCAGCGCGGAGGACAGCCGCAGCGTGTGCGCGGCCACCACGTTGTCGTCGGCCAGGCCGTGGATGAGCAGCAGCGGCCGGTCCAGCTTGCCCGCGTCGGCGATCAGGCCCGACCGCTCGTACGGCTCGGCGTCCACGCCCGGGTCGCCCAGGTAGCGCTCGGTGTAGGCGGTGTCGTACAGCCGCCAGTCGGTCACCGGGGCGCCGGCCACGGCGGCGTGGAAGACGTCCGGCCTGCGGAGTACGGCCAGCGCGGCCAGATAGCCGCCGAACGACCATCCGCGGATGGCGACCCTGGTCAGGTCCAGGTCGTCGGGGTAGGCGGCGGCGGCCCCCTGAAGGGCGTCCACCTGGTCCTCAAGGACGGGGGTCGCCAGGTCGTGCAGCACCTCGCGCTCGAAGGCGGGACCGCGCCCGGGGGTGCCCCGGCCGTCGGCGATCACCACGGCGAAGCCCTGGTCGGCGAGCCACTGCGAGGCGCTGTAGGCGCTCGCGGCGGCGGTCACCCGCTGGAAGTGCGGCCCGCCGTACGGGTCCATCAGGACGGGCAGGCGGGCCGAGCCCGGCGTGTGCCAGGACGGCAGCAGCACGGCGGTGGACAGCTCCCGCTCGCCGGTGCGGATCAGGCTGACCCGCAGCTCGACGCCGGGGCGTTCGGCGCGCGAGGCGATCCGGGCGGCGGTCACGCCATCGCGCAGCACGGTGTACTCCGGACCGGCCGGAGAGGCGAGGGTCTGACCGGACAGCACGACCGTGCCGCCCGCGGCCTGCGCGGCGTACACGCCGGGCTCGTCGGGGCTGACCAGCCGCAGCGAGCCGTCCTGGTAGGCCCACACCGCGATCTCCGCGGGGTCGCCGCCGCTGGCCCGGAACACCACGGCGTCGCCGTCCACCGCGACCACGTCGCGGACCTGCAACGTCGGCGGCGTGACCGGCCGGTCGCCGACCAGCAGCCGCCGCCCGCCCTCCGAGTCGGCGGTCCACACCAGCGTGCCGTCCGGCAGCCGGGCCGGGACGCCGCCCACGATGTCCACCCAGGCGGCGTCGGTGTCCTCTCTGACCAGGGTGGACGCGCCCGTGGCCGGGTCGGCCGACAGCAGCCGGATGGACTTCTGGTCGCGCGACACCGTGACCACCGACAGGCCGTGCCGGTCCCACGCGGCCGTCGCCAGGTACTCATGCTCGAACGGCACCGCCACCCGCGACCCGTCCAGCCCGAGCACGAACAGCTCCACCAGGGCGTTGGGCGTGCCCGCGGCCGGGTAGCGCTGCTCGGCGGCAGGGCTCGCCGGGTTGGCCGGGTCGGCGAGGTACCAGGTGCCGACCGGGGCCTCGTCCACCCGGGCGGCCAGCAGCGCCCGGCCGTCCGGCGACCACCAGTAGCCGCGCATCCGGTCGAGTTCCTCGGCGGCGATGAACTCCGCCTGGCCGTAGGTGACGGTCGCCGACTCCGGCTCGGCCAGCGCCCGGTCCGTGCCCGATTCGAGGTCCTGGACGCGCAGCGCGCCGCCCGTCACGTACGCCACCCGCAGCCCGTCCGGCGAGGGCCGCGGGTCGAACGCCGCGCCCGGCGTGGCCAGCTCACGGACCTCGCCCGAGGCCAGGTCGGCGGCGTACAGGACGCCGGAGAGCGTGAAAGCGGCGACGGTCACCGCCGTGTCCGTGGCGTACCCGACCACGCCGCCCGCGCCCTCGCGGGCCCGTTCCCGCCTGGCCCGCTCCTCCGGCGGCAGCTCGCCCTCCTCGCCGCCGATCCGCGCCGGATCGACGACCAGCCGTTCCGTGCCGGAATCCACGTCCAGCTCCCATAGGCAGGTGACCGGATCGGTGCCGTCGCGCGAGCGCAGGAACACCACGCGCCCTCCGTCGGGGGACACGGTGAAACCACGGGGGACACCGAGAGTGAAACGCCGGGTCCGGGCATACATGCGGGGAAAACTCTCACTCATGGACCCTCATCCTGCCAGCCGGACCCGCCCCGGATAATGTTTCGGGGCATGGAGGATCGGCGGCTACTACTGGTACACGCCCACCCCGACGACGAGACGATCGGCACCGGCGCCACGATGGCCAAATACGCCGCGGAGGGCGCCCAGGTCACGCTGGTCACCTGCACGCTCGGCGAGGAGGGGGAGATCATCCCCGCTGACCTCCGCCACCTGGACCCCGACGCGCTCGGCCGGCACCGGATCGGCGAACTGGAGGCCGCCTGCGCCGCGCTCGGCGTGACCGACCACCGCTTTCTCGGCGGGCCGGGCCGCTACCGCGACTCGGGCATGATGGGCGTGGCCGCCAACCACCGCACCGAAGCGTTCTGGCAGGCCCCTCTGGAGGAGGCGGCGGCCGAGCTGGCGGCGGTGATCCGCGAGGTACGCCCGCAGGTGCTGGTCACCTACGACGCCAACGGCTTCTACGGCCACCCCGACCACATCCAGGCGCACCGGGTCGCCTGGCGGGCCACCGGGCTGGCCGCCGACGGACCGGCCCCGGACGCCTGGCAGGTCGCCAAGATCTACCACACCGCGATGCCGCGCTCGGTGATGCGGCGCGGCGCGGCGGCCATCGGCGAGGCGGGCACCGGGTTCCTGCGGCAGGAGGTGGACGATCTCGTGTACGGCTCGGAGGACCGCGACATCACCACCGAGATCGACGCCCGGGAGCACCTGCCCGCCAAGCTGGCCGCGATGCGGGCGCACGCCACGCAGATCAGCGTGTCCGGCGCGTGGTTCGCGCTGTCCAACGGGATCGGGCAGCAGGTCCTCGGGGTGGAGCACTTCGTGCTCGCCTCGGGGGTGCCCGGCGCGCCCGCCGGTGGCGGTGCGCCGCCTGAGGCGGGCGGGCTCGGTGAGCCGCATGTGCGGGAGAGCGACCTGTTCGCCGGGATCCACTAACCTTGCGGGATATGGGGGAGAGTTCGGGAGCACCGGCCGACGGGGCATCGTCCCAGGTGGACGGGCCGGCTGCGGATGAGCACGGCGGTGCCGGGCCGCGCACGCCGTGGGAGGCGCCGGGGTGGGCGGGGATGGTGGTGTTCGCCCTGCTCGGGGTGGTGCTCGCCGTCGTCGGCGGGTTCTTCCACAACGTCTCCCTGCTGGCCGGGCTGCCGATCCTGGCCGCCGCCTGGACGCTGCTGCTGGCCGGGCTGGCCCACGCCGCCGGGCGGCTGACCGGCCGCCAGTCCACCTCGTTCGCGCTGATCCTCGTGTGGGCGGCCGTCTCCCTGCCGTTCGCCAACCCGCGAGCGGAAGGCGACCTGATCATCGCCCCCAACCTCGACGGATACCTCTACTTCTACGGCGGTTTCGTGGCGATGCTGATCGCCACCGTGCTCGTCCCGTCCCGGGGGCCGTCCTGGCTGCTGTCGTCCAGGCTGGTCGGCGGCGGGGTCCGCGCGCCCCATGGCGCGGGCCGCCCGCCCGGATGACGATCGGGCCATGACCGGCGGTCAGCGGGTGCGCCAGGTGGTCAACTGGCTCAACCTGTCCACGCTGTTCGGGCTCCTGGTGGCCCGGCTGGGCCGCGCCCGGCTCACCCGCGGGCCGCACGGCCTGATCTTCGCCCACGGCTACCGCATCCCGTTCCCGATCGCCAACGCCTTCACCGTCGGCAACGTGATCGTGACGAAGTACCCGGAAGGCTTCCTCCAGGGCCGGCTGCTCGCCCATGAGGCCCGGCACGCGACGCAGTACGCCTGCTGCCTCGGCATCGTGATGATCCCGCTGTACGTCGCCGCCCTGGCGGTGTCGGTCGCGGTGTGCGGCCACCGGGCGTCGTGGAACGTCTTCGAGCGCCTGGCCGGGCTGGACGACGCCGGCTACCCGCGCACGCCCGTACGGTGGCGGCGCGCCACGGGCTGACGCGGGTCAGGCGCGGCTGTTCAGGAACGCGAGGACGGCCAGCACCCTGCGGTGGCCGCCGTCGGCGACCGGGAGGCCGAGCTTGGTGAAGATGTTGCCGATGTGCTTGTGGACGGCGTTGTCGGTGACGTAGAGCCGCTTGCCGATCTCGCCGTTGTCCAGGCCCTGGGCCATCAGGCTGAGCACCTCGCGCTCGCGGTCGGTCAGCGAGTCGATCGCGCTCGCCCCGCCCTTGGCCATCAACTGGGCGATGACCTCCGGGTCCATCGTGGTGCCGCCCGCGGCGACCCGGCGCAGGCCGTCCACGAACTCGCTGACCCGGCTGACCCGGTCCTTGAGCAGGTAGCCGACGCCGCCGCTGCCGTCGGCGAGGAGTTCGCGGGCGTAGACCTTCTCGACGTACTGGGACAGCACCAGAACCGGCAGCCCCGGGTAGGTCTGCCGCAGGTCGAGCGCCGCCCTGATGCCCTCGTCACGGAACGTCGGCGGAAGCCGTACGTCGGCGATCACCGCGTCCGGGTGATGCTCGGCCACCGCCTCCATCAGCCCGGGGGCGTCGGTGACGGTGGCCACGACCTCGATGCCCTTGGAGCCGAGGAGGAGTTCGAGACCGGCCGAGAGCAGGACGTTGTCTTCGGCGATCACGACGCGCACGGCAGCTCCACGGTGATGACGGTCGGGCCGCCCGGCGGGCTGGAGACGGTCGTCGTGCCGTCGAGCGCGGCGGCTCTGCGGCGGATGCCGATGACGCCGGTGCCGCGGGTCTCATCGACGCCGCCGTGGCCGTCGTCGGTCACCTCGATCACCAGCCTGCCGTCGTCCATGCCCATGCGCACGATCACCCGCGAGGCTCCACTGTACTTGGCGGCGTTGGTGGTGGTCTCGGCGACGATGTGGTAGGCGGCGGCCTCGATCGCGGCGGGCAGCCTGGCCAGGCCGTCGATCCGCAGGTCGGTGGGGATGGCCGACTGCGCGGCCAGCGCCGCGAGCGCGCCTTCCAGCCCTCGGTCGGCGAGGATCGGCGGATACATGGTGCGGATCACGTTCCGCAGCTCCGTCATGGCCTCCTCGGTGCCCGTGTGGGCCTCCTGGATGAGCCTCGCCACCGCCCCCGAGGCATCGCCCAGGGCCTCCTTCGCCACGCCGAGCCGCATCGCGATGGCCACCAGCCTGGCCTGGGTGCCGTCGTGCAGGTCGCGCTCGATCCGGCGCAGCTCCGCGCCGTGCGCGTCCAGTACCTCGGCCCGGCTCTCGGTCAGCTCGCCGACCCGCGCGGCCAGCTCCTCCTCGGTGGAGGGCCGCAGCGCCCTCAAGGTGCTCTTGGCGTGCCAGGTGGCCAGCCAGGGCAGCGCCCACCAGGTCACCGCGCAGCCCAGGATGAGCTGCCCGGTACCGGTGACCAGCGATGACGTCCAACTGGTCACGGAGATGCCGAGCATCGTGGAGGGGTCGTCGGCGGGGGCGACCCACCAGAGCAGCATGGCGGGCACGGTCAGTACGACCGCCCCGGCGGCGACCAGCCCGAGCGTGCCGAGGGGCACGCCGAGCAGGACCTCGCGCGGTATCCAGCGCAGGTCGCGGTGGATCTCCTTGTCCTTGGTCACGTGCCGCCACTGCTCGCGTACGCCCTCGGGCAGCCTGATCCTGCGCGGGGCGTGCGGGAGCCCCAGCAGCGCGGCGGCCCGGCCGCGGTTCCAGTCGGACCACTGCCGCAGCCCGACCACCATCCGCGGGAACGCGACCAGCCCGACCCCGCCGACGGCGACCGAGAGGACGCCGACGACCAGGATGGGAAGCGCGAGCAGCGTCGCGAGCGCGGAGAACAGCTCGATCAGCAGGTAGCTGCACGCGCGCAACACTTGCTCGTATCGTTCGCGCATATCACCAAGTGTGGGGAATGAGGAGTCCGCACACACTACAGCAGGCTGCACTCTGGCTGCGGCGGCTCAGGTGAGGGGCGTGCGCAGCCTGGCCCGGGCCTCGGCGAGCGCCTCGCGGGCCGCCGCGTCGCCGGGCGACGCGGCGACCAGGTCTTCGTGCAGCTCGATGGCCCGCCGGCACAGGCCGATCTCGAACCTCCGCCGCTCGGGGGAGTCGTCCGGTGGGCCCTCGTCGAGCAGCGCCCTGGCCTGCGCGATCAGTGCGGCGCGCTCGGCGGTGGTCATCGCGGGGAGGTCGCCGCTGACCGGCGCGGGCTCGCCGTCGTCGGCCCAGTCGTCCAGTTCGGCGAGGTACTTGGCGAGCCGGTCGGGGGTGGTGTAGGTGTTCTCCGCGTTGTCAGGGTCCAGCCAGGCGGCCAGGACGCGCATCCGCCAGTCATGCTCGGCCTTGGCGTAGTCCTGGCCGGTGTCGTCGAGTTTGGCGGTGATGCGCTCCCAGTCCAGGCCCTTGGCCCGTTCGTAGGTGACCGCGTACTCCAGCAGCCGCCGAGCCTCCGCCAGCAGGTCGGCGGCGGCCCGGACGAAGTCGCCGTCGCTCGCGTAGCGGTCGGACGTCGTGGGGACCAGGCGGCGGGCCGCGTCGGCGATGTCGCGGGCGCCGCCGGAGAGGATGATGCGCGCGAGAGCGGCCTGCGAATAGGCGGCCGACCGGAAGTGACTCGGTCGTTCGCCGCGCGCGGGGGGATGACCGGTTTCCGTCACGCGCTACAGCAGACCCCGGCGCGCGGGCGGCTGTCAAATCGGACTAGAGAGGGCGATCTGCCCTTCAGGGGTGTCGGTGACCTTGACGCCCAGCGCGGCCAGTTCGGTGCGGAGCCGGTCGGCGGCGGGCCAGTCGCCCGCCTCCCTGGCCAGGGCGCGCTGCCGCAGCAGCTCGGCCGCGCCGCCGGGCAGCGGGGGCGCGGCGGGGACCTTGCCGATGTCGGCGGACAGGTCGAGGGCCAGGATGTGGTCCAGGTGCAGGAACGCCTCGAACTTCGCCCCGGGCGGCTCGCCCTCGTCGCGTTCGAGGTCGCGCATGATCCGCAGGGCCGCCGGGAGGTCGAGATCGTCGTCGATCGCCTCCTGGGCGCGGGAGACGTAGCCCGCGCTCATCGGCCGGCTCGCCGACTCGGCCCACTGGGCGACCCGGGTCCGCCAGCGGCGCAGGGTGCGGTCGGCGGCGCGCAGGGTCTCCCAGGTGAGGTTCATCTGCTGCCGGTAGCGGTGTTCGAGCAGCGCCAGGCGTACGGCCAGCGGGTCCAGGCCGGCGGCCGTCACGTCGGACAGCAGCACCACGTTGCCCGCCGACTTGGCCATCTTGCGACCCTCGAACAGCAGGTGCTCGCCGTGCGCCCAGTGCGCGACCACCTCGTGCCCGGCGGCGGCGTCGGACTGGGCGCGTTCGTCCTCGTGGTGCGGGAAGCGCAGGTCGATGCCGCCGGTGTGCAGGTCCACCCGGTCGCCGAGGTGGCGCAGCGACATCGCCGAGCACTCCACGTGCCAGCCGGGAAAGCCGCGCCCCCACGGGGAGTCCCAGGTCAGCTCGCGGTCGGCGGGCTTCCACAGCGCCCAGTCGGCGTGGTGGCGCTTGCGGGGATCGACGCCGTCCACCCGGTGGCCGGGCCGGAGCCGGTCGAGGCGGTTGCCGGAGATCTCGCCGTAGGCCGGGAAGGACTCGGCGGCGAAGAACACCGGGCCGTCGGCCGTGACGTACGCGTGCCCCTTCTCGAGCAGCTTGGCGATCAGCTCGATCATCAGGTCGATCGACTCGGTGGCCCGGGGCGCGTGCTCGGGCGGGCGGATGTTCAGCGCCGCGCTGTCGGCCAGGAACGCCTCTTCGTAGAACCGGGCGACCTCGTGGGCCGGGCGGCCCTCCGCCCGGGCCCGCGCGAGGATCTTGTCCTCGCCCGCCGGGTCGATCTCGGCGTCGTCGGCCAGGTGGCCCACGTCGGTGATGTTGCGGCAGACCACGACCCGCGCGCGGTGCCGCTCGGCGACCCGGCGGATCAGGTCGGACAGCAGGTAGGACCGCAGGTTGCCGACGTGGGCATGCCGGTAGACGGTCGGGCCACAGGTGTACATCCGCAGCGACCGGCCGTTCAGCACCGGCTCGGCCCGTCTGCTCCGCGTGTCGTACAACCGCAGCATGCCCCCGAGCCTAGGCGCTAGGGCACCGTTGGGTCGAGGAAGGCCAGGATGTCCCGGTCGCCGCGCTCGCGCAGCCGGGCCAGCACGTCGTCACGGCCCGAACCCTCGGCCAGGCCGATCCGCGCGCCGATCAGCCGCGCCCCCTCGGCCTCCGACGCCACCGGCGCGGTGTACCCGATCAGGTGCAGCGCCCGGTTGAGCGGCGGCAGGCTCGGCGCGGCCGACTGGAGGAACCTGGTCAGCAGCTCGCCGCCGTCGGACACGGTCAGGAAGATGTGGTCGCCCTCCTGCGCGCCGAACTCCACGAGCACCGGCCGGATCGACCCCATCGTCGGCTGGTTGTGCCAACTGATCACCACGTCGCCGGACGGGGCCGAGGCGGTGAGCTGCCCGCCCGGGGCCATGCCCAGGTAGGCGGCGAACCCGGTGGGCAGCGGCGAGCCCGAACCGCGCAGGTGCTCGGCGTTGACGTCGACCCGGTGCCACCAGCGGCCGTCGCGGCTGCGGAAACATCGCCGGGTCTCGGAGACGTCGCGGCGCGGTTGGTACGGTTCGGCGACCTCCTGGCCCGCCACCCGGATCCAGCCCCGCTGGGTCCGCTCGAAGCCGGGGCCGCCCGCGTAGGCGCGCACCGAACTCTCGCTGACGTCGTAGCGGGTGGTGAGGTTGGTCACGATGGTGTTGACCGACGCCTCGCCCCCGGCCCGCTCGATCTCCCTGGCGATCATCTCGCGGATGCCGAGGTACTGTTCGCCGCCCCAGCGGTCCAGGCCGTACTTGTTGCGGTCGACCCGCAGGAACCGGTCGTCGGCGGTGAGCTGGTTGCGGATGCCGACCAGGCTGTAGTCCTCGCCGATGCGCTCCTGGATCTCCTCCGGCGTCAGCGGGATGCCGGCGATGGCCAGCACCGCCTCGGCCTTCTCGTTGACGCTGCGCGGCCAGGCCACCACGTGCCCGTCGAGCACCCGCAGGTGCGGCACCGCCATGATCCAGCGCTCGGCGACGTCGTCGCGTACGCCGAGCTGGGCGACCAGCGAGACCGCCTCCGGCAGCGGGCGCGGCCCGTCGGTGAACAACTGGCGGGTCTTCTCGCGCAGCTCGTCCGCGCCGCCCGCGACCAGCCAGCCGTCCACCTGCTCGAAACCGGTCAGCAGGGTGCGTACGAACCGCCACACCGGGATGCCCAGCGCGGTCAGGTCGGCCCGGTGCCAGGCCACCGCCCCGGCCAGGTCGTCGGCGGGCACGGCGGAGCCGAGCCGGCCGCGCAGCCAGGTCACGTGCGCCACCACGGGCGCGGCGTCCGGGCTCGACAGCCAGGACTCGACGTGGTCGCGCAGGTCGCGCTCGATCTGCCGGATGCGCTCGCGGGTCACCGAGAAGCGCTGGGCCAGCTCGTCGAGGGTGGCCCGCTGCGGCGCGTACAGCCGGTCGCGGGCGATGGCCCGCTGGCGGTCGTCCAGCTCGGCGAAGACCTCGTTGATCAGCTCGGGGATCGGCAGCTCGGGGCGGGTGGGGTGGGGCGGCACCGCGGTACGGGTCTCGGCGGGTTCGAGCAGCCGTTCGATCACCGACAGGCAGAGCTTGTGCACGACCTCGCGGCCGAGGGTGTCGGCGGTCCGCGCGGAGTCGAGCGGATCGGTGAACCTGACCAGCGGCAGGATGTCGCCGAGCACAAGGTGTCCCCAGCAGGCCATGGACAGGTCGGCGAGCCGCGCGGCCACCTGCGGGGTCCCGATGGTGGCGCAGGCTCGATCGACGGGCAGCGCCTGCCACCACACCTGTGGCAGGCGTGGGTCGTCCGCGATCGGCGCGATCTGCCTGGGGGAGGTCCAGCGCAGGGGTGGCACGATGTCGCTCAGGCTGAGGTTCATTGAAATCCAACCGGCAAAGGATTCATATCCGCAGTTCGAGACATTATGGGGTCAGGACGGCAGGAAAGGGCTTGCCCTGCCTGAATGGGACACATACAGCAGCTCGGCTGCCCTGGTGCAGGCCACGTACAGCAGGCCGCGCTCTCGTTGCAGGTCATGGGCCCTGGCCGCCGGGTCCTCTGCGGCCGGGGTCAGCGCCGCGGGGGAGGGCACGATCCCATCCGTCACGCCTATCACGGCCACCCGCCGGAACTCCAGCCCTTTCATAGCATGCAAGGTGCATACTCGAACCCCCAGATTCGCCTTTTCGGTCGCCGCTCGGGCCGCGCGGACGAAGTCGGCCTCCCGCGCGGCGACCGCGATCTCCGACACCGGCACGCGATCGTCGACCACCCACTCCTTCAGCATGGCGATCAGCCCCGACAGTTCCGCCTCCGCGGAGTCGTAGCCGACCACGACCGGCCGGGCCCCGTGCCCGTCCGAGCCGAACCCGAACAGCTCGTGCATGGTCTCCACCAGGCCGTCCACCGGGCCGCCGCCGCGCAGCCGCACGCTCCAGGAGAGCAGCTCGCGCGACAGCCGGCGGGAGACGTCGAGCCGCCGCGGCGTCGCGGCGATGCCCACCGCGCTCAGCGGGACCCGGTTGTCGGAGATCCGCTGGTGCGGGTCGCCGACGATGAACAGGTCGTCGCTCAGGTGCGGGACGGCCGCGCGCAGCAGCCGCCACTGTGCCGGGTGCAGATCCTGCGCCTCGTCCACGACGATATGCCGGTAGGGCTCCCGCAGGGGCCCGGAATCGTCCAACAGGTCGCCCGTGGTGCGGCTGAGCAGCGCGCACGCCTCGGCCGCGAGCTGTAGCAGCGTCCGCCGGCCGCTCTCCCGCAGCCTGGCCGTCACCTTCGCGATGGCCTGCCAGATCGCGGCCCGCTCGGCCTCGCCCAGGGCCACGCTGCGGCCCGGGCGCTCGGCGTCCAGGTACTCGGCGAGCGTGGTGAGGTTCTGGGCCAGCACCGCCTGTTCCCACTCGCGCAGCACGAAGCCGGGCGAGTGCGGGCCGCCCCTGGCCGCCTCGGCGAAGAGCCGGCCGACCTCGGCGTCGCCGGCCAGATTGGGCTTGCGGCCCTCGGCCTCGGTCATGATGTGGTGGGCCAGCCGGTCCACGTTGCCCACCTCGACCCGCTTGCGCCGCACGCAGTCGGTGACCAGCAGGTCCAGTTTCGCGCTCAGCAGGTCGCTCAGCCCCCGCGAGAACGTCACCAGCAGCACCGGCCCGGCCCCCTCCGCCGCCAGGTACGCCGCCCGGTGCAGCGCGATCAGGGTCTTGCCGGTGCCCACCCCGCCGGTGACCAGAACCGGACGCTCGTAGTGCGGGGTGCGCGACAGCCGGTGCTGCTGCGGGTGCAGGAAGACGCACCAGCCGGGGGAGCCGAGCACGCGGTCGAGTTCGGTGTGGTCGGCGACGAACGCCGCGCGGTCCGGGCTGCGCCGCAGCGCCGCCTGCACGTCGGTGGTGTCGATCGGGGCGTCGTCGATGGACGTGGCGGCGGCCGGCCAGGTGACGGCGGTACGCCAGGAGTCCAGGGCCCGCCAGGCCGCGGTCAGCGAGCCGGTCCTGGCCAGCTCGGCCAGCGGCGCGTACTGCGTCGGCGGCAGCAGCGGCTCCAGCGCCGCCAAGGTCGCCTCCGTGGACACCAGGCGGATGTACGGCAGCAGGCGCGGGTCGATGCCGACCGACGCCAGGTCCGCGTCGGGCACGTCGTCGAACAGACGTCTGCCGGGCCCGTCCGCCGAACGCCGCAACGCGGGCTCCGCCCGCTCCAGCGCCTCGGCGTCCCACACCTCGATGACGCCCAGCCTGGAGTTGACCCCGAACCCGAGGCCGCTCGCGTACGCCGACGCGTCGCCGTCCGGCAGCACCGTGAGCAGCCAGTAGACGTCGCCGTCGCGCAGCACCACCCCGCGGTACCGCTCGGCCAGGCGCAGCGTCGCCACCCGCGCGTCCCGCGCGTCGCCGACCTGCTCCGGGTACGGCGCGGCCGGGACCTGCTCAAGGAACCGCCGGATCGCGACAACGACGTCCCGGCGCACCGGTTCGGCCAGTGCGCGTAGTTCCCTGGGGAACTCGGGGGAGATCGCGAGCCGTGGCAAAGGCGGTCTCCGGCTAGGAGAGAAGTGACAGCAGATCGCGGTCACCACGCTCGCGCAGCCGTACCAGCAGGTCGGGGTGACCCACCGAACCGGCCATGCCGATCCGCGTGGCGATCACCCGCGACGCCTGGTCCGCGGTGTTGTCCGGCGCGGTGTAGCCGACCAGGCGCAGCGCCTGGGTGATCGGCTCCACGTCCGGGCCCGCGGCGTCCAGGTGCCTGGTCCGCAGCATGCCATCCTCGGACAGGGTCAGGAACAGATGGCCGCCCTCCTTGGCCTCGACTTCTTCGAGCAGCCGCAGCAGCGACTCCACCACCGGCCTGCTCTGCCAGGTCATCGTGAGGTCACCCGCGGTGCTGCTAACAGTACGGCTCTGGCCCGGGGACAGTCCTAGATAAGCGGCGAATCCGCTCGGCAGCGGGCACTCGGCGCCGTTCAGGTGCTCCTCGGTGAGGTCGATCCGCAGCCACCAGCGGCCGTCGGGCTGGCGGAAGCAGCGGCGGGTGAAGCTCACGTCCTTGAAGGGGCGGAAGCCTTTGGACGCGGGTTCCTGGCCGTGCGGCTCTTGGCCGGTCGGCTCCTGCTCGGCCGGTTCCTGCTCGGGTTCCGGGGCCGCCGGCTCGTCCAGGGGCTCAGGGGGGCCGGGGTGGGGCGGGGGCAGGGGGACCGCGGCGGCCGGGTCCGGGGGCGGGAGGGGGACGGCGGGGCCTTCCGGGGGCGGGAACGGCACGGGGAACCCGCCGGGCGGGGTCAGCTCGGCGGCGGGCTCCGGGGCGGGGAACGGAGGCATCAGCTCCGGCTCGGGAGCGGGCGGCAGGGGCGCGGGCTCCGGGAACGCGGCTTCGAGGGGGCCAGGTACGGGTTCCAGAGGGCCGGGGGCGGGCTGCGGGTACGCGGGTTCCGGGTACGCGGGTTCCGGATACGCGGGCGCGGGCGCGGGTTCTGGGTATGCGGGCGCGTGGTCGAGCTGGGCGGGGGCCGCCGGTTCCGGGTAGGCCGGTTCGAGCTGGGCGGGCGCCGGGTCGGCGGGGTACGCGGGCGGGGGCGTCGGCGCGGGCGGCTGGTTCAGGATGCGCAGCCGGGGGACGTTGGCCAGCCAGTCCCTGGCCACCTCCGGATGGATGCCGATGCCGACGACCAGCTCGATGGCCTGTTCGAGCGTCGGCGGGCGGTCCGCGTTGATGATCAGGCTGCGGGTGCGCTCGTGCAGCTCGTCCAGGTCGCCGTCCACGATCCAGCCGTCCATCAGCCGGTGCCCGGGCAGCGAGGCCAGCACGAACTGCCAGCCCGGCACCTCCAGCGCGCGGATCTCCTTGCCGTGCCAGTCCGCGGCCTCGACCAGCCGCGCCTTCGGCGCGGCCTTGCCCAGTGCCTGCTGCACGTCGGCGAGGTGCGTACGGTACGGCCGGGCGTCATCGCTCACCAGCCACTTCTTCAACCGCACCCGGAGGTCGGCCTCGACCTCCTCGATCTCGGGCGTCGAGACCGCGAACAGCTTGGCCAGCTCGTCCACCGCGCCGGGCGAGTCGGTGAACACCCGGTTCTGGGCCACCGCCCAGGTCTTGTCCTCCAGGCCGGTGAAGGCCGACTCGATCAGCGCGTGCAGATCGGGCTCCTCCGGCTCTTCGGGCTCCGGCGGCTCCTGCGGGATCAGCGGCTCGAACAGCGAGCGGCCGGAGGAGGCGCCGGGCGGCGGGCCCGGGGGCAGCGGCGGCAGGTTGGTGATGCCGAGGGCGGCCAGCGGCGCGAGGCCGGGCGGGGCGAGGTCCTGAGGCGGCACTGGGGGAGGCGGCGGTTCGAGGGGAGCGGGCGGTGGTTCCGCCGGCGCGGGCGGGGCCGCCGGCACGGCGGCGGGGATCTTGGGACGCCACAGGGCCTGGCCGTTGACCCGCTGCTCCAGCTTGGGCTCGCGTTCCTGGTCCTGCTCCTGCTCTTCGTTGGGCCGGGGTTCCGGTTCGGGCGCGGCCTCCGGGGCCTCCTCTGCGGCGGGCTCCGCGGCCCCCTCAGGGGTCAGGCGCAGGAAGGCGGCGGTGAACAGCGTGGTCAGTACCGGCCGGGCCTGTACGAACGGCTGGTCGATCAGCTCGCGGGCGCTGAGCGTGAGCAGTCCCGCCCAGGAACCGGCGCGGTCCAGGGCGATCGCCGTGTACGGGTCGTCGGCCTCGTCCGGGTCGAGTACGTACAGCGCGGGCAGTACGTCTCCCACGGACGCCGCGGGCCACTGCTCCAGGGCGATCTCCGCCAGCAGTTCGCCCAGCGCCTCGGGCGGGATCGTCGCCAGGACGCGCGACATCGGCAGGCTCCGCCACCACGCGTCCGGCAGGCCGGGTTGTCGGCGCAGGCGCGGAATGGTGGCCGCGTCACTCCATCGCAATGGAGGCACGAGGTCACTCAGGCAGAATCTCATCCCGTTCCCTCTCCGGCTTTCGCACCGACACCAGCCCCCATGGACCTCGCGCGCGGCCCTCCCGCTTGGAGTGCCGCGTGTGACCTACGAGACCAAGGAAGAGACATAGTTTGGCAAACCACCCCTGTGCTTCGGGGCGATTCAGCGTCGAACGGCGGCGAACCTGAGCCTCACGTAGTCCGCCATCCATCCGGTCTCCCGGCGCAGGGCCGGTGCGGCCAGCTCGTTCACCCGCCGGAGCAGCGGGTCCACCAGGTCCGGCGGCAGGCCCTCCAGCAGCGGCGCGCCGAACAACCGCACCCAGTCGGCCGCGCCGTCCGGGCACTCGTCCAGCGGTGTCGGACGGTCGAAGTACTCCAGCAGCCGGACGGCGAAGCCGCCCTGCTCCAGGCGGGTCGCATACTCGGCGGGTGTGGGGAAGAACCACGGCAACTCCGGCTCGCGCAGGCCGTACTCGCGCCAGGCTGTGGACATCGCCGCGATCATAGCCGCGCAGTTGCCCGCGCCGCCGAGTTCCGCGACAAACCGGCCACCGGGGCGCAACGCGTCACGGACGTTGGCGATCACGGCCGGCGGGTCCTTGCTCATCCAGTGCAGCGCGGCGCTGGAGAAGACCGCGTCGTACGGCTCGGCGACGGTGAAGTCGTGGCCGTCGCCGACGATGAAGTCCAGGCCGGGGTAGTGCGCGAGCGCCTTCTCGATCATCGCGGCCGACCCGTCGATGCCCAGAACCTCGGCCCCACGCGAGTGGATCTCCGAGGTGAGCGCTCCGGTGCCGCACCCGAGATCGAGCACCCGCTCACCGGGCCGCGGATCGAGCAACTCGACCAGCGGCGCACCCTGCGCCGAGACATAGCCGAAGGAGCTGTCACACGCACCGGACACGCCAGGTGCGGCCCACCGCGTCAGGCTCGGCGTGTCGTACCGCAAGACAATCAGCTCACATTCCGAGACACCCTGGGAACATTACGGCAGGGACACTCTAGAGCCTTCGCCCCGATAGATCGTATTCATCACAAAAGCCGCAACAGTCTCTGTGGTCACTCCAGCCCCAAACCCGACATTTCCCCTGCGCGGGTGGGGCGGCGGGTGTTCGGGATGAGGCTAGGGCCGGGAGGTGGGTGGGGCGTGCTGGCGGTGCCGTGGCTGAGGCACCGTGCCACCGCTCTGGCCTTGAACGTCCCCGCGCCCGCCTGGCAGTACTGCCTGAACCGCTGACTCGCCTGGCCACCCCGACTGCCACGCCGACAGCCGCTCCCAACGCCACACCCACCCCGCCCCATCAGGTGTACCGATCCCCGGCCCTCCCGTGTACCGAACCATCGGTCCGGCGGCTCGCCGGCGGTGGGGGGTTCAGCCGATCTGCTTGGGCCAGGATTGGCGGAGGTAGGTCTTGGCGGCGTCGGTTTCCGGGATGGTCAGGACGGCGGGGCGGCCCGCTGGGGCGGGTGGGAGTTTGGCGGCGGCCTCCTCGTTGATGGTGCCGCGCATGCGGAGGGCCTCCAGGCGGGACGGGCGGGCGAAGCCGGCCAGGAAGAGGTTCTGGCCCTCGTCGGAGAACAGGAACTCCTGCCACAGCCGGGCCGCCGCCGGGTGGGGCGCGTTCTTGTTGATCGCCTGGACGTAGTAGGAGGCGAGTGCCGCGTCGCGCGGGATGACGACCTTCCAGCCCTCGCCCTCGCGTGCCGCGCGGGCCGCGTTCAGGTGGTCCCAGTCGACCGCCGTGTTGGCCGGTTTGGGCGGCCGGGCGCCGGTGGTCACCAGGTTGCCCGCCTCCTTGAGGCGGGCGAAGAACCGCACCCCGCGCTCGGCCTTGGCCGCGCCCGAGGACATCGAGGCGGCCATCACGCCGTTGAACGCGGCGGCCGTCGAGAGCGGGCTGCCGGGCAGCGTCACCGCGTAGCCGGGCTTGAGCAGGTCGGCGAACGACGCGGGCGCCGGGACCTTGCGCGGGTCGTACCCGATCGACATGTAGCCGCCGTACCCCGCGTACCAGGCGCCCTCGTGGTCCTTCAGCTCGTCAGGGATGTCCTGCCAGGTCTGCACCCGGTAGCGGGCGAACCGCCCCGCGTTGGCCACCGCCACGTCGAGACCGAGGTCGAACACGTCGGGCACCGCCGCGGTCTTGCCCTCCCTGGCCGCCTGCGCGGCGGCGTCGATCTCGCGCCGGCTGCTGGCCCGCGGCTCCAGTTCGGTCACCTTGATGCCGTACTTGTCGCTGAACGCGCCGATCACGCCGCCGTAGTTGACCCAGTCGTGGGGCAGCCCGATGACGGTCAGCGAGCCTTCCTTCTTGGCGGCCTCGACCAGGCGGTCCATTGTGGTGAACCCCTCGCGCAGCGAGGCGGCCTGCGCGTTCACCGGAGGCAGCGGCTTGCCGCCCGCCTTGGGCGCGCTCTCGCCGCCGCATCCGGCGAGCGTGGCGACTGCGGCGGTGGCGGAAAGGAGCACGGCAGCGGTACGTACGGTCACAACACGAATACTTACCGCTACAATCGTCAGCGTCGAGGAGGCGCGGCGGTGTTCTTCCGAAGTCCCCGCGAAACCCCGGCGGAGACTCCGGGAAACCCCCGGCTCAACGACTGCGGCGCTCCGGAGGCGGCGGCACCACCTTGGCCGCCGCCAGGGTGTCTTCGGCGATCTCGACCAGCTCGCCGTCCCGCCTGCGCACGGCCAGGACCCCGCCGTGCCAGGAGACCAGATCGCCCACCACGTCGCGGAAGCCACCGGTCACGTGGCGGCGTATGCTCACGCGTCGTCCCACGTCGGCGGGGCTGATCGCGATCACGAGCCGGCCGCCGAACCTGGCCGTCACCGACTTTGCCCCCCTCCGTTTCAGAGAATCACCGGGCACGGCAATACTAGGGCGTAGCAACCCGCGGTCGAAGACCCGCGCCCAGGTGCGGAACGAAGAAGGAGCCCGAGGTGACCTACGTCATCGCGCAGCCTTGCGTGGATGTCCTGGACAAGGCGTGCATCGAGGAGTGCCCCGTCGATTGCATCTACGAGGGCCAGCGCATGCTCTACATCCACCCGGATGAGTGCGTGGACTGCGGCGCGTGTGAACCTGTGTGCCCGGTAGAGGCGATCTTCTATGAAGACGACACGCCCGAGCAGTGGAAGGACTACTACAAGGCCAATGTGGAGTTCTTCGACGACCTGGGCTCGCCGGGCGGCGCGTCGAAGGTCGGCAAGATAGACAAGGACCATCCCGTCGTGGCCGCCCTCCCGCCGCAGGCCGAGGACTGACCACCTGCGGAAGAGAGTTTTGGGGGACACGCTGTGAAGGCGCTGCCGGACTTCCCGTGGGATCGTCTCGCACCGTACAAAGAGCGCGCCTCGGCGCACCCCGGCGGGATCACGGACCTTTCGGTGGGCACGCCCGTCGATCCGGTTCCCGAGTCGGTACGGCAGGCGCTCGCCGCCGCCTCGGACAGTCCGGGCTATCCGCTGACCTATGGGACCGCCCGGCTTCGTGAGGCGGCGGCGAACCGGCTGCGGCGCACCCACGGCGTCGCCGCCGATCCCGCTGCCGTGCTGCCGACGATCGGTTCCAAGGAGCTGGTCGCCTGGCTGCCCACCCTGCTCGGGGTGCGCCCGGGGCAGCGCGTGATCTTTCCCGAGCTGGCCTATCCGACCTACGACGTCGGGGCCAGGCTGGCGGGGGCCGAGCCGTACGCGACGGACGGCCTGCTCGCGCTCGGGCCCGAGCCGGTGCCGCTGGTGTGGGTCAACTCGCCGTCCAACCCCACCGGCCGGGTGCTGCCCGCCGAGCACCTGCGCAAGGTCGTCTCGTGGGCGCGCGAACGCGGCGCGGTGGTCGCCTCCGACGAGTGCTACATCGATCTGGGCTGGGAAGAGTCGCCGATCTCGATCCTGCACCCCGACGTCTGCGGCGGCTCGCACGAGGGGCTGCTCGCGGTGCATTCGCTGTCCAAGCGGTCCAACCTGGCCGGCTACCGGGCGGCGTTCGTGGCGGGCGATCCGGCGCTGATCAAGGCGCTGCTGGAGGTGCGCAAGCACGCCGGGATGATCATGCCCGCGCCGGTCCAGGCCGCCATGACCGCGGCCCTCGACGACGACGCCCACGTGGCGGAGCAGCGCGAGCGTTACGCGGCCCGGCGGGCGGCGCTGCGCCCGGCGCTGACCGCGGCGGGCTGGCAGATCGAGCACTCCGAGGCGGGGCTGTACCTCTGGGCGTCCAACGGCGCCGATTGCTGGGAACAGGTGGCGGAGCTGGCGGCGAAGGGGATTTTGGTGACACCCGGTGACATTTATGGACCTACCGGTAGTCGTCACATCCGTGTTGCTATCACCGCCTCTGATGAGCGTATCGATGCGGCGGTGAGCCGCCTCCAGTAAGATCCCGCGGCATGACCTCTGCGGTCGTACTCGGCTTGAGCATCGCCATGCTCGCCCTTCTGCTTGTCGCGTATCTCGCCACGACGCGGCAGGACAGAAAGGGCAAGTCCATGCGTTCCGCCGGGTCGCCCCCCCAGCCGCAGCCCGCTCCCGTACAGGAGCCGGCCTCGTCGTCGCGCGCGTCCGGTCCCGGACGCGCCGGCAGCGACTACCCTGACCCCCGCACCATCAGGGTGGGCGACACCGTCGGATACCAGGGCGTGCGGGCCCGTGTGCAGGGTGCGCTGTACCTGTCCTCACAGGGCAAGGAATGGACGCACTACCTGCTCGACGACGGCACCCGCCGTACACAGTGGCTCTCGGTGGTGGAACAGGGCGGCACGCCCGGCGGCGATCCAAGCCATCTTGAGGTCGAGCTGTGGACGACGGTGCCGACCCAGGGCATGGTCCCGGCCAAGAGCATGCTGATCATGGAGGGCGTGGAGTTCTTCCCGATCGAACGGGGCACCGCCGCCTTCCGCTCTGAGGGCGTGACCGAGCGTCCGGAGCGCGGGCTGCTCGACTTCGCCGACTACCGCGCGGACGACGGGCGGCTGCTGTCCTTCGAGCGGGTCCAGGGGCAGGCGTGGACCGCCTCCTACGCGAGCCCGCTGCCGCCGGGATCCATCGAGATCGAGCGCCCGAAGAACTGACCGCCGGAGCGGCGGGGCCTCAGGTCAGTTCGACGTGGCGGGCGGGGGCCTTGGTGTCGTCCCGCCAGCCGGTCTGCCCGTCGTCGGCCGACCAGGCGAGCCGGTCGAACCTGATCTTGCGCAGGCCGTACCGCTGGGCGTGCGCGACCGACCAGGCGGCGATCAGCCAGCCGCGCCGCGAGCTGGACGCGCTGATCCGGGTGCCCTGGGCGTCGAGCGTGACCGAGGCCGCCGCCGCGCCCAGCGCCCTGACCAGCTCCTTGCGCGCGGCGTCGGGCTTGGCCTTGGGGGCCGGACCCTCGCTGGGCTTGGGAAACCAGCAGTTCAACGCCTTCGGCACCCGCCCGGTGAAGGCGGCGGCGAGGATCTTGGCGTCCTCCTCGTGCTGGGCGTAGGCGGTGCCGTCCGCCGAGCGCTGCACCTCCTGGGCCGCCTCGTGCAGCGGCTTCTTGCGGTAGTCGGGCACCTTGACCAGCGCCGCGAAGAACCGTGTCGAGGCGTAGACCGGGTCCTGGAGCTGCGCCGCGCTGCCCCAGCCCTGGGAGGGACGCTGCTGGAAGACGCCGACGGAGTCGCGGTCGCCGAACGGCAGGTTGTACAGCTTGGACTCCTGGAGGCCGGTCGCGTACGCGATCACCACGGCCCGCTCGGGCAGCTTGCGCCGCGCGGCCACCGCCGCGATGGTCGAGGCCACCGACGCCTGCTCGATCTCCAGGTCGAGCTGCCCACGCGGTGTGGTGATGTGGCAGCGCTCGGTGAGCACCAGCGGCCGGGTGCGATTGAGCATCCACAGCACACCACCGGTGATCGCGACGGCGAGCACGACGACGATGACGCCGATCGCGACAACCCCATGAGAGAAGCCTTTCCGCACGTTAAGAACCTATACGCAGCCGGGTGCCGACGGTGCGCGGTCGCGCGGGGTGCGGAGCGTATTCACAGTGTCGGCGGGACGACCCACTAAGCTCCCCTCTCATGACGCAGAGCTTTTCCAGTCCGCTGCCGCCTGCCGTAGACGAGCTGTGGGAGCGCAGGGCGGAACTGAGCCCCGACGACGCCGAGGCGCGCGGCGTGGTCGTCGGCGCGGTCGACCTCCTCGACACCGGCAAGGCCCGGGTCGCCTTCGTGGACGACGCGAGCGGCGAGGTCGTGGTGGACGAGCGCGCCAAGCGCGCGATCCTGCTGAGCTTCCGGGTGCTCGGCATGTCGCGCTCGCAGGTCGGTGACTTCCAGCACAACGACCGCATCCCGCTGAAGACGACGTTCGACGGTGTCCGCGTGGTACCCGGCGGGATCGCCCGGTGGGGGGCGTTCCTGGCGCCCGGCGTGGTGATGATGCCGTCGTTCGTCAACATCGGCGCGTACGTCGACGCCGGCACGATGGTCGACACCTGGGCCACGGTCGGTTCGTGCGCCCAGATCGGCGCGAACGTCCACCTGTCCGGCGGGGTGGGCATCGGCGGCGTCCTGGAGCCGCCCAACGCCGTCCCGGTGATCGTCGAGGACGAGGCGTTCATCGGCTCGCGGTGCATGGTCGTGGACGGCGCGCGGGTGCGCAGGGGCGCCAAGCTCGGCGCGGGCACCGTGCTCACCGCCACCACCCGCGTGTACGACGTGGAGACCGGCGAAGAACTGCCCCAGGGCGAGGCTCCCGCCTGGTCCGTCTGCGTCGAGGGCACCCGCGTCAAGAGCTTCCCCGGCGGCGACTTCGGCATGCGCTGCATGCTGGTGCTCAAGCGCCTGGCCGAGGGCGAGCAGCACGACAAGCTCAAGCTCAACGAGATCCTGCGCGAGCACGGCGCGAACGCTTGAGCGGCCGGGCTCCCGACATGCGTTTGGACCTCACCCAGGAGGCGTGGCGGCTCGCCGCGCGGATCGTCGACATCGAGTCGGTCAGCGGCGGCGAGCGCGCCCTCGCCGACGCGATCGAGCAGGCCCTGCTGCCGTCGCCGCACCTCACCGTGCTGCGCGACGGCAACGCCGTGGTGGCCCGCACCGACCTCGGACACCCGGAGCGGGTCGTCATCGCCGGGCACATCGACACCGTGCCGGTCGCCGACAACCTGCCGAGCAAGGTCAGCGGCGACCGCCTGTACGGCTGCGGCACCTCCGACATGAAAAGCTCGGTGGCGGTGGCGCTGCGGATGGCCGCCCGGCTTACCCGCCCCAACCGGGACATCACCTACATCTTCTACGACTGCGAGGAGATCGAGGCCGAGCGCAACGGCCTGCGCCGGCTCAGCCTGGCCCACCCCGACTGGCTGAGCGCCGACTTCGCGGTGCTGATGGAGCCGACCGACGGGCTGATCGAGGGCGGCTGCCAGGGCACCCTGCGCGCGGAGGTGGTGGCCCGGGGCACCCGGGCGCACAGCGCGCGCTCGTGGTTCGGGGTCAACGCCATCCACGGCATCCTGCCGATCCTCACCATCCTGGACTCCTACGAGGCCAGGCGGCCGGTGGTGGACGGGCTGGAGTACCACGAAGGGCTCAACGCGGTCCGCGTGCGCGGCGGCGTGGCGGGCAACGTGATCCCGGACGAGTGCGTGGTCACGGTCAACTACCGCTTCGCCCCCGACCTGGACCTCGCGCGGGCCAGGCAGCATGTCAGGGACGTCTTCGCCGGGTTCGACGTGCTGTTCACCGACGGCGCTCCGGGGGCGCGGCCCGGGCTCACCCATCCGGCCGCGGCGGCGTTCGCCTCGGCGGTGGGCGGCGCCCTGCGGGCCAAGCTGGGCTGGACGGACGTCGCGTTGTTCTCCGCGCTGGGCGTGCCCGCGGTCAACTACGGGCCGGGCGATCCGAATTTGGCGCACCAGCGCGAGGAGTGGGTGTCGCTGCCGAAGATCGAGGAATGCGAGCAGGCGATGCTCGCGTGGCTGTCGGCCTGACAGGACCAAGGGGTGAGCCGCCCGCCGGGCGGAACTTACCCGTACATATGAAAGTGGCTTTCCTCGCCGGCCATTTGACGGGGAAAGCCACTTTCAGTCCCGAGCAGCACCCTCGACTGTTAGACGCGCCCTCGGCGAATTCCGGTTCCGCCCTCCCGCGGACTTTTTTCAAGATTCTTCTCGACCCTCCGGCGACGCGCGCGCGAGTGGTTCCGGCTAGCGTGACCGCATGAGACAGCAGCGTCCGGAACGCCGGCACGGGGCCTCGCTCGTGCGTGGCGCCCTCGTCCCCGACTCCACCCACGACCAGCGGCTCCTCGACCGGAGGGGCCCGGCGGAATGGCTGCACATGGACCCATGGCGGGTGCTGCGCATCCAGGCGGAGTTCGTGGAGGGCTTCGGTCAGCTCGCGGAGCTGCCGCCCGCGGTCACCGTGTTCGGCTCCGCCCGCACCCCGGAGGACTCCCCCGAATACCAGATGAGCGTGCAGTTGGGCCGCGCGCTCGCCGAGGCGGGTTACGCCGTGATCACCGGTGGCGGGCCCGGGTGCATGGAAGGCGCCAACCGCGGGGCCAGGGAGGCCGGCGGCATCTCGGTGGGCCTCGGCATCGAACTTCCCTTCGAGCAGCGGATGAACGACTATGTGGACCTCGGCATCGAGTTCCGCTATTTCTTCGTCCGCAAGACCATGTTCGTCAAGTACGCCAACGGCTTCATCACGCTGCCCGGCGGCTTCGGCACGCTGGACGAGCTGTTCGAGGCGCTGACCCTCGTCCAGACCGGCAAGGTCACCTCCTTCCCGGTGATCCTGCTGGGCAGCCGCTACTGGGGCGGGCTCATCGACTGGATCCGCGGCACGCTGGAGTCCACCGGCAAGATCTCCTCCAAGGACCTGGACCTGGTGCAGATCACCGACGACGTGGACGAGGCGGTGGCGGCCATCGCCGAGTCCGACGAGCGGCGGCTGGCCCGGCTGCGCGAGGAGCGCGAGGCCGTGGAGAGCAATGTCGCGGCGGGCGAGTGAGGGCCGTTAAGGTCGTCGGGTGTTCGTCTGTGTGTACTGCGCGTCCAGCCAGAAGATAGACCAGCGCTATGTGGATCTCGCCTACGACGTCGGCGTACGACTGGCCGAACGCGGGCACACCCTGGTCAGCGGAGGGGCCACGGTCTCCTGCATGGGCGCGGTGACGCGCGGTCACCGCGCCGCCGGAGGGCGGACGATCGGGGTCATCCCGCAGGTCCTGGTGGACATCGAGATCGCCGACGAGGAGTCCGACGAGCTGATCGTCACTCCCGGCATGCGCGAGCGCAAGGCGGTCATGGACGAGCGCTCCGACGCCTTCCTGGTGCTGCCCGGCGGCATCGGGACCATGGAGGAGTTGTTCGAGATCTGGACCGCACGGGTGATCGGGATACACGACCGGCCGCTGGTCGTGCTCGACCCCTGGGGCCTGTACGAGCCGCTGCGCGACCTGGTCGGCGGCATGTACGAACAGGGCTTCACCCGCCCCGACGTGTTCGACGTGATCTCCTTCACGACCACCGTCGAGGAGGCCATGCAGCGGATCGAGGCCCGTACGCAGCGGATCAGGCCCACCGCCGGCGAACTCGCGGAATCCGTTGAGGACTGATCGGGCGGAGCGATGAGGCGGGTGTGACGAGGCCCGACCATCGGGGAATTGTGGCACGATTCGTATGTGCTGGTCGTACTCGCCCTCGCCGCCCTGGCGATCCTGGGCGGCGTGGTAATGGTGGCCACGGGCCGCGGCGGTGAGATGCAGGACTTCCCGCCCGACGTCCCGCCGCTCGACCTGCCCGCCGCCGGACAGCTCGCCGCCGTCGACTTCGTCGCCCTGCAACTCCCGGTCAGCCTGGTCGGCTATCACACCCAGACCGTCGATGAGACGCTGCACCGCGCGGCCGGGGCCATCAGCGCCAGGGACACCCGGATCGCGGTCCTGGAGCAGCGGGTCACCGAACTGCTCGCGCACCGGCTGCACGCCCGGCAGGAGGCCCAGGCGGGCCGCGCGGGGGCCGCGCCGCACGGCGACCCGCGCCCGCGCGTCGAGCACCGGCCCGAGGGCCCCGAGGTGCCGCCCGAGCTGCCCCAGGACGAATCACAGGACACGGAGGAAGCCGAGAAGGCCGGCGCGGAGGAGACCAGGTGACCGCGCAGGCCGCCGATCCGGTCCGCTGCGGGTGGGCCACCTCCGCGCCCGACTACATCGACTACCACGACCGTGAGTGGGGCCGCCCGGTCCGCGGCGATGACAAGGTCTTCGAGCGGATCACCCTGGAGGCGTTCCAGTCGGGCCTGTCCTGGCTGCTCATCCTGCGCAAGCGGGAGGGCTTCCGGGAGGCGTTCGCCGGGTTCTCCATCCCGCGGGTCGCCGCGTTCACCGAGAGCGACGTCGAGCGGCTGCTCGGCGACGCGCGCATCGTCCGCAACCGGGCCAAGATCGAGGCCGCGATAGCCAACGCGCGCGCCGCCCTCGATGTCCCCGGCGGCCTGTCCGACCTGGTGTGGCGGTACGCCGACCCCGATTCGCCGGCGCCGAAGACGACCGCCGACGTGCCCGCCCAGACCCCCGGCTCCAAGGCGCTGGCCAAGGAGCTGAGGGCCCGCGGGTTCAGGTTCGTCGGGCCGACCACCGCGTACGCGCTGATGCAGGCGATCGGCCTGGTCAACGACCACCTGGCCGACTGCTGGGTGCGCGACCCGGGCTGAGCCGCGCTCAGCGCCCGTGGAAGACCGGGCGCTCCTTGGCGACGAACGCCGCGGTGGCGGCCTGGTGGTCGGCGGTCGCGGCGCAGGCGTCCTGTAGGTCGGCCTCCAGGTCCAGCGACTGCGACAGGGTGTGCGCGGCGCCGAAGGCCAGCGCGCGCTTGGTGGCCGCGTACGCCCGGGTGGGGCCCTCCGCCAGTCGTACGGCCAGCTCGCGGGCCGACTTGGCCAGCTCGTCGGCGGGCACCACGCGCGAGACCAGCCCCAGCTCCCTGGCCCGCTCGGCGGACACCGGGTCGCCGAGCAGGAGCAGCTCGGCGGCGACCGAGGGGCCGACCAGCCGTGGCAGCGTCCACGACGCGCCGGAGTCGGGAGCCAGGCCGATGGCCGCGAACGCCATCGCGAACTTCGCGTTCTCCGACGCGATCCGCAGGTCGCAGGCGAAGGCCAGGGACGCGCCAGCGCCCGCCGCCACGCCGTTGACCGCCGCGATGACCGGCTTGGCCATCTCGGTGATGGTCCGCACGATCGGGTTGTAGTGGTGGCGCACGGTACCGGCCAGGCCCTTGCCCGCCGCCAGGTTGCCGGCGTGCTCGCGGAGGTCCTGGCCGGCGCTGAACGCCTTGCCCGCGCCGGTCACCAGCACCGCGCGGACCGCGTCGTCTTCGGCGGCCCTGGTCAGGGCGGCGAGCAGGTCCGCCTTCATCGAGGCGACCAGGGCGTTGAGCGCGTCGGGGCGGTCGAGGGTGACGGTGGCCACGCCGGACTCGACATCGTAGCGGATGCTCACTGATTCTCCTGCGGATCGGCGAGGGTGCGGTCGACGAAGGCGGCGGCGGCCGGGAGCAGCCGGGCCGCCTCCTGCTCGAAGAAGCTACGGGCCTTCTCCCCGGGCCAGGCGGGCGGGAGCAGCTCCGCCGGCAGGCCCGGATCGCGGAACAGGAAGTTGCGCCAGCCGTGGACCAGCCTGCTGCGCACCGCGAAGACCAGGTCGTCGGGGGCCCTGCCGGGGACCGCGCCGACCAGGTCGGCGGCCTGGGACAGCCACAACTCGTAGGCGCCCGCGATGCTCGCGAGGTCCCATGCGCGGGCGACCAGCTCGCGCGGGTCGCCGTCGAGCGCGGCCTCGAACAGGTCGGCGTGGACCTGTTCGGCGGTCAGCAGCGTGGCCAGCTCGGGGGAGGGGCGGGGGCCGATCCAGGTGGTCTCCGACAGCGGCGCGTAGCCGAGAAAGGCGAGGTCGGCCCGCAGCCGCTCGCGTTTGGGCCGCTCGCGCACCTGCTCGACCACCACGACGTGCCACTTTCCCGGCCAGGAGATCGTTCCGGGCCGGTAAATTCTGAGTGCGGCTTCGTCCAGGCGCCGTACGCACTTGGGGGTCACCGCGTAGCCGGGCCCCTGGGGCACCCGCATCGGCGCCAGCCACCCTTGGCGCACCATGCGCGAGATGGCCGTCCGCACGGCGGGAGCGGCGATCTCAAGCGGCGCGAGCAGGCGTACCAGGGCGGCGACCGAGGCGTGGCCGCCCCGGGAACGCAGGTGGTCCCCGTACAGATCGAATAGCGCGGCGCGGGCGTTCACGAGGACCAGTTTGGCGCTCCGAAGGGGGCCCGACAACGCATTCTGGGAGGAGATCGTTACCCGGTAGCCACCGAGAGGCGGGATAATAGGACATCCAGAAGACGTGAATGCGCCGGCCGCCCCCAGCGGGTGGGCCGGATATCGCGACAGCGGAGTCCAAAGGCAGGAAGGGATGCACGCATGGCGGCGATGAAGCCGCGGACCGGCGATGGTCCGCTGGAGGTCACCAAGGAAGGGCGGGGCATTGTCATGCGGGTCCCTCTGGAGGGTGGCGGCCGGCTGGTCGTCGAACTCTCCGCGGACGAGGCCAGCGCACTAGGCGACGCGCTGAAGAACGTCGTCGGCTGACCGGCACCCAGACCTGATCGACGGCCCTGGCCGCAGGACCATCCCCGCCGCTCGGGTGGTCGGCGCCGGGGCCGTTGATGTTGGGGCGGGCCCTCCCTTCCGGCCCGCCCGCCATGAGCTCCGCGGCGCACGCCGCCCCACGACCGTAGGAGTAGAGGCAAGGTGCCCATCCAGACCACGATCTCCATCGCCGGCCGCCCGGCTGCGGACGCGACCCTGCTGGCCGTCCCCTACACCGCGGATCTCGACCCCGACGTGTCCGGGCTCCCGGTGCCCGCGCGAGACCTGCTCGCCCTGCACAAGGCCAAGGCGGAGCCGGGGGAGGTCGTGGAGACCCCGGTGGCGCGCGGCGGCGGGGTGGGCCGCGTCCTGCTGTACGGCACCGGCGACGCCGGTCCCGACGCGCTGCGCAAGGCGGGCGCGGCCGTGGTGCGCCGGGCCAAGGGGCACGAGTCGGTGAGCGTGACGCTGCCGGCGGCCGGGCCGGTGGCGGCGTTCGCGGAGGGCGCGCTGCTCGGCGCGTACACGTTCCGCATCGGCGAGCAGCGCGGCAAGGCCGTCGGGCGGGTCGAGTTCGTCGCCGCCGACCCCGGCGCGGTGGCCGACGACGTGCGCGCGGGCGAGCTGGTCGCGCGGTCCGTCGCGATCGCCAGAGACCTGGCCAACACCCCCGCGTCGGTCAAGACGCCCGCCTGGCTCGCTGAGAGGGCCGTGGAGCACACGGCCGACCAAGGGGTCACCGTGCGCGTGTGGAGCCCGCAGGAGCTGCGTGAGAGCGGTTTCGGGGGCATTCTGGCGGTGGGGCAGGGTTCGGCGAGCCCGCCGCGGTTCATCGAGCTGTCCTACCGCCCCGAAGGCGGCGACGACGGCCGCCACGTGGTGCTGGTCGGCAAGGGCATCACGTTCGACAGCGGCGGCCTGTCCCTCAAGCCGACCGCGAACATGAAGTCCCAGAAGACCGACATGGCGGGCGGCGCGACGGTGATCGCGGTGCTGTCGGCGCTGCGCCGCCGCGGTGTGCGGGCCCGGGTGACCGGCCTGGTCGCCGCCGCCGAGAACATGCCGTCCGGCACCGCCCAGCGGCCCAGCGACGTCATCACCCAGTACGGCGGGCGCACCGTCGAGGTGCTCAACACCGACGCCGAGGGCCGCCTGGTGCTGGCCGACGCCCTCGCCTACGCCGACGCCGTGCTCGCCCCCGACGCCGTCATCGACGTCGCCACCCTCACCGGGGCCATCAACGTGGCCCTCGGCCCGAGTCACGCCGGTCTCTACTCCTCCGACGAGGAGCTGGCGCGGTCGCTGATCGCGGCGGGCGAGGACAGCGGCGACCGGATGTGGCGGATGCCGCTCATCGACGACTACCGGCCCGCCCTGGAGTCCCCGATCGCCGACCTGGCCAACGTGGAGTCCGGCACGACGTACGGCGCGGGGTCGATCACCGCGGCGCTGTTCCTGCGGGAGTTCACCGGCGGGCGGCCCTGGGCGCACCTCGACATCGCGGGCACCGGCCGCAGCGTCGTGGACGAGGGCCTGTTCACCAAGGGCGCGACCGGCTTCGGAGTGCGCGCGCTGCTGCGCTGGCTCGACTCCTGAGCCCGGCTCCCGAAAAGGCTCAGCCGGCGATCTTCACCGCGGCCAGCAGGCCGTCGCCGAGCGGGATGAGCAGCGGGCGGAGCCGGTCATCGCCGCGGACCAGCTTGCCCAGCTCGCGGATCACGACCGTGTCCGGGTCGCGCTGGGCCGGGTCGGCGACGCGGTCCTGCCACAGCGCGTGGTCGAAGACCACGATGCCGCCCACGCGCAGGACGCGGACCGCCTCGGCCAGGTAGTCGGGGTATTCGTGCCTGGCGCCGTCGGCGAACACCATGTCGTACCCGCCGTCGGCGAGCCGGGGCAGCACGTCGAGCGCCCGCCCGGCGATCAGCCGGGTGCGGCCCCCGGCGAAGCCCGCCTGCGAGAACGCCTCACGGGCCAGCCGCTGGTGCTCCGGCTCGACGTCCACGCTGGTCAGCGTGCCGTCCGGACGCATGCCGCGAAGCAGCCAGAGCCCGGACACCCCGCAGCCGGTGCCGATCTCCACGACGGCCTTGGCGTTGATCGCCGAGGCCAGGAAGCACAGCGCGGCCCCGCCGCCCGGCATTATCGGCGCCGCCCCCACCTCCTCGCCGCGGCGGCGTGCGGCACGCAGGATGTCGTCCTCGGGATGGAACTCCTGGGCATAGGCCAGAGTGGCCTCCACCGGACTTTTCGGCGTCCCGCCCATTGGCCTCTCCTCCCTGCTTTCGCCGTACGCACTGTTTGGTGGCTGGTCGCAGCCTAGGGGAGGGAAGCGCGAACGGGAACTCATGTGACCCCCGGTGCGTTGCACGGTTTAAGCGGCCTTTGCCGGTCGGCAAGGCATTCAGTGCGCATGAAGGGACGAAACCAGGCACTATGGCGATAGCGGTGGTCCCGGAGAGAGGAGTGCTGGTGGACGACGGCCACCAGATGGAGACTCCCGTGTCGGGATGGACTCCCCCGACCTGGGAGGAGGTCGTCCGGACGCACTCGGCGCGGGTGTACCGGCTCGCCTACCGGCTGACCGGCAACGTGCACGACGCCGAAGACCTCACTCAGGAGGTCTTCGTCAGGGTCTTCCGGTCCCTGTCGAACTACACCCCCGGCACGTTCGAGGGCTGGCTGCACCGGATCACGACCAACCTGTTCCTCGACATGGCGCGGCGCAGGCAGCGCATCAGGTTCGAGGGCCTGGGCGACGACGCCGCCGAGCGGCTGACCGGCCGCGAGCCCTCGCCCGCGCAGGCGTACCACGACGCCCACCTGGAGCCCGACATCCAGGCGGCGCTCGACGCGCTGGCCCCCGAGTTCCGCGCGGCCGTCGTGCTGTGCGACATCGAAGGGCTGTCCTACGAGGAGATCGCGGCCACGCTCGGCGTCAAGCTGGGCACGGTCCGCAGCAGGATTCACCGGGGCCGCTCACAGTTGCGTGAGGCGCTGGAGCACCGCGCCCCGCGCGGCGAACAAGTCCCCCCGACCGCCACCTCTGGGGAGGATTTGGCATGAGCCACTTGGGAGAACGCGTCTCCGCGCTGGTGGACGGCGAGCTGGGGCACAGCGAGCGTGATCGCGCGCTGGCCCATCTCACCTTCTGCACCGACTGCCGCGCCGAGGTCGAGGCGCTACGCGCGCTCAAGTCCCGGCTGCGCGCGCTGGACGGGCCCGCCATGCCGGCGGACCTCACCATGTCGCTGCTGCGCATGTCCGAGCCTGGCGGGCCGCTTCCACCGCGCATCCGCCCTTTCCCTGACGCCTCGCACACCTTCGGCGGCGTGCCGATCCCCGGCATGCACACCATCTCGCCGCCCGACAACCGCCCGCCGCGCCGCGGCCGGGGCAGGCCCGACAACCGGGCCGACAGCTCGGCCAGGACCGGCAGGGCCAGGCGCGCCGGATACGTCGCGGTCGGCATGGCCTCGGCGGCCGTCGCCTTCGGCACCATGTTCGTGGTCGGCGGGGTCGGCCAGGCGCCGCCGGTGGTCCCGCAGATGGAGCGGTTCGCCAACCAGCACAAGACCACCGCCCCCTACGTCCATCCCGGTTTCTCCGAGGCCGTCCGCCCCACCCCGCACGCCACCCCCACGCCGACCCGGTCACCGCGGCCCGTCAAGTGAGGCGCCTGCCCGCCGCCGTGGTCGTGGCGGCCGTGGTGCTGCTCGTCCTGGTGGCGGCGCACCCGGTGGCCGGCCCGGTGAGCGGGCCGCAGCGGGAGGCGGCGGAGGGCGACGACACCGGCATCGAGCTGTTGCGCGAGGCGGCGTACGCGGGGCGTACCCGGTCCTACACGGGCACCCGCCTGGTCACGACCTGGGGCGCGGCCGGGCCCTCTTCGGCGCTCACATATGTCAGGAACGTTCCAGGGGAGGGCCTTACGGTCCGCGCCGAGACCGCCGCCGGGGCCGGCACGGTCGCGGTCGGCGTCGATCCCGGCTCCCCGGCGGCGGGCCTGGCGTCACCGTTCGACGGCATGCTCGACGTGCTCGCCCGCAACTACCGGGTGGAGACCGCAGGCACCGGCACCGCCTGCGGCCGGACCGGCAGATTCGTGCAGGCCACCCGCGCCGACGGCTCGCCCGCGGCCCGCTACCTGGTGGACGAGGCCAGCGGCGTGGTGCTGCGCCGCGAGGTCTTCGACGGCCGGGGCACGCTGACCAGGGCCGACGCCTTCATCGAGCTGAGCGTCCCGCAGGAGCGGGCGGCGCCGCGGATGTCCGGCCACGCGTGGTACGGCGGGCCGTCCCTCGGCGGCGGGCCGCCCACCGGCCAGGTCGCGCATCTGCGGCAACGCGGCTGGGACGTGCCGGCCGCGCTGCCCGGCCGCCTGGAGCTGTTCACCGCCGGGGAGACCGCCGAAGGCTACCTTCATCTTGGCTACTCCGATGGACTGTCGGTAGTGTCCATATTCGTCCAGCGTGGCACCCTGGACGAGTCTCGCCTCGCGGGTTGGCATGCGCGATCCCGCGGCGGGCATACGATCTGGATCCGTGGCCTCGCGGGTTTCGAGGCCGCGGCACAGCAAGTGGTCTGGGCGAGTGGGGAGCATGTTTACACGGTCGTCGCTGACGCCCCGGCGGACATGGTCGACGCCGCCGTGGCGGCGCTTCCGCACCAGGAGGGCATCGGCGCCTGGGAGCAGGTCTGCCGTGGCGCCGACCGCCTGCTGTCCTGGATCAGCCCGTTCGCCTGAGGATCAGCCGGTCAAAGGGCCCGTTCCGGGGCCCTTCCCGGCAGGTCCCTTTTACAACTCTCGTATGCGGCTGTGGGAACAATTGCGCCAAGAGCCGAGGAGCAGTGAGGCGGAGTAGTGAGGCATCGATGACCGACGAGCAGCGGAACGAGGCCGCCGCCCGCGAAGGTGAGGGCCGCGCGCCGTCGGACCAGCAACCGGACCACCTGGAGCAGGGTCTGGGGGACGCGCCGGCCGCTGTGACCGATCACACACCGGAACGCCCCCGGCCGGACTTCCTGCCCGCCGACGCCTCGGGCCCCGGATCGTCCGAGTTCGCGGCCCCGGGCTCCGCGCCGACCGGCCCCGGTCCCTCCGGCTCCGCGGGGGCCGATCCTGCGGGGCCCGGCTCCGCGGGGCACGATGACGGACCGCCTTCGCCGGGCTGGGGAGAGCTGGGGGCGGGGGGTCTCGGCAGGCCAGGGGCGGGAGCGCCCGACTTCGCCGCGCCCGGGTCCGCGCCGGAGGGCGTACGCGAGCACCGCGATGCCGGTACCGGCACCTGGGGCAACCCCGCCGGCGACACCGCGGCGTTCCCGGTGAACATCGCCCCGATGACCGGGCCGACGCCGTACCCGGGCCGTGAGCCCGGCCCCGCGCAGGGCCAGGGCTACGACCCCGGCCGCTACGGCGGCCACCCGCCGCCACCGCCGCCTGCCCGGGCCTTCGGCATGGGGCCCGGCTGGGCCCCGCCGCCACCGCCGCCGGGACCGCCCGGCGGCGCTCCGGGCGGCGGCTCCGCCCACGGCAGGCGCCCGCCGAGCGTGGCCGCGCTGGCCGCCATCGCCGTGGTGATCGCACTGGTCGCCGGGGCGGCCGGCAGCATCGGCACCTACCTGGCCACCCGTGGCGGCAGCGATGGCACCGACCCCGACTACAGCCTCGGGGCCTCGCCGACCGGCCGCGTCGAGCGGGCCCCCGAGTCGGTCGCCGGAGTGGCCTCCCGGGTGCTGCCGAGCGTGGTCTCCATCGAGATCAGCGGCGGCGCGGAGGGCGGCACCAGCGGCTCGGGCTTCCTGGTCAAGGGCGGCTACGTCGTCACCAACAACCACGTCGCCGCCCCGGCCTCCCAGGGCGCGACCATCACCCTCCAGTTCAGCAACCGCAAGACCACCTCGGGGCGGATCGTGGGCCGTGACCCCGGCTCCGACCTCGCGGTGCTCAAGCCGGACCAGACCTTCGGCCTGGCCGAGGTCGCGCTGGGCGACTCCGACAGCGTGGTGGTGGGCGACGAGGTGATCGCGATCGGCTCGCCGCTCGGCCTGTCCGGCACGGTCACGCTGGGCATCATCAGCTCGCTGAACCGCCCGGTGGTCGCCGGCGGCGAGAGCGGCGTGATGGACACCAGCTACATCAACGCCATCCAGACCGACGCCGCGATCAACCCGGGCAACTCCGGCGGCCCGCTGGTCAACGGCAAGGGCGAGGTGATCGGGGTCAACTCCGCCATCGCCACGCTCGGCCGTTCGCCGACCAGCGGCCAGGGCGGCAGCATCGGCCTCGGCTTCGCGATCCCGATGAACCACGCCCGCAGGGTCATCGAGGACCTGGTGACCACCGGTAGCGCCAAGACCTCCCGGATCGGGATCAGCATCGACACCTCCTACCAGGGGCAGGGCGTGCGCATCGCGTCCCAGGCCGACCGCGGCCAGCTTCCGGTGGAGAAGGGCGGGCCCGCCGACAAGGCCGGCCTGCGCCCCGGCGACGTGATCACCGAGCTGAACGGCAGCCCGGTGCAGAACGCCGAGGAGCTGATGGTGCAGATCCGCAGCAAGGCTCCGGGCGAGAAGATAACGGTCAAATTCCAGCGCGGCGGCAAGGAGCAGAGCACCACGGTCACCGTGGCCGCGGGGGCGGTGCCGTCACCACAGCCGTCCTGACCGTTCCGGGCATCAAGCCGGGCCATTACTCTGGAGGACGGGGCCGGGTCAAACCCGGTCCCGTCGGCTGGCGGTAGGAGATCGCGATGTTCGGACTCGGCCCTTTCGAGGTCGTGGTGCTCGTGGTGATCGCGTTGCTGGTCTTCGGCCCGGAGAAGCTGCCCCAGGCCGCCTCCCAGGCTGGGCGCACGCTGCGTAACCTGCGGCGGATGGCCAACAACGCCAAGCACGACATCAGGTCAGGGCTGGGCCCCGAGTTCGCCGACTTCGACCCGAGCGACCTCAACCCCAGAAACTTCGTCAGGAAGCACCTGTTCGAGGACGATGACGACTGGGCGCGCAAGCCGGGTGACACGGCGGTCGATACCCTCGACCCGGTCGGCTCGCACAACGGCGCGCTCGACGAGCTGGGCTACGGCGAGATCCCGCCCTACGACCACGAGGCGACCTGAGGTCCGGCCCGAAACCGGGCGGGCGGCCGGCTCACAGCAGGCGCCCGGCCAGGAGCAGGCCGCCCAGCGCGACCATCGCGGCCCCGGACAGCCGGGCCACCAGCCTGGCGGCGGCGGGCCGGCCGGCGAAGAGGGCGTGCGTGACCTGGCCGACCAGTAGATAGAAGGCCGCGCACGTCAGCACGAACGCCAGCCCCAGCGCGCCGATCTGCGCGCCCACCGGCCAGCCCGCCCCTGGATCGGTGAACTGCGGCAACAGCGCCACGAAGATCAGCAGCCCCTTGGGGTTCAGCGCGCTGACCCCCACCCCTCGCACGAATACCCGCCGCCCGGCCCCGAGCCCGCCCACCGTCTCGGCGGGGGCCGCGGGCCGCCGTCCGGTGTGGTACGGCTTGGCCGGGGCGGTGGGGTGGAGCAGGGTTGTGGCGCCGTGCCAGATCAGGTACGCGCCGCCGATCACCGTCAGGGCGGTCAGCAGGGCCGGGGTCGCGGCGACCAGTACGCCCACGCCGGCCGCCACCAGGACGGTGACCGCGGCGTAGCCGGTGGCCAGGCCGGCGACGGCCGGTACGGCGCGCCCGCGCAGGCCCGCCTGGACGGTGAACGCCCAGTCGGCGCCCGGCACCGCGATCAGCAGCAGCGCGACCCCCCAGAACGCGAGCAGCGATTCCATGGCCATCAGCAGATTCCCCCCATATTCGCCCGTCACGGGGACGATAGGCGAAATTCGCCAGAAAGTGCTTGCGGCTTTTGCCACCCCAGCCGCCGATCGTGGAAGAATCTTCTCCATGGACGCGATCGACCGGAAGATCCTTGCCGTGCTCCAGGAGGACGGCCGTTCGACCATCACCGAGCTGGCCGCGCGGGTCGGGCTCAGCGTCTCGCCCTGCCATCGCCGGCTGCGCGAGCTGGAGCGCGGCGGGGCCATCCAGGGCTACCGCGCGATCGTGGACCCGGCCGCGCTCGGGCTGACCTTCCAGGCGCTGGTGTTCGTCACCATGCGCCAGGAGGACCGGGAGACCCTGCTGGGGTTCGAGGAGGCGGTGGCGCGCGTGCCGGAGGTCGTACAGGCGCAGCGGTTGTTCGGCGACCCCGACTACCTGCTGCGCGTCGTGACCGCGGACCTGACCGCCTACCAGGAGCTGGAGGACGATGTCCTGGCCACGCTGCCGGGCATCCAGCGGCTCAACTCCACGCTGGTGATGAAGCACGTGGTGGCCGACCGGCCGCTGCCCACGTAGGGCCTCAGGCCGGGGGCGCCTGCTGGCCGTACAGGTGGACGCGCCGGCCCCGGTAGGTCAGGTCGCGCAGGTGCCGGTGGCCGATGCGCTCGGCGACGGCGATGGAACGCTCGTTGCCCGGCAGGATGACCGAGACGATCTCGCTCGCCCCCAGCACCGTGAAGCAGTGCCGTACGGCGGCGCGGGCCGCCTCGGTCGCGTACCCCTTGCCCCAGTGCGGGCGGGCCAGGCACCAGCCGACGCCGAGGCCGGGGAAGCCGTGCGGCTGCCACGGCCCCGCCCGGCCGACGAACCGGCCGGTGGACTTCTCGATCAGCGCCCAGTGCGAGAAGCCCCGGATCTGCCGGTGGCCGATGAACATCGCGAGGCTGCGCCAGGCGTCGGCGGGCGAGCCGCCGACGCTCTCGGCGAGCCCTCCCGCGACCTCGGGATCGGCCAGCATGGCGGCGTAGTCGGCGAAGTCGTCTCCGGTCAGCGGGCGCAGAATCAGGCGCTCGGTCTCCACGGTCGCCGGGCGGTTCAGGCGGGGGACAGGTTGAGCTGACGCCCCTTCAGGCTCGCGCCCTTGCGGCTGAGGCCCGTGGCGATGCGGCGCAGCTCGGCCGCGGCCGGGGTGTCGGGGTCGGTGAGCACCAGCGGCTTGCCCTCGTCGCCGCCCTCGCGCAGCCGCAGGTCGATCGGGATCTGCCCGAGCAGCGGCACGCGCGCGCCCAGGGTGCGGGTGAGCCCGTCGGCCACCGCCTGGCCGCCGCCCTCGCCGAACACCGCGATGCGCTCGTCGCAGTGCGGGCAGGGCAGCCACGCCATGTTCTCGATGACGCCGGCGACCTGCTGGTGGGTCTGGCTGGCGATGGACCCGGCCCGCTCGGCCACCTCGGCGGCGGCCTGCTGCGGGGTGGTGACCACCAGGAGCTCCGCGGACGGCATGCGCTGCGCGACCGAGATGGCGATGTCGCCGGTGCCCGGCGGCAGGTCCATCAGCAAGATGTCGAGGTCGCCCCAGTAGACGTCGGAAAGGAACTGGTAGAGCGCGCGGTCGAGCATCGGGCCGCGCCACACCACGGGGGTGTTGCCCGGTGGTTTGAACATGCCCACCGAGATCACCTTGATGTCGTGCGCGACCGGCGGCATGATCATGTCTTCGACCTTGGTCGGCAGCTCGCTCACGCCGAGCATCCTGGGGATCGAGTGGCCGTAGATGTCGGCGTCCACGACGCCGACCTTGAGGCCGCTCGCGGCCATCGCCGCGGCCAGGTTGACCGTCACCGAGGACTTGCCGACGCCGCCCTTGCCGCTCGCCACCGCGAAGACCCTCGTCAGCGAGCCCGCCTTGGCGAACGGGATCTCCTTCTCCGGCCCACGGTCGCCCCGTAGCCTGGTCTGGAGCGCCTTGCGTTGCTCGGCGCTCATCACGTCGAGCTCTACCGTCACCCCGCGGACGCCTTCGATCCTGCCGACGGCCGCGGTGACGTCGCGGGTGATCGTGTCCTTCATCGGACAGCCGGCGACGGTGAGAAAGATGCCGACGCGGACCGCGCCCTCGGGGGAGATGTCAACGCTCTTGACCATTTCGAGCTCGGTGATCGGTCGCCGGATCTCTGGGTCGTTGACCGTGGCCAGCGCGGCTGTCACCTGCTCCGGGGTTGGTGCCATGGGTCCATGGTATGCGACCGCATGCCGCGGGAATTCGTCCACATCCGCCTGGAAGGTGGCTAACGTCCTAGGATTGACGGGTGACTGTGACGGCGGAAGACGCACAGCCGGGGGAAGGCGCTGCCTCCCCTGAGGATCTGGCGGTCTGGCGCATGCTCCAGCGTGTCCAGGTGCGAGTCACCCGGCTTCTGGAGATCGATCTGATGGTGGCCCACGATCTCCCGCTGGCCTCCTACGACGTCCTCAACCAGCTCGCGGAGACCGCGGAGCGGCGGTTGCGGATGAACGACCTCGCCGACCGGGTGCTGCTGTCCCGCAGCGGCCTGACCCGGCTGATCGACCGGTTGCAGCGTGAGGGCCTGGTCGAGCGCGAGGCGTGCGCGAGCGACGCCCGGGGTCTGTACGCGGTGCTGACCGACGCGGGCGAGGCCCGCCTGGCCGAGGCGGCGCCGACCTACCTGCGCGGCATCCGGACCCGCTTCCTGGACGTGCTCGAACCGCAGGAGCTACGGCAGTGCGCCTCGCTGCTGGGCAAGCTGCTGCCCGCTGAGATCTGCTGACGCGCCCTGCCCTCTTATCGAGGCCTGGCCCGCACGTCGTCCACCAGGCGCTGTAGTTCGGCGTGCAGGAAGTCGCGGGTGGCCACGTCGGCCAGAGCGATGCGCAGCCCGGCCAGCTCGCGGGTCAGGTACTCGGTGTCGGCCTGGTTGCGGTCGGCGACCATGCGGTCCTGCTCGTACTGCACGCGGTCGCGGTCGTCCTGGCGGTTTTGGGCCAGCAGGATCAGCGGCGCGGCGTAGGACGCCTGGAGCGACAGGATCAGGGTCAGGAAGATGAACGGGTACTCGTCGAACCGCCATGTGTCCGGGGCGAGCGTGTTCCACAGCACCCACACCACGATGAACCCGGTCATGTAGACCAGGAAACGCGCCGTGCCCAGGAACCGCGCGATGCGCTCGGACAGCTTGCCGAAGGTCTCGGGGTCGTAGTGCGACCGCAGCGTACGGCGGAGCGCGCGCGGCTGGTCCAGCCGGTCGGCGTGCCGGACCCGGTCCGCGCGGGCGGCGCGGTCGGGCGGGTCCGGGCGGCCGGATCGGTCAGTCGTCATGGGCCGGCTCCTGGTGCTCCCGCCAGTCTTCCGGCAGCAGGTGGTCGAGTACGTCGTCCACCGTGACCGCGCCCACCAGGCGGCCCAGTTCGTCCATCACCGGGGCCGCCACGAGGTTGTAGGTCGCCAGGTAGGAGGCCACCTCGGGCACGCTCAGCTCGGGTTTGATGGGGTCCAGCGAGCCGTCCAGCACGGCACCGAGCAGCGTGCCCGGCGGGTCGCGGAGCATCCGCTGGAAGTGGGCCACGCCCAGGTACCGGCCGGTGGGCGTCTCGGTGGGCGGGCGGGTCACGAAGACCTGGGCGGCCACGGCCGGGCTCAGGTCGCTCTGACGAATGTGCGCCAGCGCCTCGGCGACGGTGGCGGTGGGCGGGAGGACGATCGGCTCGCTGGTCATCAGGCCGCCCGCGGTGTCCTCGGCGTAGGTCAGCAGCCTGCGCACCGGCTCGGCCTCGCCCGGCTCCATCATCGACAGCAGCACTTCGGCCTGCTCCGGCGGGAGATCTTGCAGCAGGTCGGTGGCGTCGTCGGGGTTCATCGCCTCCAGCACGTCGGCGGCGCGCTCGGCGTCCAGCCGGCCGAGGATGCCGACCTGGTCCGGGCCGGGCAGCTCTTCCAGCACGTCGGCGAGCCGGTCGTCGTCCAGGGCGGTGGCCACCTCGATCCGCCGCTTGCCGGGGAGTTCCTGGAGCGCGTGGGCGAGGTCGGCGGCGCGCAGCGACTCGAAGGCGGCGATCATGTTTGCCGCGCCCTGGTCCCGCTGGACCACGCCGAACCCCTGGACCTCCTCCCAGTCCACGACCGACGTCACCCCGCGCCTGCGCAGGCCGAGCCCGCCCGCGCTGCGCAGCCCGGCGGTCAGCACCGCGACCTTGGTGATCATCCACTCCGACCCGCGGGTCTCCTCCATCGCGACGTCCAGTACGGTGACCCGCTCGTCCTTGACGGTCACCGCGAGGTCGAGCAGTTCGCCGATCACCAGGGTCTCGGCGGAGCGCTTGGCGAACCGGCGCATGTTGATCCGCCCGCTGAAGATCACCGAACCGGGCTCGATGCTCCTGACCCGCGTGATCGGCAGGAAGACCCGCCGCCTGGGCTGCACCTCGATCACCATGCCGTGGACGCGCGGCGGGGCAGCGGCGCGCAGCCCGGCGACCACGTCGCGCACCCGCCCGATCTGGTCCCCGGCCGGGTCGAAGACCGGTGTCCCCGCCAGCTTGGCGATGAAGACCCGCACATCGGCAGCCTAGAAGCCGGGGCCCTGGATGCGCCGGACTGCGGGCTCAAAGGATTCTTTGCCCGCCCCGGCCGGGGGCCTCGAAGGGCATGTCGTAGCCTCGCGAACGTGACGGACAGGCTCGGGGTCTTCGAGGAGCATCGGCCGATGCTCCTCGGCATCGCCTACCGGATGCTGGGGAGCGTCGCCGACGCGGAGGACATCGTCCAGGACGCGTGGCTGCGCTGGGACGACGTCACCGGCCCGGTGGCCGACCCCCGGGCCTACCTGGCCAAGATCGTGACCAATCTCTCGCTCAACCGGCTGGGCTCGGCGGCCGTGCGGCGGGAGTCCTACGTCGGCTCGTGGCTGCCAGAGCCGCTGCTGACCTCGCCCGACGTCGCCGAGGACGTCGCGGCGGCCGAGTCGCTGGCGAACTCGCTGTCGATGGCCGTGCTGGTCCTGCTGGAGAGCCTGTCGCCGCTGGAGCGGGCGGTGTTCGTGCTGAAGGAGGCGTTCGGGTTCCCCTATCCCGACATCGCCGAGGCGCTGGACCGCAGCGAGGCCGCGGTACGGCAGGTCGGTCACCGGGCCCGGGCCCACGTACACGCCCGGCGTCCCAGGTTCGAGGCGTCGGAGGAGGTCGGCCGGCGGGTAACCGCGCGGTTCGTGGCCGCGAGCATGGGCGGTGACATCAACGCGGTGATGGAACTCCTGGCGCCGGACGTGACCATGTGGAGCGACGGCGGCGGCAAGGTGCGGGCCGCGCTGCGGCCGATCACCGGGGCCGAGAAGATCGCCAGGTTCCTGGCGAGCGTGGCGGGCGGGTTCGGCGGGTTCGAGATGCGGTACGCGCACGTCAACGGCGGTCCCGGAGTGGTGATGTCCAAGGACGGCGTGCTCGAATCCGTGACCGGCCTGGACATCGCCGACGGGCGGATCACCGCCATCTGGCTGATCCGCAACCCGGACAAACTCCGGGGATTGCCGCAGCTTGACCTCATGTGACAGTATCAAAGTGCTAGTTCACTGGTTACCGGTCCGTCGTCGCGCGGCCGACGGGGAGCACGAGGTGCGCGGCTGATGAGAAAAGTGAGCCTGGGCATAGCGGTCTTAGCGTCCTGCTGCTTCGGCTTTTCCGGTCCGATGGCCAAGTTCCTGGGCGCGGTGGGGCTGACGCCGACCGAGGCGGTCTGGGTGCGGATGGCGGGCGCGGGCGTGCTGATGCTCGCCGTGCTGGCCGTCGTGCGCCCGCGCGCGCTGCGCATCCCGGTGGGCAGGCTGCCGCTGGTGGCCACGTACGCGATCGTCGCGGTCGCGGGCGCGCAGGCGTTCTTCTTCCAGGCCATCACCCGCCTGCCCGTGGGAGTGGCGCTGCTCATGGAGTTCACCGCGCCGGTACTGGTCGCCTTGTGGGTCCGCTTCGTGCGGCGGGTACGGCTGCCGCGGACGGCCTACGTCGGAGCCGTGGTCGCGTTCGGCGGCCTGTGCGTCGTGGTCGAGGTGTGGCAGGGCCTGCGCCTGGACGGCGTCGGCCTGCTGCTCGGCGCCGGGGCGGCGGCCTGCTGCGCCGGATACTTCCTGCTCAGCGACAGCATGGGCGACGACGTGGACCCGCTCGGCGTGATCGCCTGGGGCCTCGCGGGCGCGGCCGTCGCGCTCGTCCCGCTGGCCCGCCCGTGGGGCATCGACTGGACCGCCTTCGGCCGCGCGGCCACGGTCGGCGATCACACGCTGCCCGCCCTCGCGGCGGCGGCCTGGATGGTCGTGGTGGCCACGGTGTTCGCCTACGTCGCCAGCGTCACCGCGGTCCGCAGGCTGTCGGCCGCGGTCGGCTCCACGGTGTCCACGCTGGAGGTCATCGCGGGGGCCGTGGTCGCCTGGGTGCTGATCGGCGAGGCCCTCGGGCCGTACCAGATCATCGGCGGCCTGATCGTGATCGGCGGAGCCCTCCTGGCCCAGTCGGCCACCGCCCCGCCCCCGGTGCCGCGTCCGGCCGAACGCCCGGTGGCCCGCCAGTACGGCTAGGCCGCCTCGGGAATCAGTCGGACGATCTGCGACCCATCGGCCCAGCGGGCGGTCATCGCGGCTCCGTCGGGGGCGTTGAGCCGTTGCTTGGCGAGGGCCGCGACGGCGGGCGCGGCCTCGGCCGCCGACTGGTCCACGACCTCCACGGCGGCGTCGAAGACGGCCAGCTCGCCGCCCTTGTCCTTGCTGCGCAGGGTGACCCGCACCCGGCCGGACTCGGCGAGGCCGGGCAGCGACTGCTCACCGCCGCCGGTGACCACGTAGATCGCGCCGTCGTGCCAGGCGTGCCAGGCCAGCCGCGGCCGGTCGTCCAGCGTGATCCACAGCACACCGGACTTCTTGGCCCCCTCCTCGATCAGCGCGAGGGGCGGGGGCTGCGGGGGGAGATCGGGTGAAGTGCTCACGTCGCGACTTTATGCCCGCCGGCCACTCCGAGGGCGAGCACCTGCGTGAGCAGTTCCGGATAGGTGTAGGGCCGCGACAGCCGCGCGTCGGCGCGGACCGGGGACTGCCGGCATCCGGCGGCCTCGATCAGCAGGATCCGCGTCGGCGACTCCGCCAGCAGGTCGCGCGTACGGCCCGCGGCGAGGGCGGGCGCGTCGCGCTCGATGATCAGTACGTCGTACTCGCGCGCCGTCTTGAGCAGCAGATCCGCGTCGTCGCTCGCCCCGTGCGCGACGTCGGCCGCGATCCCCTCCTCCCTCAGCCCCTCGGCGACCATGTCGGCCAGCTCGGTCTCCGTGTCGGTGATGGGCACGATGAGGACGCGCATAGTCGGCTCCCCCCCGTTGTGCGCGAAGCGGGACCTCCCGCTCCCCTAGAACTATGCCAGCACATCTGTTAAGCGCCGGTAAGAAGCGCTTTGCAGCTACTTTAGGGGCTTTGGAGCGATGCATCGGGACGCGCGGAACGGCGCTCCCTGGTGGGAGCGCCGTTCAGTGGCACCCGGCGTGGGGACGCTCAGTCGCGGTCGCCGCGGGCCATCCGCACCAGCTTCCACGTGCCCGGCAGCAGACCGGCCGCGGCCACCACCTTCAGCGCGTCGCCCAGCAGGAACGGCACCACGCCGGCCATGAGCGCCTTCGGAAGGTCCATGCCGGTGGCGACCATCAGCCACGGCACGCCCACCGTGTAGATCAGCAGCGTGCCGAGCGTGATCGTGCCCACCGTCCGCGCCACCGTACGGTCGCCGCCGCGCCGCGCCAGCGCGCCCGTCACCGCCGCGGCCAGCACGAAACCGGCCACATAGCCCAGCGTCGCGTTGCCGCCGTCCGGGGCGAACCACGGCACGCCCACCTGCCCGAGGACCAGGTACAGCGCCATCCCCAGCGCCGCCAGCACCGGCCCCAGCGCGGCGGCCGACAGCAGCACGGCGAACGTCTGCAGCGTCGCCGGGACCGGGGTGCCCGGCAGCGGGAAGCTCACCTGGGCGGCGACGCCGGTCAGCAGCGCCGCGCCGACGACCAGCGCGCCGTCACGCACCCGCGCCCCGGGGAGGAGGTCCGTGAGTACGGCGGGCCGCTGTACGCCCGAGAGGACAGCCATGTCTTAACTCCTCTAGATCGTTGGTTGACCTCCAATATCGGACATAGCACTCGAAGCTTGGTAGAGCGGGGTGGCCAAGAAAGCCGACCCGGCTTTGTGGCAAGCCCACTGCCGCCCGTTACGGTGTCCGCATGCGATCGCGACGTTCTTGCCTGTCCGTACCTGGAAGCAATCCCAGATTCCTGGAGAAGGCCCAGGGCCTCGACGTGGACGAGGCTCTCCTGGACCTTGAGGACTCCGTGGCGCCCGCCGCCAAGGAGGCGGCCCGGCGCAACATCGTGGCCGCGCTGCGCGAGGGCGACTGGTCGGGCAAGGTACGCGCGGTCCGGGTGAACGACCTGGCCACGCCGTGGACCTACCGCGACGTGATCGACGTCGTGGAGGGCGCGGGCGAGGCGGTCGACTCCCTGATCCTGCCCAAGGTCCAAGACCCCTCGCAGGTGCGGTGGCTGGACACCCTGCTCACCCAGATCGAGCTGGCCAACGGCCTGGAAGTGGGCCGGATCGGCATCGAGGCGCAGATCGAGGACGCCAAGGCGCTGGTCAACGTGAACGCCATCGCGGGCGCCTCGCCCCGGCTGGAGGCCCTGGTGTTCGGCCCGGCCGACTTCATGGCGTCCATCAACATGCGGACCCTCGTGGTCGGCGAGCAGCCGCCCGGCTACACCGAGGGCGACGCCTACCACTACACGCTGATGCGGATCCTGATGGCCGCCAGGATGTACGACCTCCAGGCCATCGACGGCCCCTACCTCCAGATCAAGGACGTGGACGGCTTCCGCCGCGTCGCGGGCCGGTCCGCCGCGCTCGGCTTCGACGGCAAGTGGGTGCTGCACCCCGCGCAGGTCGACGCGGCGAACGAGATCTTCTCGCCCACCCAGGAGGACTACGACCACGCCGAGCTGATCCTGGACGCCTACGAGCACGCCACGACCGTCGAGCGACGCGGCGCGATCATGCTCGGCGACGAGATGGTGGACGAGGCGTCGCGGAAGATGGCCCTGGTGGTGGTCGCCAAGGGCCGCGCCGCGGGGCTGCTGCGGACCACCACCTTCACGCCGCCTGCGTAGTCGTTCTCCCAGGCGTCCGCCGATCGTTCACAAGCGTACGCCGATCGCGGTGAAGAACCACAGCGACGAGGTCAGCCAGAGCCCCACCAGCGCGGTGAACGCCAGCCCGCCCAGCATGGGCAGGCCCCAGCCCGGCAGGCCGCGCCGGGGCAGGGCGAGCATCTTGGCGACGAACACGCCGTAGAAGAAGCAGCCGAGCAGTGAGTGGACCAGGACGCGGGCGACGTCGTACTGGAGGCCGAGGGCGTACAGGCAGTGGAAGGCCACGGGGATGGTGAGCAGGAACGCCGCCCTGCCCGACCACCGGTGCAGGCCCCCGATCCAGGCGGGCGGCCGGGGGACGGGAAGCCTGCCGTACATCACGAGCGCGGACCCCACCTGCACGAACGCCAGCAGGAACGCCCCGGTGGTCAGCCACGCCTTCATCGCCAGCGGGCCGGAGAACCCGGCGGGGCCCACCGCGAACCCGGTCGGTGCGTGGACCCGCCCATAGATGCCCAGCGCGACCGCCATCAGGGCCCCGGCCAGCAACGGGCCCACCAGCTTGGTCGCGCTTGATGACGGGCGGGTGAGGAGGACGGTGTGGGGGCTGGTCGGCTCTCCGGTGTGGTCGTCGCCGGTCATGGCATCTCTCCGATGAACTCGTCCACGTCCTTGGCGTCCACCTGGGCGCCGTCGATGGTGGGGTCGGTGCCCGGGGTGAGGGCCGGCACGGCGACCGGCTGTTCGCCGCGCTTGGCGAAGCCGGTCTGTGTGCCGTCGGCGAGCACGATCCAGCCGGCCTTGAGCCGGGCGCCCCGCACGATCGCGCTCGCCCGGTAGAGGCCGGAGGGCTTCTTGGCGGTCGGCGCGGTGAAGTCCCAGCTCTTGCGGCCGATGCGCAGCCCGCCCACCGCGCGGTTTCCGTCCAGCCGGGCCGACACCGAGGAGCCGCCGAAGCCCTTCAGCCTCACTTCGCCGTCCTTGGCCCTGCCCGCGAACCACGCCTCCGTCCTGCCGTCGCAGAAGTAGCCGATCACCTTGCCGTTCCGGACGGAGATGGCGATCAGCCCTCCTTGCTCCTTGACCCGCCCGGCGTAGTCCGCGCGCACCGGCGCCGGCCTGCCGGTTTTGACCGCTGTGGGCGGGGGAGGGCTCACCTGAGTGGTGGCCTCCGCGCCGGCCTGCGCCGCGCCTCCGGCATCGGTCGAATTCGCCGAAGACGCGGCGGAGACGCTGAGGACGCCTAGTGCGACGGCGACGATCCCCCCGGCCGCCAGCGTCAACGCTGGTCCCAGCCTTGGCATGACTCTTCTCCCCGAGGAGTTGTGGATGTTCCTGCTACGAGGGTCGGCGTTATCCACAGGCGCGTCTGTGAAGAAATGCGCACAGCGACCGGCGAGGAAGAATGGAAGACATGCGCGAAGAAGATCGTCCCGACGCTCGCCACCCCACCCCGCCCGCAGAGCCCCCGGACGCCCCTTCGCCCCCCACCGCCCCCGCACCGCCGGAAGAGGGGGCACCCGCCCCCTCCGCCCCGCCGAGCGGCAACACGGCGTCCGCGCCTCCTGGCCCTGTGTCGCACTCCGCCGAGTCCTCGCCGGGGGAAGACGGTCGCGTCGGTCCATCCGGCTCTGGTTCTGACTCACCGCCGGAGGGTCCGCGTCCTGGCGCGGGCGTGTATCCGGGGGCGGGGCCGTACGGGCCTCCAGGTGGGCAGCCCGGGTCCGGGCACGGGTACGGGGCTTCAGGCGGGCCGTACGTGGGGTACGGGCCCGCTGAGGCGGGGGTGCCGCCCTACCCGTACGGCACGGCACCACCCCCGCAGCCGTGGACGCGGGGTCCTGAGCCCGGTGTGACCTATGACCAGATGGCCCGCACCCCCATGCACCGCTGGTGGCGGCCGGTGCTCGGCACCGTGGTGGTCGCGGCCGGTTATCTCCTGGTCAGCCTCATCGTGTTGCTCGGCGGCATGCTCTTCGCCGTCATGGCGGGCGTCGAGATCTCGATGACCGGCGCGATCCCGTTCGCCGACCCGGTGCTCGGCCTCGCGGTGATGCTGCTGTCCATCGCCGCCGCCCTGCCGGTGGTGTTCGGCGCGGCCTGGCTGATCCAGCGACGCCCGCCCGGCACGCTGTCCTCGGTGCTGGGCCGGTTGCGCTGGGGCTGGATGCTGTTGTGCGTGCCGGTCGCGCTCGGCGCGGGCGTGCTCGGGCACCTCACCGCGTCCATCGTCTTCGGCCTGACCGGCGGGGAGATGCCCGCCGGCATCGGCTGGGCCGGATGGGACACCTTCATCTCCGGGCTGGCCGTGACGCTGATCCTGGTACCGATCCAGGCCGCCAGCGAGGAATACCTGTTCCGAGGGTGGTTGATCCAGGCGTTCGGCGCCTTCCTGCGTACCCCCTGGCCGGGCATCGTGCTCGGCTCGGCCGGGTTCGCGGCGCTGCACAGGTACACCGGCTGGGGCATCGTCGACGTGTTCGCCTTCGGTGTGGTCGCGGGCTGGCTGGCCGTGCGCACGGGCGGGCTGGAGGCCCCCATCGCGTTGCACGTGGTCAACAACGTGCTGGGGCTGGGGATCAGCTCCGCCTCCGGCGACCTGGAGGGGGCGCTGGAGCAGGGGGCCGTGGCCTGGCAGGCGCTCGCGTCCAGCGCGGTACAGCTCACCGTCTTCGTCGTCGTGGTGCTGCTGCTCGCGCGCCGGCGAGGGGTCGAGACGACGACGCCGGGCCGGGAGGTGTCACCGCCGCTGCCGATTAATACCTGACAAAGAGCTACAAAACACATTAAAAGCCACGGGCCATAAAAAAATCTGACTAGAGAGGTCTCGCCAGAGCGGGCGTGTCGTGTTGCCCTGGTGTGTGCGGAGCACCGCGTACGGCGGGCCGGTGATCGGGAGGTGATCGTCAAAGCGGACCGTGGTTCGGCCGAGGACGCCGGATATCCCGTGCCGTCCGGGATTTCGGGAGCGGACCGGTGGAACGGTCCGTGTGTGATACTCCGGCCTGGGAAGGGATTGGCGACGTCGCCAGGTTTGGGAGAGACGAACGTGCGAGCCCCGACGAGGAGGTGCTGAGCGTGGCTTCGGGCCCCCACGACCCGCGCTCGCCGATGGACGACGACGGCGCGCCCGAAGAGGCGATTCCGGGCCGCCCGGATGCCGGGCCGCACCCGCCGCCCGCCCTCCGGCACTCGCCTCCGGGTCCGTCCGAAGAGAAGACCACGGGTGTGCCGCTCGCCTCGCCGTGGGTGATGCCGCCCTTCTCCGCGCCGACCCCCGAGGACTCGCCGTCCATCGAGCCCCGGCAGCCGCGCCGCCGCCCGTACGCGCCGCCGTACGGCCGGCGCGCCCGCCACGCGAGCGGAGACGCCCCGGACGCCGCCCAGAACGCCCCTGCGGGAGGAGAAGGCGCCTCCCCGCCAGTGAGCCACCCCCAGGACGCCGAGCCGTCCCACGGCCCCACAGAGCCCCCCAACCCGGCCCCCGCCGATTTACCTCACCCCCCGGATCCCCCTGCCTCACACCCGGTGTGGAGCAGCCCGGACCACCCCCACCCCCCGGACCCCGAGGCCCCCCGGCCCTCTGGTGGGGTGGGTTTGCCGTGGGGCCGGGGGCCTGGCGAGCCGTATTCGCCCTGGGGTGAGAGTGTTCCTGAACGAGGCGGACCTGCGCCCGAGTCGGGTGAGGTGAGTTCGCCCTGGGGTGAGGGTGTACCGGGACCGGACGACAGACCGGGGTCCGCGCGGGGTGCGGGACCAAGCGGGCCGCATTCGCCCTGGGATGGCAGCCCCGGTGGACCGGGGGAGCCTGGCGGTGGGGCGCGTCCCCTGTGGGGCGGAGGTGTCCTCGGGCCGGATGACGACTCTGGCGGACCGGGATCCCGGCAGGGTGGGACGGATCGGCCAAGGCGACTGGATGCCGGTGGCCCGGACGAGGGGTTCGGCGGCTCGCCCCCGCCGGGGCGTACAGCGGCCGGTCGGGGGCCTGGTGGGGTGGGTTCGTCTTGGGATGAGGGTGTCCCTGGGGCGGAATCTCGTGATTTTGGGGAGCCGGGGCGTGGTGCCGATGGTCCTGGCGGTTCGCGTACGTCGGGGGCAGGGGCTGATGCGGGCTCCGGTGGTTCGCCGTGGGGTGAGGGTGTCCCTGGGGCGGATCGGCCGTGGCGTCCGGATGCCGCTGGGGGGCGTCCCGCATGGGCGGCGGGGGATGTTGGACCTGGTGGTTCGTCCTCGTCTGACGCTGGGGCGGCGGCGGAGCTTGAGGAGGGGCCTTCTTCGTGGGGGGCCGGTGCGGGGGAGGAGGCCGGCGGGGAGCCGCCGCCGAGGCGGGTGGCCAGGCCGGACAAGCTGGTCGCCACCGGGCCGCCGCGTAAGCCGTCCAAGCGTCCGGCGAAGGACCCTTCCGCCCGGCCGCACGCGGGGCGCGCACCGTACGGGCCTCCGGCGGGCGCGGGCTCCGGCGGGCGTCCGGAGGAGAGCGCGGACACCAAGCCTTACCCGCGACCGGCGGGACTGCCCATAACGGCGCGGCAGGAGCGGACACCGGGCGAGCCGGAATCCCCGGCGAGTGAGCGGAACGAACCCGCGCAGCCGGCCCTGAGCTGGGGCGAAGCGCCACCGAACCTGACACCCCCTCCGGCAGCGGCGGCCGACCAGAGCGGTACGCAGCCCCCGCCGACGGATCCGGACGAGACGGTTCACCACCTGGGGCGTCCCCCGGGCGGTAGACCGGCACGCCCCGACCGCTTGGTGGCCCGCGGCCCCGCCCGCGAGCAGACCCCAAGGCCCACCCCCGGGTCTCCCGGGTCAGAAGGCGGCCGAAGCGCGCCCCGGCCGGACGTCGGCCAAGGAGAAGCCTGGGCCGGTGGCCTTGCGCCGAGCGACCCGGAGGCGGGCCGAGGCGACGCGCGGACCGGTCGAGACGGCGTGCCGTCCGGTGAACCTACGCCTGGCGGTCACGATGAGGCGCGGGCCGGTCTGGGTGGCGTGCTGTCCGGTGAACGTACGCAAGGGGGTCAAGGCGCGGGACAGGGGTCCGGGTGGCCCGGTGATCGCCCGGACAGCGGCCCAGGCGGCACGCCTGAGGATCGAGAGCCGGAGAGCGGGTGGCCCGGCGGACGGCCTGAGGGCGGCCGGGGCGCCTCGGCCGGTGATCATGCTGAGGGTGCGCGGGGTGAGTCGTGGCCCGGCGGGCGGCCTGAGGGTGGCCGGGGCACCTCAGCCGGTGATCATGCTGAGGGCGGTCGGCGTAGGGGCTCGGTCGGTGATCAGGGTGAGGGTGTCCGGGGTGAGTCGTGGCCCGGCGGGCGGCCTGAGGGTGGCCGGGGCGCCTCGGTCGGTGATCAGGGTGAGGGTGCGCGGGGTGAGTCGTGGCCTGGTGGGCGTTCTGGGGGTGGCCGGGGCGGGGCCTCGGTTGGTGATCAGGGAGAGAGTGGTCGAGGTGAGGGGGAGAGTCGTGGGCGGGAGTTGGGGGTGGCGCCGTCGGCGATGCGGCGGTCGACCCCCGTACGGCGGCGGCGGGGTGGGCGGCTGCTCGCGCCGCTGTTGGTGATCGTCGTGCTGCTGGCCGCCGCAGGCGGTGGCCTGGTGGTGTGGCGGTGGGCGACGAGTCCGGTCGGGTCCGGGTTGTTGCTGGCCGACGGTGACGGCGGGTCGGGCGACGACGCGTTCGCCGTACCCGCCGGAGGGACCGGGGCCAGTCAGGTGCTCAACGCCGTGACCTCGGTCGGCGACACCATCGTGGCGGCGGGCAGTGACACCACCAGCCCCGTGCCGCGCCCCCTGTTCCTGATGTCCCGCGACGGCGGCAAGAGCTGGCAGCTCGGCAACGTCACCGGCCAGGGCGGGCAGGAGCCCGGTCCGACGACCGTGGGCGGCGTGGCGGGCGGCGACGGGCTGTGGCTGGCGGTCGGCGACACGCAGGGCTACCCGGCCGGCGGCGGCGACGCGACGGCCGACAGGGGCGTGTGGACCAGCACCGACGGCTTCTCCTGGGAGGCCGTGGAGGCGGCCGGGCTGGCCGAGTTCCGGGGCGGTGACCGGATCGCCGACATCGCGCGTACCGGCTCGGGGTTCGTGGCGGTCGGCGCGACCGTGCTCGACGACGGTACGGCGGGCCCCGCCGCCTGGCTGTCACCCGACGGCCGGTCCTGGGAGCGGGTGTCCGGCGCGGAGCTGGGCGGACCGAAGGACGTACGCGGCGTCAAGGCGGTGGTCGCCAGGGGCGACGACGTCGTGGCGCTGGCCGACGCCCCCTCCGGCGGCACCGGGTCGGTGGTACTGCGCTCCGCGGACGGCGGGCGCACCTGGCAACGCGCCGGTTCCCCGCTCGCCGGGGTGACCCCGCGCCCCGGTGCGCTCGCGGCGGTCGGCGACGGGTTCGTGGCGGTGCCCACCAGGCATCGCGACGACGCCGGTGACGTACGGGTCCACTGCTCAGCCGACGGCGCGAGCTGGGAGCGCTGCGGCTCCATCGGCGGGCTGCCGCGCGACAGTACCGGGGTGACCGGCCTGGCCGCCTCGGCGGCGGGCGTGGCGGCGGTGGCCCAGGCGGGCTGGGACCGCTACGCCGTCTACACCAGCAAGGACGGCCGGAGCTGGGCCAAGGGCACCGACCTCGGCGAGGTGCCCGGCACGCTGCGGGCGCTCAGCATCTCCGACGCGGGCACGCTGGTGGTCGGCGGCGACCGGCGTACTCCGGCCGACGTGGGCAACCAGCTCGTGCTGATGACCGCCGCCAAGGGCCAGGCGGCCCAGCCGGTCGCGCTCGGCGACATCGCGGGCCTGACCCGGGTGGCCAGGGAGACCAGCGGCATGGCCGCCGCCAATGGCGCGTTCGTGACGGTCGGCGCGGCGGCCGGCGACGCCGCCATCTGGACCAGCGGCGACGGCCGCGCCTGGACCCGCGCGGGCCCGCCGGAGATCCTGGGCGGGGCGCAGCGCCAGGCGCTGAGCGACGTGACGCACGGCCGTAAGGGCTGGATCGCGGTCGGCCGCGCGATGAGCGACGCGTCCTCCACCGAGCCGCTGGTGGTCACCTCGGCCGACGGCGGTTCCTGGCGCAGGGTCCCGATGACCGAGGGGCTCACGCCCGCGCAGGGCCACTACTTCACCGCCCCGCACGCGGTCGCCGCCTCCTCGGCCACGTCGGGCGAGGGCGCGGGATACGTCCTGGCCGGCGAGGACCGCGGCCCGGCGGGTGTGACGCCGGTGCTCTGGTTCAGTTCCGACCTGCGCAGGTACACCCGTTCGGCCAAACTCCCCGCGGGCGGCGCGGGGGTGCGCATCCACGACGTGGCGGCCACGGCGGAGGGCTACGTGGCGGTGGGCGGCGCGGGCGCGGCGCGGCACGAGAGCGGTGTGGTGTGGGTGTCGTCCGACGGGCTCAACTGGACCGCGCTCAAGCGGCTGACGCCGCCGGAGGCGTCGTCGGCCGGGCTGCGGCACGTGGTCGCGGCGGGCGGGCGGATCGTGGCCGTCGGCGAGGCCAGCGTGAACGGCACGACGCGCGTGTTCGCCGCCATGTCCGCCGACAACGGCTCGTCCTGGGAGTACGGCTGGCTGCCCGCCGACCAGGCCGCCGCCGTGACGGACCTGGCCGAGACCGACGGCGGCATCGTCGCGGTCGGCAGCCACGGGCCCTCGGCGGAGAGCGACAGCGCCGCCTGGACCTCCCAGAACGGCCTGACCTGGCAGCGCCAGACCCTCACCCAGGAGGGCCTGGGCGGGTCGGGCGCGCAGTGGCTCACCGCGGTGGCGGTCTCCGGTGGCGACGTGGCCGCGGTCGGCCGCTCGACCACCTACAGCGCCGACCACCTCACCCTGTGGCGGACGAACGTCCACCAATGAGCCCCCATTCGCGCAGCGCGTCCAGGACGCCGGGCGACATGGGGAGGCGGTCCAGCTCGGGTACCGGCACCCAGCGGGCGTCGGCCGCGTCGTCGCCCGCCGTGAGAGCGGTGTCACCGGCGGGGGCGGCGAGGTAGTCGCGGATCACGTAGACGACGCCGGGGCCGCCGGGGCGTTCGACCGTGCCCGCGAGCCGTACGACGGAGACGCGCAACCCGGTCTCCTCCAGCAGTTCGCGGACCACCGCCCGCTGGTCGGACTCGCCGGGCTCGACCCGGCCGCCCGGCAGGGACCACAGGCCCTCGCCCGGCGGGTGGCCGCGCCGGATGAGGAGCAGCCGCCCGTCGTCGTCGAAGACGACGGCCCCCACGCAGTTCACCCGCATATGTGCAAGGTTACGGCTCGATCATTGACCCGGCCCTTGACTAATGGGGCAGAGAGCGCGCAGCGTGAGAAAACGTGAGAACCGCTCCGATATGTCCACGTTGTCATGGAAGCCTGCGGGCGCCGAGCGCGTGGTCCAGCGCGTGGCGGTGCCCCGAACACGGGGACGTGCTGCCGCTGCGACCACCCCGGCATCCCGCCCCCGCCGCACTGGAAGCGGTGCGCAAGATCGCCAGAGTGCCCGTGTGGCTGCCCTGGCCGCTGCCGCCCGGCTGGCTGGTGACCGGGTTCGCCGAGGCGGGCGACGAGCGTACCGGCACCCGGGCGAGCGTCACCGCGCTGTCCGGCCCGTCGGTCACCCACGGCCCGGCCGACCTGCTAGTCGTGGCCGAGGAGCCGGGCGCCGGAGTGGGGGCGGGGTTCGCCGGGCTGGGCGGCCCCGACCCGGGGGAGGGCTTCGGCGCGGGACCGCCGAATGCCAAGATCGACATCCGGGGCCACCCCGCCTCGCTGTGGTGTGTGCAGGCCGCCCCCGACCGGGCCGTCTACGCCGGGGAGGCGCTGGGGAACTGGCTGTGGACGATCTTCTGGCCCGCGGAGTCCGGGTGCCTGATCGCGCTCGCCGAGCTGAGCCTGCGCGACCTGCGGGAAAACGACCAGGACCTGGATCTGCCGTACGGGGCGCTCTCGCCGAGGCTGCCGGACGGCGACGCGAGCTGATTTCGCGAGCTGATTTCGCGAACCGCCCGTGAATTACCCACGAGCCTCGCCGAACGCTGTGTTCTCTCATCCGGACGGGATAGGGTCTCCCCCGTGACAGCGCGTATCGAGAAAGTGGTGACCGAAGGCGTCGTCGACGTCGACGGTGTCGAGCACAAGGTGGCGAACAACACCTACATCCTGGGTGACGACGACGAGGTCATCGTCATCGATCCCGCGCGCGACGCGGACAAGATCATGGAGAAGGTGGGCGAGCGCGACGTGCTCGCCGTCGTGTGCACCCACGGGCTCGCCGACCACGTCGGCGCGGCCATCGAGGTGGCGTCCCGCGACGAGGCGGTGGTCGCCCTGCACCCGAAGGACCGCAGGCTGTGGCGGGAGACCTGGACGGAGACCTGGCCCGACATCGACATGGAGGACGAGGGCCTGTTCGGGGTGGCCGACGTCCGCCTGGAGGTCATCGCCACGCCGGGCATCACCCAGGGCGGCGTGTCGCTGCTGTGCGAGGAGCTGGGCGTGATCTTCAGCGGCAAGACCCTCCAGGCCGACGGGCCGGGCAGGCTGGGCGGCGAGTACCCGGCGCTGGCCGACCAGCTCACCGCGATCGGCGAGCGGCTGTTCACCCTGCCGCACGCCACGCGGGTGCTGCCGGCGCACGGTGAGGAGACCACGATCGGCGACCAGGAGCGTCACTTCGACGACTGGATCTCCGGCTCGCTGACCGCACAGGACACCCCGCCGGCCGCCGAGTCGCCGCTGCCCGACGGCAGGTCCGTCTCCGGCATCCGCCTCAACCTCGGCGACGACTGACCGGGTCCTGAGCCGGAAGGTCGGTCCGCGCTCTCGAAGGTGCGGAAGTGGTCCGCGGCGAAGTCGCGAAAGCGACCGGCCGCCGCGGACAGATAGGCGTCGCGCCGCCACACCATGCTCAGCGTGCGCCGGGTCTCGGGTGCTCCAGGCGTACCCACGCGACCGGCGCGTGCGGGGCGGCCCGCAGTGAATTGATCGCGATATTGGTCTTTGTTGGCATAAGTGGTGCGTCCCTAGCGTCGGAGCCATGGACGCGACGCTCCTCGCCCGCCTCCAGTTCGCGGGCACCACGGGGATCCACTGGATCTTCGCGCTCCTCACCCTCGGCCTGGCGCCGCTGGTCGCGGTCATGCACAGAGGCCGGGCCGAACCGCCAGCTCGTCCAGCTCGCCTGCGCCGCCGTGTCCGCCGGTCTGGTACTGCTGGCCGCCCTCGCGGTGCCGCCGCGAGCACGGCCGCCGGGCTCGTGACCGGCGCGGCCGGTCGCGCCCCTGGTGCTCGTCCCGGTGGCCGCGGTCGCGCTCGCCCTCGGGCCCGCCGTACCGGCCCTGGCCAGGGGCAGGACCGGTACGGCCTTCGCCGCGACCGCGACCGCGACGGCCGCCGCACTGCCGGTCCTCGTGCTCGCCGCCGCCCCGCACCCCTACGTGCCGGCCTCCACGGTGGATCCCCGGTACGGCATGACCATGGCCCAGGCGGTGGCGGACGAGGCGACGCTGTGGCCGCTGACGGCGTTCGCGGTCGTGGTGGTCCCGCTCATGCTCGCCTACCGGGTCCGGACCTGGCGGTCCTACCGCGGCCGGGTGGGCGCGAGCGACGCGCCCGTGCGGCTCACCTCCGGCCCGCGCGCGGCCGAACGGCGTTGACGGGTCTCACGCGCACTCGCCGTCCACCGGGCAGGCGGACGTCGGCGCGGAAGCCGCGGAGACCGGCCGGGACGCCGCCTCCCGGCCGTCCGCGTCGAGCAGCCGGGTGACCGCCGCGGCGAGGGTCATGTCGTCCACCACGCCGAACTGGTGCCCGCGCAGGTTGCCCTCGCGGTCGATGAGCACGGTGGACGGGGTGCCGCGCATCCGGTACCGGCCGAAGGTGACCGGCGTCGGGTTGTCGCCCTGGTGCGCGTCGACCGCGACCGGGAAGCCGATCCGGTACTCGTACAGGAACGCCTTGAGGCTGGGCGGGGTCATGGCCTCGTGGTGCTCGAACACGCTGTGCAGGCCGATCACGGCGAGCTCGTCGCCGAAGGTCTGCCTCAGCCGGGCGACCTGGGGCAGGCCGTGGGCCACGCACCCCGGGCAGAGCATCTGGAACGCCTCCAGGACCACCACCCGGCCGCGCAGGGCGGCGAGGTCCAGCGGGTCGCTGTTGAACCATTGGGTCGTCGTCCACGGCGGTGCCGCGGTGACAGGGGTGGACGGAGGAGAGGCGACGATCGACACGGTTGCTCCTTAGTGCTTGTTGTGCCGTCTCCGAGGGACATGCCACACTATAGCTAGGAGTCCTACCTACTTTCGATAGCGCAACCACCGGCTCAGAGATCCGGAGAACTCGAACCGCCTACCGAGGATGACCGCCTTGTCGCGCGCCGTGGCCGCGCGGCGATGACCCGCCTCGAATGCGCGCGCGGTTCAGGGGCCTGCATGCGATCCGCCCGCTTGCCGGGCTACCGTAGCGACCAGGCCGATGTGCCATGCCGAAGGCTCTGCCCGGCACGGCACTCCGGCCCCGCGACCGCCGTCAGACCCGCAAGATCCAAAAGATCCACACGATTCGACGAGTGAAAGAGTGACGATGACGTTCGAGGACAATACCGAACCTCTGACCACGGCAGCAGGGGCTCCGGTCGCCGACAACCAGAACAGCCTGACCGCCGGGCCGCGTGGGCCGGTGCTGCTCCAGGACCTCTGGTTGCTGGAGAAGCTCGCCCACTTCGATCGCGAGGTCATCCCGGAACGGCGCATGCATGCCAAGGGCTCCGGCGCCTTCGGCAGGTTCACCGTGACCCACGACATCACCCGCTACACCAGTGCCGCCCTGTTCGCCGAGGTCGGCAATTCGTGCGAGACGTTCACGCGGTTCTCCACCGTGGCCGGTGAGCGCGGCGCGGCCGACGCCGAGCGCGACATCCGCGGCTTCGCCACCCGTTTTTACACCACCCAGGGCAACTGGGACCTGGTGGGCAACAACACGCCGGTCTTCTTCTTCCGTGATCCGCTGAAGTTCCCCGACCTGAACCGCGCCGTCAAGCGCGACCCCAGGACGAACATGCGCGATCCGGAGAACAACTGGGGCTTTTGGACCAACCTTCCGGAGACCCTGCTCCAGGTCACGATCATCATGAGCGACCGTGGCATTCCGAAGTCCTATCGCCACATGCACGGCTTCGGCTCGCACACGTTCAGCATGATCAACGCCGCCGGCGAGCGTAACTGGGTGAAGTTCCACTGGCGCACCCAGCAGGGCATCGAGAACCTCACCGACGCCGAGGCCGCCGCGATCATCGGCGAGGACCGCGAGTCGCACCAGCGCGACCTGTACGAGGCCATCGAGAGCGGCGACTTCCCCAAGTGGAAGCTCTACATCCAGGTCATGCCGGAGGCCGACGCCGCGACCTACCGGTTCCACCCCTTCGACCTCACCAAGGTCTGGAGCAAGGCCGACTACCCGCTCATCGAGGTCGGCGAGCTGGAGCTGAACCGCAACCCTGAGAACTACTTCGCCGACGTCGAGCAGGCGGCGTTCACGCCGGCCAACGTCGTCCCCGGCATCTCCTTCAGCCCCGACAGGATGCTTCAGGGCCGGTTGTTCTCCTACGGTGACGCCGCCCGCTACCGGGTCGGTGTCAACCACCACCAGATCCCGGTGAACTACCCGCGGGCCGCCGGGCTGGTCAACACCTACCACCGCGACGGCACGATGCGCGTGGACGGCAACCAGGGCAGCGTGCCCGGCATCGAGCCGAACAACTTCGGCCGGTGGCGGGAGCAGCCCGCGTACGCCGAACCGGCGCAGGCGCTCGCCGGCGCCGCCGACCGGTACGACTTCCGGGCCGACGACGACAACTACTTCCAGCAGCCCGGCGACCTGTTCCGCCTGATGAACGCCGAGCAGCGCCAGGCGCTGTTCGACAACACCGCGCGGCAGATCAAGGGCGCCCGCAAGGAGACCGTCGAGCGGCACATCGCCAACTGCACCCAGGCCGACCCCGAGTACGGCGCGGGCGTGCGCAAGGCGTGCGAGGCCATCGGCGCGATCTGACCGGCGGCGGCCCCGGCGACCCCGGCGGCCCGGTGAAACGGGCCGCCGGGCGAGCCCGCCACGCGCTCAGGCGCTCGCGGCGGCCGGCCGGTGCTCGGGGCAGTCGGTCTGCAGGTCCGTCAGCGCCAGCGGCGCTTTCAGCAGATGGCAGTGATGCGGCGCGGCCGGGTCGGCGTGCTCGTCACGGCCGAAGAACCGGCAGGTCGTGCACATCCGCGCGACGCTCACCACGCCGCGGCGCTGAAGGTCGCCGATCACATGCAGCAGGGTGTGCAGCGCCGCCGCGCGGTCGGCGACCGGCAGCGCGGCCAGCGCCGCCAGCAACGGCCCGTCCCAGGGCGCCAGCTCGCCCGCGACCGTCTCGCCCGCCTCGGTCAGGCTCAGCACACGCCGGCGGCCGTCGAGCCCCGGTGAACGCGACACCAGCCCCTTGCGCTCCAGCGCCGTGACGGCGTCGGACATCGTCGGCGTGGTGACATCGAACTCCGCGGCGAGCGCGCTCACCTCTCTGCGCGCCCCGGACTGCCGGGACAGCGCGAGCACGGCCTGCTGCTGGAGCGGGGTCAGGCCGTGTCCGCGGGCGCTGCGCTGGGCGAGCGAACGCATGCCGTGTCCGAGCCGCTCAAGGGCGTCGGCCAGCCGCCGGTCCAGATCCGCCGTGCCTCCGGGGTCGGTCACGTGCTCCGTCATGCAACCTGCCTCGAAAGGGTAGGACTCCTAATTAGACCTATGCTACGCGGCATCCCGGGATGTGCCCACCTGATCATCCTTCGCGGAGGTTCCGTTCGGGCCGATCGTGTCGGTGGCGGCCGGTAACGTGAGGCCGGTGAAGATCGGGTCGGGCGGCTCTGGCGGCTCGGGAGACTCTGGCGGTTCTGGCGGCGGAAGGCGGTCTGTGGTGGAGCAAATGGGGCTCGACGGGATGCCGCGCCGGCTCTACTCCTGCACGCCCTCGCGGCTCAACAGCTGGCTCGACTGCCGGCGTCGCTACCGGTTCACCTACCTCGACCGGCCGTCCCCGCAGAAGGGGCCGCCCTGGGCGCACAACAGCGTGGGGGCCAGCGTCCACAACGCGCTGGCCGCCTGGTGGCGCGAGCCGTACGACCGGCGCACTCCGGCGATGGCCGGCGTGCTGCTGGGCAACGCCTGGATCACCGAGGGGTTTCGCGACCAGGAGCAGTCCACCGCCTGGCGCGACCGCGCCCGGCACATGGTGACCGGCTACACCGCGACCCTCGACCCCGCCCACGACCCGATCGGCGTCGAGCGCACGGTCGCCACCCGCACCGCCGCGATGGCCCTGTCCGGCCGGGTCGACCGGATCGACCAGCGCGGCGACGAGCTGGTCATCGTCGACTACAAGACCGGCCGCCGCCCGCTCGACACCGACGACGCGCGTTCCTCGCTCGCCTTGGCCGTCTACGCCGTGGCCGCGGCGCGGGTCATGCGCCGCCCGTGCCACCGGGTCGAGCTGCACCACCTGCCCACCGCCTCGATCGTGGAGTGGGAGCACACCGACGAGTCGCTGGCCCGGCACATCGGCCGGGCCGACGAGATCGCCATCGAGGCGGCGGCGGCCGACGAGCGCTACCGGGCCTGGTCCGCCACCATGCCCCGGGCGCGGGGTCGGGGCGACGCCGGGCCGCGCACGCCCCCGGAGGTGCCCGGCGAGATCGCCGAACTGTTCCCGGCGACCCCCGGCCCGCTGTGCGGGTGGTGCGACTTCCGCCGCCACTGCCCCGAGGGCCAGACGGCCTCCACCCCCCGCCAACCCTGGGACGGCCTGGCCGACGACTGACCCGACACCATCCCCCAGCGGTTGCGGTGCGTGTCACCCATGGCCTTCGCTTCGCTCAGCCGCCTTCCTTGTGTCGGGCTTCGCCCGACGTGGGTACCGCGTCGTTCGCTCGCTGGCCGGTGGGAAGGGCTGGGTGCTGATACGGCGCTCTGCATGGGGGCGGGCCACGCGTCACCGCGCTCGCGCACCGGATCGCCGCGCTGCCGCCCGGCGTGGCCGAGGTCAGTGGTCCGGTCCCGGACCTGTGTGAGGAGGGCCAGGCGTACGTCAAGGTCTACCCGGCTCCGTAGGCCGTCGGGGATCGGATGCGCCGCGTGGCCGAGGCCAGTGGTCCGGTACCGGACCTGTGTGGGGAGGGCCAGGCGTACGTCAAGGTCTACCCGGCTTCGTAGGCCGTCGTGGATCGGATGCGGCGCGCGGTCGAGGCCGGCGCGCGGACCCGGGACGCCGAGCTGGGCCTGGAGGGCCTGTTCGACGCCCTGGACGCGACCGGCTGATCAAGGACGGGCGGGCCAGCGGCGGGGATCGCCGAGGCCGCGCAGGCCCTTGGCGGTGTCGTAGCCGGCCGCCGCGAACCGCTGCCGCGAGGCGGCCAGCATGGCCCGGGTGCTCGGCATGAACGCCTTGTGGTGGACCCGCTCGGGGAGCTGGTTCATGGTGAACCGGAAGGCGGCGAGGGCCGCCGTCACGACCGGCGCGGGGACCTCGGGCAGCACGCCGTACATCCGCCTGGCCCAGGCCGGCAGCGTGTAGTAGCACAGCGCGCCGAACGGGAAGTACACCGGCTTGCCGGCGCTGAGGTGCCGCAGGTCTTCGGGCAGGCGCGGCCAGAGCAGGAAACGCACGGCCGAGGCCGCTTCGGGGGTGAGCGCCAGGGCGGGGCGAATCGCCGCGAAGTAGGACCTCATCTCGGCCAGCGACCCAGGCACGTCCTCCGGGTGCAGGCCCACGTAGGCGGCGCTGCGGCGCTGTTCGGCCAGGTACCGGTCCGCCTGGCGGTCGGTCAGCCGCAGCCCGCCGCGCCTGGCCGTCTCCAGGTAGGAACTCACCTCGGCGCAGTGGACCCACAGCAGCAACTCGGGGTCGTCCACCCGGTGCGACCTGCCGGTGTCCGGGTCCTTGATCCGCAGCGCGCGGTGGATGCCGCGCACCCGCCTGCCGATCTCCTCGGCGTCCTGCGGGCTGCCGTAGGTGACGCGCCCCACGAAGTCCGCGGTACGGCGGAGGCGGCCGAACGGGTCTTCCTGGAAGTCGGAGTTCTGCCAGACGCCGCGCATGGCGAGCGGGTGCAGCGCCTGGAGCATGAGCCCGCGCACGCCGCCGACCCACATGGCGCGGTCGATGTGCACCCGCCAGGTGACCGTGTGCGGAGGCTGGACCACGATTTCCGCATCGCTTTCCATATAGGGGTAATAATCTCGCGAACCCCCGGCGATCCGGCAAGCGGGTCAGAACGGGCCGTGGTATCCGGTCTCGGCCAGGTTCCAGAACCTGATCAGCGCGGCGGCCGTGGTCTCCGGCGCCTCCACGGCGGGCGAGTGCGCCGCGCCGGGCACGACCACGCAGTCGGCGTCGAGTCGCCCGGCCATGTCGGCCTGCGACTCGGGCGGCCAGCCGTCGTCGTGCTCCCCGTACAGGACCAGGGTGGGCACCTCGACCTCGGCCAGCTCGTCGGTGCGGTCGCGAGCGGTCAGCACCTCGTGGGCCATGGTGGCCAGGCCGGTCACCGAGTTGGCCAGCAGCCGCTTGTGCAGGAACGCCCTGATCTCGTCGGACACGCCCGCGGCGATGCACTCGGGCTCCAGGCGTTCGTACCAGATGCGCTCCACGCCGCGCTCGGGCAGCTCGTCCATCATCACCCGGCCGAACCGTTCGCGCCGCCCGACGATCGCCGCCGGGCCCGTGCTCATCAGCGTGTAGGAGGCGAACTTCGTGCGGCCGTCGATCACCGCCTCACGGGTGACCAGGCCGCCGAAGGAGTGGCCGACCAGGTGCAGCGGCTCGCCGCCGGAGATCTCCTGGCAGAGTGAGTCGATGTCGTCGCCGAGCGCCGGGCAGCGGTAGGCCCCTGGGTCTTCCGGCCCGGAGGTCTCGTACTGGCCGCGCATGTCGATCGCGATCACCCGGCGGCCGGACTGCGCGAGCGGCTGCATGATCGCCAGGAAGTCTTCCTTGCTGCCGGTGAGCCCGGGAACCAGGATCGCCGGCCATCGCTCGGGGACACCGCTGATCGGAAGCGCCTCCAGAACGGCGAAAGCGCCCGTGGCGGTCTCGATCCGCTCGGAGCGGACGCCTTCCGGCAGGGTCAGAAATCGCGGCGTACTCACGTGTGACCACAATACCCAGCGCCGCCCTCCCCGACACCGCCGTAGTGCTTACGCTGGTGCTAGCGGGGTGGCAGCGACATTTCATAACCAGTGGGTCAGTAGCGGGGAGGGCTGTCCGCAACCGTTCCGGACAGCCCATTGCGCTTCAGCACCCGCCCGGACCGTTGCGGCCGGGCGGGGGCCTCACCTGGGGTGGTCAGTTACGGCGGGCGTTGTTCCCGCGAGGACGGCCACCGGCGGGCGGGCGGCGACGGCGCTGAGAGATGCGCTCGGTCGCGGCCGAGGGCGCGATGTCGTCGTCGTCCGTGGCCAGATCGGGTGACCGGAAGATCACCGTGAAGGGGCTCGCCGGGATGATCCGCTCGGCCTCGCGCCGTGTGGCGTTGGCGTGCTCCATGCCACTCACCTCCTGGGTGTGGAAACGATCGACGGGGAAGTCGCCATAGTCGCCGTGGTCATCGGCGTCGGCGTCGTCATAGTCGTCGTCGAAGTCGTCCTGATCGTCGCTGTCTTGATCGTCATAGTCCTCGTCGTAGTCGTGGTCGTAGGCGTCGTCGCGGCCCGATGTCCGGGTGGACTCGGGTTCCACGGTCGGCACGATCTCCGCCACCTCCGCCGCCTCCGCCGCTTCGGTGGCCACCGTGGCTCGTGCGGCCTGTGCGACTTCTGCGGCGTTTGTGGCTTCCGCGGCCTTCGTGGCTTCCGCGGCGACGGTCGTGATCGGCTCGGCTGCGGCGGCCTCCTCCATGGCCCGGCCGCCCCTGGTGCGGCGGCGCTGGCGGGTACGGGTGGGCCGTTCGTGGCGCTCGTCGCCGTCCCGGTCCTGGTCGCGCTCCCGGTCCTGGTCCCGGTCTTGGGCGCGCTCCTGGTCGCGGCCACGGTCACGGTCACGATCGCGGCCACGGTCTCGGTCGCGATCCCGGTCCCGGTCGCGCGGCCGGGTGTTGTCGCGCCGGCCGCCACGTCCGCGCGGCCTGCCGGTCTCGCCCAGATCCTCGATCTCCTCGGCGTCCAGCCCGGCGCGCGAGCGCTTGTCCCGGGGCAGGATGCCCTTGGTGCCCTCAGGGATGCCCAGCACCGAGTAGATGTGCGGCGAGGTGGAGTAGGTCTCCTCGGGCTCGGCGAAGTCCAGGCCCAGCGTGTTGTTGATCACCTTCCATCGGGTGAGATCCTCCCACTCCACGAAGGTGACCGCCACGCCGGTGCGCCCGGCCCGGCCGGTGCGGCCGATCCGGTGGACGTACGCCTTGTCGTCCTGCGGGCAGTCGTAGTTGACCACGTGCGTGACGTCGTCGATGTCGATGCCCCGGGCGGCCACGTCGGTCGCCACCAGCACGTCGACCTTGCCGTTGCGGAAGGCGCGCAGCGCCTGCTCGCGCTGGCCCTGGCCCAGGTCGCCGTGTACCGCGGCGGCGGCGAACCCGCGCTCGTGCAACTGCTCTGAGACCATGTCGCAGGCCCGCTTGGTCTCACAGAAGACCATCGTCAGCCCGCGCCCGTCGCACTGGAGGAGCCGCCCGACGATCTCGATCTTGTCCATCCGGTGTACCCGCCACACGTGCTGAGCGACCTGCGGCGCGGACTCCGGCTCGATATCGGTGTTCTCCGCCCGCACATGGGTCGGACGGTTGAGGTAACGGCGGGAGAGAGTGACGATCTCCCCCGGCATGGTCGCCGAGAAGAGCATCGTCTGCCGGTCGGCCGGCAACAGCTTGATGATCCGCTCGATGTCGGGCAGGAAGCCCAGGTCGAGCATTCGGTCGGCCTCGTCGAGCACCAGCATGGTGACCTGGCCGAGGTCCAGGTGCTTCTGCTTGACCAGGTCGAGCAGCCGCCCGGGGGTGCCGACGATCACATCGACGCCCGCGCGGAGCGCCTCGACCTGTGGTTCGTAGGCCCGCCCGCCGTACACGGAAAGGATCCGTGAGCCGAGCTTGCCGGCGGCGGCGGTCAGGTCCTCGGTGACCTGGAGCGCCAGTTCTCTGGTAGGGACGACCACCAGCCCGCGCGGCTTCTTGCGATTCTTCCGGGGCTTGCCGATGCGTTGCAGCATGGGGATGCCGAACGCGTAGGTCTTCCCGGTGCCGGTGCGAGCCTGGCCGATGACGTCCTGGCCGCTGGCGGCCAGGGGAAGTGCCATCTCCTGAACAGGAAACGGCGTCGTGATGCCCTCGGTCTCGAGGGCATCGGCGATCTCTGGAATGACTCCGAGGTCTCGGAAAGTCGTCAGCGTGTGCCTGCCTAAGTCTCCGTGGAAGGCGGCCATGCCGGGACCACAGGCCGTAAGATTCCCCCGTACAGGGGTCCTCGCGGAAGGCCAGCCCTCATCAATTCATCAGCGACCGGCGCACCACTGACATGGGGGCATCCGGGGGCGTCGCCCTCGGATCTACTCAGCGCGGTCGCACTTTCACAGAGCAGTGTACTCGATAGCACAACAGAGAACAGATTTCTGGTTGTTCCCCACGTTTCGGTCTCGGGATGAGCCCTACTTACTCGTACCCTGCATCCATGACTGAAACCCCTCCCGCGGCGGGTTCTTCCGGAGTCACCGACCTTCTGGGCGTCCTCGCCTACGCCGAGCTGACCGCTTTCTGGCGGCTCGCCGAGGACGCGGCCAGGCTCGCGCCCTCGCTCACCGACCGTGCCGCGCTGAGCGACCTGGCGGCGACGGAGTACGGGCACTTCCGTCTGGTGCGCGACCGGCTCACCGAGATGGGCGCCGACCCCGAGGAGGCGATGGCCCCCTTCGTGGGGGCGCTGGACGACTGGCACGCCAAGACCCGGCCGGGCGATTGGCTGGAGGCGCTGGTGAAGGCGTACGTGGGCACCGGGATCGCACAGGACTTCTACCGCGAGGCGGCCCGGCACGTGGACGCGCGGACCAGCGGGCTGGTGGACGAGGTGCTGGCCGACGAGGGGCGTTCGGAGTTCGCGGTGGAGCGGGTGCGGGGCGCGCTGGGGCAGGACCCGAAGCGGACTGGACGGCTGGCCCTTTGGGCCAGGCGCATGGTGGGGGAGGCGCTGAGTCAGGGCCAGCGGGTCGCCGCCGCGCGGCCGGACCTCGCGGCGCTCCTGGTGGAGCCGGCCGGCGAGGACCTCGCCGAGATCTCCCGGATGTTCGCCCGCCTCACCGAGGCCCACGGCAAACGGATGAGCGCCCTCGGCCTGACCCCAGGTCCTTGATGCCGCTCGCCAAGGGCGGGGGCACCGGAGGTCACCCCGGGCGGCCCGGCTCTGACCCCTGACCCCGATCACCCCGGTAGCCCTGAGGCGGCCCGGCTCTGGCTCCTGACCCCGATCACCCCGGTAGCCCTGAGGCGGCCCGGCTCTGGCTCCTGACCCCGGTTGCCCCGGTTGCCCCGGCTGGCTTGGCCTGGGGCGGCCCGGGGCGGCGGGCGGGAGTCGCCCGCCCGTCGCCCGGGGTCAGAGAGTGCCGCCGAAACCGGCCGGACGGGGCTCGTCTTCGCCGATCTCCACGAAACCGAGTGATTCAACCGGTATCACGATCCTGCGCCCCCGCACGTCGGAGATCGCGAACACGCCCCGCTCGGCGGCGAGCGCGCTGCGCAGCTCCTCCTCTACCCGCTCGGCGGTCCAGTCGGTCTCCACGATTAGCTCACGGTGTACCGACCGCACGCCGATCTTGATTTCCATCGGATTCCCTTTCGACGCGGGCTGCTCCTACCATGGTCGCCCCCGCCTCGCCGAATGTGACGGTTGATCGCGTCAAGCGAACAGAGGTTCAGGTGGCGGCCGGCCTTCAGGTGCTGAGCGGGAAACCGCCGATGCCGCGCCAGGCCAGGCGGGCCATGAGCTGCGTGGCCGCCTCCTTGGGAATGGAGTCTCCGCTGGTCAGCCAGTAGCGGGCGCTGACCTCCGCCATGCCCACCAGCCCCACGCCCAGCAGGTGGGCCTCCTCCTTGGAGCAGCCCGTGTCCTCCTGGATGACCTGACTGATCATGGCGGCGCTCTCCCGGAGCGAACGCTCCATGCGCTGCCGCACCGGCTCGACGTTGCGCAGATCGGACTCGAACACCAGCCGGAACGCCTCACCCTGGACCGAGACGAAGTCGAAGAACGCGCCGATCGCCGCCTGCACCCGCTGCTTGTTGTCGGTCGTCGCGGCCAGCGCCTCACGGCACCGGCCGACCATGTCGTCGACGTGCGTGTCGAGCAGCGCCAGGTAGAGCTCCAGTTTGCTGGGGAAGTGCTGGTAGAGCACCGGTTTGCTGACCCCGGCCCGCTCGGCGATCTCGTCCATCGCGGCGGCGTGGTAGCCGTTCTCGACGAAGACCTCCTGTGCCGCGCCGAGCAACTGGCGGCGGCGGGCCAGCCGGGGCAGCCGGGTGCCCCGGGGCCTCGCGTCCGGGGTTGCGGTCACGGCGGTCTCCTAGCTACGGCCCGGTACGGGCTCGCCGTCCTGGCTCGATCGGGTCTCGCGACATCCTATGCATGAGCATTACCGCCGAGTAGCACGGCTCAGCGGTAATCGTCCTCGTCGAGGTCGACGGTACGCTCCTGCTCGGCCGCGTCGAAGGGATCGACGTCGAACGGGATCTCCTGCCGCCACCGCAGCCCGGCCGACTCCCTCATCTCGCGGTGCTGCTCGGCGGCGTCGGCCTCCTCGGTCTCTATCGCGATCTCCTGCACGGTCGTCTCGTCGTCGAGCGCGCGCTCGGTGAGACTGTCTCCGCGCACGTCCATCTCCGACATCGGTGGTCCCTCCCTTGATGAACCGACAGTCACCACCCTACGGCCCCCCACCGACAACGCTAAGGGGCCACCGGCCCGAACAGATCTCCGTGTTCCTCCACCCGGGCCAGCACGTCGGCGGCGGTGAACACCAACTCGCCCGCATCATCGCACTCCTCGACCTCTTCCCAGGTGAGCGGCGTTGACACGGTGGGGCGCGCGCGGGCGCGCAGCGAGTACGGCGCGACCGTGGTCTTGGCGGTGTTGTTCTGGCTCCAGTCGATAAGCACCTTCCCCTCGCGCACCTTCTTGGTCATCACGCTGACGATCTCGTCCCGGTGCTCGGACTCCAGCCGCCGCGCGACCTCCCTCGCGTACTCCCGGGGGTCGTCCTCGCGCCGCCACGGCGCGTAGAGCTGCATGCCCTTGCTGCCGCTGGTCTTGGGGCAGGCGCTCAGCCCGTCCTCGTCCAGTACGTCGCGCAGCAGGCCCGCCACCCGGCAGCACTCGACGATCGTCGCCGGAGGCCCCGGATCGAGGTCGAAGACCAGGGTGTCCGGGTCGCGCGGCCGGCCCTTGCCGTCCACCCGCCACATCGGCACGTGCAGCTCCAGCGCGGCCAGGTTGGCGAAGAACACCAGCGCCGGCAGATCCTCGATCACGGCGAAGTCGATGGTGTCGCGGTCCTTCGTACTGCCCGGCGTGGGCACGTTGACGGTCCTGATCCAGTCCGGGACGTGCTTCGGCGCGTTCTTCTCGAAGAAGAAGGGGCCCTCGACGCCGTTCGGGTACCGCTTGACGGTGAGCGGCCGTCCCCGCAGGTGGGGGAGCAGGACGGGGGCGATGCGCGAGTAGTAGTCGATCACCTCGGCCTTGGTGAAGCCCTCCTCCGGGTAGAGCACCTTGTCCAGGTTGCTCAGCCGCAGGTCCCTGCCCTCGACCTTGACGGGCACCCGGCCGCCGCTCACAGGATCACCTCCGCTGGGATCTTGTCCGGGCGCAGGCCCCGCCAGACCGCGTTGCGCAGGCGGCGTTCTTCCGTCCAGACGGTGAAGGCCACTTCCCCCACCAACTCCGGACGAACCCACCGGGAGCCACGGGCGATCTCCGGGGGAACGGGGACGCAGAACGGGCTCTCTTCCGTTTCCAGCGGGGCCAGCCTGGCGTAGAGGTCGTCCAGCACGGCGTCGGTGAAGCCGGTCCCGACGTGGCCGACGTAGACCAGGCCGCGCACGCCGAAGGCCCCCATGAGCAGCGAACCGACCCCTCCGGCCCGGCGTCCCCTCCCCGGCCGCCATCCGCCGATCACCACGTCGCGCATGTCCAGGTTCTTCACCTTGATCCACCAGTCCGAGCGCCGCCCCGGCCGGTAAGGGGAGTCCAGCCGCTTGGCGATGACGCCTTCCAGGCCCTTCTCGCGGGTGATGGTGAGCAGTTCGGTGGCGTCCCCGGGAAAGCGCGGCGGTACGTCGATGCCGAGCCGTTCGAGCAGGTCGCGGCGGTCCAGGTACGGGACGTCGAACAGGTCGTAGCCGTCGAGGTGGAGCAGGTCGAACGGCAGGTAGGTGACCGGGACGAACTCCGCGAGCCGCCCCGGATCGGTCACGTGCATCCGCCGCTGGAGGCGCTGGAAGGCGGGCCTTCCGGTGCGGTCGAAGGCGACCAGCTCGCCGTCCAGCACGACCCGGTGCCCGGCGAGGTCCACCGCGAGTCCGGCCACCTCGGGGTAGCGCGAGGTGTAGTCGGCGGCCTGCCGCCCGGTTATCCTGACCTGGGGGTCCTGGTAGTCCTTGTAGACGATGGCGCGGATTCCGTCCCACTTGATCTCCAGCGCGTAGCGGGAGCCCTCGGTGGGGAGAGCGCCGGGTACGGCGAGCATCGGAATGACTGGATATGGCATCGGATCCCCCATGACGGGTATGTGCCCCGATGGTGAGATAACTCATCGGGGTGTGGCGGGAGTCGAACCTGAGTGCGAAAATCGGGTGAGCGGCCGGTGGGGGTTCGGGCTCAGGTTCGGATGAGGAGAGGCGATGCGCAGCATCTGGAAGGGCGCGATCTCCTTCGGGCTGGTCACGATCCCCGTGAAGCTCTACTCCGCGACCGAGCAGAAGGACGTCAGCTTCCACCAGGTGCACCGTGAGGACGGCGGGCGGATCCGGTACAAGCGGGTGTGCACCATCGACGGCGAGGAGGTCCCCTACGCCGACATCGCCAAAGGTTACGAGCTGGCCACCGGCGAGATGGTGATCCTCACCGACGAGGACTTCGAGGACCTGCCGCTGTCCACGTCCCGGCGGATCGACGTCCTCCAGTTCACTCCGGCCGAGCAGATCGACCCGATCTACTTCGCCAAGTCCTACTATCTGGAGCCCGACGCGCAGGGGGCCAAGCCGTACGTGCTGCTGCGCGACGCCCTGGAGCGTTCCGGGCAGGTCGCGGTCGTGAAGATCGCGCTGCGGCAGCGCGAGTCACTGGCCACGCTGCGCGTCCGCGACGGCATCTTCGTGCTGGAGACCATGCTGTGGCCGGATGAGATCCGCCAGGCCGAGTTCGCGTTCCTGGAGGAGGAGATCGACGTCCGGGCCCAGGAGTTGAAGATGGCCGAGTCGCTGATCGAGACGATGGCCTCCGACTTCGACCCCGGCGAGTACCACGACAGTTATCGTGAGGCGTTGCAGCAGGTCATCGATGCCAAGGTGGCGGGCAAGGAGGTCGTCCAGCCGGAGGGCGCGCCCGAGGAGGCCGGGCCTGCGGTGGACCTCATGGCCGCGCTGCGCGCGAGCGTGAACGCCGCCAAGCGGGAGCGGGAGGGCGCACCGGCCCGCAAGCGTGGCGGGAAGGCCGCCGACGAGAAGCCTGCCGAGGAGAAGGCCGCTGAGGAGAAGGGCACCGAGGAGAAGCCCAAGCGGAAGTCCCGTAAGTCCGCGTAAGTCTGTTTTGGTGGGTAGCGGGCGGTGGGGAGGGAATTTCGATGAGTGATGTTGCTACGGTCCTGAAAACCGCTGGTCAGACCTATGCCGAGCAGGCCGGTATCAAGCTTCGCGACCAGCCGCGTCCGCTCTGGCAGCTTCTGGTGCTGGCCAACCTGCTGAGCGCCCGGATCAACTCCGACGTGGCCGTGGCCGCCGCCCGCGAACTCTTCGCCGCCGGCGGCGACACGCCCAGGGGGATGGCACGGCTGACCTGGCAGGATCGGGTGGACGCGCTGGGGCGGGGGCACTACGTGCGGTACGACGAGAGCACGTCGAGCCGGCTCGGCGAGTGCGCCGAACTGCTGGTGGGCGAGTACGGCGGGGACATGCGGAAGGTCGCGGAGGAGGCGGGCCGGGACCCGAAGCGGCTGCGGCAGGCGCTTCAGCGGTTCAAGGGCATCGGGGAGACGGGGGCGGACATCTTCTGCCGCGAGGCCCAGGAGGTGTGGCCGTGGCTGCGGCCGTACTTCGACAAGCGGGCCCTGTCGGGCGCGGGGCGCGTGCATCTGCCGCGCGACCCGGGCAAACTCGCCCGCCTCACCAAGCCGGACGACCTCGCCCACCTGGCGGCGGCCCTGGTCCGCATCTCCCGCGACACCAAACTCGCCCGCAAAGCGGACACCTGACCTCCGGCGGCGGGGCAGCGCTCCGCGCACACTCGACGGCCTTCGCTTCGCGCACCTCATGGCCTTCGCTGCGCTCAGCCGTCTTCTTTGATGTCGGGCTTCGCCCGACGCCGGTACCGCGCCGCTCCCTCGCTGATCTCTGGGAAGGGCCGAGCGCTGGGTGAGAGACATACGGCCCTGTTCGTCGGGCGCGTGTCACGGTACGGCATGCCGTGGTACCCGCCGTCTCGCCGTACCTGGCCGGGCCCTGTGCCCGGTGTTTCGCGTGTGCTGTGGCCGGTCGCCGTTCCCAGCACCGGCTGAAACGCCCTTCGCGCCGCCCCCGTTCCTACCCCCCGCCTCCGGCGAAAATGGTCTTCGCTGCGCTCAGCCGTCTTCTTTGATGTCGGGCTTCGCCCGACGCCGGTACCTCGCCGTTCGCCCGCTGACGGCTGTCGACGCTCCTCAGCGCGTTGATCGGAGCCCGGTCCCATGCGCCGCCCCGGACGTTCCCGCGCGGCCACCGATCGCGCGGCTCGTCGCTGCTCTTCGAGGATCAGACCCGGCTTCGCCCTGTTCAACGACTCGCCTGCCCAAAGTCGCAGGTGCATCAGACGAACCGGCTCGGCGGAGTGGGTCACCACCCCGCAGGAAGGGCAGCCAGCTCCGCGCAGCCTCGTCGCGGTGCTCGACCTCATTTAAGGCCGACGTTCGCCAGCGTCCCCCGAACCGACTTCGTAGGCACCTCTTCACCTCGCGCCAACCGTCCGGCGGTCTCCAACATCGCCCGGTGCCCCTCCGGATCGGCCGAGGACCAGGCGACACGCCACCAGCGTTCGATGAACGCCCTGACCGGGGCCAAGTCCAGCGGCTCCATCGCCTCGGTCATCACGCCGCGGTACTCGCGGTCGAAATCTCCGACATCCTCAGGAAGCAACGCCGCCCGAATCGCCCGGGGCGACTTCTCCGGCGCGGGAAGGTACGGCGCCCGCGCGCGCCGTGAATCACGTGGTTGCAGCGTCACAACGGGCCTCCAGATCTGCCCTCACCCCCCACGCACGTAGGAGTCGCTTGCGGCATTGGCAGTTCTTTTCGCCGCTCAAGCCAGCCCTGGGCGGCGGCGGTGAGGCGATGTTCTCCGGTACTCGCTCGCTCTGGGGCGGCGTCTCGACGTCGGTTAGCGCTGGGCTTCGGCCGCGTAGTGGTTGCTGCGGCGGGGGTCAGGACACTCCCGGTGCGGTGCGGTGCGGTGCGGTGCGGTGCGGGGCGGCGGGATAGGAGCGCCTGGTCTGCCCTCACCCCCTCGACCGTAGGTGTTGGCAGTTCCAGCGGGTGGCGGTGATCAGGCGGCCTTGCCGCGGGCGATGTAGGCGTTCATGTCGGTGAAATCGAGAGTGATGTTGTTGGGCTTGTGGAAGGCGTGGTCGAAGCCGGCCAGTTTGTAGAAGCCTTCGCCGCCGAGCGTGTTCTTGCCCCCCGCGTAGCTGTAGACGCCCTTGGCGGTGACGCCGCCGAGGCGGATCTCCTTGGGGTAGCAGGGGTAGCCTTCGACGGGCTGACCTGCGGCAAAGGAAGCGAATGGGCGGTCGTAGTCGATGCGTACCCCCAACTGCTTGGCCGTTTCCTCGGAGATGCCCGCGACCTGTTCGCCGGTTCCGCCGATGTTCAGGGACACCACCCCCGTTTGGGAGCCTGCGATGTCGGCGACGCTGCCCTCGGTGTACAGCATGTGCCCACCGGCCAGCCACAACGGCAGCGGCTCGACACCCGCGCGGGCGGCGTCGGCTCGGGCACTCCGGGCCGTCTCGGGGGTGCGGCGGCGCAGGATCAGCGACCGGCCCGCGTAGTCGAAAGTGGACAGGAAGTGGTAGAAGACCCACGTACCGATCATGCCGTCGTGGGCCTCGGGGGCGACCTCTCCACCCGATTCCCGCTCCGACCACCCCACGGGAATGTTGCGCAGCTCGATGCCGCCCAGCTTGAAGGAGTCCAGCACCCCGTAATACAGCCAGATGACGTCGCCGAAGGCCTCGATCTTCTGCTTGGCCACCGCGCTCAGCCCGGCCTCCTTGGCGACCCGCGAAGACACGCCCAACGCGTCGACGTGGGTGTAGAACGAGAAGCGCTTCAGCGGTCCGCCGTTAATCGAGGCTTCCACCAGCGGAAACGGGTCCGTCTGGAGCCATGGCAGTCGCGTGACGTCGCCGTGGATCTGGTACGGCGTACCGCGGATCGCCGCGAACTGTTTGGCGTACGCCTCCTCACCGGCTGCCTGCCAGTGGGGCGCGGCCAGGGAGAGTTCGTCCTGCCGGGTGTGGCAGTCGGCCAGGAGCCGGTTGGTCTGCTTGTCGTCGGGCGCCAGGTTCAGGGCGATCGTGAGGTACTTCTCGGCGTCGTGGAACTTGTTGCCCAGGAGCCCCACATAGCCGCGCTGGCGCGCGGCGTGCACGTTCCTGGGGTCATTCTTCAGAATCTCCTCATAGGCGCGGCCGGCCCGCTCGAACTTGCCGGCCTCGAACAGTGCGTCCGCGTCACTGCCCCCCGCGTACGCCGTGGCCGCGCCCCCTAGCAGGGGCGCGGTCGCGACCGCACCGGTCAGCATGGCGGCTCCTCTCAACAGCGAACGCCGGTCCCATGCTCCGCCATCGGCCAAAGTCTGCTCCCTTTTCGTGATCACCTTCACCGCCCGGACCGCTCCGGCCGGCCCAAGGGCTCTCCCACACGTCCCGCAACCGGCCCGCCGGTCAACCCCACCCACTATCGGCGGGCCGTATTCCCGCCTCGTCCGCGCCATGTCATGGTCGTGTCACCACCGCGCCGACGGTCGCAGCGTGCCTTCCAGCCAGGCGCGAAGCGGCCGAGGGCCTGCCCTAAGGCGGGCCGAAATGCCGCCGCTGAGGGGAAGCCGAGCCAGTGAGCCGGTTTTGAGATTCGGCCGCGGTAGCGGCAGAGGCGGTCGAGCGTCCGGTCGGCGGCCTCGGTTCAGGCGAACCGGCGCGGTACACAAAAGAGGCGGCTGAGCGGAGCGAAGACGATGGCCGTTCTTAGTGCGGTGACCACAAACGATCACCGGCTTGGTCACCCAGCCCGGGACTGAGGACGACCCCACCGGCGGTGTCGTTCACGCTGTACCCGGGCACGTTGCCGACGCTGCGCGGCCGGCACACCCGGCTGCCGGTTGTTCGCGTTGCGCCGCCGCAGATACGCTTGCAACTTCCCACCGGCCGAACTATGAGCCGGCCTCGGGACTCCAAGATCCGTGGAGAAAACGCATGAGTGATGTGGGTTTCGGCACCGGCAAAGTGGTCGTGAACCGGGCGATGTCGCTGGACGGCTTCATCGCCGGCCCTGGCCACGCGATGGACTGGATCGCCGAGTACCTGACCGCGGCCGAGGTCCCGGAGGTCATGGCGGCCACGGGCGCAATGCTCATCGGCCGGGGCACGTACGAGGTCGCCAAGCGTATGGCCGCCCAGGACACCGCCTACGACGGGGGACCACAGTTCGTCCTCACGCACAAGCCTCCCGACGAGCCGGACCCGGCCGTCACATTCCTCACCTGTGGACTTGAGGAAGCCGTTGCCACGGCACGCAGCGCCGCGGGCGGCAAAAACCTGGAGATCCTCGGTGCCGACGTGGCCGCCCAGTGCCTGCGGCGCGGGCTCGTCGACGAGATCCTGGTGTATGTCATACCGGTGCTACTGGGCGACGGCGTCCGCTTCTCACCCCCAAGCCTCGGCAGGATCGACCTGGAACCTTTCAGCAACACCCAGTCGGGCGCCATCACGACGCTCCGCTTCCGTGTGCGAAAGTAGGCGCTGCACTCCAACAGTTGGTGCGGTGACCAGGAACGTTCGCAGAGTTTGAGCACGCCGCCTTGGCGCGGGGGCGGCCCCCCAGCGCTGGGCGGCCAGGACGTCGAGACGGCGGGAGTTGGCGTTATGCCACCGCAGGTGGGCGTGCAGCCTGCGGGCGGACGGCGCGTTACCGGGGTCGGTCGGAGCCCGACATGGAAGAGGGCGGCTGAGCGGAGCGAAGACGATTGGTGAATGCCCCGGGGGGTGGTGGAGTGCTTCCCGGGGCACTCGGGGATGGGCGGCTGGGATGTGTCAGGCGCGGCGGAGGATTTCGGCGGCCATTTCGAGGTAGTGGTCGATGCTGGTGGCCATGAACATCAGGTCCACGATCAGGTGTTGGACGTCGGGTTCGGTGGAGACGCTGTGGATGGCGTTCACGATGTCGTCTACCGTGCCCCCGGGGAATGGGTAGATGCGCAGGATCAGGCCGATCTCGGCCGGGTCGCGGCCCTCCTCGGCGGCGAGTTCCCTGATGTGCCGCATCGGGTTGGTGATCAGCTCTGCCACGTCCACCGGCCCAGGGCCGGTGAGGGGGAGGACCGGGAGCCAGCCGTCGGCGCGCTTGGCGACCCGGCGCATCGCCACCGGGGCGAACGCCGCGAGGTAGATGGGCGGTCGCCGTACCGGCTTGAGCTTGGCGTGGGTGGCCGGCACGGACCAGTACTTGCCCTGGTACTCGGCCGGGCTGGCGGTCCAGAGCTGGTCGAGCGCGTCCAGGCACTCGTCCAGGCGCGGGCCGCGCTCGGCGATCGGTACCCCTGCCGCCTGGAACTCCTCGGGCGACCAGCCGGAACCGAAGCCCGGCACCAGCCGCCCGCCGCTGACCAGGTCGATGGTGGTCAGCGAGCGGGCCAGCATGGCCGGCGGGTACCAGGGGGCGTTCAGGACGTTGGTGCCCAGCAAGGGGGTCTCGGTCACCGCGGCGGCGACGGCGAGCATGGCGAACGGGTCCAGGATGTGGTGGAACTCATCCGGGATCGTCGCGTTGACTCCCGGCGGATAGCCGACGGTGGGGTTGACCGGGGCGAGCAGGCGATCGCCCACCCACAGGCTCCCGGCACCCAACGCTTCTGCTTCCCGGGCGAACCGGGCCACTTCGTCTGCTTGGCGGGCGACGACACCACCGAGTTGGGGGAGGCTGAATCCGATACGCATATGTGGCAATATAGCATATTGAATCTTCAACTACTTTTCGACCCCCTGCTGAGGCTCATCGGGGAGGGCCGCCTGGCGGGGGCCGTGCCTCCGTGTCCGGCGGGTGACGGCTGCCGCGCATCCGCTCGAAGGCGGCGTCCACCAGATGGCCGAGTTCGGCCAGGTCGCGGTTCCGCCTTTCGGACTCGCGTTTCTCGTATGCCTTGATGGCTTCTTCCAGGCTGTTGTACGGCCTGGCGGTGAGCACGATCAGGTGCCCGTTGATCCAATGCAGGGCGATGCTCCCCACGATCGTCCAATCGGAAAGGGCCATGGCGCGGTCATGAATTACGTCCGCACCGTGTACTCGTCGAAATGGCCCTTTCTGGCGTCGGCGACGAACCTTTTCCAGGAAGCGGGTGTGGTGACGACGGTGGTACGCGTCCCCGCCACGAGGTCGCCTATGTTGAGCCGGAGCAGGTCGTCCTGTTCTTCGGGGGTGAACGCGCCCTCTTTGACGGCTTCCAGCCATGTCGAGAAGCCGGCGCGGGACATGTGAACGCCCCTGCTGGTGGGGTCGTTGATCTCCCAAATGTGCAGCCATCGGGCGGTGCCGAGCGGAGAGAACTCGACCTTGATACGGCCGCTTTTGTTTTCCATCATGCGGTTCCTTTCTCGAACCAGACCACCCGGCCGCGCCGGGCCGTGACCATGGAAACGGGATGGTGGCCCCACCTGTCCGATGTGGCCTCGACGAGGGCCAGGCCCCTGCCGCCTCGCCGCAGCGGCATGTCGTCGTCCTCGGGGCCGATCACGCGGGGTACCGTGCGCGAGCCCTGGTCGATGACCTCGACGCGTACCCCGGTGGAGTGAGCGGTGACGACCAGCCCGACCAGGCCGCCCGGGTCGCCGCTCCGGGTGTGGCGGATGGCGTTGGCGGTCAACTCCGAGACCATGAGGAGGAGATCGTCCAGGAAGTCGCCGTTGAGGGAGGGATTGGCCGCCCACATTTCCCGTAATGTCCGGCGAGCGGCGGCGACCTGATCCAGCGTTCCTGGAAAGGTACTTACCTTCCAAACCATGCTAGTCGGGGTGTCTGCCAATAGTCGTCGCATATAGCTCACACAGCCTGGTGGTTTGTCGAAGCGAGCGTTGAGCTTTCACTTTGGTCCAGGGGGGATGGCCCTGTCCTGCGTTGTTGACCGACGTTCAGGGGCAGAATTCAGCCGACCGAGTCCAAGCTTGTCGATGGACGTGATATCCCTAGTCGTGATGCGTAAGCCGACGGTCAGGAGATGGCAATGGCAGAGCACCCCGCCAAACCGAATGCGCTTGTAGTCCGGTTTGGTAGAGAATTGCGTAGACTGCGCAAGCAGTCTGGCATGTCGCAGGGGCGGGTTGCCCGCTTTTGTGGATGCTCAGGAAGCTTGGTATCGAGTGTCGAATTGGCGAAGCGTGTCCCGCAGCCCGATTTCGCTAAAAGCCTCGACCGCCTGTTCGAGACGGATGGCTTCTTCGGAAGGCTCGCCGCTTACATCGCCCAGCCGGCTGCGTCCGGGCCACTGTGGTTCCAGCGGTGGGCTGAGGAGATCGAGCCGGGAGCGGTTGCGCTGCGGACCTGGGAACCGCTGCTGATTCCCGGGCTGCTCCAGACGGCCGACTATGCCCGCGCGTTGTTCAGGGGCGCGAATATGTCAGAGGAGCGGGTCGAAGAACTGACCGCCATCCGGATGCGGAGGCAGCAGGTCCTGACGCGGCCTGATCCGCCCGCCGTGTGGGTGCTCATGGACGAATGGGTCTTGAAACGGCCTGTCGGTGGGCCGGCACTGATGGCCGCGCAGCTCGCCCGTTTGCTGGAGCTGAGCGAGCTGCGACATATCACGATCCAGCTCACCCCTTATGACACCCGATGCTACGACGGTTTCATGTCCGGCTTCATTCTGGCGGAACTTAGTGAGGCACCGACCATAGTGTCGGTGGATTCCGCCGCGAGCGATGAGGTGACGGCCGATCCCACTGCTGTGGCACGGGCAGTGAACTGCTATGAGAGGATACGGGCCGAGGCGTTTCGAGTAGGGCAGTCCGTGGACCTTATCAAGAAGGTATGGGGATCATGGAAGCAGCAGATTTGACCAAAGCCGGGCTTGAAAGGGCCCCCTGGCGGACGAGCAGCTATATCAGTCCCGACGGCGGGAGCTGCGTTGAGGTGGCAGACAACCTGCTCAGGGTGATCGGGGTTCGGGATGGTACAAATCGTTCCGGTCCGGCGCTTCGGTTCGCTCCCGATGTGTGGCGGGACGTCGCTCCCTAGCATGCCCGTGCGATTATCGCGGATCGTCGTAGCGTCCGCCCTGGTGATGACATCGCTCGCCTGTAGCGCGCCCGATCCCTTGGCCGCCTGCTATGAGGTGGTCGACATCCTGGACGAGGCGGAGGTCGATCCGTACAAATGGACGACGCGCCGCACGGCCCCCACCTCCGTCACCGAGGAGAAGGCGCAGGCGGAGGTCATTCGCCGGGTGGCGGCGATGGAGTCCGATGATCCGTACCTGGATGAAGGTTTCGCCAAGCTCCGGCGCGCGGCCGAGAGGCATCGGGCGGAATTGGACAAACTCCTGGACGACTCGCCCCAGGGATCGAATGTCCGGCTGGCCGGATCAACGGCCGGGTACATGCTGATCGCGCTCATCAGGCGGTGCAACATCAAGGCCGGGTACAACTGGTAGCCCCTCTCAAGGCCATCGCCACAATGTGTGATCACTCAGCCACGATACGTTAGCATTGGGTGGTGTTGCCGCCTGTCCGGGAGGCGGCCATACCAGTGGGCGGATATTCCATGCATTACCTATAGGAAATATTGCTAATCCGTCCTGCCTCTGTCTATGCTGATCGCGCCGCACCCCGCCCCACCCTTGAGGAGCACCTAACATGTCGGTTTTGTCGGTTATCGCCGCCGCGCTGGTCGCCGTGCCGCTATCCGCTCCGATCGCCGCCCCGGCCCCCTTAGCCGGGTCGGCCGAGACGTGGCAGCGTGCCGACACCGTGACCGAGTGGTACGACACCACCGCCGCCACGATCGCCGCCGCCGGGGCGTCCGCGCAGGTGACCAACAGCCGCACCTGGGCGATCAGTTGGCTGTCGGCGGCGCGGGCGTTGCGGCATCGGCCGTCGCCGCCCGCGTTCCGGGATGCCGCGCTCGCGTCCGCCCTGCACAGGTCGCTGGTCACGCTGGTGCCGTCGCGTAAGCAGGAGCTGGACGCGTCGCTCGCCGCGTCGCTGGCCCGCATCCCGGAGGGGGTCGACAAGCGGCGCGGGGTGGCCGCGGGCACCCGGGAGGCCGACGCGCTGCTGGCCGAGCGGGACAAGGACGGGCTCGACCCGCAGTCCGTCAGCCCGCCGTACACGCCGGTGTCGTCCGACCCGGGGGTGTGGCGTCCGACGCCGCCTTCGTTCTCGCCGGGCGCCCAGTCCGGCACCCGTGACGCCAAGCCGTTCCTGCTGGCCACCCGCAGCCAGTACCGACCCGCGCCACCGCCCGCGCTCACCTCCGAGCGCTACGTGAAGGACCTGGAGGAGGTCCGGGTGTACGGCGCGGCGGGCAGCACCGCCCGCACGCCCGCGCAGACCGAGACCGCGCAGTTCTGGCTCGGGTCCTCGCTCACGCTGTACGACGGCGTGCTCCGGGCGGCGGTCGTGCAGTCGCAGGACAGGTCGCAGTCCTGGCGTACCGGGCTGGTCGCGCTCTTCCACGTGGCTCTGGTGGACACCCAGATCGCCACATCGGATGCGAAGTACGCCTATGTGCTGTGGCGTCCGGTCACCGCGCTCCAGGTCACAGACCCGTCCTGGACACCGCTGCACAACACCCCGGCGCACCCCGACTACCCGAGCGGGCACAACAGCTACGCCGGAGCGGCCCAGCAGGTGCTCACCGCGCTGATCGGCCCGCGTTCGCGCCGGCCGTACACGATCGGCAGCCCCACCCTGCCAGGCGTCACGCGCACCTACACCGACTGGAAGCGGCCCGCCGACGAGAACATCGACGCCCGCGTGTGGTCCGGCATCCACACCCGGATCGCGGACGAGGTGGGGGTGCGTCTCGGCAGAGACGTGGCCGCGCACACGCTGCGTAACGCGGTGAAGCTGTTCTCCTGAGCCTGCGGCGACGCAGCCCGAAGCCAGGTCCTGGCGCCGTCTGGGGGGCGGCGTCAGGACCATCCTCATGCCTCGTGCACGGCGGCGGCGGTACGGGTGCCGCGCAGCCCGGCCACCGGGCCCTCGTAGAGCACCCGCCCGCCGTGCCTGCCCGGCCCCGGCCCCAGGTCGATGATCCAGTCCGCGTGCCGGATCACATCGACGTTGTGCTCGATGACCACGGCGGTGTGGCCCTGGGCGACCAGCCGATCCAGGATGCCGAGCAGCGCGGCCAGGTCGCGCAGGTGCAGGCCGGTGGTGGGCTCGTCGAGCACGTACAGGGCCGGTTCGGTGGTCTCGCGCAACTCGCGGGCGATCTTGACGCGCTGGCACTCGCCGCCGGACAGCGTGGTCAGCGGCTGGCCGAGGCGCAGGTAGCCGAGGCCGACCTCGTCCAGGTGGCGCAGCGCCTCGCGGACGCGCCGCGCGGGCAGCCGTCCGATCGCGTCACTGATCGTCAGGTCGTCGATGTCGGCGATGGACAGGCCGTCCACCCGGTGGCGGAGTACCTCCTCGGTGAAGCGCCGCCCGTGGCAGGTCTCGCACACGGTCTCGTGACCGTCCATGAACGCCAGGTCGGTGTAGATGACGCCCAGGCCCTTGCAGTCCGGGCACGCGCCTGCCGAGTTGGCGCTGAACAGGCCGGCGGGCATGCCGCTGCGCTCGGCGAACAGCCTGCGGACGGCGGGCGCGATCCCGGTGTAGGTGATGGGGGTGGAGCGGCGGTTGGTGCTCACCGGCCGCTGGTCGATCACCACAGCGTCGTGCCGATCGACCAGTTCGGCGGCCAGGCTGGACTTGCCGGACCCGGCCACCCCGGTCAGGACGGTCAGCACCCCGGTGGGGATCTCGACGGTCAGGTCCTTCAGGTTGTTGCGTACGGCGCCGTCCACCTTGATCGCGCCGGTGGGGGTCCGGGGGCTCGCGTTGAGCGGCGTCCGTTCGCGGAGAGCCGTGGCGGTCGCCGTACCGGACGCCCGCAACTCCTCCGGCGTCCCCTGGAACACCAGCTCGCCGCCGGCGGTGCCCGCGCCCGGACCGATCTCCACGACCTGGTCGGCGATCGCCATGACGGCCGGGTCGTGTTCCACCACCAGCACCGTGTTGCCCTTGTCGCGTAGGTCGCGCAGCAAAGTGGTCATCGCGGCGATGTCGTGCGGGTGCAGGCCGGCGGTGGGCTCGTCGAAGACGTACAGCATCTCGACCAGGCTGCTGCCCAGGTGTTTGACGGTCTTGATCCGCTGCGACTCGCCGCCGGACAGGCTGGTGGTGGCCCGGCCGAGGTGCAGGTACCCGAGCCCGATGGTGATCATGGCCCGCAGGCGTTCCCCGAGGGCGGACACGACCGGCGCGACGGCCGGGCCGCGCACCTCCTCCAGCAGGCCGGCGAGTTCGGTGATCTCCATGCGGGCCAGCTCGCCGATGGTGCGGCCGAGGACGGTGGCGGTGCGGGCGGCCTCGTTCAGGCGTTCGCCGTGGCACTCGGGGCAGGTCTGCGAGCGGGTGAACCGGGCCAGCGCCTCCCGCTTGCGGTCGGACAGGTCATCGGAGGTGTGCAGGTAGATCCGCTCGAACCGGTTCACGACGCCCTCGTAGTCCTTGGGCGGCCTGGTACCGAGCAGGGCGGCGTGCTCGCCGCCGTACAGCAACGCCTGGCGCTCCCGCTCGGTCCAGTCGCGCAGCGGCGTGTCGACCGCGAAGCTGCCGATGTCGGCGTACTGCGAGTACCAGTACCCGCCGTTGCCGAAGCCGGGCAGCAGGATCGCGCCCCCGGCCAGCGACTTGTCCAGGTCCAGGAAGCGATCGACGGCGCTGACCACGATCTCACCGAGCCCGGAGCAGGCCGGGCACATGCCCGCCGGATCGTTGAACGAAAAGCGGTTCGACTCGCCGACGTACGGCGTGCCGATGCGGGAGAACAGCAGCCGCAGGTACGTCCAGGCGTCGGTGATGGTGCCCACGGTGGAGCGCGCGTTGCCGCCGAGCCGCCGCTGGTCGATGACCACGACCGGGGACAGTCCCTCGATCTTCTCGGTCTCCGGGCGGGTCCACTTCGGCAGCCGGTTGCGGGTGAACGGCGGGAACGTCTCGTTGAGCTGGTGCCCGGCCTCCGCCGCGATCGTGTCGAACACCAGCGACGACTTGCCCGACCCGGACATCCCGACGAACACGACCAGCCTGCCGCGGGGGATGTCCACGTCGAGGGCCTTGAGGTTGTTGGTCCGGGCGCCCCGGATGCGGATCGTGTGCATGCGGCCGAGGCTACGCACGGATGTGGCCATTTTCTGACCGCAACAGCGGGAGACTGGAGGTATGGCGGACGTCACCCAGCGCATCCTCGCTCTGCTGGCCACCTTGCAGAGCGGCCGGTCGTTCAGCGGCGACGAACTCGTCGCGCGGCTCGGCGTCAGCCCGCGGACCCTGCGCCGCGACGTCGAGCGGCTGCGGGAGTACGGCTATCCGGTCGAGACCCGGCCCGGCCCCGGCGGTTACTACCGGCTCACGGCGGGCGCGGCGCTGCCGCCGCTGGTGCTGGACGACGACGAGGCCATCGCGACCCTGGTCGGGCTGGCCGCCTTCGCCGCCACCGGGAGCGCGGCCGAGGGCAGTGTGGACGAGGCGGCCACGCGGGCGTACGGGAAGGTCGATCAGTTCCTGCCGAAGCGGCTACGGCACCGGGCGGCCCGGCTGCGCGCGAGCCTGGAGACCGGCGCGGCGCCGGCCCCGAGCGTCAGCACCGCCGTGCTCGCCACGCTGGCCGACGCCATCCAGCGCCGCCACGTCGTGACCTTCGACTATGCGGGCAAGGGCGGCTCGGTGACGTCGCGGCGGGTCGAGCCGTACCGGCATGTCCACCACAGCCTGCGCTGGTACCTGCTGGCCTGGGACGAGGGCAGGGACGACTGGCGGATCTTCCGCATCGACCGCGTCAGCGGTCTCGCGGTGACGACGAGCGCTTTTCGGCCACGCCCGCTGCCCGCCGAGACCGCGCTGGACTATCTGCGACAAGGGCTGAACAAGGAGCGGGAGCGTGTCGTGCTCACCGTGGAGGCCCCGCTGGCGGCGGTCGCCGACGCCTTCAAGTACCAGGACACCGAGCTTTCGGCGGTGACCGACCGGCGGACCAGGGTCGTGCTCTGGCTCGACACCTGGCAGTGGCCGCTGGTGAACCTCGCCTTCCTGGACGCCGACTTCGTCGTCCACGAACCGGCCGCCTTCCGGGCGGCCTTCCGCGATTTCGGCGCCCGCCTCCGGGCGGCGGGGGAACGCGGCTCAGCGGGGGAACGTGGCCCGGCGGGGGAACGTGGCCCGGCGGGGGAACGTGGCCCGGCGAAAGAACGCGGCCCGGCGGGATAGCGGCGGAGCCCGCGGGCATGGCGGAGGCGGGGCCCCGGCGCCCAATTCGAGCGCCTGGAGCCCCGCCGGATATCTGTTATTCCGAACCGCCGCATAATCCGGGAAAAGGATGATTTCCTACCCTGCGATTGGAATGTGGTCGTTTACCAGTGACCGTGGTGGTGGTGGTCCTTGATGATGTGGTAGTTCTTGCGGATGTGGAGGCAGCCTCTCGCGTGGCGCCACCGCACGTGGCCGGTGGCGTGGTTGATCCGGACCGTGGACCGGTTGACCCACCGCTTGTGGTGGCCGTGGCCGCCCCAGTGGCCACCCCAGTGACCGCCGCCGCAGTGGCTGCCACCCCAGTGACCGCCGCCGCAGCCGTGGTGCCCGCCGCAGCCCCAGTTCTGCGTGGTGATGGCGACGCCGGCGTTCGCGGTGGTGGTGGCTGTCGCGGCACCGAGGCCGACGACCCCGCCCGTCACCGCGGTGCTGATGGCCAGGGCCGCGGCGATTTTCTTGACCTTGGGCATTGCGTATCCCCCTTGGAAGGCATGATGGCCCAGTTAGGCATTTGCCCTCTATGACTGGCAATTGCCGAGGATGTCACCACAACGGGTGATCCTGGTTGTCTGATTTCCGGCCTTGAAGGGCGACAAACAGCAATCTCATGCCTTTGCTAACTGATAATCTCTTTATTGCTAGCATTAAACTATTATTAAGTGCTTTCGCCATGTATGTCGCTAATGTCCGATTGCTGTGAAGGGGGCGATGGCCGGGGGCGGCCGGGAGCGGGGGATTGCGCGAGCCGGTGCCGTGGTTATGGTCGAGAGACAGGCAGAAGCGCAGGACACGCACAGGGAGGAAGGGGCGCGTGGTGTCCGAGCCGACCTCACAGGCGACCGGGGGCGCGGAGTACGCGCGGCGAGACCCGGACGGCGAAGCCACCCAACGCCCGGCTGCCACGAACGGCGAGGTGCCGATCGCGCGCTGGCCGGGGGAGTTGCTGGACCTCGGCGGACGCGAGGTGTACGTCAGGGCGACACCGCGCGGCGGCGACCAGACCGCCGTATACGTACACGGTCTCGGCGGTTCCGCCACCAACTGGACGGACCTGATGCACCGCCTCCAGGACGTGGCCGGGGGCTACGCCATCGACCTGCCCGGCAACGGGTTCTCCCCGGCCCCCGAGGACACCGACTACTCGATCGCCGCCCACGCCAACGCCGTGATCGGCCTCATCGAGCGGGTCGCCGACCGCCCGGTACACCTGTTCGGCAACTCCCTCGGCGGCGCGGTCTCGGTCCGGGTGGCCGCGACGCGGCCCGATCTGATCCGGTCGCTCGTGCTGGTCTCGCCCGCGATGCCCGACCTGCTGCCCAGGTACGGCCCGGCCCGGGTGGCGCTCTCCACCCTGCCCGGCATCGGCCTGTGGGCGGTCGACCGGATGCGGATGATCCCCGCCGAACGCCGGCTGAGCGCCACCTTCGAGATGTGCTACGCCGACGCGACCCGGATTCACCCCGAGCGGTTCCGCGAGGCGGTGGAGGAACTGCGCCGCAGGGACGGCCTGCCGTACGCGGGCGCGGCCCTCGTCGGTTGCGCGCGGGCGATCGTGGCCGAGTACTTCCGCCGGGGCGAGGAGAACCTCTGGCGGCTGGCGGCCAAGGTGTCCGCGCCGACGCTGGTGATCCATGGCCGGCACGACCGGATCGTGCGCCCGCGCATGGCGGCGCGGGCCGGCCGTACGTTCCAGCAGGTCAGGCTGGTGCTGCTGCCCCGGGCCGGGCATGTGGCGCAGATGGAGTATCCCGATGCCGTCGCCCGCGAGGCGCGCCGCCTGATCGCCGAGTCGGTGGCGCTGTCGCGGGGCTGAAAGCCGCGCGGGACCATTGTGGACGGGATGACCGACGAACGGCGGTCTTTGGGGAATGCCCGGCAACCGGGTTAGGTTGACACCCACAGAGACCCCCTGAAACGGGAGCGTAGAACTGTGTCCTTGCCACCGCTGGTAGAGCCGGCCGCCGAACTCACCGTCGATGAGGTTCGGCGGTATTCGCGTCACCTGATCATTCCCGATGTTGGAATGGCCGGGCAGAAGCGCCTGAAGAACGCAAAGGTGCTGTGTGTGGGCGCGGGCGGACTGGGGTCGCCGGCCCTGCTGTACCTCGCCGCCGCGGGCGTGGGCACCCTCGGCATCATCGACTTCGACGTCGTGGACGAGTCCAACCTCCAGCGCCAGGTGATCCACGGCCAGTCGGACGTGGGCAGGCTGAAGGCCGAGAGCGCCGCCGCCTCGGTCAAGGAGATCAACCCGCTGATCGACGTGGTGGTGCACAACGTGGCGTTGAGCACCGACAACGTCATGGAGATCTTCTCCGGCTACGACCTGATCGTGGACGGCACCGACAACTTCGCGACCCGCTACATGGTCAACGACGCGGCGGTGCTGCTCGGTAAGCCGTACGTCTGGGGGTCGATCTACCGCTTCGACGGCCAGGCCAGCGTCTTCTGGGCCGAGCACGGCCCGTGCTACCGCTGCCTCTACCCCGAGCCGCCGCCGCCCGGGATGGTGCCGTCCTGCGCCGAGGGCGGCGTGCTCGGCGTGCTGTGCGCGTCGATCGGCTCGATCCAGGTCAACGAGGCGATCAAGCTGCTGACCGGGATCGGCGAGCCGCTGGTCGGGCGACTGATGATCTACGACGCCCTGGAGATGCAGTACCGCACGGTCAAGGTCCGCAAGGACCCCGAGTGCGTGCTGTGCGGCAAGAACCCGAGCGTCACCCAGCTCCTCGACGACTACGAGGCGTTCTGCGGGGCGCTTTCGGAAGACGCGCAGCAGGCGGTGACCGACTCCACGATCACCGCGCGTGAGCTGAAGGACATGCAGGACCGCGGCGATGACATCTTCCTGGTCGACGTCCGCGAGCAGAACGAGTACGAGATCGTCTCCATCCCGGGCGCGACGCTGATCCCCAAGGGCGAGTTCCTGAACGGGGCCGCGCTGGAGAAGCTGCCGCAGGACAAGAAGATCGTGCTGCACTGCAAGTCCGGAGGGCGTAGCGCCGAGGCGCTGGCGATCGTCAAGAACGCCGGGTTCTCCGACGCGGTACACGTCGGTGGCGGGGTGCTGAGCTGGGTCAAGACCATCGACCCCAGCCTGCCCAGCTACTGACGCGCATTTCGGCGAGCGGCACATCCGCCGTTCCGCGCCGGGCCGGGCTGTCGATCGGAACGATCCAGCCCGGGGCCCGGCCCTGCGGGACATTCTCCGCGAAGCGGAACGGCGGATGTCACGGGGCGACTTGACCGCATCCTCGCCTACTCCGCGTTAAAGTCGAGCAAGTGAGCGACAGCGGTCTTCGAGCGTGGCCTTTCGGACACGTGCTCCTGGGGGCGGGGGCCGGATGAACGAACACACCAGGACACGCGGCCTGCCCACCATGATCGCCGCCGCGGTGCTCGCGCTGGTCTGCGCGGGCGTGGCCGGGGTCGCCGCGAGCGCGGCGGGCGGCGAGCTGACCAGGCAGCCCAGCGCGGGCGAGCTGGAGCGCGCGGCGGGGGCCGAGGTCGCGCGGCGCTGGCAGTCCTGGCCGGTGGGCAAGGTGTTCCCCGAGACGATCGGCTACGCCGCCGAGCAGGGCGGGCAGGAGAGCGCCCGCCGGGTCGGAATCGCCGCCGACCACCGCTGCCAGACCGCGGTCGATGCCAAGCTGGCCTCCGCGCTGCGTACGGCGGGCTGCCGCGCCGTGCTCCGGGCGACCTACATCGACGCGTTGCAGGGCATGGTGGTGACCATCGGGGTGGCCGCCTTCCCCGACGAGGCGAGGGCGCGGCGCGCCGAGGCCGCCTTCCCCTCGGGTGAGCGGCCCAGTCCGGGCCTGCGCGCGCTGGCCTTCCCCGGCACGGTCACCGACCGCTTCACCGCCGCGGGCCGCCAGTCCGGCACGGTACGGCAGGGCGGCCCCTACGTCGTGCTCACCACCGCCGGGCAGGTGGACGGGCGCCCGGCGAAGGCGGTGGGCGACCAGCGGCCGGCGATGTTCGCGTTCGCGGGCCACATGGGCGAGCGGGTCCTGCGCGACCTGACCCGCCCGGCCACGCCGGACTGCGCGGCCTCCGCGGAGTGGTCGTGCTGAGGCGGCGGGCGGCGGTCGTGCTGCTGGCGGCGCTGGTCGCGCCGGTGGTCACGGTGCCGGTGGTCACGGTACCGGCCCCGGCGTTGGCCGATGACGTACGCGACAGCCAGCGGCCGGTGCTGCGCACCCTTCAGGTGTCGAGGGCCTGGGCCGTGAGCAAGGGCAAGGGCGTCACGGTGGCGGTGCTCGACTCCGGCGTCGATCCGCGGCACCGCGACCTGGCCGGTTCGGTGATCGTGGGGCGTGACTTCACGGCGGGGGCCAACCCGCCGGGCGTACGGCCGCGCAAGCTGCACGGCACCTACATGGCCTCGCTGATCGCCGGGCACGGGCACGGCCCGGGGGGCGGCGACGGGATCATCGGCATCGCGCCCCGGGCGAAGATCCTCTCGGTGCGGATCATCCTGGAGGACGAGGAGCCGGGGTTTCGCGAGTTCAACTCGGCCGAGCGCTATGAGGACGTGGTGGCCAAGGGCATCCGGTACGCGGTGGACCGGGGGGCCGACGTGATCAACATGTCGATCACCAAGGAACTGGCGACCAAGGAGGAGCGGGCGGCGATCCGGTACGCGATCTCCAAGGGGGTCGTGCTGGTGGCCGCGGCGGGCAACGACGGCGCGGCCAAGCCGGGGGCCGACGGGTTCGCGCCCTACTCCTATCCGGCGGCGTTCCCGGGCGTGGTGTCGGTGGGGGCGGCCGACCGGGGGCTGCGGCGGGCCTCGTTCTCCAACTTCAACCCTTCGGTGCTGGTGGCGGCTCCGGGGGTGGACATCTTGGGGGCCGGGCCGGGGGATGAGTACTGGGTGGGGCGGGGGACGTCGCAGGCCAGTGCGATGGTGTCGGGGGTGGCGGCGCTCATCAAGGCCAAATATCCGAAAATGTCGCCCGCGCTGGTGGTACAGGCCCTGACCTCCGGCACCAACAAACGGCCATCCGACGGCTATGACACGGGCATGGGCTTCGGCGTGGTGAGCGCGGCGGGCGCGCTCGCCGAGGCGGGCCGCATCTCCCGGCACACCCTGCGGGCCGCCGGCGACGACACCAAGGACCCGGCCGAGCCCGTCGCGGGCCGCCCCCTCCCCCCGGTACCGGTCGTCCGCCGCGACCACCACGCGATCACCGTCTACGGCGGCATCGCAGGCATCGCCGCTCTGGCCGCCCTCGCCTGCGTCGCCACCATCGCTCTCACCATCACCCGCATCCGCCGCCCCCCGGCCCCCTCAGAGCCCCCCGCCCCGTAGCCGAATTCGCCGCCCCCGGGCTCAGGGACGGCGGTAGCACAGGGCGACGGCGCCTGTCGCGGGGATGGTGGTGGCGTGGGAGAGCCGCCACTTCGACGAGAGGCCGTCGGGCAGCAGGCGCACTCCCGCGCCGAGGGTCGCCGGGAGGACGGTCAGGTACAGCTCGTCGACCAGGTCGGCCTTGAGCAGCGCCTGGATGATGCTGGCGCTGTTCAGGACGAGGATGTCGCGGCCCGGCGCGGCCTTGAGCGCGCGTACTTCGGCTTCGAGGTCGCGAGAGACTCGGGCGTTGCTCCATTCCGTCTTGTCCAGGTCGGATTGCTGGAGGGTGGTGGAGATGACCACCTTCTCGACGGTGGCGAGCCAGTTGCCCAGGTCACGGGTCCGGGCCGAACTGTTCGGGTCGCTGGTCAGGCCGGGCCATACGGAGGTGAAGCCCTCCCAGTTGACGCGGCCGACGACCGCCGTGCTCACCCCGCGCCAGATCCCCTCGTACATGATCTCGCTCTGCTCGCTGCTGATGTGCTCCATGGCCCAGCTCATGTCGTCCTCGGGGCCGGTGCTGGTGTACCCGTCCATCGAGACGACGGCGTCGGCAATGACCTTGCGCTGCTGTTCGGTGTTCTCAGACATGGCGTGATCCCCTCATCACAGGTGGTTCGTAAACAGTGTCCGATGGACGCTGTGTATGCTAGACACAAATTTAGGCCGGGAGCAAGGGCAATACTGGAGGGCCGAATTGGACCGCACCGTTGCGCTGCTTTGGGGGGTGCGACAACCACCGAACCGGGGGCCCAAGCCCGCGTTCACCATCGAGGACATCGCGAGGGCCGCCATGGACATCGCCGACGCCGAAGGGTTCGCGGCGCTGTCCATGCAGCGGGTCGCCGGCGAACTCGGCTTCACCAAGATGGCGCTGTACCGCTACGTCAGCGGAAAGGCCGAGCTGATCGCCGTCATGATCGAGGAAGCCGTGGGCGACCCGCCCGATCTGGGCACGGTCCCCGGCGGCTGGCGCGGCAAGCTCGAACACTGGGCCCATCGACTGTGGGCGACCTGGGACCACCACCCGTGGCTGCCCGGCGCCACCGTCGGCGAGCGGATCATGGGTCCGAGAGAGATCGGCTGGACGGAGAGCGCGGTCGCGGCCCTTGCCGGGACCGGGCTGAGCGGCGGCGAGCAGATGGACGCGGTCCTCCTGCTCAGCGGCCACGTTCGCAACACCCGATCCGCCACCTTGGCCGGCACTCAGCCATGGACCACACAGCAGCGGCTCAAGCCCGACCTCAGCGCCCTGCCCGGCCACACCGCCGACCGCTTCCCCGCACTGAGCGCCGCCATAGCGTCCGCCGACGACCCGGCCCCGGGCAGAAGCCGTCAGTTCGGCCTCCAACGCCTCCTCGACGGTCTGGAGGTCCTCATCACCCAACGCACCCGCTGACCGTGGTGGGGTGCCTGGTCGGGTCGGGGGGTGGTGGGTGGATCGGGGCGACGTAGCATTGAAGACGTGTCGAAGCCCCGGCGGTCCGAGGAGCCTGACGGGCGCCCGGAGGCCGCGGGGTCCGGGGCGCGGGAGGCGCGTGCGGGCCCGGCGCGGCGGCGGGTCACCGAGGGCGGGCTGCCGCGGGCGGGGCGGGCCGCGGGGCTCGGCTCACTGCCGCGTCCGCCACGTACGTCCCGGCCGGACGCCGCCGAGGCCGGCGGTGTGCGGGGGCCGAGGGTGCGGGCGTGGTCCGCGGCCGGACGGCGGGCCGAGCTGGCCGCGGCCGAAGCCGCCGCCGAGCGGGCCGCGCTGGACCGCGGGGTCCGGTACCGCTCGGTGTTCCTCGTCCTGGTGGGCACCATCTTGACGGTCGCGGCGGTCACCGTGCTGCTCGGTACGATCGGGCTGCTCCGCGAGACCCGCTCCCGCCCGCTCACCGTGGCCGAGCGGGCCGACTACGTACGCGCCGACATCGCCCGGCGCTGGCACGCCTGGCCCGCCGACGTCGTCTTCCCCGACGAACTCGAATACCTGGGCCTGGAGCGCACCCAGCAATACGCCAGACGGGTCGGCATCGCGCCGGAGTCGCCGTGCACGGCGGGCCTGGACGCCTCGGTCGGCCAGGTCGTCGGTGAACACGATTGCCGCACCCTGCTGCGGGCAACATACGTGGACCAGACGTCCACGTTCGCCATCACCGTGGGGGTGGCCGTGTTCGCCAGCGAGGAGGACCGCGTGCGGGCCGCCGCCGAGCTGCCCGCCGACGACCGGGTGGGGGTGCGGCCGGTGGCCTTCCCGCGTACCGCGACCGAGCTGTTCGGGGCGGCGCAGCGGCAGCGCAACGGATGGGTCGGCGCGGGTCCCTACCTGGTGTTCTCCACGGCGGGCTACTCCGACGGACGCAGCCGCGACGCGGTACCGCCCGAGGAGATCCTGCACAGCGAACTGTGGCCCGCCGCCCAGTCCGTCGCCGGCCGCATCGCCCGCTCCCTCGGCGAACCCCCCACCGTCCCCCGCTGCACCCAGGGGAACGTGTGCTGACCCCACCCCCTCCCGACCACCCGCCACCCGCGCCCGCCCCGCAGGCAGGAGGCCACGGCTCACCTGCGTCCGCTTCCACCCGGCCGCGCCCGAGCCCGCCGCCGAACGGGCGGCGGGCGGCCCGGCAGGCAGGGGGCCACGGGTCACTTGCGCCGGCTTCGCAGGCAGGGGGCCGCGTGGTATCTGCTCCCGCCCCGCAGGCCGGGCATCGCGGGTCACCCGCGTCGGCTCCGCGCGCAGGGGGCCTCGCCCGTGTGGCATCCGCTTTCGCTCCGCCCGCGGGCCGACGTACGCCGCGGCGGCTCCGCCGCGCGGCGCAGGCGCTCGCCCTGACCCTGACCACGATGCTCGCCTTGGCCCC
>NZ_JBIRBB010000014.1:0-283893 GCF_044326295.1 Spongiactinospora sp. 9N601
CGGTGGTTATGGCGGTGGGGAGACACCCGGTTACATTCCGAACCCGGAAGTTAAGCCTGCCTGCGCTGATGGTACTGCACTGGGGACGGTGTGGGAGAGTAGGTCGCTGCCGCACAATCATTGAATATGAGGGCCTTGTTGTAGGGGTACGGGTTGTTATTGCCCGTCTCTCTACAACAAGGCCCTCTTCGTTTTGCCTGGTGGCAAGGTAACGTACGAGACGTGAGCGAACCCATGGGAACCTCGCTGGAGTGGCGGGTAAGGCGAGACTTCGTCGTGCTCAAGGCGCTGGGACTGCTGCTGGCCATCGCTCTTATCGTGCTGAACCTCGACGACCGGCGAGCCATCATCCTGTGCGGGATCGCCGCATTCGTGCTCGCCGTGCTCGTCGGACGTGACCTGCTCGTCCCCGTACGGCTTTCGGCCGGCCCTGAGGGGGTCGTCGTGGTGCGCTGGTTCGCCGATCGGCGGTTGGTGCCGTGGGACGCGGTGGAGCAGATCGCGGTGGACGTCCGGCACAGGTACGGCAGGCGCTGGGAGCACTTGGAGATCGACACTGGAGAAGACCTCTTCGTTCTCACCTCCGCCCAGCTCGGTGGCTCCTGCACCGCTGTGGCCGCCGACCTTCGTTCGCTGAAATCCGCGGCCCGGGGCGTTGGCGAGGACGTGCGAGATCTGACCGTCTCCGACGGGCCGGACAGTGCGCTGCCTGGCCGTACTGAAAACTGAGCAACAGGGAACGGCTCGCACCGCCGCACATACTCGACCGGCCTAAGGACGCGGAGGTCTTGGAGGTCTACGCGAATGGCCGGGAGGGTTCTGCCGACTTGCTAGGCTGGAAGTGTCGGGCCACCCCACCGCGGGTGGCCCTTGTCGCGTCGGACCATGAGGCGGGCGACCAATTGCGGAAGAGCGGCCCGCGGCCGGCTCGCTGATCGAGCCAATGAAATGGACATACAGAAGTGAACAGAGACCAAGGACCTGATGACGCGGGCCGGCGCGGAGAAAGCGGGCAGCGCGGTCCGGACGCCGGTGGTGAGAGGCCGACGCGCGGTGGTGGTTACCGCGGAGACCGTGGTATGCCGGGGGACGGGCCCCGATACGGCGAGCGCCGCGAAAGGCACGAACGGCGCGAAGGCGGCGAAGGGCGCTCATACGCGCCGCGTGACCGTGATCGTGACCGAAGCTCTAGCCGGGAAGGCGACCGGGATCGCGGCCGTGGCGGCGACCGATGGCAGGATCGCGACTCACGGTCTGGTGAGCGGCGTGGTGGAGGATCCGGCGGAGGACGCTTCGAGAGGCGTTCAGATGACCGTGGCGGGCGTCCATTCGAGCGTGGCCGTGGTGAAGGGGGTCCTGGCGAGCGCCGCGGCCCCGGTGGGCGAGACGACCGCGACGACCGCCGGAGCGGCGGAGCCTTCCGCGGGGGCGGTGACCGCCCCTACCGTCGCGATGACCGTGGTGAGCGGCCTGGTGGGGATCGTCCGTTCCGCCGTGACGATCGTGGCGAAGGGCGCGGTGGGGATCGTCCGTTCAGGCGTGACGATCGTGGTGAGCGGCCTGGTGGGGATCGCCCGTTCAGGCGTGACGATCGTGGCGAAGGGCGCGGTGGGGATCGCCCGTTCCGCCGTGATGACCGTGGTGAGCGGCCTGGTGGGGATCGCCCGTTCAGGCGTGACGATCGTGGTGAGCGGCCTGGTGGGGATCGTCCGTTCAGGCGTGACGATCGTGGTGAGCGGCCTGGTGGGGATCGCCCGTTCAGGCGTGATGACCGTGGTGAGCGGCCTGGTGGCGACCGTCCATTCCGTCGCGATGACCGGGCTCCGGGCCAGGGAGGCCGCGAGGGTCGACCGTACCGGGATGACCGTGGCTCCCGCGAAGGGCGTCCGTTCCGGGCGGGCGAGCGCGATAGCCGCGGCGGGAACCGGGACGATCGGGGCGATCGGGGCGATCGGCCCTACCGTGACCGCCCCGAGCGAGGCGGAGGCTCCTCCTACGGTGACCGTGAGCGTCGGCCGTACGAACGACGTGACGACCGCGCGCCCCGCTCCTATGGTGGCGGCAGGGAAGACGAGCGCCCCGCGCGGTACCGCGACCGCGACGAGGCCCGGCGTGGATTCGGCGGACGCCGCGATGACCGCGGTGACCGTGCCCCCCGCCGCGACTGGAACGACCGCGGCTCTGATCGCCCGCCGTTCCGCCGGGAGGACCGTCCGGGAGGAGGCGGCTACGGCGACCGCGAGCGCCGCCCCTACCAGCGCGACGACCGCGACGACCGCCGGCCGTACCAGCGCGACGACCGTAGGCCGGACCAGGACGCGCCCGGCTACTCGTCTCGCGCAAGGTTCGGAGGACGCGAGGATGAGGCCCCGCGCGAGCGCGAGGAGCTGCCTGAGGTGGCCCCGGACATTACGGCCGACGAACTCGACAGCGAGATCCGTGACGAGCTCGGCTCGCTGCCGGGCGACCTCGCCGACCTGATCTCTCGTCACCTGGTCGCCGCCGAGCGTGCGCTCGGTGACGACGATCCGGAGCGGGCGTACGAGCACGCCAAGGTCGCGCGGAGGTTCGCGGCCAGGATCGGCGTGGTACGCGAGGCGGCGGGAGTGACGGCGTACCGCGCCGGGCAGTTCTCGGAGGCGCTGGGCGATCTGCGTGCGGCGCGCAGGATGACCGGATCGGATGAGTATCTCCCGATCATGGCGGACTGCGAGCGCGGCCTCGGCCGCCCGGAACGTGCGCTGGACCTCGTGCGCTCGCGCGAGGCGGAACGCCTGGACCGGGCGGGGCACATCGAGCTGACCATCGTGGAGTCGGGCGCGCGCCGTGATCTCGGCCAGCACGACGCCGCGCTGGTGACCTTGCAGCGCCTGCCCGAGCTTCGCGACCCCCGGCCGCACCCATGGTCGGCCCGTCTGGCCTTCGCGTACGCGGATGCCCTGGCCGAGGCCGGGCATGAGGCGGCGGCGGCCGACTGGTTCGGGCGCGCGATGGGCTTCGACGACGCCGGGGAGACCGACGCGGCGGCCCGCTACTCCGAACTCACCGGCGAGAGCGTCGCGGACATCGAGGACATCGAAGAGGGCGTCGAGCCGGACGCGCTGGAGGCGGAGTCCGCTGAAGGCGTTGAGCAGGCCGAGGACGAGGACGAGGACGAGGAGATCGACGACCTGGCCACCCTCGACCGGCAGATCGAGGACGAGGACGACCTGGACGAGCTCGACTTCGAGGAGCAGGCTCCACCCGCCGAGTCGGCCCCCTTCCCGGCCGAGCCCTCGGGCGGCTTTGAGGACGTGCCCGACCGAGGGACGGTGACAGAGCCGGCGAAGAAGGAGGACGGCCCGGCCGAGCGCAAGATCGAGGTGGAGGCCCCGGCAGTGCCCGCCTTCATCGCACCGGATTTCGGTGACCTGGCCGACGAAGACCCCGATGATGACGAGTCCGACGTCGATGGGTCCGACGAGGAAGCACCGGGCGCGGGCGAGTCTGACCGCGAAACCGGCGGCGAGCAGGGCAAGCGGACCATCTGACGATCTATTCGGCCGTTCGCGTACCCCCGCTGTCGATGGGGGTACGCGGCGGTGCGCTCAGAGGTTCTCCTTGCCCAGCCAGTGCAGGATGCCGGCGACGTTCGAGGGAGCGCCGCTGAGCAGCTCGAACTGCTCGGCGATTTCGGGATCGGCGCGCAGCGCGGCATAGCGCTCGCGCGTCCGGTCCCTGACCATGGCGACCGCGTGGTCCAGGTCCATTCCGGCGGAGTGCGCCTGCTTGGTCAGATCAACCCATACCCGTAGTTCTTCGGCCGATCGTTCCAGGGTCGTGGCGACGTCGTCGACCGGGCCATAGTGGCTGAACAGCAGCCGCTGTGGCTGGAGGTCGCCGAACAACGCGATGGAGTCGAGCGCCGTGCGCAGGTCGAAGTCGGGCGGGGGTGTGGCGGGCCGCAGGTCGCCGGTTTCGGGCAGGTAGACGCCGGCGGCGTCGCCGACGTACAGGTCACCGGTCGCCGAGTCGATCAGGCCCACGTGGTGCTTGGCGTGGCCGGGGGAGTAGTGGCTGCTCAAGGTACGCCCGGCGCCGAGGTCGATGGCGCCGGTGTCGCCGAGGGCCCTGATCCTGGACGCCTCGGTCGGTGACAGCTCGCCGAACAGCGTGTCGAGCCGGTCGCCCCACACCATCTTGGCGCTGGCCATCAGCCGGGTGGGGTCGGCCAGGTGCCGCGCGCCCTTCTCGTGTACGACGACTTCGGCGGAGGGGAAGAACCGGGCGATGTCGCCGACGCCGCCCGCGTGGTCGAGGTGGATGTGCGTGACGACCACGGTGGCCAGGTCGTCCGGGCCGACGCCGAGCGCGGCCAGCGAGTCCCGAACGATGGGCGCGGAGGTCGATGTACCGGTCTCCACGAGGCAGGGCCTGTCCCCGAGGATGAGGTAGCCGGCGGTGATTCCCGAGTAGCCGGCCATGCGTGTGTCGATCTCGTACACGTCTCCGCCGAGCGCGGTGATGTTGTCCACAGGTCTCCCTCGTCGCAGGAGCGGCGTTATCCCCAGAATGGCGTTCGGGCGAACGCGCCGCACCTCACATCGTAGAGAGTGGTCCTGGTTCGCAAACTGCGAGGAGGGCCATCATGGAAGACACCACGGACCGCGACCACGACATCAACCGTGACATCAACCGCAATATCGACCGCAATGAGGTCGTCCTGTCCGGCCGGCTTTCCGGAACGCCAGGGGTGAAACCACTGCCCAGCGGCGACACGCTGACCACCTGGAAGCTGACCGTGCGACGGCCGGGCCGCACACGCGAGTGCGTCACCGAGACCTTCGAGTGCATGACCTTCGACGGCCCGCTAGGCAGATCCGTGGCCGATCTCCGGCCACGAGACGTCATCGAGGTGCGGGGCACCCTGCGGCGTCGCTTCTTCACGACCGCGTACGGCAGGGCGAGCGTGCATTCGATCCTCGCCGACTCCGTGCGCGTCCTCGAACGCACCGTCACGGTCACCTTCGAGGAATCACCCCCCACCGTCGGCCCTACCGAAGCCGACCCTGCTCCGAGGCCGGGGACGGCCCGTCCCACCGTCCCCAGGCAAAGATCGCCCAGCGGTTCACCGGGCGGGCCGGCACGCCGGAGCGGGGTCAAGGGGGTTCGAGAAAAGGAAGCGGATCGCCGTGCGCGGCCATCGTTATCCTGAATGCCCTTTGAGGAGAACAGAAGACGCCTATTCCGCTTACGCATGGCGGCGGGCCACATAGCGACTATCGGTCACAATCTTCAGGAGTAATCCACCCATCTGGCGGGCAAAGGGCCGGGGCATTCGACACGCAGGGAGGTGAAGGAGCGCAGGTAGTAGAGGCGTAGCCGCTATCGCGCCCAAGCGCATCCGCCGAGCGATTCCGAATGGCCGTAAAGGTTCTGCTCATGGCAAGGGTAAAGGGGTAAGGTCCCGCGTCGTGGCGTTCGTGGCGTTCGTGGCGTTCGTGGCGTTCGTGGCGTCGAGTGGCGATAGGCCATCATCGACGCCGCCATCGAGATGCCTTCACGCTGGTTCTGGGGCGGTGGGTTGACGGCTGTCGCCGAGCCAGCGGCTGAGGCGGCCCCAGCCCTCGCCGCCCGCACGGTGCCGCGCCGACGCGGCCAGCCCTGAGATCGACCGCGTCGTGGAACCGGGTGGGCTGCTCATGGCCGACGGCCGCTGGTACCGCATGGCCTGGTGCCGCACACGCCAGCCGACCGGGGCTTCCGGGCGGACCGGATCGTAGCGGCGGTTCGCGGGCGGCAGTCGGGGTGGGTGGTTTGTGGGGTGTTCGGTGTGGATTTCGCCGTTTACGTCGTTTGGTGGGGTCTCGTTCTGTGGTGGGGTGGTCGGCGGGTTGGCGTCTTAATGGTCTGGCGGGGTTTTTCGCTGTGGTGGTTCGTGCCCGCGGTTGGGGTGGGTGGTTTGTGGGGTGTTCGGTGTGAGTTTCGCCGTTTATGTCACTTGGCGGGGCTCCTCCAGCGGTGGGGGCAATCGGCGGGCAGGGGTACCCAGGCTCACGTAACTGCTTATTGGTTCGACCGCCGTGGGTATGTTCCAGCCGCCCCGGACTGGCCTCGCACCTCCCAACCATGAGCATGCCGTCCCCCGCCTGGCACCGGGAGATTCCCCGGCCGGCGCTGGGAGTGCGATTCGGAGACACCTGGTACTTCACCATTCACGCGCTGACCCGTGGAGGAGCCTATGCCGCGAGCCTGGTGCGGGATATCGCGGCGTGGGTCAGAAACGTCGGAGGGGAACGACACTTCGTCATCGGGGGCGACTTCAACGCGGATCCTGACGTTCTGCAGGGCAGGGCGAACTACCCGAGAGGGGAGGTACGGCGCTTCACCACCGGCCTGGCCACCCACCAGAACGGCGGGGAGTACGACTACTTCATCGCCGACAACGGCACCGTCGCCCGGCAACGGGCTCAGCGGTTCGATGGCGCCGGCCCCGACCACTACGCGGTCGGGATCGGGCCGTTCCGCTCCTGGCATCCCCAGACGCGAATCGACCTGATGCCGACGGGCGACGGGAGCACCCGGGGCAGGAACGACAGCGTCTTCGTGAATCACCGGCGGCCCCTCTACGACGAGCTGGGGACGAAGACCTACTTCTATGTGCAGCGCGCGTCCGGCCGTCCGCTGCACAGTGGCGCAGGGGAGGCCGCTCCGGCCGACGATGAGGAAGAGGTGGAGGAGGTGAAAGAGGTCCGGCTCGCGCCATCGCTGGACATGGTGGGCACGCAGCGCGACGGTGACATGCCCGACCCCGACCACGAGGGGTACCCGGACCACGAGATCGACCAGATCGCCGAGCGAGTGGACGACACCGTCGCCCAGTTGCGGCCGAACGTGGTGACATTACTCGCCGGTACCGAAGACATGGAGCAGGACACCGACGTGGCCGGGGCGCCCGGCCGGTTGGGGCGTCTGATCGACCAGATCCTCGAAGACGCCCCCAAGGCCCTGGTGCTGGTGGCCACCCTGCCCCCGGCCGCCGACCCGGCCGTCCAGGGCAGGATCGAGGCGTTCAACGAGCGCGTCCCGGAGGTGGTGGCCCAACGGCGGGCGGCGGGCAAGCACGTCGTGCTGGTGCCGATGAACCACCTGTCCACCGCCGACCTGTCCGACGACGGCCTGTCCCCCAATGAGACCGGTCAGCAGAAGATGGCCATCGCCTTCGCCGACGGCATCGTCGGGGCGTTCCTGGCAGGCTGGGTGACCACCGACTCCGGCACCGAGACCGAGGAGGCCGCGGATGCCCTGCGCACGATGGGGCTGGGGTCGTCCAGCACCTACGGCGAGGGCAGCTCGGACGGCAACGGCTACCGCGACACCGCCGACCGGGGATTCAGCGACCTCGCCGACCGCAACGCCGAAGACAGCGGCGACTCCGGGGCATCATCGATGGCCGCGAGCGCCGCCGATGACACCACGCGCGTGGACTGGGTCGGCTCCGTGCGGGTGGGGACGATGGCGGACCGGGAGATCGAAGGCTGGCGGGGGCGCCTGATCCATGAGATCGCCGACAAGGCGAAATGCGCGGTCAGGGCCTACCAGCCCAACCTGATCACCCTCATCGCGGGCGGCAACGACGTCATCAAGAACTACCAGATGGACGGCGCGATCGGGCGGCTGGAGTCCTTGATCGAGCAGGTCGACTTCGACGACCCGGGGGTGGCCGTCCTGGTGGCCGGAATGCAGCCGTTCCGCGACCCGCCCAACGACCCCGGCAGGAACGCACGAGGACAGGCGTTCACCGCGCGGATCCCCGCGATGGTGGACCGCCTCGTGGCGCGTGGCCTGCGTGTGGTGTACGCCGACACGACCGCACTGACCCTGTCCGATATCGGCGTCGATGGCATCCACCCCACCGACCAGGGATACGACAAGATCGCCGCCGCGTTCGTGAAGGCGGCGAACCAGGCCAACGATCGAGGATGGCTCCGCAAGACGCGCCCGCAGGCGCCGGACGCGACGTCCGACCCCTGCGGAATGCAGGACGACGGCGACGGCTTACAGACCGAGGAGAGCAACCCCAACAAGCTGGGGCAGGGCTGGGAAGACCGTAGCGTCATCCAGGACAAGCAGTACCCCAACACCAACCGGTTCTGGCTGGTCGACATCAACAAGGACGGTAAGGCCGAATTCGTCACGGTGGACAAGCACCAGAACTTCCGGTTCTGGTGGAACAGCGGCCCCTCGGGCAAGAACTGGACGCCCTTCGTCGAAGGCCAGAACTCCTACCGGCCCGCCCCCGGGGCGGTCGGCAACATGCTGCGTTTCGGTGACGTCGACGGCGACGGTTTCCCCGACTGCATGGTGGTCTGGCTGACCGGGCGGATCGACGCCTACACCTGGAAGGGCGACAATCCCTCCGGCTCGCGCATGTGCATGAACAAATACGGCGGCGAGGCGAGCGTCTTCGACGGGGGGTCACAGGGCGAGATCCTTGACATCGACCCGGCCACCAAGATCCGTTTCGCCGACGTCACCGGGGGCGGCCGGGACGACTACCTGCTGATCAAGCCGGACGGTACGACGACCGCCGCGTACAACAGGGACTTTCAGGACAAGGACGGCCGCAGGTGGCTGGACTGGACCCCTCCGGCGAAGATCGCCAACGCCCTGGCCAGCCCCCGGGAGATCCGCTACGCCGACATCAACGGCGACAAACGCGCCGACCGCATCCTGATCACGGCCAAGGGCGGGGCACGGGCCTGGATCAACGAAGGGGCCAGGGGCGCGGGCGGCACCTATCGCGACATCGGCAGGATCGCCGGAGACGCCGAGGTACCGTCCAAGGACGTCCAGTTCGCGGACATGGACGGCGACGGCAAGGCCGACTTCGTGCGCATCGGCTGGACCGGCGTCACCCATGCCTGGCTCAACAAGCTGCCCGCGGACTACTTCAACACCTTCCACCCATGAGGTCACCCATGAGGCCACCCCCGAGAGGAGGGTCACACCGCCTTGACGAAACCCGAGTCCACGGTGAACTCCGCGCCGGTGGTGCTGGCCGAGCGGGGCGAGGCGAGCAGTACCACCACGTCGGCGATCTCCTCAGGGTCGGCCAGGCGGCCCGTCGTCAGGCGCATGGTCTCGGGGACCAGCTTGTCCAGGACGCCGGTGCGGTCGGTCCCCGCCTGACCGGCGAGCCGGTCGGCGACGCCACCCGGGTCGGTCCACCAGGGGGTCAGCACCGGCCCGGGGGAGACGGTGTTGACCCGGATGCCCTGCGGCCCGAACTCCTCCGACAACGCCTTGGTGAGGTTGTTCATCGCCGCCTTCGCCGCCCCGTAGTCCACATTGATCTGGGAAGGCTGCCGCGCGTTGGCCGACGAGACGTTGACGATCGAGCCGCCGCCCCCGCTCAGCATGTGCGGGATGGCCGCCCGTACCGTCCGCACCGCCGAGAAGAGGTTGAACTCGAACATCGCCCGCCAGTCCTCATCGCTCGCGTCGAAGAAGGAGGCGCGCGGCAGATCCACTCCGGGCGGCGGCCCGCCCGCGTTGTTCACCAGGATGTCCAGGCCGCCGAACTCCCGCACGACGCGTGCCACGGTCCGGGCGGGCGCCTCGGGGTCCATCAGATCGACGGCCTCGTGCACCAGGTCCGGTCCGGTGAGCGCGGTCAGTTCCGGCCCGGCCGTACGGGAGGCGGCGACCACCTTCGCGCCTTCCGCCAGCAGCGCGCGGGTCACGGCCAGCCCGATCCCCTTCGAGGCGCCGGTGACCACCGCGACGCGGCCTGTGAGTCGCATGTCCATGACGGTTTCCCTTCGTTGCCACAAGGATGCGGCCCGGCCCCATGCCGGGGCCGTCCCCGCCACCCGAAGGTATTCCGGCCGCCGGATCGGCCGCCGGTGCTCACGAGACCGGCAATTCCAGCGGTTTTCCGTCCTTGCTTGCGAAGGTCAGCCGCCGTCGAAGGTGCGCATCACCAGGCCCGTCCGCGGTTTGGGCCCGAACGAGGTGGACTTGCGCGGCACCCGCTCGCCCCCCGCCGCGACCGCGAGCACCTGGTCCAGCGACAGGGGATTGAGGATCACCGCGGTGCCGCCGGTGTCGCGGGCCTGCCGTACGGCGGCCCGCGCGTCGTGGTGCACGATCCGCACGGCCTGCTCGTCGTCGCTCAGCCCCCACACCTTCGGCAGCAGGAACTCCGCCAGGATCGAGGTGTTCAGCGCCGCCCACCGGGCCGATCGCGCGGCCGGCATGGCGTGCTTGAGCTGCAACGGGTCGGGCCCGGTGAGCAGGTGGCAGGTCGTACCCTCGCCCGCGAGCAGGTAGGCGGGCTCGTCGGCCGCCGCCAGCGCGGCCAGTCCCGCCGCCAGGTCGGCGTGCTCGTGCGCCTGGCACGCGCCCTTGGCCCTGCTCACCGCCTGTGCCAGCGGCAGGCCGGGGATGACCCGGTGGATGGGGTTGAGGTCGGGCGGGTAGGCGCTGGCGTCCACGATGAGGGCGAGCCCGTAGTCCCAGGGGCCGGCCGCCTCCTCGCGCGCACCGGCCTGTGCGTGGCGCTCGGCCTGCAACGCGCGGTAGGTGGCGTAACGGTGGTGCCCGTCGGCGATCAGGGCCTGGCGGGGGCGCAGGTCATCGCCGAGCAGGGTCAGTTCGGCCGCGTCGGTCACCGCCCACAGCCGGTGCCGCAGCCCGTCGTCCGTGTCCGCCTGCACCAGCGGGACGCGCGTCGTGGCGATGTCGTCCACCAGGTGCGTGGCGGGCCCGCCGCCGTCGTAGACCAGGAAGATGGGCTCCAGGTTGGCCTCGGTGACGCGCATCAGCGCCAGCCGGTCGGCCACCGGGCCGGGCATGACGTCCTCGTGCGGCAGGATGATCCGCCGCTCGGGGTCGGCCAGGGCGACCGCGCCGATCAGCCCCCGCTGCAGTACGTGATCGCCCGCCGCCTGTTCGTAGACGTACACCGCGGGCTCGCCGTCCAGGGCGAGCACACCGGCATCGAGCCAGTCGCGCAGCGTGTCACGCGCCCGAGGATAGTCGTGGTGATCCACACCGGGAAGGATCAGCCGCACCACGTTGTTGGGATGAACGGCAAGCAACTCGCGGACATCGTCGTCGGAGATCAGATCGTATGGCGGAGAGGTGACCTTGGCCGTCTCCTCGACGCCGTTCGCGCCGCCGGGGGACCCGCCGGAAAAGCGCACTCCTCGGAACGGGCGCAGGACCAGTCCATCAGGTACCGGCAGTTCAGGATTCGCCATATCGGGCATGCTCCCACAGAGTTCTGAATCGTCCAGAGCCCACCCCGAAAGGGCTCGTCCCGCCTCCCGCACCTGCCCGCGAACACGCTGCCACTGGTCTTGTCCGCGTCCAGATGGAAGGGATTGACGAATGGTGGAAGGCCGAAACACTCCGGATGAGGCCCGTGAGCCGGCGCAGGGCGTCCCCGGCGGAGGCGTCTACGAGTGGTTCCAGCGTGGGATGAAGCTGCTGCGCGAGGGCAGCCCGGCCGCCGCGGCGGCGCTGCTCGAACGCGCGGCCGAGGCCGAGCCCGGCTCCCGCAGCGTCCGTGAGGGGCTGGCCCGTGCCCAGTTCAACTCCCGGCAGTACGAGAAGGCCGCCGACAGCTTCCGGTCCATCGTCGACGCCAACCCCACCGAGGACTACGCCTACTTCGGCCTGGGCCTCGCCCTGTGGCGGACCGGCGACATGGAGGCGGCCCACGAGCCCCTGACCATCGCCGTGGCGATGCGCCCGGACCACAAGGACTACGTGACGGCGCTGAAGAACGTCCGCGCCACCCTGCGCGCCCGTGAGGCCATGTGACCGGTGAGCGTCGCCGGGAGCGGCCCTGGAGCACCGCGGCGCCCACCCCTGCCAAGGGCGGCGCGGCCGGAGGGCGGCGCGGGGACGTAGGATCTGCGACCGTGCTGACAACCGTTCTGGTCGAGGGCTACGACACGCTGCTGCTGGATCTCGACGGCGTGGTCTACCTGGGGCCCAGGCCCGTGCCGAAGGCCGCTGAGGCCCTGGTGGCGGCGAAGGCGGCGGGTGTGCGGCTGGCGTACGCCACCAACAACGCCTCCCGGACCCCCAGCGCCATCGCCGAACACCTCACCTCACTGGGCATCCCCGCCGAAGCGGCGGATCTGGTCACCTCCGCCCAGGCCGCCGCGCGGCTCATCGCCGAGCGGGTGGAGCCGGGCGCGCCGGTGCTCGTGGTGGGCGGCATGGGGCTGCGCCAGGCGGTACGCGACCATGGCCTGCGCCCGGTGACCACGGCCGCGGACGGCCCGGTCGCGGTGGTCCAGGGCTATTCGCCCGGCATGTCGTACGGCCTGCTCGCCGAAGGGGCGCTCGCCGTACGGGGCGGCGCGCTGTTCGTCGCCTCCAACGCCGACGCCACGATGCCGTCGGGCCGCGGCGAGATGCCGGGCAACGGAGCCATGACCCGGGTGATCGCCACCGCCACCGGCGTCGAGCCGATCGTGGCGGGCAAGCCGCTGCCCCCGATGCACCGCGAGTCCATGATCCGTACCGGGGCCCGCCGCCCGCTGGTCGTGGGCGACCGCCTGGACACCGACATCGAGGGCGCCGCCAACGCGGGTGTGGACAGCCTGCTGGTGCTGACCGGGGTCGCCACCCCGCTCGACGTCCTCACCGCCGTCCCCGCGCATCGCCCCACCTACATCGCCGCCGACCTGTCGGCGCTGCACCTGCCCTACCCTGCCGTACGGCAGGCGGCCGGCGAGCGCGGCTGGTCCTGCGCCGGCTGGCACGCCCGCTGGGAATCGGACCGGCTGCACCTGTCGGGCTCCGGAGACCCCGTGGACGGGCTGCGCGCGGCCGCACAGGCCGCCTGGCAGGCCGCGGGCGACGACGGCCTGACCACGGACTCGGTGAAACCGGCCCTCGCCGCCCTGGGGCACTGAGGCCCGCCGGCCGGGAACATGATGCCCTCTGGGCGGCGGCGGCCTCGTGCGGCGGATGGTCAGAGGAGGCGGCGCAGGCGGAACAGGTCGCCGATGCTCGCCTCCACCTTGACCCTGCCGCCGAGCAGCGCGCGGGCCATGTCGAGCTCTCCGTCCACCAGCGAGACCAGGTCGTCACTGCTGATCGTGAGGCGGATGTCGGCCTGGCGGCCGGGCACGCCGCCGTCGCCGTCGAGGGACTCCAGGCCGCCGTGATGGATGCGGCCGTAGAAGGTCGTGTCGAGGTCGGGCACGTGACAGCTCACCGACCGCTCGACCACATGCTTCGCCTTGGTCTCCTCATCGACTTCGTCGAACTGCTCGGCGAGCTTGCGCAGCGCCGCCCGGCATTCCTCGACGGTCGCCATAGATCGCGTTCCCTTCTCGTGCGGACCGCCCGAAACCGTCCTTGTCCAGGGACGGTAGCGTTCCAATCAACTACTACGGCAAATCCGCCGCTCGTGGGCGCCGCAACGCCAGGTTGGCGCGCCAGGTGGGGGCGGCCGTCGGATACGGTCGGGACAGCGGCGCACACGCGCGATCGTACGACCTTCCCGGAGGGGGCGAATGACGGATCTGCCGCAGCGGGCCGGCGGCACGGCCGAGGAGGCACTGGCCGGGCTGGACCGGCTCGCCGCACTGCCCGTCGGCGAGCATGTCGCGGTGTTCCAGGAGGTCCACGCGCGCCTCGAACGCGCGCTGGCCTCCGCCGACGGGCACGAGGGGCCGGCCGGCGAGGTGGATCGCCGGGAGCCCGTGCCCGGGTACCCGCATGAGCGGGGCCGCGGGTGAGCAGACGGGTCCGGCTGGACAGCGAGCTGGTGCGCAGGGGGCTGGCACGTTCGCGTGAGCACGCCGGCCGGCTCATCGCCGACCGGCGCGTCAGCGTCGGCGGGCAGGTGGCCGCCAAGGCCGCCAGCCAGGTCGACACCGCCGCCGCGATCGTCGTCGCCGAGCAGGCCGAGGGCGGCCCCGACTACGTCTCGCGCGGCGCGCACAAGCTGCTCGGCGCGCTCGCCGCGTTCGGCCCCCTCGGGCTGACCGTGCGGGGCCGCCGCTGCCTGGACGCGGGCGCCTCGACCGGCGGCTTCACCGACGTCCTGCTGCGCGAGGGCGCCGCGCACGTCGTCGCGGTGGACGTCGGGTACGGCCAGCTCGCCTGGTCCCTGCGCACCGACGAGCGCGTGACCGTGATGGAGCGCGTCAACGTCAGAGACCTGGCCCCCGGCGACGTGGGAGAGCCGCCGACGCTGGTGGTGGGCGACCTGTCGTTCATCTCACTGCGGCTGGTGCTGCCCGCGCTGCACGCCTGCGCCGCGCCGGCCGCCGACTTCGTCATGCTGGTCAAGCCGCAGTTCGAGGTGGGCAAGGACCGGGTCGGCGCGGGAGGAGTGGTACGCGATCCCGAGTTGCGCGCGCAGGCCGTACGGGATGCGGCGGACGCCGCGCGCACCCTGGGCCTGGTGGTGCGCGGGGTGACCGCGAGCCCCCTGCCGGGCCCGTCGGGCAACGTCGAATATCTGCTGTGGCTGGGCAAGGGAGAGGGGGCGCCGCCCGTCCCCGACCTCGCGGCGGAGATCGAGCGGGCGGTGGCGGAAGGGCCACGGTAGTGACGACCAAGCGAACCATCCTGATCACGACCCACACCGGGCGCGGGGCCGCGATCGACGCGGCCCGGCAGGTGATCGAAAGGCTCGTGGCTGCGGGGATGCACGTGCGCGTCCTGGACTCCGAGGCGGAGGGCGTGGCCTGCCCGGGAGCGGAGGTCGTCCCGGCCACGGAGGGCGCCGCCGACGACGCCGAGATGATCATCGTGCTGGGCGGCGACGGCACGATCCTGCGCGCCGCCGAGATGGCCAGGCCCAGCGGCGTCCCGTTGCTCGGGGTCAACCTCGGCCATGTCGGATTCCTGGCCGAGACCGAGGTCGACGACCTGGCCGACGCCGTGGACAGCGTCGTGCGCGGCCGGTACGACGTGGAGGAACGCCTCACGCTCGAAGTGGTCGCCCGGCTCAACGGGGAGGTCATCGCCGAGACCTGGGCGCTCAACGAGGCCACCGTGGAAAAGCGGGACCGCATGCTGGAGGTCGTCACCGAGATCGACGGCAGGCCGCTGTCCCGCTACGGCTGCGACGGCGTCATCTGCGCGACCCCCACCGGTTCCACCGCCTACGCGTTCTCTGCCGGAGGACCCGTGGTCTGGCCGGAGGTGGAGGCCCTGCTGCTGGTGCCGATCAGCGCGCACGCCCTGTTCGCCCGGCCGCTGGTGGTCTCGCCGCGTGCCTCCCTGGCCGTGGAGATCCTCCCGAAAACGCCGGGCGGCGTGCTGTGGTGCGACGGACGCCGCCGCTTCGACCTGCCCTCCGGCGCGCGCGTCGAGATACGGCGTGCCGACGTACCGGTCCGCCTGGCCCGCCTGCACGGGATCGACGACACCGGAGCACCCTTCACCGACCGCCTGGTGGCCAAGTTCGACCTGCCCGTTCAGGGCTGGCGTGGCCGTACACGGGGGTTTTGAGCACCGGGAACACCGAGGGTGCGCGTGCTGTGACGCCCGCGTTCAGGTTCGGGAGGGCCGGAAGCGCGTAGGATCGTCTGGCACGCGCCGCACACGCGTTCGGTGGCTGGTATGTGACGGGAGGGACCAGTGCGACCAAGGGTCGAGGAGGTCCGTATCGGCGGTCTCGGCGTGATCGACGAGGCCGTGCTGGAGCTTTCGCCGGGCTTCACCGTCGTGACGGGCGAGACCGGCGCGGGCAAGACGATGGTGGTGACCGGGCTCGGCCTGTTGTTCGGCGGGCGCGCCGATCCCTCGCGGGTGCGGCCGGGGGCCGATCGGGCCAGGGTCGAGGGCACCCTGCTGGTCGAGGCCGGTGGCCGGGTCGCCCAGCAGGTGGAGGACGCCGGAGGCGAGGTCGACGACGGGCAGCTCATCATCGCCCGCACGGTCTCGGCCGAGGGCCGCAGCCGCGCCTGGCTGGGCGGGCGCACGGTGCCCGTCGGCACCCTCACCTACCTCGCCGACGACCTCGTGGCCGTACACGGCCAGATGGACCAGCAGCGGCTGCTCCAGCCCGCCAGGCAGCGCGCCGCCCTCGACCGCTACGCGGGCGAGGAGCTGGTGAAACCGCTGCGCGCCTACGAGCTGGCCTACAACCGCCACCGGCAGGTCGCGGGCCGGCTCGCCGAGCTGACCACCAAGGCGCGCGAGCGCGCCCAGGAGGCCGACGTGCTGAGGTTCGGCCTGGAGGAGATCGAGAAGGTCGATCCCAAGGCCGGCGAGGACACCGAGCTGCGCGAGGAGGAGGAGCGGCTGTCCCACTCCGACGCGCTGCGCACGGCCGCCACCACGGCGCACGGCGCGCTGCTCGGCGACCCGATGAGCGGCGCCGAGACCGGCCAGGACGCGATCTCGCTGCTCGGCGCGGCCCGCGCCGCCGTGGACGCGGTACGCGACTTCGACCCCGCCCTCGGCGGGCTGGGCGACCGGCTCGCGGAGGCCGGATACCTGGTCTCCGACGTGGCGACCGAACTGGCCGCCTACGCCGAGTCGGTCGACGCCGACCCGCTGCGGCTGGCCGCCGTGCAGGAGCGCAGGGCGCAGCTCGCGGGCCTGACCCGCAAGTACGGCGAAGACGCCGCGGCCGTGCTCGAATGGGCCGGGCGCGCCGCCGCCCGGATGGCCGAGCTGGAGGGCGACGACGACCGCATCGAGGAGCTGACCCGCGAGTACGACGAGCTGACCGACCGGCTCACCGCCCTGGCGGGCGATCTGACGCGGGTCCGCACCGCGGCGGCGCAGCGCTTCGGCGAGGCGGTGACCAGGGAGCTGGCCGCTCTCGCGATGCCGCACGCCCGGATCGTGGTGCAGCTCTCCCAGGCCGCCGACTTCGCCCCGCACGGGCTCGACGAAGTGGAACTGCGCCTGTCGGCGCACCCCGCCGCGCCGCCGCTGCCGCTCGGCAAGGGCGCCTCGGGCGGCGAGCTGAGCCGGGTCATGCTGGCCATCGAGGTGGTGTTCGCGGGTGCCGACCCGGTGCCCACGTTCGTCTTCGACGAGGTGGACGCGGGGGTGGGCGGCAAGGCGGCGGTCGAGATCGGCCGCAGGCTCGCCAGCCTGGCCCGTACCGCGCAGGTCATCGTGGTGACCCACCTGCCGCAGGTGGCCGCGTTCGCCGACCAGCACCTGGTGGTGGAGAAGGCGAGCGACGGCAGCGTGGTCCGCAGCGGCGTGGTCACCCTCGACCACGAGGGCCGGGTCAAGGAGCTGTCCCGGATGCTCGCCGGGCTGGAGGACTCCGAGCTGGGCCGGGCGCACGCCGAAGAACTCCTCGCGATCGCCGCCGCCGATCGCGCATGACGCAGGAGTTCCCGGGCATTGTCCGCTTCTGTGCACCGAGGCGATTCGATTCCATTACTCCATGTGACATATCCGACACGCCACGCCGTGCGGCGCCGGTGAAGTCGTTCACTCTGGCAGGATGGGCGTGATGAAGGTGCCGACCATGAGGGTTCCGGGCCTCCGCCGCTGGAAGGCAGACGACCTTCCCGGGGTGACGGCAGTGGCGAGGATCGATCGGCGGACCAAGAGGCTGACCAAGCGCCTCAAGTCCGGTGAGATCGCGATCATCGATCACGTCGACGTCGACCGGGTCAGCGCGGAGGCGCTCGTGGCGTGCGGGGCGGCGGCCGTCGTCAACGTCGCGGCCGGCATCAGCGGGCGTTATCCCAACCTGGGCCCGCAGATCGTCATCGAGTCGGGCGTGCCGTTCGTGGACAACGCGAGCCCCGAGCTGTTCGAGCGGATCAGAGACGGCGACGTGGTCCGGGTCAACGACGGCGTGATCTACCTCGGCGACGAGGTCGTGGGCAAGGGCGACGTCCAGACCACCGAGACCGTCGAGGCGGCGATGGCCGAGGCCAGGGCCGGGCTGTCGGTGCAGATCGAGGCGTTCGCCGCCAACACCATGGAATACGTCAGGCGCGAGCGCGACCTGCTCATCGACGGCGTGGGCGTGCCACAGATCCGCACCTCGCTGGAGGGCAGGCACGTCCTGATCGTGGTGCGGGGCTACCACTACAAAGAAGACCTCGCCACGCTGCGTCCCTACATCAGGGAGTACCGGCCGGTCCTGATGGGCGTGGACGGCGGCGCGGACGCGCTGCTGGAGGCCGGTTACCTTCCCGACGTCATCGTCGGTGACTTCGACTCCGTCTCCACCAAGGCCCTCACCTGCGGGGCCGAGCTGGTCGTGCACGCCTACCGGGACGGCCGCGCCCCCGGCCTGGAGCGGGTGCGCAGGCTGGGCCGCGACGCGGTGGTCTTTCCCGCGCTCGGCACCAGCGAGGACATCGCCATGCTGCTCGCCGACGACAAGGGCGCCGACCTGATCGTGGCCGTCGGCACGCACAACACGCTCGTGGAGTTCCTGGACAAGGGCCGCTCGGGCATGGCGAGCACCTTCCTGACCCGGCTCCGGGTGGGCGGCAAGCTCATCGAGGCCAAGGGCGTCAGCAGGCTCTACCGGAGCCGGATCTCCAACTCCTCCCTCCTGCTGCTCGTCATCACCACGCTGGTCACCTTCGGAGTCGCGCTGCGGATCTCGCCGGTCGGCCAGATCTGGCTGGAGGGCCTGCGGGACTTCTGGAACGCCTTCATCTTCTGGCTGGTCGGACTCTTCTCGTGATCGATTTCCGTTATCACCTCGTCTCCATCGTCGCGGTCTTCCTCGCCCTTTCGGTGGGGATCGTGCTCGGTTCGACGTTCCTCCAGGACCCGGCCATCTACGTGGCCAACACCGCCGTCGAGCAGGTGCGCCAGCGCAACGCCGGGCTGCAGGAGCAGATCACCGATCTGCAGCTTCGCGAGCGCGGCAACGACGCGCTGATCTCCGGGCAGACCCGCAGGCTCGTCCAGGGAGAGCTGGACGGCGAGCGTGTCCTGATCGTGGAGCTGCCCGGGGTCACCACCAGCGACCGCGAGGCGGTGCAGGAGGTGCTGGAGGACGCGGACGCGGCGGTCAGCGGTCAGGTCGCGCTGACCGAGAAGTCCCTCGACCCGCGGCAGAGCGGGGTGATCGACCAGCTCGCGATGACCGCCAAGCCCGCCGAGATGACGTTCCCGGTGGACGCCACGCCGTACGAGAAGGCGGCGGCGGTGCTCGCGGCGGCGGTGGTCACCTCTGACAGCGCCCAGGTGGGCAGGGAGAACCCGGCGGCGGCCGGCGTGCTCGGGGCCTTCCAGGAGGGGGCGCTGATCACGATGCGCGGCGATCCCGCGCTGCGGGCCTCGCTGGCCGTGGTGCTCGCGCCCGGCGAGCCGTTCGAGGGCGAGCACGCCGAGGCACAGAACGCCGCGGTCGTGGCCCTGGCCCGCGGGCTCGACGCGGCCGACCGGGGCACGGTGCTCACCGGGCCGGTGGCCTCGGCCTCGCCCGGCGGGATCGTGGCCGCGCTGCGCGACTCCAGTGAGGCGGCGGCCGCGGTCTCCAGCGTCGACAACGGCGAACAACCCACAGGACGCGTCACACTGGTCTACGCTCTGCGCGAGCAGCTCTCCGGCGGCGCGGGGCAGTACGGCATCGGCACCGGTGCCTCGTCCGTCGGGCCGTCGCCCGTACCCACGTCCACCCCCAGCAGCTCATCCGGAGGCTGACCATGGCCGCCCGTCCCCGACTGTCCGCCGCCGCCCGCGCCGTGCTCGGCACCGTGCTCGGCGCGGTCGCCGCCCGCACCGCCTACGCCGCCCTGCGCCGGCGTCCGCCCCGCGGCGAGGCGACCTGGACCAGGACCAACCACCGTGGCGAACCGATCACCCTGCTGGAGGGTCCCGCGTTCGCGGCGGGCGCAGGCGCGGCGGCGGCCGTCGTCCCCGGCCTGCCGCCCAAGGTCCGCGCCGCCGCGCTGCTGGCCGGCGTGGGCAGCGGCGCCCTCGGTGCCTACGACGACCTGTACGGCGCGGCGTCCTCCAAGGGCTTCAAAGGCCACCTCGGCGCGCTGGCCAGGGGTGAGGTGACCAGCGGCGCCGTGAAGATCCTCGGCATCGGCGGGGCCGGCCTGGCCGCCGCCGCCCTGGTCTCGCGCGGGCCGCTGGACACGGTCCTCAACGGCGCGGCCATCGCCGGCTGCGCCAACCTGGCCAACCTGTTCGACCTGCGTCCCGGCCGGGCGATCAAGGTCGGTCTGCTGACCGGCGGGCCGCTGCTCGCCGCCTCGGTGCTGCGCGGCTCCCCGGCCGCCGCGGTCGCGGTCGCCGTGCCGCTGGGCGCCGCCGCGGCCCTGCTGCCCGAAGACCTCGGCGAGCGGGCCATGCTCGGCGACGCGGGCGCCAACGCGCTGGGCGCGCTGCTCGGCCTGGCCGCGGTGACCACGCTCGGCCGGCCGGGCCGGCTGGCGGTGCTCGGCACCGTCGCGGCGCTGACCGCGGCCTCGGAGAAGGTCAGCTTCACCAAGGTCATCGCCGCCAACCCGACCCTCAACCGGCTCGACATGCTCGGCCGCCGTCCGGTGGAGCCCAAGAAGGCCGACCAGGCCGAGCCGGTCGAGCCGGTCGATTCGGTCGAGCCTTCGGGGGTCTGAACAGACCGTGTTGCGGCGGCTCGGGCAGGGAGTGGCCGGGGCGGCGGTGCTCATCGGCGTCATCACGGTCGTGGCCCGGCTGGCCGGATTCGGCAAGCAGCTCGCCCTGGCCCGCACCGTGGGCACCAACTGCCTGTCCACCGCCTACTTCACCGCCAACCACATCCCGAACATGGTCTTCGAGGTGGTGGTCGGCGGGGCGCTGACCGGGATGGTGGTGCCGGTGCTGGCCGCCGCCGCGGCCCGTTCGTCGGCGGCCGACCGCGCCACGGTGCGGCATGTCACCTCGGCGCTGCTGACCTGGGTGGTGGCCGTGCTGGTGCCGCTCGCCGTGGTCGCCGCGCTGGCGGCCGAGCCGGTGATCCGGCTGTTCACCGGCCATCCCGACAACTGCGACCCGGCTGCCGTGGTGGCGGTGGCCACGCGGATGCTCGTCGTCTTCGCCCCGCAGATCCCGCTGTACGGGGTGGCCGTGGTGCTGTACGGCGTGCTCCAGGCCCACCGGCGGTTCGCCGGTGCCGCCGTGGCGCCGCTGGTGTCGAGCATCGTGATGATCGTGGCCTACCTGTTGTTCGTTCCGTTCCGTGGTGAGGTGACCGATCCGCTCGTGGTGCCGCGGCCCGCCGAGCTGGTGCTCTCCGTGGGCACGACGCTCGGCGTACTGGCCCTCGTGCTCACCGTGATCGGTCCGGCGGCCCGGCTCGGGCTGCGGCTGCGGCCGACGTTCCGGTTCCCCGAGGGGGTCGGGCCGGTGGTCAGGCGGCTGGCGATGGCCGGGCTCGCCGCGTTGCTCGCCCAGCAGGCCGCGATGGCGCTGACCGTCGTGCTGGCCAACCGGGGGGTCGGCGGGGGGGCGATCGTCGTCTACAACTTCGCGTGGGCGATCTATCACGTACCGTACGCGGTGCTCGCCCTGCCGATCGCGACCAGCGCGTTCCCGCTGCTGTCCACCCGCGCGCAGGGCGGCGACACGGCGGGGTTCGCGGCGGCGTCGGCCGCCACCAGCCGGGCGGTGCTGCTGGTCTCCGGCCTCGCGGCGGGGATGCTGGCGGCGGTGGCCACACCGGTGGCGCCGATCTTCCTGGGCGGCGCGGTCAGCGAGGTCGATCCGGGCGAGCTGACCCGGGCGCTCACGCTGTTCGCGCCCGGCCTGGCCGGATACGCGCTGATGGCGCATCTGGGCAAGGTCCTGTACGCGGCCGGGCACGGCCGGGCCGCCGCCGTCGGCACGGTCGCGGGCTGGCTGGTGATGATGGCCGCCCAGACGGTGTTCACGCTGACCATGCCGCCAGGCTGGGGCATCGCCGGGCTGGCGCTCGGCGCGGCCGTGGGCATGTCGGCGGGCGGGCTGGTGCTCGCGGTCGCGGTGCTGCGGACGCGCGGGCGGGCCGCGCTGCGCGGGATGGGCAGGGCGGGGGCCGCCGCGCTGCTCGGCGGGCTGGCCGCGTACGCGGCGGGGGCCGGTGTGGTGGCCCTGTCCGGTACGCCCGCGGGGGTGTGGGCCAACGTGCCGCCCGCCCTGCTCGCGGGCCTGGCGGCGGCGGTGGCCGGCGGCGCGGTGGCGGTGCTGGTGGACCGGCGCGACGCGCTGGCGGCCCTTGCGAAGGTACGGCCCGGCGGGCGCGGCGAGGCGATCGAGGAGCGAGTGGATGGATGACGCGCGGATTCTGCTCGTGCTGGGGACCAGCGCGGGCGGCGTCGGACGGCATGTGCGGACCCTGGCGTCCGGCCTGGCGCGCCGGGGGCACCGGGTGGGGGTGGCCGGGCCGCGCGAGACCCAGGAGCGGTTCGCCTTCACCGAGGTGGGCGCGAGTTTCCTGGCGGTGCCGATCGCGGACCGGCCGCGTCCGGGAAGCGACCTGCGGGCCATGGCGGCGCTGCGCGGGGCGGGGGCGGACCTGGTGCACGCGCACGGCCTGCGCGCCGGGGCGCTGGCCGCGCTCGCCCTCACCGGGCGGCGGGTGCCCGTCGCGGTGACGCTGCACAACGCGCTCACCGCCGGAGGAGCGGTGGGAGCGGTGTACCGGGCGCTGGAGCGGGTCGTGGCCAGGAGGGCCGAGGTGGTCCTGCCGGTCTCCCCGGATCTGGGGGCGCGGATGACCGGCCTGGGGGCGCGCCGGGTGGTGCCCGCCGTCGTCCCGGCGCCGCCGTTGCCGGCCGCGGGCCGTTCGCCGGGACGGACCCGGGACGAGCTGGGCGTGCCCGCGGGCCGCCCGCTGCTGCTGACCGTGGCCAGGCTCGCCCAGCAGAAGGGGCTGGAGACGTTGCTCGACGTGGCCGCGGCGGTGCCGGACGCGCTGTTCGTGGTGGCCGGCGACGGGCCGCTGCGCGGGCCGCTGGAAGCCAGGATCGCCGCCGAGGGCCTGCCGGTGCGGCTGCTCGGCGACCGCGCCGACATCCCCGACCTGCTCGCGGCGGCCGACGCCGTGGTCGTGCCGAGCCGCTGGGAGGGCCAGCCGCTCAGCCTTCAGGAGGCGTTGCGGGCGGGTCGCCCGGTCATCGCGACCGCGGTGGGCGGGCTTCCCGGCATGGTCGGGGAGGCGGGGCTGCTGGTGCCGTACGGCGACGTCGCGGCGCTGGCCGGGGCGGTACGGCGGGTGCTCGGCGAACCCGGCCTCGCCGCGCGGCTGGCCGAGGCGTCGGCGCGGCGCGGCGCGGCGCTTCCCGGCGAGGACGACGCGGTGGTTGCGGCCCTGGCCGTCTACCGGTCTATCCTGGGGACGGCTTCGGGCCTGCGAGATTAGGTACCACCCCGCCTGTCACCTATACTGCGTGGGTTAGGGGGGGAGTATCCCTTTCGCGACTGTCTCGTCATCACGGTGCCGCCTCACCCCACGAGGCCCCCGGGGCTGTCGGTCCGCCATGCCTTTTCCGCGGGCGGGAGAGACCTCCGGCAGTCTGTCACGCACGCCGGAGGTTAATCGAACGTGGACGTATCCGTGTGGGCATGGGCCGCCGTGATCGGCGGCCTTCTTGTCGTGCTGGCCGTGGACCTCTGGATCGTGGACAGGGGAGAACCCCGAGAGTTCTCCATGCGCCAGGCCGGGTTCTGGGTCGGATTCTATGTGGCCCTCGCCGCCCTCTTCGGGATCGGCATGTGGGTGCTGGCGGGAGGCGCGAAGGCGGGCGAGTTCTTCGCCGGATATCTGACCGAGTACAGCCTCAGCGTCGACAACCTCTTCGTCTTCTTCATCATCATGAGCCGGTTCGCCGTCCCCAAGGCGTACCAGCACAAGGTGCTGCTGATCGGCATCCTGATCGCCCTGGTGATGCGCGGCATCTTCATCGCGCTCGGCGCCGCCGCCCTGGCCAACTTCAGCTGGCTGTTCTACGTGTTCGGGGTCTTCCTCCTCTACACCGCCTACGGCATCGTCCGCCAGCACGGCAAGGAGGAGGAGGTCAACGAGAACATCGTGCTGAGGTGGGCGCGGCGGGCGCTGCCGACCACCGACGACTACGTGGGCTCCAAGGTCACCGTCAAGGTGGACGGCCGGCGCATGGTCACCCCGATGCTGATCGTCATGATCGCGATCGGCACCACCGACCTGATGTTCGCGATCGACTCGATCCCGGCCATCTTCGGCCTCACCCAGGACGCCTTCATCGTCTTCACCGCCAACGCGTTCGCGCTGATGGGGTTGCGCCAGCTCTACTTCCTGCTGGGCGGTCTTCTGCAGCGGTTGGTGTACATCAGCTACGGTCTGGCGTTCATCCTGGCCTTCATCGGGGTTAAGCTGCTTCTGGAGGCACTGCACTCCAACCACGTCTCCTGGGCCCCCGAAGTGCCGATCTGGCTGTCCCTGACGGTCATCGGGGTCACCATGGTCGTCACCACGGTGGCCAGCCTGCTCAAGGCGCGCAGCGACGCGCGCAAGGGCGGTGATGTGGACGCTCCCACCAGTCCGCAGACCACTCAGCAGGGGTAGCCGACCCGGGGTATCAGGCTCTTTGCTTGTCTCATTGCGCCAACTATGGGGTGTGGGATCGGTAACATCCTTCTGAAGGCGGCGACCAAATAGCCGGAAATCCTCACATAAGGTTCCCCGTGTCCCACGATTCAGCACGAACCACTTTCTCCCGTCGAGTGCGGCTGGCCCGAGGTGTCTCGCCCTGGCTCGGGCCCGTCGTGGCGGCCACCGCGGTGACGTCGCTTCTGACCCGCCGCGATCGCCGCTGGGCGTTCGCGGCGGCCCCGCTGGCGGCGGTCACCGGTGGCATGCTCTGGTTCTTCCGCGACCCGGAGCGCGTCCCCGGGACCGCCCGCGTGCTGGCGCCCGCCGACGGCGTCGTACTGAGCGTCGACCCGCAGCCGGACGGCCGCACCCGGGTGGCGATCTTCATGAGCCCGCTGGACGTACACGTGAACCGTGCGCCTCTTGCTGGAACCGTCACGTCGGTAGAGCATGTCTCGGGTGGGTTCCTCCCTGCCTTCAACAAGGACAGCGAAGCGAATGAGCGCGTTGTGTGGCACTTCGACACCGCACTCGGGGACATCGAGCTGGTGCAGATCGCCGGGGCGATGGCGCGCAGGGTCGTGCCCTACTTGACGCCGGGGGCCAAGGTGGCGCGCGGTGAGCGGATCGGGCTCATCCGCCTGGGCTCACGGGTGGACACCTACCTACCGGAGGGGATCATCCCTGCGGTGACCGTCGGTGAGAAGACCATAGCGGGGGTGACCGGACTTGACCACGGCTGACGCGGGGTGGCCGGTGGACGACGTCCACCGGGTGGACACCGCCGGTGAAGTCGACGACGAGCCGAAGGGGCCGGTGGGCAAGGCGTTCCGCCTCTCGGCCGCCGACTCGCTGTCGCTGGGCAACGCGCTGTGCGGGTTCCTGGCGGTGTGCGTGCTCGCCTGGTCGGCCATCAGCCAGCTCCAGGAGACCCGGACCTTCGCCCCCGACTCGCGCTACTTCGCCACCGCGGTGGTGCTGTTGCTGATCGGCGCCACCTGCGACCTGTTCGACGGCCTGGTGGCCCGGCGGTTTCGGGCCTCGGCGATGGGCGCGGAGCTGGACAACCTGGCCGACGTGATCAGCTTCGGGCTGGCGCCGGCGTTCATGGTGGTGATGTGGGCGGGGTTCTCCTCGGCGCTGCCGCTGTGGCTGGTGCTCGCCGCGGCCGGTTCGGTGCTGATCGGCGGCGTCGTACGGCTGGCCAGATTCGCCTGCGTCAAGACCAAGAGCGGCGACTTCATGGGCCTGCCCATCCCGATGGGCGCGATGACGGTGGTGTCGGTGGTGCTGCTGTTCCCGCCGTCCTACTTCGCGTTGCTGGCCATCTTCGCGGTGGCCTGGCTGATGGTCAGCCGGATCGAGTACCCCAAGCCCAAGGGGCAGCTCGCCGCCGTGGTGCTCGCCTGGATAATGATCAACGTGGCCTGCCTCACCATCTGGGCCGCCTGGCCGGAGGGCGGCGACACGCTGATCAAGGTGGGGGCCAGCATGCAGATCGCGCTGGTGACCGCCATTCCGCTGCGGGTGCTGATGTTCAAGCGCGAACAGCGCCGCGAGCAGCGGGCCCGGCTGGGCTGAGCGCCCAGGCGGGCCCGCGGCACCGCTGCCCGGGCTACCAGCCGCGGGCCTCCCACTCGGGCAGCGACGCGCGCTCGGCGCCCAGTGTGGTGTCCTTGCCGTGCCCCGGGTAGACCCACGTCGAGTCGGGCAGCCGCGCGAAGATCCGCTCTTTGACGTCGCCGAAGAGCCGGGCGAACCGCGCCGGGTCGCGTTCGGTGTTGCCCACTCCGCCGGGGAACAGCGAGTCGCCGGTGAACAGATGGCCGTCCTGGTAGAGCAGCGCGATCGAGCCGGGCGTGTGCCCGCGCAGGTGGATCACCTCCAGCGTGAGCACCCCCAGCGTGACGTGGTCGCCGTGCTCGACCTCCAGCCCGGCGGGCACCGGCAGGTGCGGCGCGTCCAGCGGATGGGCGACCACGGTCGCGCCGGTCGCCCGGTGCACCTGCGCCAGCGCCTGCCAGTGGTCCTGGTGCCGGTGCGTGGTCACGATCTTGCTGATCGGTGCGTCGCCGATCCACTCCAGCAGCCGGTCCGGCTCGGCCGCGGCGTCGATCAGCAGGCCGTCGCCGGTCTCCTTGCAGCGCAGCAGGTAGGCGTTGTTGCCGAAGCCGCCCACCTCCAGCTTGCCGATCGTGATGTCGTCCAGCTCACGGACGTCGGCGGGGCCGCCCTGGCTGACGTCGCCGGAATAGGTCACGGAGATCCTCCTCGCTGCCGTCGGGGCGTACCGCCCACATGGTCCGCCCCATCCTCCCCCACCCGGATCATGCTCACCGGGCATAACCCGCCCCTTCCCCGCGTTGAAGCCAGTGACCTGCGGTGGGGTGTTGTGCGCCCGAGTGTGTGGACGGCGCCGGCGGCCGTCGGCGAGATTTTGTCGGTGCCTCCCGCTAACCTGCCCGTGCAGCAGGATCGACCCTTCCAACCTCCTACATCGGGATCACCGTGGCTGATCGCCTGATCGTGCGTGGCGCACGCGAACACAACCTCAAAGACGTCTCGCTGGATCTGCCACGAGACTCGCTCATCGTCTTCACCGGCCTGTCCGGCTCCGGTAAGTCCAGCCTGGCCTTCGACACCATCTTCGCCGAGGGCCAGCGGCGCTATGTCGAGTCACTGTCGGCATACGCCAGGCAGTTCCTCGGCCAGATGGACAAACCCGACGTCGACTTCATCGAAGGGCTCTCGCCCGCGGTCTCCATCGACCAGAAGTCCACCAGCCGCAACCCGCGGTCCACCGTCGGCACCATCACCGAGGTCTATGACTACCTGCGCCTGCTGTGGGCGCGGATCGGCAAGCCGCACTGCCCGGCCTGCGGCAGGCCGATCGCCAGGCAGAGCCCGCAGCAGATCGTCGACCGGGTGCTGGAGCTCGCGGAGGGCACCCGCTTCCAGGTGCTCGCGCCGGTCGTGCGCGGGCGCAAGGGCGAGTACGCGGAGCTGTTCTCCCAGCTTCAGGCCAAGGGCTTCGCCCGGGCGCGGGTCGACGGCACGGTGGTGCGGCTTGAGGAGCCGCCCACCCTGAAAAAGTACGAAAAGCACGACATCGAGGTGATCGTCGACCGGCTGGCGGTCAAGGAGTCGGCACGCCGCAGGCTCAACGACTCGGTGGAGACCGCGCTCCAGCTCTCCGGCGGCACGATCACTCTCGAATTCGTCGATCTGCCGGAAGACGACCCCGGCCGGGAGCGCTTCTACTCCGAGCATCTCTACTGCCCCTACGACGACATGTCGTTCGAGGAGCTGGAGCCGCGGTCGTTCTCCTTCAACTCCCCGTTCGGGGCCTGCCCCGAGTGCACCGGCCTCGGCACCCGCATGGAGGTCGATCCCGACCTGGTGGTGCCCGACCCGGACAAGAGCCTGGGCGAGGGCGCCATCTCGCCGTGGTCCAACGGCCACACCAGCGACTACTTCAACCGGCTGGTCGAGGCGCTGGGCAACGCGATGGGGTTCACCCTGGCCACCCCGTGGGGCCGGCTGTCCAAGAAGGCCCAGAAGGCGCTGCTCCACGGGCACGACGAGCAGGTCCACGTCCGCTACAGCAACCGCTACGGCAGGCAGCGCTCCTACTACACCACCTTCGAGGGGATCATCCCCTGGGTGCAGCGCCGGCACGCCGAGGCCGAGAGCGACACCAGCCGCGAGCGGTTCGAGGGCTACATGCGGGAGATCCCGTGCCCGGCCTGCAAGGGCGCGCGGCTCAAGCCCGTCACGCTCGCGGTCACCGTGAGCGACCGGTCGATCGCCGACGTCGCGTCGATGTCCATCGGCGAGTGCGCCAAGTTCCTGTCCGACCTCACGCTGTCCGAGCGCGACGCGCAGATCGCCGCCCGGGTGGTCAAGGAGATCAACGCCCGGATGGGGTTCCTGCTCGACGTCGGGCTCGACTACCTCACCATGGACCGGGCGGCGGCCACCCTGGCGGGCGGCGAGGCCCAGCGCATCCGGCTGGCCACGCAGATCGGGTCGGGCCTGGTCGGCGTCCTCTACGTCCTCGACGAGCCGTCCATCGGCCTGCACCAGCGCGACAACCAGCGGCTGCTGGAGACGCTGATCCGGCTGCGCGACATGGGCAACACGCTCATCGTGGTGGAGCACGACGAGGACACCATCGCCGCCGCCGACTGGGTCGTCGACATCGGCCCGGGGGCCGGTGAGCACGGCGGGCAGGTCGTCGTCTCCGGCACCGTCAGTGAGCTGCTGTCCAGCGAGGAGTCGCTGACCGGCGCCTACCTCAGCGGGCGGCGGTCCATCGCGGTGCCCGCCGAGCGGCGCAAGCGCGACAAGAAGCGGCAGATCGTGGTCAAGGGCGCACGGGAGCACAACCTGAAGGGCGTGGACGTCGAGTTCCCGCTCGGCGTCTTCACCGCGGTCACCGGCGTGTCAGGGTCGGGCAAGTCGACCCTGGTCAACGACATCCTCTACACCTCGCTGGCCAAGGAGCTGCACGGGGCGCGCACGGTGCCCGGCCGCCACTCCCGGATCAACGGGATGGACCTGGTGGACAAGGTCGTCCACGTCGACCAGTCGCCCATCGGCCGCACCCCGCGCTCCAACCCCGCCACCTACACCGGCGTCTTCGACCACGTCAGGAAGCTCTTCGCGGCCACCAGCGAGGCGAAGGTGCGCGGCTACCAGCCGGGCAGGTTCAGCTTCAACGTCAAGGGCGGGCGCTGCGAGGCGTGCGCCGGCGACGGCACCATCAAGATCGAAATGAACTTCCTGCCCGACGTCTACGTGCCGTGCGAGGTCTGCCACGGCGCCCGGTACAACCGGGAGACGCTGGAGGTCCACTACAAGGGCAAGACCATCGCCGAGATCCTCGACATGCCGATCGAGGAGGGCCTGTCGTTCTTCGACGCGATCCCCGCGATCAAGCGGCACCTCAAGACCCTCAACGACGTCGGCCTCGGCTACGTGCGGCTGGGCCAGCCGGCCACCACCCTATCGGGCGGTGAGGCGCAGCGCGTCAAGCTCGCCTCGGAGCTGCAGCGCCGCTCCACCGGCCGCACGGTCTACGTGCTCGACGAGCCGACCACCGGCCTGCACTTCGAGGACATCCGCCGGCTGCTCGGCGTCCTCGGCCGCCTGGTGGACGGCGGTAACACGGTGATCGTCATCGAGCACAACCTCGATGTGATCAAGACCGCCGACTGGGTCATCGACATGGGGCCGGAGGGCGGCTCCCGGGGCGGCACCGTCGTCGCCACCGGCATCCCCGAAGACCTGGCCCAGGTCGACGCCAGCCACACCGGCCGCTTCCTGCGCAAGATCCTCCCCGGCTGACCGGCCCGCTCCGCCCCGTCGCCCTCCCCGAGGGCGGCGGGGCCACCTGCGTCCCGCGCGCGGGGTTTCCCGGCCCGGTCGGGTGGGGGCCGCGGTCATGGCGTGCCGTGCAGGGCGAGGAGGATGTGCTCGGCGGCGCCGTGGGCTATGCGGCCCTGCCGCAGGAAGCCGAGTCTTTCCAGCAGGCGCACCGAGGCGGTGTTGCCGGCGAAGGGGTCGGCGTACAGCGGGCGGACCGGCTCCTCGTTGAGGAAGAGGGTCAGAGCCGTGGTGCCGATGCCGCGGCCCCAGTAGGAACGGCCGAGCCAGTATCCGATGAAACGCCGCTCGTCGTCCCACCATGAGATGACATGGCCCCCGGGCTCGCCGTCCACCGCGATGGTGCGCACCAGGACGGCGGGATCGGCCAGGATGCGCTCGGTCCAGTGGGTCATGAAGGCGGCCTCCGGCCGCGGCGCGAACCTCGCTCGCCGCACCGCCTCCGGGTCGTGCTCCTGGGCCAGGAACGCCTTCAGGTCGCCGCGCCGGACCGCCCGCAGTCGCACGCCCTCGCTCTCCGTCTCGCCCATGGGACGAGCATGGCCCCCGGCACCGACAGTTTCGCGGTGACCGGTTTCGCCGCCGCGCCGGGAGAGGGCTGGATCCGGGGGCGAGGGGGGCGGTCAATACGCTGGTGCGAGCCCGGTTGATCGGGGGAGTTGCGAGGAGGGCCGCAACATCATGTCGGATTCGACGCGTGGTTTCGTCATGCCCGGACGCGATCTGACGCGCCGTGGCGCACTCGGCGCCGTGGGCGTGACCTGCGGGGCCGCCGTGCTGGGGGCCTGCGGCTCGAACGCCCCCGCCACACCCGCCGTGCCGCCGGGGATCAAGGGCAAGGTCATCGCCAAGACCACGGACATCCCGGTCGGTGGCGGCAAGGTGTTCGACGACTGGAAACTGGTGGTCGCCCAGCCGAGCGCGGGGGTGTTCAAGGCGTACACCGCGACCTGCCCCCACGCGGGCTGCTCCGTCGGGAAGGTCGGGGACGGCGTGATCGAGTGCCCCTGCCACGGCAGCCAGTTCGCCATCGAGTCCGGCAAGTGCGTGGCCGGTCCGGCGGAGGCGCCCCTGGTGGCCTTCCCGCTGAAGGTGCAGAACGACGGCATCGTCGTCGGCTGACGTCGACCACGACATCCTGCCCCTATCGGTAAATGTGCGTGGAACCGGGGAATCCGGTCCGAGCAAGCTGAACCATTCGGACGGTTTGATCCGTACGTCAATGTAAGGAAACAGCTTGGAGGGGCTTGTGAGGAACAGGTGGCGACACGCACCGAACGTCGGGTCCGGTCTTCGGGGAGGCGTGCGATGAGCGACCTCTCGCCTGGGCGGGATGCCGCGCAGACGTACACAGGGGCCTCGGACCCCACGCGCCGCGTGCTGGTCGTGGGCGCGGGAGGGGCGGGCCTTGTGGCCGTGCTGGCCGCGTGCTCGTCGTACGGCGATCCCGGCGGCGCGGCCGGCACCGACTCGGCCACCGCGTCCGGCCCGCCGGCTCCGGCGACGAGCCAGGGCAGCGGCGACGACAGTGGCGAGGGCGGCGAGGGCGGGTTCGCACGGACGTCCGACATCCCCGAGGGCGGTGGCGCGATCTTCAAGGAGCAGCGGATCGTGGTCACGCAGCCCACCGCGGGCGAGTACAAGGCGTTCAGCGTGACCTGCACGCACAAGGGGTGCGCGGTCGAGGACGTCAGCGGCGGGACGATCAACTGCGCCTGCCACGGCAGTAAGTTCAAGATCGCCGACGGTTCGGTGGCGGCCGGGCCCGCGACGAAACCGCTCCCGGAAAAGCAGATCAAGGTCGAGGGCGACGCGATCTCCCTGGCCTGAGCCGTGCCGCATGCCCCTGGTCCGGGAAGGCGCACCGCCCTTCCGGACAGGGGCATGCGGCATGGGCGCACGCGGGTCCGGGGGCGCGCGAGGGCAGGCGGGACAGGCATTCGGGCGCGCCGCTCTGTCGGTGGGGGCCGATAGGCTTTGAATCGTGGCGAGAACCGCGAGCAGCCCCTTGAGCTTCCGCCCGGCGACCGGGTCGATACCGGAGTCGCCGGGTGTCTACCGCTTCACCGACCCCGGCGGCCGGGTCATCTACGTGGGCAAGGCCAAGAGCCTGCGCCAGCGGCTCAACTCCTACTTCGCCGACTTCGCCGGCCTGCACCCTCGCACGCAGACCATGCTCACCACCGCCGCGGCGGTCGACTGGACGGTGGTCAACACCGAGGTCGAGGCGCTCCAGCTCGAATACTCCTGGATCAAGGAGTTCGACCCCCGGTTCAACGTCAAGTACCGCGACGACAAGTCCTACCCCTACCTCGCCGTCACCATGGACGAGACCTTCCCCCGGGTCCAGGTGATGCGCGGCGCCAAGCGCAAGGGCACCCGCTACTTCGGCCCCTACTCGCACGCGTGGGCGATCCGCGAGACCGTCGACCTGCTGCTGCGGGTGTTCCCCGTCCGCACCTGCTCGGCGGGCGTCTTCAGGCGGGCGGGCCAGATCGGCCGTCCCTGCCTGCTGGGATACATCGACAAGTGCTCCGCGCCCTGCGTGGCCCGGGTGACCGAGCAGGAGCACCGGGCGCTCGCCGATGACTTCTGCGACTTCATGGCGGGCAACACCGGCCGCTTCATCAAGCGCCTGGAGCGCGAGATGCGCGAGGCCGCGGCGGCGGAGGAGTTCGAGCGCGCGGCCCGGCTGCGCGACGACGTGCAGGCCCTGCAACGGGCGCTGGAAAAGCAGTCGGTGGTCCTCGGCGAGGGCACCGACGCCGACGTCATCGCGCTGGCCGACGACCAGCTCGAAGCCGCCGTCCAGGTCTTCTACGTGCGCGGCGGGCGCATCCGCGGGCAGCGCGGCTGGGTCGTCGACAAGGTCGAGGAGACCTCCGCGGGCGAGCTGGTCGAGCACTTCCTGCTGCAGATGTACGGCGATGCGGCGCCGGAGGCGCTGCCCCGCGAGGTGCTGGTGCCCGCGCTGCCGCCCGACGCCGACGCGGTGGCCGAGCTGCTCGGCGAGCAGCGCAAGGCCAGGGTCGAGGTCAGGGTGCCGCAGCGCGGCGACAAGAAGACCCTGATGGAGACGGTCGAGCGCAACGCCAAGGAGGCGCTGGCCCAGCACAAGCTGCGCCGGGCCAGCGATCTGACCACCCGCAGCAAGGCGCTCCAGGAGATCGCCGACGGGCTCGGCCTGGACCAGGCGCCGCTGCGCATCGAGTGCTATGACGTGTCGCACACCATGGGCGACGACGTGGTGGCCTCGATGGTCGTCTTCGAAGACGGCCTGGCCCGCAAGAGCGAATACCGCCGCTTCGCGATCCGCGGCATGTCCGGGCAGGGTGACGTCCCCTCGATCCACGAGGTGATCTCGCGGCGCTTCAAGCGCTACCTGGAGGAGCGCAGCGCCACGGGCGAGCTGGGGCCCGAGCCCGGCGGCGAGCCGATCGATCCCGAGACCGGCCGCCCGCGCAAGTTCGCCTACCCGCCCAACCTCGTGGTCGTCGACGGCGGCCCGGCCCAGGCCGCCGCCGCCCAGCGCGCGCTCGACGAGCTGGGCGTCGATGACGTGGCGGTGTGCGGCCTGGCCAAGCGGCTGGAGGAGGTCTGGCCGGCGGGCGATGACCAGCCGGTGATCCTGCCCAGGACGAGCGAGGGCCTTTACCTGCTCCAGCGGGTCCGTGACGAGGCGCACCGCTTCGCCATCACCTACCATCGGTCCAAGCGCGCCAAGGGCGTCAAGGAGAGCGAGCTGGACGGGGTGCCGGGGCTGGGCCCCGCCCGCAGGCAGGCGCTGTTGCGGCACTTCGGTTCGGTCAAACGGCTGCGTGACGCCACGGTGGAGGATATCTGCGAGGTGCCCGGCATCGGGCCCGCGCTGGCCGAGGTGATCATGTCCTCACTGAGGTCCTCATGAGGGGGGAAGAGCCATGAACGCCACCGCCAAAGGGGGCGAACCGGCGTTCGTCATCGTCACCGGCATGTCCGGCGCGGGGCGAAGCACCGCCGCCAAGGCCCTGGAAGACCTTGGCTGGTTCGTCATCGACAACCTGCCGCCCGGGATGCTGTTCTCCCTGGCGGAGGAGGTCGGCCGGGCCAAACTGGCGGCCGACAAGGTCGCCGCCGTGGTCGACGTGCGCAGCCTCGCCTTCACCAGCGACCTCAACGTGGCCATCGAGGAGCTGGAGGGGCGCGGCGTGAGGGTGCGCGTCGTCTTCCTGGAGGCGGGTGACGATGAGCTGGTCCGGCGGTTCGAAAACGTCCGCAGGCCGCACCCGCTACAGGGGGAGGGGCGGCTGGTCGACGGCATCGCCCGCGAGCGGGGCATCCTGCGCGATGTCCGGGCCAACGCCGACCTGGTGATCGACACCTCGTCGCTCAACGTGCACGAGCTGCGCCACAAGATCGTGGCGTTCTTCGGCGGGGAGGACCGGCCGGGGCTGCGGATCAACGTGGTCTCCTTCGGCTACAAGTACGGCATGCCGGTCGATGCCGACCTGGTGATCGACTGCCGGTTCCTGCCCAATCCGCACTGGGTTCCCGAGCTTCGGCCGATGAACGGGCTGGACGCCCCGGTGCGCGACTACGTCCTCAACCAGCCGGGCGCCAAGCAGTTCCTGGACGCGTACGAGGAGGTCCTCGGCATCGTCGCGGCGGGCTATTCGCGCGAGGGCAAGGGCTATGCCACGCTTGCGGTGGGATGTACCGGTGGAAAGCACCGGAGTGTCGCCATGGCGGAGCAGCTCGCCGGGCGGTTGCGCGACCGGCAGATGGAGGTCCAGGTGAGTCACCGGGATGTGGGCCGGGAGTGAGCCGGCCGAACGACGATCCCCCCGCGCCCGCGCGCCCGGGCTCACCCCCGCCACCGGTGCCAGGCGGCCCGCCGGCCCGCCCGAAGCCGCCCGGGTCATCCGCCTCGCCCGCGCCCGGCGGGCCGGGGTCCGCTGGGCCATCGGCGTCGCCCGAGTCGTCGGGGGCCTACCGGGTCGCCGCGGGGCCACGGGTGGTGGCGCTCGGTGGAGGGCACGGGCTGTACGCCTCGCTGTCCGCGTTACGCCGGGTGACCTCTGAGCTGTCCGCCGTGGTGACGGTGGCCGACGACGGCGGGTCCAGCGGCCGGCTGCGCCGGGAGCTCGGCGTACTGCCCCCCGGCGACCTGCGGATGGCGCTGGCCGCGCTGTGCGGCGACGACGACTGGGGCCGCACCTGGAGCGAGGTGGTGCAGCACCGCTTCCGCAGCGAGGGCGACCTGCACGGGCACGCGGTGGGCAACCTGCTCATCGTGGCCCTGTGGGAGCTGCTGGACGACCCGGTGGCCGGCCTGGACTGGGTGGGGCGGCTGCTCGGGGCGCACGGCCGGGTGCTGCCGATGGCCTCGGTACCGCTCGACATCGTGGCCGAGGTGGAGCTGGAGGGCCGGATCTCGACCGTTCGCGGGCAGGTGGCCTGCGCCTCCACCCCGGGCCGGGTGCGGGCGATCTCGCTGGTCCCGCCCGACCCCCCGGCCTCGCCGCAGGCCATCAAGGCGGTGCGGGAGGCCGACTGGGTGATCTTCGGACCGGGTTCGTGGTTCACCAGCGTGCTGCCGCACCTGATGGTCCCCAAGCTGGCCCAGGCCCTGCACGAGACGCGGGCCAGGCGGCTGGTCGCGCTCAACCTCGCCCCCCAGCAGGGCGAGACCGACGGCTTCTCCCCCCAGCAGCACCTGGAGGTCCTGCGGCAGCACGCCCCCGCGCTGCACCTGGACGTTGTGCTCGCCGACACCGGGGTGGTCGACGACCACGAGGAACTGGAGAAGGCCGCGGTCGCGATGGGCGCCCGGCTGGTCACGGCGGAGGTCGCCAGGTCCGACGGCTCGCCCAGGCACGATGCACGACGTCTTGCATCGGTCCTTGACGAGATTTTCCATGAGAAGCGTTGATCCTGGTCAGTGCGCGCGGCGAGTGCGAGAGACTGCTGTGAGCCGGGTCTGTATGGGGGAGGACTAACGCACATGGCCATGACAGGTGTGGTGAAAGACGAGCTGAGCCGCCTATCGGTGCTCAAGCCCTGTTGCCGCAAGGCGGAGGTCTCGACGCTGCTCCGCTTCGCCAGCGGCCTGCACCTGGTGGGCGGCCGCATCGTGATCGAGGCCGAGCTCGACACCAACGCCACGGCCCGCCGGCTGATCAGGGACATCGGGGAGGTCTTCGGGCACAAGGCCGAGGTCCTGGTCCTCGCGCCCGCCGGGTTGCGCAAGGGGTCTCGGTACGTCGTGCGCGTCTACCGCGACGGCGAGGCGCTGGCCCGGCAGACCGGCTTGATCGACAACCACGGGCGTCCGGTGCGCGGGCTGCCCCGGCAGGTCGTCGCGGGGGCGACGTGCGACGCCGAGGCCGCGTGGCGGGGCGCGTTCCTGGCGCACGGGTCGCTCACCGAGCCCGGCAGGTCGATGTCACTGGAGGTGACCTGCCCCGGTCCGGAGGCGGCGCTCGCGCTGGTGGGCGCGGCGCGGCGGCTGAAGATCCACGCCAAGGCGCGCGAGGTGCGCGGCGTGGACCGCGTGGTGGTCCGCGACGGCGACGCCATCAGCGCGCTGCTGACCCGGCTCGGCGCCCACGACAGCGTGCTGGCCTGGGAGGAGCGGCGGATGCGCCGCGAGGTGCGCGCCACCGCCAACCGGCTGGCCAACTTCGACGACGCCAACCTGCGCAGGTCGGCGCGCGCGGCGGTGGCCGCCGGCGCCAGGGTGCAGCGGGCGCTGGAGATCCTCGGCGACGACGCCCCCGAGCACCTGGTGGTCGCCGGGCGGCTGCGGGTCGAGCACAAGCAGGCGTCACTGGAGGAACTGGGGCAGATCGCCGACCCGCCGCTCACCAAGGACGCGATCGCCGGGCGGATCCGGCGGCTGCTGGCCATGGCCGACAAGCGCGCGGTGGAGCTGGGCGTGCCCAACACCGAGGCCAATCTGACGGTCGAGATGCTCTCGTCGTGACGGCGTAGCGGCCGATGTGCCCGGGCGGGCGGGCGGGGTCCGGGGCCGCCCGGGGTCGCGCTGTGCGACGGTCAGGCGCCGGGGTGCTTCGCCCCGCCGTCCTGCGGGGGCGTGCCCGCCGGGGCCTGACCCGGCGCGCCGAAGGAGCCCGGCATCGGCCCGCCGGGGCCCTTGACGCCCGCCTGGGGCTCCAGGTGGGCGGCGCGAGCGGCCTTGACCTTGTTGTTGACGAAGCTGAACCCGGCCGCCGCGCTGATCACCCAGAAGAGCAGGATGATCGGTTCCTTGGCGATGAACGCGCCGAAGCCGCCGATGACGTTCGTCAGGGCCTCGGCGTGGCCCATCGCGATGTTCTCCTTGGCCAGTTCGTTGATGAGGAGCTGGGTGACGGCGCCGATCTGGCCAAGGGCGCAGCCGATGAGGGCGAACAGCGCCGCCAGCGCGGGAAGTACCGGGCTGGTGGGCTGCACGGCCATCATGGCCACGCCGATGATGGCGCCGATGCCGATCGCGGCGATGCCGAGTTCGCGACCGGTGATGACGACTATCGCGCCGTAGGCGCCCGCCCCGACCACGGTCGCGATGAGGCCGACCGCGATCCCGGCGACGAGGCCGGATCGGGGTGTGGTGTCGCTGTGTGCCATGGGGGGTTCCTCGGACAGTTGTCGTGAATATGGACAGGGCGGGCACTCTACTTCACCGCTGCCCCACGCGTCCGGGAATCGCGATCTCAATCGGGGACCCAGAAGTGGTCTACACCAATTTAAGTTCGATAGGGTGCGTGATTGAGATTCATAACCTGTGGACAGCGCCGGTCCCGGTCCGGCGCACCCCGATGTACGAGGAGATCGGTGCCGTGAGCATCCGCGTAGGCGTCAACGGCTTCGGCCGTATCGGCCGCAACTTCTGGCGTGCAGTTGCGGCAAGCGGCAAGGACATCGAGATCGTTGCGGTCAACGACCTGACCGACAACGCGACCCTCGCCCACTTGCTCAAGTACGACAGCATCCTTGGCCGTCTGCCGTACGAGGTGAAGTCCTCGGCCGACGAGATCAACGTGGACGGCAAGACCATCAAGGCGTTCGCCGAGCGCGACCCCGCCAAGCTCCCGTGGGGCGACCTCGGCGTCGATGTCGTCGTGGAGTCGACCGGCCTGTTCACCGACGCGAGCAAGGCCAAGGTGCACGCCGACAACGGCGCGAAGAAGGTCATCATCTCCGCCCCCGCCAAGAACGAGGACGTCACGATCGTGATGGGGGTCAACCACGAGCTCTATGACCCCGCCGCGCACACGATCATCTCCAACGCCTCCTGCACGACCAACTGCCTGGCCCCGATGGCCAAGGTCATCAACGACACCTTCGGTATCGAGAAGGGTCTGATGACCACCATCCACGCCTACACCCAGGACCAGAACCTCCAGGACGGCCCGCACAAGGACCTGCGCAGGGCCCGGGCCGCCGCGCTGAACATCGTGCCGACCTCGACCGGCGCGGCCAAGGCCATCGGCCTGGTGCTGCCCGAGCTGAAGGGCAGGCTGGACGGCTTCGCGCTGCGCGTGCCGATCCCGACCGGCTCGGCCACCGACCTGACCGTCGACGTCTCGCGCGAGGTGAGCGTGGACGAGGTCAACGGCGCGCTCAAGGCCGCCGCCGAGGGCCCGCTGCGGGGCATCCTCACCTACACCGAGGACGAGATCGTCTCGGCCGACATCGTCACCGACCCGGCCTCCTGCATCTTCGACGCCGGCCTGACCCGCGTGATCGGCAACCAGGTCAAGGTCGTCGGCTGGTACGACAACGAGTGGGGCTACTCCAACCGCCTGGCCGACCTGGTCACGCTGGTGGGCGCGAACCTCTGATGCGCGCGGCCAGCGAACTCGACGTGAAGGGGCGGCGCGTCCTGGTACGCGCCGACCTCAACGTGCCGCTCGACGGGGAGACCATCACCGACGACGGCCGGATCCGGGCCTCGGTGCCGACGATCAAGGACCTCGCCGCCCGCGGCGCGCGGGTCATCGTCTGCGCCCACCTGGGCAGGCCCAAGGGATCGCCCAACGCGAAGTACTCCCTGCGGCCGGTCGCCGCGCGCCTCGGCGAGCTGCTGGCCGCCGAGGGCGTCGCCGGGGAGGTCGCCTTCGCCGCCGACGTGGTCGGCGAGTCCGCGCGAAGCACGGTGGACGGCCTGGCCGACGGCCAGGTGGCCCTGCTGGAGAACCTCCGGTTCGAGCCGGGCGAGGAGTCCAAGGACGACGCCGAGCGCGGCGCGTTCGCCGCGAAGCTGGCCGCCCTGGCCGAGCTGTACGTCGGCGACGGCTTCGGCGCGGTGCATCGCAAGCACGCCAGCGTCTACGACGTGCCGAAGATCCTGCCGCACGCGGCGGGCGGCCTGGTGCTGGCCGAGGTCGAGGTGCTGCGCCGGCTCACCGTCGAGCCGGCCCGGCCGTACGCGGTGGTGCTGGGCGGCGCGAAGGTCTCCGACAAGCTCGGCGTGATCGCCAACCTGCTCGCCAAGGTCGACCGGCTGCTGGTCGGCGGCGGCATGGCCTACACCTTCCTCGCGGCCCAGGGCCATGAGGTGGGCGGTTCGATCCTGCAGAAGGACCAGCTCGACCAGGTGCGCGGCTTCATCGACGAGGCGGCCAAGCGCGGCGTGGAGCTGGTGTTGCCGGTGGACGTGCTGGCCGCGACGGAGTTCGCAGCCGACGCGCCGCACAAGGTGGTGGACGCCACGGCCATCCCGGCCGACCGCGAGGGCCTGGACATCGGCCCGCGCACCCGTGAGCTGTTCGCCGCCAAGCTGGCCGGGGCGGGCACGGTGTTCTGGAACGGCCCGATGGGCGTCTTCGAGTTCGACGCGTTCGCCGGAGGCACCCGCGCGGTGGCCGAGGCACTGGTCGCGTCCGACGCCTTCACCGTGGTCGGCGGCGGTGACGTGGTCGCCGCGGTCCGCACGCTGGGCTTCCCCGAAGACGGGTTCTCCCACATCTCCACGGGCGGCGGAGCCAGCCTGGAATACCTTGAGGGCAAGACCCTGCCCGGTCTCGCGGCGCTGGAGGACTGACGATCATGGCGCGCACACCCTTGTTCGCCGGTAACTGGAAGATGAACCTCAACCACCTTGAGGCCATCAACCATGTGCAGAAGCTGGCTTTTTCGTTCACCGGCAAGGACTTCGACGCGGTCGAGGTGGCCGTGCTGCCGCCGTTCACGGACCTGCGCAGCGTGCAGACCCTCGTGGACGGCGACAAACTGCGCATCGTGTACGGCGCGCAGGACGTGTCCCCGCACGACTCCGGCGCCTACACCGGCGAGATCTCCGCGGCCATGCTCGCCAAGCTGGGCTGCACCTACGCGACGATCGGCCACTCCGAGCGGCGCCAGTACCACGGCGAGGGCGACGAGCTCGTCAACGCCAAGGTCCTGGCGGCGTACCGGCACTCGCTCACGCCCATCCTGTGCGTCGGCGAAGGGCTGCCGGTCCGCCAGGCGGGCGGCCAGGTGGCGCACAGCGTCGCCCAGCTCGACGGCGCGCTGGCGAAGGTCACCGCCGAGCAGGCCGCCTCGCTGGTGGTGGCCTATGAGCCGGTCTGGGCGATCGGTACCGGTGAGGTCGCCACCCCCGAAGACGCGCAGGAGGTCTGCGGGGCGCTGCGCGTGCGACTCGCCGAGCTGTACGACGGCGATGTCGCCGCCGGGATCCGTATTCTTTACGGTGGCTCGGTGAAGTCTGACAACGTCGCCGGGATCATGGCGATGCCCGACGTGGACGGCGCTCTTGTCGGTGGCGCCAGTCTTGATCCCGCGGAGTTTGTGAAAATTTGCCGTTTTGGCGAATTGTCAGGTTAACTAAGCCGTTCGGAGGGTGCGGCGCGTGTTCGCGTCGTACCCTCGTAGAGCAGGTTTGAATCGTCACGCCGGCGACGTCGTGTTAGGGATCGCGCCCCGGACGCGGGGACGCGCACAAGGGAACAGGTCTACGGTGACAATCGGAATCTCCATCGCGCTGATCCTGTCGAGCATGCTCATGGTGCTGCTCGTCCTGCTGCACAAGGGCAAGGGCGGTGGCCTCTCGGACATGTTCGGCGGCGGGTTCTCCTCGTCGTTCGGCGGGTCTTCTGTGGTCGAGCGCAACCTCGACCGGCTCACCGTCATCACGGGCGCGGTGTGGCTCATCTGCATCATCGCGCTGGGCCTGATACTTCGCCCCTGAAACCGGAGCCCGAATCCCGCCCGCGACCCCGTCGCGGGCCGGTGACGGCCGGATTCGGCCGCCCTGGCGCGAAAGGGGCGGCCTGTGACAGAGATTCTCCCCCGCGTGGTCGCGGGGCGATCGAGCGAGGAGTTCATCCGTGGGTAGTGGCAACGCGATCCGTGGCAGCCGAGTCGGCGCCGGCCCGATGGGGGAGGCCGAGCGCGGCGAGGCAGCTCCACGTGTCCGGGTCCCGTTCTGGTGTGCCAACATGCACGAGACGCGCCCCAGCTTCGCCAGTGACGCGGCGGTCCCCGAGTTCTGGGACTGCCCGCGCTGCGGCCTGCCCGCCGGGCAGGACCAGAACAACCCGCCCGCGCCGCCAAGGAACGAGCCCTACAAGACGCACCTGGCCTACGTGAAGGAGCGCCGCAGCGACAAGGACGGCGCGGCGATCCTGGCCGAGGCGCTTGAGCGCCTGCGCACCTCCCCCCGCACCATTTACTGACGCGCCGCGCCCTGGCGCGCGGCGCGAGCGATCGCGGTCCTCGGGCGGTGTGACCGCACGGGGGCCTTTCGCGGTCGCCCGCCGGATCTTTCAGACGTTGTCCGGCGTGCCGAAACGGCGGGCTCATCGTCGTGTAGCAGGGGCGTAACAGCCCTGCGGCACCCTTGGGGTGACGGAGGGAGAAGACCGCATGGCATTCTGGCGGATCCGCACGACCGTGGACGAACGACCCGTACAGGCCACGCCGGTCGGCAAGGGGCACGTCGATCCGGATCGCGATGACAGGGTGGGCGCCTCTCTCACCGCCCTGCCCCTCGGCGCCGCCGCCCCAGGCCCGAACACCACGACGCTCGGCCCCTTCAGCGAGGTTCCCGACTGGATGCCGGTCGGTGAGGGCGACGGCTTTCCGGCGGCGGGTGCCGGTCCGGCCGAGGCGGGTGTCGTCCTGGCCGGGGACGGTGCGGCGAACGACTCTTTCGCCGACGTCCCCGCCGCGTCGGATGTGGCTGGTACGGCGGGGAAGTCCTGGGCCGGGGCGTCCGCGTCGTCGCGGATGCCGGCGCGCGAAGAGGACGGGCTTCCGGCGGCGGGTGCCGGTCCGGCCGTGGATGACGTGGGCGACGGGTCTTCGGCCGAGGCGCCTGGGCGGAGGCGGATGCCGCTCGGCGAGCGGGACGGCTTTGCCGAGGCGGACGTCGGCTTGGCCGAGAGCGGTTCAGTGGATGCGTCCTTTGCCGATATGCCGATCTCGCCGCAGATGTCCGCCGGGTCGGATCTGGACGGGCGGATGCCGGGTGGTGGGCGGGTGATTCCGGCTGTGACGCAGACGGATGAGCCGACGCGGGTGTTGCTGCTTTCGGCCCGGTTGCGCGCGGTGCCGTGGCGGCTGCCCGAACTCCTGGCCGAACTGTTGCGCGCCGACAGCGCCCGTTGGGTGTACGGCGGCGCGGCCGGTCGGGCCGGGGAGACGCGCCCGCTCGACCCGGCGCAGCTCACGGTGCCGGTCGGCCCCCGTCAGGCGGTACGGCTGCGTCGGGCGGACCGGCCGTTCACCCCTGTGGAAGCCGCCCGGGCCGCCGCCTTCGTGCGGCTGGCCCGCCCGCCCGCCGAGCCCGCCGGTCGCGCGGTCCGCCTGGCCGACGGCACGCAGGTGACCGTCGCGCCGCTCACCTCCCTCGACCGGGAGGCGGTACGCGACCTGCACGAGCGCTGCTCACCCGAGAGCCGCAGGTTCCGCTACTTCACCACGGCGCCCACACTGCCGCCCCGGCTGCGCGGCCTCGCCCCGGCCCACTCGCTGGTCGCCTGCCATGAGGACCGCCTGGTCGGGCTGGCCTCGCTCCTGATCACCGCCGACCCCGGCGTCGCCGAGATGGCCTTCCTCATCGAGGACCGCCGGCAGGGCATGGGCCTCGGTACGGCGTTGGCGCGCATGCTGCTGCGCGAGGCGCGCGACCGCGGACTCACCGAGGTGCGCGCCACCCTGCTCTCCGACAACACCCGCATGCGGCGACTGCTGATCGCGCTCGGCGCCGCACTCGCCTACACCGACGAGCCGGGAGTGCTCACCGGCAGGCTTCCGCTCGGCGCCGTGACGAAACTGGCCACCGCATCCTGAACCCGGTGTTCAGTCGTCGTCCTCGCCGGAGGGCCGGTCCTCCCGGGGCGGCGACGGGTCGGCCGGCGCGCCCATCGCGTCCAGGCGCCGCTCGATCCGGTCGACGCTACGCTGCAGGCGTTCGAGGCGCTGGATCAGGCCGGGACCGGCGAACGGCGGTGCCTGGGGGTGGGGCGCGGACGGCTCTCCGGCCTCGGCCGGGGTGGTCCGCAGTATGTCGATCATCCGCTCCCGGAAGAGCGGCAGGCCGAGGCCGCTCTTGGTGAGCACCTTCACCGCCACCCCCTCACCGTCGCGGATCACGCCGAGCAGGATGTGGCCGGTGCCGATGTAGTTGTGGCCGAGCACCAGCGCCTCCCGCAGGGCGAGTTCGAGCACCTTCTTGGCCCGCGGGGTGAACGGGATGTGCTCCGCGGCCGGGCCCTCGCCGCGCCCGACGATCCGCAGTACCTCGCTCCGCGCGCCGTCGAGGTCGATCCCCGCCTCGCGGATGACGACCGAGGCCCGGCCCTCCTCCTCGCCGATCAGGCCCAGCAGAATGTGTTCGGTGCCGATATAGCCGTGTTCCAGCGCTTTCGCCTCCTCCTGGGCGAGGACCACCACGCGGCGTGCACGGTCGGAGAATCGCTCGAACACGGAGAGCCTCCAGCGGGGCTGTGCCAATTCTGTGCTTCCACTATGCGCCACAGGCGCGGGCCCCGGGGGAATGGACGCGGGCGGCGCGCAAATTGTGGGTAGCTTTCAGGCGTGGATCTGGAAGAGGCGGCGGACCGGCTCTACGCGCTCGACCCCGACGACTTCACCGGGGAGCGCGAGTCGCTGGCCAGGGCGGCCAGGCAGGCCGGGGACGCCTCGCTGGCCAAGGAGATCGGCAGGCTGCGCAAGCCCACCGTGGCGGCGTGGGCGGTCAACCACGCGGCCCGCGCCGCGCCCGATGCGTTCGCCGACCTGGCCGACCTGGGCGGCCGGCTCCGGGCCGCCTGGGCCGACCAGGACCCGGCCGCCATCGCCGAGCTGACCCGGGAACGCGGGCCGCTCACGGCACGGCTGGCGCGGCTGGTGCGCGAGCACGCCGAACGGGCCGGACGCCCGCTGGCCGGCGGCGCCGCCACGGAGATGGAGCAGACCCTCGACGCGGCCACGGTGGACGAGGGGGCCGCGCAGGAGGTACGGCGGGGGCGTCTGACCCGCCCGCTCAGCTACACCGGCTTCACCCCGGCCCCCGCCCCTGCGGCCCCGCGCGCCAAGACCGCGACCGGCAAGGCGACCGCCAAGCGGCCTGCGGGGAAGCGCCCTGAACGCGAGCCGGAAGACCGCCGCCGCAAGGAGCTCGAGCAGGCCCTTGCCGCCGCCGAACGAGCCGCCGAGGAGGCCGAGCGCGGCCACGGGGAATGGGCCGGCGAACTCGCCGAGGCCACGGCCGAGCACGACCGGGCGGCGGCCAGGGTGGAGTCATTGACCCGGCAACTCGCCGAGGCCCGCCAGCACCTCGCCGCCGCCGAACACCGCCGCGACGTCGCCGCCCGCGACGAGGAACGCGCCCGCCGCGCCGCCGCCACCGCCCGCCACACCGCCACCCAGGCCGCCCGCGCCCTGCACACCTGAAACGGAACGCACCCCACCACGGGTCTTGGTTCTGCGGGGCCAACAGGGGGCCGCGTCTGCCGGACCCTCGCCGTCAGGTCCTATACGCCGTTCGGGTTGTGGGGGCTTGTTCGGGCTGTCATCGACGCCTGTGACCAAGCGGCATCGTATGGGCCTGTACGTCGTTCGGGGCCGCGGGCCGCCGACGCCTGTGGCCAGGCGGGGTCAGCAGGGGGCGTGGGCCGGGCCGTTGGCGCGTGTGTCGTTCGGCCTGGGCTCGGCTCGGCTGCCGCTGGTGCCTGTGGTCAGGCGCTCTGGGGCGAGTGCCGGGCTCGCCACCAGCCATCCCTTCACCGACGCGCGCTCGATCGCGCCGCACGCCGACCTGGTGGTGTGGGAGCAGGACGAGGAACGTCCGGCCAGGTTCGCCGGCGAGCATCCCGGGGCGCGGGTGGTGGCGGTCCGGAGGAGTTGCTGGCGGCGTGGCCCGACGGGGTCGTGCTGACGGTGCCGACGCCGCGGCTGGCCGGGGTGCTCGCCAAGGTGGTGGCCGCCGGGCCGCCGTGCTTCGTCAACAAGCCGGCCGCCGCCACGCGCGCGCAGTTGGCGGAGCTGGAGGCGGTGGCGGCCCCGGCGGCCGAGCGGATCCTGTCCGCTTCGGTGCTGCGCTTCTCCCCGGCGTTCGCCGCGCGGGCCGATGAGCTGCGCGACCTCGCCGCCCGGGGCGAGGTGCACGCCGTACGCGCGACCGTGCGCCACGACGTCGGCCTGTGGACCATCGGCTACAACCGCTAGCAGGACGATCCGGCCGAGGGCGGCGGGACCCTGGTCACGATGGGCGTCCACGGCGTCGAGCTGCTGGTCGGGCTGTTCGGCCCCGATGTACGGCTGGCCGGTGCCGCCTGCGCCACCCACCGCCACCACGGCCTGCGCTCGGAGGACACCGGGGTGCTGGCGCTGCGCTGGGCGAGCGGGATCAGGCCCGCTGGCAGAGCGGCCCGAAGGGCCGTGACGTGGTGCTGATCGCGGGCGCGACCGGTGACACCGCACAGGCGGTCGCCGAGGCCGGGCTCGCCGCCTCGCTGGGCTACCACATGGTGCTGCTCAGCCCGCACCGCGAGCTGACCGAGGACGCGCTGATCGAGCGGGCGCGGGCGGTCGGCGAGGTGCTGCCGGTGATCGGCTTCTACCTGCAACCGGCGGTCGGCGGGCGCGTCCTGTCCCTGGACTTCTGGACCAGGCTGGCCGCGATCGAGTCGGTGGCCGGGATCAAGGTCGCCCCCTTCGACCGCTACCGCACGCTGGACGTACTGCACGGCGTCTGCCGTGCCGGGCGCGAGGCCGATCTCGCCCTCTACACCGGCAACGACGACCACATCCTGGCCGACCTGATCACCCCGCACCGGGTGGTCGTGGACGGCCGCGAGGTCGAGGTCGAGTTCGTCGGCGGGCTGCTCGGCCAGTGGGCGGTGTGGGTACGGCGCGTGGTGGAACTGCTGGACGAGGCGCACGGGGCCCGCGCCGGCGACGACGGCGCGGTACGGCGGCTGCTCACCCTGGACGGGCACCTCACCGACGCCCACGCCGCCATCTTCGACGTCGTGCACGGCTTCCACGGGTGCATCCTGGGCATCCACGAGGTGCTGCGGCGGCAGGGGCTGCTGGCCGGGCGCTGGTGCCTGGACCCGGCCGAGGACCTGTCCCCGGGGCAGCTCGCCGAGATCGACCGGATCTGGGCGGCCTACCCGTGGCTGCGCGACGACGACTTCGTCGCCGAGGGCCTTTCCCGGTGGCTTTCCTAGAGCGTCAGCCGGTAGAGGGTGAGCGGACGGCCGCTCGTCCCGCTGGTCAGGTTGCCGGTGCGCTCGGCGAGCCCGGCGAGTTCCAGGCGGTGCAGCATCCGGCGCGCGGTCCGCTGCTGTACAGCGAGCCGGTCGGCGATCTCCCGGGTGGTCAGCGGCTTGCCGCCGGCGGCCGTCCGGGCGTCGATGAGCTTTTCCAGGGTCGGAACGGACAGGCCGACCCGGCGCGCGATCACCGCGAGGTTCTGCTGGGCGGGCCCGGCCGAGGGCACCGATTCCAGCACGATGTCGGTGTCGGCGCGCAGCGACAGCACGGCCGCCACCTCCCCGATGCGCCGCGCCCTGGCCAGCGCCCTGCGGGCCAGGCTCTCCGCCTCGGCGGCACTGCGTCCCAGCCCGAAACCCACCCGGACGACCGCGTTGTGGACGGCCAGCCGGGACAGCATCGGCAGTCCGGAAAAGCCGCGGGTGGCGTCGTGCAGCGGCCCGCGGGTGGTGACCAGCAGGTGGGTGCCGCCGCGGAAGGCGGCCACGGTGCCGCCGAGGGCAGCCGCCTCGCGCAGCAGCCCCTCGTCGCTTTCCACCTCGATCAGCCCGAGCGCGATCTGCGCGTCTTCCTGGGCCTGGCCCTCGGCCGTGAGCAGCAACTGGCGCAGCGCCACCCGCACCGAGTGCGGGGACGGGGCCAGGCGCAGCACGTGCATCTCGCCGCGCAGCGCCTCGTGCACCGAGCTGAGGCAGGTGATCGCGGCGTGCTCGGGGCCGCGCCGGTGGAAGGCGACGGCCTTGGCCGAGGTCATCCCGGAGCGGTAGGGGAGGGTGCGCAGGCCGTCGATGGGCAGCCCCGCCTCGGTGAAGGTGGCCGCCACGTCGGCGGGGGAGAGGGTGTCGATCGACAGCGTGGTCACGTCCTGACCCTCGCGCTGGAGCCGGATCAGCGCGCTGAGCAGCGTCGAGCCGGTGTAGTCGACGAATGCCGCCGGCCGGGTGAGCGCGTCGGCGTCGCGGGTCAGCATGTAGGGCACGATCCCGGTGAACAGCCAGCCCTCCACCGCGGCGGAGTGCGCCTCCACGATCGAGGTGGCCTGCGACTCGTGGTCGTAGTCCAGCCGCAGCGCGGACGTGCCGGGCTGCTCCTCGCAGGTGGCGGCGACGTCGTCGACCAGATCGTGCGGGCCGACGACACCGATGACGATTCCCACCCGCGCCTCCCAGGGGCTCATTATTACGGTCAAGACCGCAATTCTATCTTGTGAGGTATCCGTTGGCCCCTGAAGTTCCCGACCATGACCGAACCCGGCGGGCGGACCCTCGGTGACGAAGAGGTCGCCGCGGCCGAGCGGGTGATCCGTTCCGGCATGCTGAACTCGGTCTGGGGCACCGAGGCGCGGGAACTCGAACGCGCGATGCGGGAGATGTACGGCTCCCGCCACGCGATCGCCTGCAGCTCCGGTACCGCCGCACTGCACCTTTCGGTGGTGGCCGCCGCGCCGGACCCCGGAGACGAGATCATCACGACACCGATCCCGGACTTCGGGACCGTGGCCCCCATCTTGGCGCAGAACGCCGTTCCTGTCTTCGCCGACGTCGATCCCGCCGACGGCAATCTCGATCCCGCCGCGGTCGCCGCCCTGATCGGCCCCGCACCCGGGCCATCATGGCGGTCCACCTGTTCGGCGCCCCGGCCCGGACGGGGGAGTTGCGCGCGCTGGCCGACGAGCACGGGCTGACCCTGATCGAGGACTGCGCCCAGGCTGGCCGCCAAGGGCGTCGCGGTGCTGGCGTACGCGGGCGCGCCGGAGGGGACGCTGAACCTCACGTTCTACCCGCTGCTGTGGGCCAACGGCGGCAGCGTCTTCGCCGCCGACGGCAAGAGCGCCGCCTTCAACGGCCCCGAGGGCGTCACCGCCCTGCAGTACCTGCTCGACCTCAAGGCGGCCGGCCTGAAGTCCGCGCTGCTGTCGGACGCCATGGCCTGTCAGGAGGCGCTCGCCATCGCCCGCGAGGCCGCGGCCGGCTGGCGATCACCGGCGAGGACCGGATGTTCGCCCCCTCCCTGCTGTGGGGGGCCGAGTCGGCGCTGGTGGGGCTGGGCGCGGCGGCGGTCGGCGTCACCGCCGAGGTACTGCGCGCCTTCGCGGGTGACGACCTGCCCCGCTTCACCGAGGCGTCCCTGCGGCTGGACCGGCTGGCCGCCGCGAAGTTCACCGCGGGGATGGAGGGCTACGTCCAGCGGATGCTCTGGCTGGCCGCCGCCGAGGGCCGCATCCCCGCCTCGCACGCGCACGACCCGTACGGCCCGCCGCTGCCGGGCGAAGGACCCACGGCTGCCCTGCTCGACCTGCTCAGGGCCGGATAGGCAGGCCGAACAGCTCGGCCGCGTTGCGCCAGGCGACCCTTTCGGCGAGGGCCTCGGTGAGCCCGGCGGCGGCGACCGCGCCGAACGCCGAGGCCGGGTCGATCAGCGTTGCGTCGGTGCCGAAGAGCAGCCGGCTCGCGTCCACCTCCGCCGCGACCCGGGCGAACCGCCCGCCGGGCGCGTGCGACCAGCATGGTTCCAGGTAGAGCCGGTCGCAGTGGCGCGCCGCCTCGATCGCGTGCCGATGGCCGTCCGCGCCCATGTGGCCCGGCGATGGCCTGCAGTCCCGGGGTCGCCGTGCACACCTCGGACAGGTCCAGTACCGACGTGCCCCAGGTGTGCACCAGCGCCGGGCAGCCGAACTCGGCGGCCATGGCGAGCGCGTCACGCGTCTGCGGGGAGGTGATCGGCGATCCGGTGTAGTCGGTGTGGATCTCGATACCGGCGAACCGGCCGGTGGAAAGGTACTCGCGCAGGTCGCGCTCGGTCTCGGCGAGGCGGCGCGGGTTCACGGTGACGTATCCGTAGAGCCGTTCGTCGCCGGCGATGGCGGCGGCGAGCGCGCGGTTGCCCGCGGGCGCGTCGTAGATCACCGCCTCGGTGGCCGACACGATCGCCACGTCGATGCCGTAGCGGTCCATCGCGGCGTGGGTCGCCCCGGCCACGTCCATCGTGAAGAACCGCGGCCCCCAGTGGGCGTGCACGTCGATGATCACGCGGCGGCCCCCAGCAGGCGGGCGGCGTTGCCACCGGCCACCGCGGCGGCCTGCGCGGGCGTCAGCCCGCTGGTGGCCAGCCGCAGCAGCGGCACCAGCGGTTCGGCGTGCGGGGCGCGCGAGCCGAACAGCAGGCGGGCCGCGCCGACGGCGTGCAGCGCGATCTCCAGGGCGTCGGGGGAGTTGAGCAGCCGGGTGGAGGTGTGGAAGCCCGGTTCGTCGGCGGCGGCGACCAGGAAGTCGCCGAGGTGGTAGAAGTGCGTGTCCAGGAAGACCACGGTGGCGCCGACGCCGCCGCACGGGGCCCAGAACCGCCGCACGTCGCCGCCGGTGAGGATGGTCATGCCGAACGCGGTGGCCCGTTTCACGACGTGCCGCACCGAGGGGAAGCCCGCCTCCACGCCCTGCTCGTCGGGGAAGAGCCGGACGGCGCGGACGGACGCGGCGGCCAGCCGTTCGAGTTCGGCCGCGCTGCCCACGGGGTCGCGCAGGTCCACGGTCCCGACCGGCACGAATGCCGGGCGGGGCAGCGCCAGCACCTCGTCGTTGCCCGACCTCATGTCGAACAGCGCCGCCCGCAGGCTCGCCACCGCCCCGGCGGCGTTCCGGTGGCGGCCGAGCACCCCGCGCACCGCCTCCGGCGTGCCGTCCGGCCCCTCCCGGTCGGGGTACGCGCCGACCAGCACGTCGATGTCGAGGCTCACGGCGAGGTCGCCGAGCAGTGCCTCCGAGTCGAAAGCCGTCATCCCGCCCCCGTCGCCCGGACTCCCTATATCGGTCATGACCCTAAATGCCCCCTGGCCTCCGCGGCTTGCCGCGGAGGCCAGGGGTGCGGGGGAGGCTCAGTACACCTTTTCGATGCGCAGGCCCTTCCATACCTGGCGGATCCAGTCCTGGTCGGTCTTGGCCGCGAGGAACCGCACGGCCACGCCGTCCCGGCAGGTCTGACGCCCGGTCAGCTCCATGCCGACCTGCTCCACCGTGACGCACCTGTCGACCCGCTGCACCTCGATGACACGGGTCAGCCCGCGCTTCAAGACCACGTTGGACTCCAGTTTCGGGCCCTGGGCCCACACGTCCCCCTCCGCGCTGTCGTTCCGCGCCAGGAATCCGGGCCTTTCGGCGTCGATCACCAGGAAGCCCTCACGGGTCTCCTCCAGTACCAGACCGCCGGCCAGCTTGCGCAACGCCTTCCAGCCGGGAGGCTTGCCGGTCAGGTGCACGTACCAGCGGCCGACCTGCGCGTAGGTCGCGACGGTGTCGGACTCCTCGCCGGTCGTCTCCCTGGCCGTCCAGATCGGCAGCACGCGCCCCTTGGCGTCCTTCGCCGTGCCGATGCGGCGGGCGCCGTCGTTCAACCGGCGGGTGGCGAAGCAGCAGCCGTCACCGCCGCTGGGGCTACGCAGCGCGGTCCAGCCCATGGCGGCCAGCCGCAGGCCGGCGGGGTAGCTGACATCGACCCTGGTGCGGTCGGGCAGGACCAGTGACATGATCTCTTTGCCGCCCTCCTGCCGGGTCGGCGGTACATGCAGCCCCGAGTCGGAGGGCGGCATCGGTACGACCTTGTCTTCCACGTCCGGCGGGGTGAGCGCGGAGAGGCTTCCGGCGGCCACGGCCAGCGCCGCGGCGCAGCCGGCCGCGACGGTCGCGATACGCCGGGTACGGCGCCGCCGGGACGTTGCGCGAACGCGCCCGCTCAGGTCGGAAGGGTGCGCCTGGTCCGCCAGCCCCCGCATGGCGGAGCGCAGCCGCTCGGTGTCGATGTCCCCCATCAGCGGTTCACCTCCTGTGCGTCCAGGACGCCGGGCATTTCCCGGCGGAGCCTGGCCAGGCCCTTGGCGGCCTGGCTCTTGATCGTTCCGACCGTGCAGCCGAGCAGGTCCGCGGCCTCCGCCTCGGAGCGGTCCTCCAGGTAGCGCAGCACGAGCACGGCCCGCTGGCGCGGCGGCAGGCACAGCAGCGCCCGCCGCAGGTCCATGCGGAGCGCGCCCTCATCCGTCCCGTCCGGATGGGCGCGCTCGGGCGCGACATCCAGGCCGGTCTCGGTGAAGCGCCGTCGCCGCCACCAGTTGACCTGGAGGTTGTACATCGTCCTCCGTGTGTAGGCGTCGGCGTTCCCGCTGCGCCGCAGCCTGCGCCAGGCCCCGTGCGTGCGGGCCAGCGCCGACTGCACCAGGTCCTCAGCCAGGTGCTGGTCGCCGGTCAGCAGGTACGCCGAGCGCAGCAACGAGGTGGTCCGAGCGCGGACGAAATCCTCGAAGTCGTCGTCGTCCATTCCTAGTCCGTCTCCTCCGGCGTTCGCCGTCCTCAGTCTGTCGCAGGTCTAGACGAGAGCCGCGGGAGAAAAGGTTGCCCGGGGCGTTGACCGAGGCTGTGGCACAGGACCAGTTTCGGTCTGTGCCGAAATCGAGTTCGTGCCGGGTGGTGGACGCGCACCGGCTGGCCGGGCCGGTGCCGTTCGACGACCTGCCGGAGGATCCGCGGCCGGAGATGGACCGGCTCGGTATCGAGGCGGCCTGGGTCACGCACACGCTGAGCCTCTACGCCGACGCCCAGGATGGCAACGACGCCCTCCTGCGGCTCGATGACCCTCGCCTGATCCCCGTGCCGGTCGTACTGCCCGGCGTACCGGGGGCGGACGCGCCGGACCGCCCCCGGGACGTCGCCGCCTGGGGCGTCCGGATGGTACGGCTGTGCCCGGCCCGCCACCGCTTCGAGCTGACCGGTCCCGCCGCGCTGGACTGGCTCGCGGAACTCGGCCTGCCGGTCGCCATCGACTTCGCCGAGACCTCGCCGGGCGAACTGCGCGCGGTGGCCGGGTTGCCGGTGCGGGCCGTGCCCCGGCCCGAGGGCACCACGGCGGACTCCCGGCTCCTGCTCATGCTCCGCCTGGAGGTCCCTGTGGACCGGGACTTCCTGCTGAGGGCGATGGCCGCCGAGGGCGTGCCGCTGGACGGCGGCTACCCGCCGCTCGGCTCCCTGCCGGCGTTGCACGCGGCAGGCGTACGGACCGGGCCGTGCCCGGCGGCCGGGAAGGCGGCGGCCGAGGTGGTCTGGGTGCGCCAGTCCATGCTGATGGCCGAACCCGGCGCGGCCACCCAGGTGGCCGAGGCCCTGGCCAAGGTCCTCCCCGCGGCCTCCCGCTGACCCCACCCGGTACGGCGGGCGCGGACTCCCCGGCGGCCGGGGGCGTCGTTCGCGGCGGACGCCCCTTCTGGACGGTCCCTGCCGTTACTCAGGGCGCGCCTTTCCCGGAGAGGTCCGTGCCGTTCGGCGCGGCCCCGCGCCTCCGGCCATGCCAGGGCGTCTTTCGCGGAGGGCCGGGACCGGACCTGTCACGCGGAGCCGGCGGGCTGCCGGGTCGTTCTGGACGGGCGCCGGCCGAGGGCGGCGGGGGTGTCGTCGCCGGTCACGGTCGCCGGGGCGGCGGTGATCGCGAAGCCGCGCCAGGGGCCCTCGTAGCGCAGCGCCGCCTCCAGCGCCGCCGCGGTGCCGGTGGCGGCCAGGGCGGCGATCGGCGTGCCGTCCGCCAGAGTGAGCCGCCGCGGCGGGCGGCCGGCCGGGGGGCGCCACAGCGGCCAGTCGGCGTCCGGGGGCGGGTAGGCCGGCCGCAGGGACAGCGCCGTGATGCCGCCGCCCGCCGCGAAGGTGCGGCAGACCTCCTCGGCCAGCCGCTTGGACAGCCCGTACGGCTCGCTCGCCTCCGGCGGCCGGGTCACGTCCACCGGCCGGACACCGTAGTCGCCGAACACCGCCATCGTGCTCACGTGCACGAACCGCGGCAACCCGTGGCGGCGCGCGGCGGCCAGGGCGGCCTACGCCTCGATGGCGGGCTCGCTGTGGCGGCTGGACCTGCGCGCGCTGAAGGGTGAGCGGCTGACCGGCGACGGCGTGTCCCACCTTGCCGAAGGCCGGGACGGCGACCTCTACTACACCAGGGGCACCAAGCTGTACCGCTGGAAATTCTGACAATCTGATGTTAGATACCGGCTCCATGTCTCGCTTTGTAGGGATAAGGGTGCATAGGGTCGGCCGAATGGACGTACGAACCACCGAAGAATTCATCGACGCACTGCCGAAGGTCGAGCTCCACGTACACCTCGTGGGCTCGGCCTCGGTGCCCACCGTGCTCGAACTCTCCCGCCGCCACCCGGGCAGCGGCGTCCCCACCAACGAGGAAGAACTCCGGGCGTTCTACACCTTCCGCGACTTCCCGCACTTCGCCGAGATCTACATGGCCGTCAACGCGCTGGTCCGCGAGCCCGAGGACGTCGCCACCTTGGTGACCGGCCTGGCCAGGGACCTCGCCGCGCAGCGCGGCCGGCACGTGGAGTTGCAGGTCACGCCGTACGCGCACCACATCGTCGGCATGCCCGCCGCCGCGGTGACCGAGGCGCTGGACATCGCCGCCCGCACGGCCGCCGAGGAGCACGGCGTGAGCGTGGCCTACATCTTCGACATCCCCGGCGAATACGCCGAAGAGGCCGTCAAGATCACCCTCGACCACGCGCTCGGCCACCCGCCCGCCGCGCTCATCGGGCTCGGCCTGGCCGGGATCGAGCAGAGCCGTCCGCCGCACCGGGACGCCTTCCGGGACGCCTTCCGCGCGGCCCGCGCCGCCGGCCTGCACAGCCTGCCGCACGGCGGCGAGATGAGCGGCCCGGAGACCATCTGGGAGATCATCGAAGGGCTCGCCGCCGAGCGCGTCGGCCACGGGATCAGTTGCCTGGCCGACCCCAGGCTGGTGGCGCACCTGCGCGAGACGCAGATCCCGCTGGAGGTCTGCCCGACCTCCAACGTCTGCACCGGCCAGGTCGCCGACATCTCCGCCCACCCGCTGCCCGCACTGCTCGGCGAGGGCCTGTACGTCACGCTGAACAGCGACGACCCGCCGATGTTCAGCACCACGCTGAGCCGCGAATACCACGTGGCCGCGGAGGTCTTCGGCCTCGGCGAGGCCGACCTGGCCGCCCTCGCCCGCAACGCGGTGAACGCGTCGTTCCTGGACGAGGCGGGCAAGCGGGCGATCCACGCCGAGATCGACGCACTGACCGCGACCCCGGCCTGACGACCCGGTACGGCGGGGCTCAGGCGACGACGGCGAACCGGCCGAGGTCCGGCGGGATCTTGGCGGCGGCGGCGCGATCCAGCAGGAACAGCGTCCGCCCGCCGCGCGCACCCGCGGCCGGGACCTGCATGGGCCCGGCCCCCGACAGCGCCAGGCGGGCCGCCTTCGCCTTCGCCTCGCCGGCCGCGATCACCCACACCTCCCTGGCCGCCCTGATCGCCGACAGGGTCAGCGAGATCCGCGTCGGGGGCGGCTTGGGCGAGCCGTGCACGGCCACCACCGGACGCTCGTCGTACAGGGCGGGCAGCTCGGGGAACAGCGAGGCCACGTGCCCGTCCGGCCCCATGCCGAGCAACAGCACGTCGAACGACGGCACCGGCCCGTGGTCTTCGGGACGGGCCGCCCGGCGCAGTTCCTCGGCGTAGGCGTCGGCCGCCGCCTCGGCGGAAAGGCCCGAATCGGGCCCCCGCATCACGTGTACCCGCTCCGGGTCGAGATCGACGTGGTCGAGCAGCGCCGCGCGGGCGCCGGTCTCGTTGCGGTCGGCGTGCCCGGTGGGGACGAAACGCTCATCGCCCCACCAGACGTCCAGCTTCCGCCAGTCCACCGCGTCCCGCGCCGGGGTGGCGGCCACCTCGGCGAGCGTCGCGTGCCCCACCCCGCCGCCGGTGAGCACCACCGAGGCGGTACCCGCGGCGGACTGGCGGTCCACCAGACGGGTGATCAGGCGGGCGGCGACGGCCTTGGCGAGCACGTCGGCGTCCCGGTGGACGACAACGCCGGGCAGGTTCACGGTGGTGCCTTTCACAAGGTGGTTTCGCGGGCGGTCAGGCGGCCAGGTGGCGGATCGCCGACCCGTACAGGTCGTCGGGGTCGAGCCTGCGCAGCTCCTCGGCCAGCAGCTCCGAGGTCGGCCGCCGGGCGAGCGCCACCCTGCGGTCGGGCTGGCCCGGCCGGACCAGCGTGGCCAGGCGGGAATCGGACCTGGTCACCGACACGTCGCCCGCGGAGGTCGCCAGCCGTACGCTGGTCAGGCCCGGCCCCTCCGACTCGGCGATCTCGATCGGCGCGTCCAGCCGCTCCGACAGCCACGCCGCGAGCAGCGGCGCGCTGGCGTGCCCGGGCGAGCCCTCCACCACACCCGACTCGACCGTGCCCACCGGCTGGTCGAACGCGGTGGCCAGCAGGCTGCGCCAGGGCGTGATCCGGGTCCAGGCCAGATCGGTGTCACCGGGGACGTAGCCCCGGGACCTGCTCATGATCGCCTTGACCGAGTCGGCGGACGCCCTGGCGTCGGTGATCCGGCGCTGGGCCAGCAGCCCGATCGGGTCCTTGGCGGGCACCTGCGGGCACTCGCCGGGCCACCAGGCCACCACCGGGGTGTCCGGCAGCAGCAGCGGGCTCACCACGGACTCGGCGTGCCTGGTCAGGTCGCCGTACAGGCGCAGCAGGATCGTCTCGCCCGGCGTGGACTCGCCGATGCGCAGCTCGGCGTCGAGCCGGATCGGCTCCTCCCGCGAGCGGGCGATCACCACGACGATGCGCGAGGGGTGCTCGCGGGCCGCGTCGGTGGCCGCCCGCACCGCGTCGTACTGGTTGCTCTCATCGCAGATCGTCACCAGCGTCAGCACCATGCCGACGGCCGGCGCGCCCATCTGGTGGCGGAGCATGGTGAGCTGTGCGGAGATCTTCGAGGCGTTCGTGCCGCTCATCATGAAGCTCGTCATGTCAGAGCCTCCTCCAGACCCGCCCGTCGCGGGCCATCATGTCGTCGGCCGACGCCGGGCCCCAGGTGCCCGCCGCGTAGCCCTCCGGCTGGCCCTGGGAGGCCCAGAACCGCTCGATCGGATCGAGGATCCGCCACGACAGCTCCACCTCCCGCTGGTGCGGGAACAGCGGCGGATCGCCGATCAGCACGTCGAGCAGCAGCCGTTCGTACGCCTCGGGGGAGCTTTCCAGGAAGGACTCGCCGTAGGCGAAGTCCATGCTGACGTCGCGCACCTCCATGGCCGTGCCCGGCACCTTGGAGCCGAACCTGACCGTGATCCCCTCGTCCGGCTGGACCCGGATGACCAGCGCGTTCTGGCCGAGGATCTCGGTGTCGTCCTTGCTGAACGGCAGGTGCGGCGCCCGCTGGAAGACCACCGCGACCTCGGTCACCCGCCGCCCCAGCCGCTTGCCGGTGCGCAGGTAGAACGGCACGCCGGCCCACCGCCGGTTGGCGATCTCCAGCTTGACCGCGGCGTAGGTCTCGGTGATCGAGTCGGCGGGGATGCCGTCCTCCTCCAGGTAGCCCACCACCGGCTCGCCGCCCTGCCAGCCCGCGGTGTAGGCGCCCCGGGCGGTGCCCAGCGCGAGGTCCTGGGGCAGCCGCAGCGCCTTGAGGACCTTCTCCTTCTCCCTGCGCAGCGCGTTGGCGTCGAAGGACGTGGGGTCCTCCATGGCGACTAGCGCGAGGAGCTGGAGCAGGTGGTTCTGGATGACGTCGCGGGCCGCGCCGATGCCGTCGTAGTAGCCCGCCCGGCCGCCGATGCCGATGTCCTCGGCCATCGTGATCTGCACGTGGTCGACGTAACCGCGGTTCCAGATCGGCTCGAACAGGTTGTTGGCGAACCGCAGCGCCAGGATGTTCTGGACGGTCTCCTTGCCCAGGTAGTGATCGATCCGGAAGACCGAGCTCTCCGGGAAGACCACACTGGTGATCGCGTTGAGGTCCTGGGCGCTCTTCAGGTCGTGCCCGAACGGCTTTTCGATCACCACCCGCCGCCAGGCCCCCTCCGGCGCGTCGGCCAGGCCGGTACGGCGGAGCTGCTCGACCACCTTGGGGAAGAACTTCGGTGGCACCGACAGGTAGAAGGCGTAGTTGCCGCCCGTGCCCCTGGTCTCGTCGATCTCCTTCAGCGCCATCGCCAGCGCGTCGAAGGCCCCGTCGTCGGCGAACTCGCCGGGCACGAAGTGAATGCCCTCGCGAAGCTGCTTCCAGACCTCCTCGCGGAACGGCGTACGCGCGTGCTCCTTGATCGCGTCATGGGTGAGTCGCGCGAAGTCCTGGTCCTGCCAATCGCGCCGGGCGAACCCGACCAGGGAGAAGCCCGGGGGCAGCAACCCCCGGTTGCCCAGGTCGTAGATCGCCGGCAGCAGTTTGCGCTTGGCCAGGTCGCCCGTGACGCCGAACAACACGAGCACGCAGGGCCCGGCCACCCGCGGCAGCCGCTTGTCGCGCGGGTCACGCAGGGGATTGGCGCGGGCGACGGCCTCGGTGGTGGCCGCCACCGCCGCCGCAGCCGCCACCGTCCGAGCCTCATCTGCCGGAGCGACCGGCTCTGTATCCATTACCTGTTCTCCAGAGAAAGGGTGGAAGGTCGTCGTCGGTCATTCGATGCGGGCGGCGGCGAGCAGGTGCGTGACGCCCGCCACGCGGTCGGTGAGGTGGAGGCGGACGACCGGCCGGCCGCGGCCGGACAGGGCGCCGAGGTCGCCGAGGGCCTGGGCGAGTTGCAGGCGGCCCAGGGTGTACGGCTTGCCCGGGACCTCGACGTCGTCGGTGACCGCGCCGGTGATCTGCAGGAACACGCCGTTCTGCGGCCCGCCCTTGTGGTACTGGCCGGTGGAGTGCAGGAAGCGCGGCCCCCACCCGAAGGTCACCGGCCGGTCGGTGCGCATCGAGAGCAGCGCCCGCAGGGTCGCCGGGTCGCGCGCCGTCCACGCTTCGGTGAGCTGGTCGAGCGAGGCGTCCTCCGGCTGGGCCACGTCGAACGCGGCCCAGCGGTCCAGGTAGGCCAGCACCGCCAGGTATCCGTCGCCGGGCACGGCCGACAGCAGGCCGGTGAGCACGTCCGACAGGTCGCCCGGCTCGCCGGGCACGGCGCCGTACACCTCCACCGGGCCGTCCACCAGGACCGGCTTCTCCTCGCCGAACCCCGCCGCAAGGATCGCCGCGGTGTTCTGCTTGGACTCGGCCACGTTGGGCTGGTTGAACGGGTCGATGCCGAGCAGCCGCCCGGCCACCGCCGTGGCGTACTCCCAGATCAGGAACTGCGCCCCGAGCGGGCCGTCCACGCGCACCCCGCCATCGCCGCCGATGCCGGCCACGAACTCGTCGGGCGCGCCGGTCGGGTCGCCGCCCACCACGGGCAAGATGCCCTTGCCGTCCTTGCCGGTGGACTCGGCGATGAGCTGCTCGATCCAGTCGGGCAGCCCGTTGATCTCCGAAAGGCGGTCGTCCAGCAGCAGCTTGTCACGGCCGGACAGGGCGGCCTGGCCGAGGGCCGCCCCCAGCGCAAGGCCCGGGTTGCCCTCGCTCGCGCCCAGCGAGTCGTGCACCGCCTGCGCGTCGTCGAGCAGCCGGGCGACGTCGGCGCCCGCGAGCGCGCTCGGCACCAGGCCGAACGCGCTCAGCGCGCTGTAGCGGCCGCCCACGTTGGGGTCGGCCAGGATGACCTGGTAGCCGGCCTCGATGGCGCTCTGCTCCAACGGCGACCCCGGGTCGGTGACGACCACGATCCGGTCGGCCGGGTCGATCCCGGCGTCGCGGAACGCCTTCTCGTAGATCCGGCGGTGGCTGTCGGTCTCGATCGTGCCGCCGCTCTTGCTGGCGACCACGACGATCGTGCGGTCCAGCCGGTCGGTCAGCGCCCTGCGGACCTGGCCGGGGTCGGTGGTGTCCAGCACGGTCAGCGGGACGTCGGCCGTGGAGCAGATCACCTCCGGCGCCAGCGAGGAGCCGCCCATTCCGGCCAGCACGACGTGGTCCAGACCCTCCGCGCGGGCCTTCTCCACCAGGTTGGTGATCTCTGGCAGCAGCTCCCTGCTGGTCAGCGGGAGGTTCAGCCAGCCGAGCCGGATCGCCGCCTCGGCCCGCGCGGCCTCGCCCCACAGCTTGGGGTCTCCGGCCGCGAGGGCCTGCGGCACGCCTTCGGCCGCGAGCGCGCGTACGGCGTCGCCCGCGCGTCCGGCCTCAGCGTCGTCACCGAATGTCACCGTCATTGGGCTTCACGCCTTCTTAAGCTCGGCCGCCACCGTGTCGATCAGCTCGTTCCAGGACGCCTCGAACTTCTCCACGCCCTCGTCTTCGAGCACCCGCACGACGTCGTCGTAGTCGATGCCCGCCTCCTTCAGGGCCGCCATGGTGTCCCATGCCTGCTCGTAGTAGGGGCGGACGGTGTCACCATCGATCTTGGCATGGTCGCCCACCGCGTCGAGGGTCTTTTCCGGCATGGTGTTGACCACACCGGAGGTGACCAGCTCATCGACATAGAGGGTGTCGGGGTAGTCGGGGTTCTTCGTGCCGGTGGAGGCCCACAGCGGGCGCTGCGGCTGGGCCCCGGCGGCGGCCAGCGCCTGCCACCGCTCGGAGGCGATGACCTCCTCGAAGGCGGCGTAGGCCAGCCGCGCGTTGGCCACGGCGGCCCGGCCGCGCAGTGCCCGCGCGGCGTCGGTGCCGGCCGCCTCCAGGCGCTTGTCCACCTCGGTGTCCACCCGGCTGACGAAGAACGACCCGACCGAGGCGATCCGCGACAGGTCCAGGCCCTTGGCCTTGGCCGCCTCCAGCCCGGCCAGCCAGGCGTCCAGCACGGCGCGGTAGCGCTCCAGCGAGAAGATCAGCGTCACGTTGACGCTGATGCCCTCCGCCAGCGCCGCGGTGATGGCGGGCAGGCCCTCCACCGTCGCGGGGATCTTGATGTACAGGTTGGGCCGGTCCACCAGCCACCACAGGGCGCGGGCCTCGGCGACGGTCCGCTCGGTGTCGCGCGCCAGGCGGGGATCGACCTCGATGGACACCCGCCCGTCCAGGCCCGCCGTGGCGTCGTAGACCGGGCGCAGCACGTCGCACGCCCAGCGGATGTCATAGGTGGTGACGGCGCGCACGGCCTCGCCCACGTCGACGCCGCGGACCCGCAGGTCGTGCAACTGCCCGTCGTAGGCGTCGCCCTTGCTCAGCGCCGAGGCGAAGATCGTGGGGTTGGACGTGACCCCCACCACGTTCTTGTCGCGTACCAGGTCGGCCAGGTTTCCACTGCGCAGCCGCTCGCGGCTGATGTCATCGAGCCAGATGGCCACGCCGTGGCCGGCCAGCCTCTGCAGAATCTCGCTCATCATCAGTTTCCCGTCGTCTCGCCCTTGTCGGCACCGGTCCGCGCGAGGCTCGCGTTCGCCGCGGCCACCACCCGGTCGGCGGTCAGGCCGAACTGCTCGAACAAGGTCCGGTACGGTGCCGAGGCACCGAAGTGCTCCAGACTCAGCACTTCCCCTTCTTCACCCACGAACTCCCGCCAGCCCATGGCGATTCCCGCTTCCACCGCCACGCGCGCGCGGATGTCGTGCGGCAGCACCTCCTCGCGGTAGGCGCGGTCCTGGGCGCGGAACCACTCCACGCACGGCATGGAGACCACCCGGGTGGGGACGCCCTTGGCCTCAAGGGTGTCGCGGGCCTCCACGGCGAGCTGGACCTCGCTGCCGGTCGCGATGAGGATCACCCGCGGCCGGCCCTCCGACGCCTCGCGCAGGATGTAGCCGCCCTTGGCGACCTTCGCCGCGTCGGCGGTCTCGGCGTACACCGGGACGTTCTGGCGGGTCAGCGCGAGCGCGGCCGGCCGGTCGGTGTGCTCCAGCACGGCCTTCCAGGCGGCGGCCGTCTCGTTGGCGTCGGCGGGGCGCACGACGTCCAGGCCGGGGATGGCGCGCAGCGCCCACAGGTGCTCGACCGGCTGGTGGGTCGGGCCGTCCTCGCCCAGGCCGATGGAGTCGTGCGTCCAGACGTAGGTGACCGGCAGCTTCATCAGCGCAGCCAGGCGCACGGCGGGCCGCATGTAGTCGGAGAACACCAGGAAGGTGCCGCCGTAGGGGCGGGTGCCGCCGTGCAGCGCGATGCCGTTGAGGATCGCGCCCATGCCGTGCTCACGGATGCCGAAGTGCAGGGTGCGGCCGTAGGGGTGACCGGGGAACGCCTTGGTCTGGAACTCCTCCGGGACGAAGGACGGCTCGCCCTTCATCGTGGTGTTGTTGGACCCGGCCAGGTCGGCCGAGCCGCCCCACAGCTCGGGCAGCACCGGCGCGAGGGCGCTGAGCACCTCGCCCGAGGCCTTGCGGGTGGCCACCGAGCCGCCGGTCTCGAAGGACGGCAGCGCCTCCTCCCAGCCCTGGGGGAGCAGCCGCGCGGAGATCCGGTCGAACTCGGCCGCCCGCTGCGGGTTGCCGGTCCGCCAGGACTGGTAGGACTTGTCCCACTCGTGCCGGGCCTCGCGCCCGCGGAGGGTCACCTCGCGGGCGTGGGCGAGTACGTCGTCCGGCACCTCGAAGGGCACCTGCGGGTCCAGGCCGAGGAGCCTCTTGGTGGCGGCGATCTCCTCCGCGCCGAGCGCCGCGCCGTGGATGCCGCCGGTGTTGCGCTTGTTGGGCGCGGGCCAGCCGATGATCGTGCGCAGCTTGATGAGGCTGGGCCTGCCGGTCTCGGCGCGGGCCTCTTCGAGGGCGGCGTGCAGGCGCGCGACGTCCTCGTTGTAGTCATCGCCCTCGGTCCAGTCGACGGTGACGACGTGCCAGCCGTACGCCTCGTACCGCTTGCCGACGTCTTCCGACAGCGCGATCCGCGTGTCGTCCTCGATGGAGATGTCGTTGCTGTCGTAGACGACCACCAGGTTGCCCAGCCGCTGGTGACCGGCCAGCGCGCTCACCTCGTGGCTGACGCCCTCCTGGACGTCGCCGTCGGAGGCCAGGCACCAGATCATGTGGTCGAAGGGGCTCTGGCCCGGCTCGGCGCCCGGGTCGAACAGGCCCCGCTCGCGGCGGGCGGCCATGGCCATGCCGACCGCGTTGCCGATGCCCTGCCCCAGCGGGCCCGTGGTGGTCTCCACGCCCGCCGTGTGCCCGTACTCGGGGTGGCCCGGGGTGAGGCTGTCCCACTGGCGCAGCATCTTGAGGTCGTCGAGGGTCAGCCCGTAACCCGACAGGAAGAGCTGAATGTAGAGGGTGAGGCTGGAGTGGCCGCACGACAGGACGAATCGGTCACGCCCCGCCCACGCGGGGTCGGTGGGGTCGTGCCGCATCGTGCGCTGGAACAACAGGTACGCGGCCGGGGCGAGGCTCATGGCGGTGCCCGGATGCCCCGATCCGGCCTTTTCCACCGCGTCCATCGCCAGGGCACGGACGACGTCGACCGCGCGCCGATCGAGGTCGCTCCATTCAAGGGCCGGCAAGAGTTCGCTGCTCAACTGCTTGATCTCCGGATCTAGTCGTATGGTGGCGCCGGTTGGCGTTTCCCGCCCACACCGGACCCTAACGGGTCGAGCCTCGCTACGCGGAACGGCCCGCCGCAGGCGTGACCGGGCCGGACGAAATCCCTCTACAAAGTCGGTGAAACCCCCTGTTTCAGGACGTCTGTCCGCGCGGCGCCCGCCCCCCATAAGGGGACCGGCCCTCCCGGGCACTACAGTGATTCTCCGAGCTGGCTGGTGCCCGCATTTTCCACGGATTCGCTCCAAATCAGAGGTTACGCGTTGACCCCGCACGTGCTGGAAGCACCTTGACGGTGCTGACGAACAAGCCCACGGCGGCCTCCATCGAGGCCGCCGACGCGGAGCATGCCGGATCGGCACCCCGCACGCTGGGCGCGCTGATCAAGGCTTACGTCGCGCTGACCAAGCCCCGGATCATCGAGCTGCTCCTCATCACCACGCTGCCCGTGATGTTCCTGGCCGCGCGCGGCCTGCCGCCGCTGTGGCCGGCCGTCGCCACGCTGGTGTTCGGCACGTTGTCGGCGGGCAGCGCCAACGCGCTCAACTGCTACATCGACCGGGACATCGACGCGGCCATGCGGCGCACCCGCCGCCGCCCCCTGGCCCGCCACCAGGTCTCGCCCACCGGGGCGCTGATCTTCGGCATCGCGCTCGGCGTCGCCTCCACCGTGGGCCTCGGCCTGTCGGTGAACTGGCTGGCCGGGCTGCTGTCGCTGAGCGCCATCCTGTTCTACGTCCTGGTGTACTCGCTGCTGCTCAAGCGGCGTACCGCCCAGAACGTGGTGTGGGGCGGCATCGCCGGCTGCATGCCGTGCCTGATCGGCTGGGCCGGGATCACCGGCCGGCTGGACTGGGCGCCGCTGGTGCTGTTCGGCGTGGTGTTCTTCTGGACCCCGCCGCACACCTGGGCGCTGGCCATGCGCTACCGGGAGGACTACGCCGCCGCCGAGGTGCCGATGCTGCCCGTGGTGGCGACCGAGCGCCGGGTGGCCGTGGAGAGCATCGTCTACACCTGGGCCACCGTGATCTGCTCGCTGCTGCTGTGGCCGGTCGCGGGCACGACGCTGCTGTACCCCATCGTGGCGGTGGTGCTCGGCGCGGTGTGCCTGTGGGAGGTGCACCGGCTGCTGGCCCGCGTCAACGCCGGCAAGACCGGCGTGGCGCTGCGCCCGATGCGTTTCTTCCACTGGTCCAACGTCTACCTGGCGTTGCTGTTCCTGGCCGTGGCGATCGACGCCCTGCTGGTCTGAGGCGGACAGGTCGTGTCCGATCGGTTACCCTCGCCCCATGGTGAGCCGTGATCCACGCTGGGTTCTGAAGGACCGCCCTTCCTTCGGCCTCATCATCGGCCTCGTGGTCACCGGGCTCTGCGCCCTCGCGTCGTTCTCCTTCGACGTGCTCGACGGCGACCCGGTGCGCTTCTTCATCGCGCTCATCCTGGCCATCGCCCCCGTTCCGCTGCTGCTCGCCGCCGTCCTCGGGCTGGACCGCATGGAGCCCGAGCCGCGCAGCAACCTGATCTTCGCCTTCGCCTGGGGCGCGGGCGTGGCCGTCCTGGTCGCTGGTGTGGTCAACTCCCTCGGGCTGCTCTACATCCGCGACGCCGCGGGGCTGGACCCCGCCGACGCCCGGGGCATCGCCGCCACCTTCGGCGCCCCCATCGTCGAGGAGACCATGAAGGGCCTGGTGCTGCTCGGGCTGCTCAGGTTCCGCGGGCAGGAGCTGGACGGCCCCACCGACGGCATCATCTACGCCAGCATGGTCGGCCTCGGCTTCGCCATGTCGGAGAACGTCAGCTACTACGTGGCGGCACAGGACGGCGACCTGGGCGCGCAGGGCCTGGCCGTCACGCTGGTGCTGCGCGGCATCCTGTCGCCGTTCGCGCACCCGCTGTTCACCTCGATGATCGGGATCGCCGTCGCGGTGGCCGCCGGGCTGCGCGGTCCGGGCCGGGTGCTGGTCGTGGTGGCGGGCTGGATCGGTGCGATGCTGCTGCACGGCCTGTGGAACGGCTTCGCCACCTACGGCGGGTTTCCCGGCCTGGTGGTGGCCTACGTGGTGTTGATGGCCGTGCTGTTCGTGCTCATCGGCGTGGTGGTGCGCGACCGGCGGCGGATCGTCGCGCTCATCCAGCGGTACCTCCCCGCCTACCGGCCCACCGGGCTGATCGAGCCCGCCGACGTCGCCATGCTCGCCTCGCTGCCCGCGCGCCGCCAGGCCAGGCAGTGGGCCAGGACACACGGCGGCAGGGACGGCGTGCGCGCGATGAGCGACTACCAGCTCGCCGCGACCGAGCTGGGGCTGCTGCACGAGCGCGCCTCGCGCGGCGCGATCGCCGAGCGTACGTTCTACGCCGAGCAGTACGCCCTGCTGGAGTGCCTGCGGATGGCCAGGGCCCGCATGCCCGTCCCCGGCGGTCTCCAGTGAGCGGGTGTCGCGGTCATGGCCGGGCCAGTGCCTCGCGCAGGGAGGTCTGCGGCGGGCCGGTGAGCCGGGGCCGCGAGCGCAGCACCACCGCGTCGAAGAACGCCTTCACCGAGGCGGGGAACTCCCGCAGGGCGTAGCCGTACGTGGCGGCCGGCCAGGTGACCGAGGAGTCGTCGCCCACGCCGAACGGCTCAAGCCCGGCCATCCGGCACAGTGTCACCGCCCGGGGCAGGTGGAAGACCTGGGAGACCACGATGACCCGGTCCGCGCCGAACACCTTCCTGGCCCGCACGCAGGAGTCCCAGGTGTCGTATCCGGCCGGGTCCGAGACGATGGCCTCGCCCGGCACGCCGCGATCCAGAAGGTAGGCGCGCATCACGGCCGGCTCGTCGTAGCCGGGGCCGTGGCCGGCGCCCGACAGCAGCAGCGCCCTGACCCTGCCCGCCCGGTGGAGCGCGGCGGCGATGTCCAGCCGGCGGGCGAGCATCGGCGTGGGCTCGCCGTACCGGACGGCCGCGCCCAGCACCAGCGCCACCGGGGCGGCCGGCACCCCCTGCTCCCAGCCGGGCCGGAGGCCGGCCACCGTGCGATGGCCGGAGCTGGTCAGCCAGGCCCAGGTGAACGGGGCGAGGCCCAGGACGCTGAGCAGCACGGTGGCCTGGAAGGCGCGGCGCAGCACCGGGCGCGACGGGCGGCGGGACGGCATGGCGGCCCGGCGGCTAGGCCGGTACGGCGTCGAGCGCGGGCTCGGCCCGGGCCGGCAGCGGGCCGCGCGTGCGCGTCGCGTGCAGCGCCGCCAGCGTGGCGATCCACACGAGGGTCGCGCCGAGGACGTGCATGGCCACTAGGGCGGCGGGCACGGCCAGGAAGTACTGCACGTAGCCGATGACGCCCTGGGCCAGTTCGACGCCGAGCAGCACCAGCGCCGCGCGCCTGGCCGGCGCCGGGGCACCGGTCACCCGCAGCGTGAGCAGCAGCGCGAAGGTCAGCCCGAGGACGATCCACACCACGTCCGCGTGCAGCCGGGCGACCATCTCGATGTCGAAGTCGAACCTGCTCGCCGCCTCGTCGCCGGAGTGCGGCCCGGTGCCGGTGACCACGACGCCGGCGAGCAGCAGTACGCCCACGGCCGCGGTCAGCCCGAACGCCAGCCTGCGGATGTCACGGTGGACGAGGGGGACCGGCCGCCCGTCGCCCTCACCGACCCGCGCGTACAGCGCGAAGCAGGCGGCGATCAGCCCGATCGAGATCAGGAAGTGCGTGCTGACCGTGACCGGGTTGAGCGCGCTGCGCACCACCAGCCCGCCCCACAGGCCCTGCACGGCCACGCCCACCGGCTGCAGCCACGCCAGCCGCACCAGCGAGGTGCGCCGCGGCCGCAGGCGCAGCGCGGCGATCAGGCAGGCCAGCCCGACGGCCAGCACCAGGAAGGTCAGCAGCCGGTTGCCGAATTCGATCGTGGTGTTCAGCGGGGAGATCTCGGGGTGGGGGGCGGGCACGAAGCTGTCCGGGGTGCAGCGCGGCCAGGTCGGGCAGCCGAGCCCGGACCTGGAGACCCGCACGATCGCGCCCGTCACCGTGATCCCCGCGTTGACCACGATGGCGGCCACGGCCCAGCGCCGCATGGTGGCGGTCGTGGGTTTCCAGACGGAACGCACCAGGATCAGCGGGTACATGCGAGCACGGTTGGTAAGGCGGGTCACGGCATTCATCGTAGGAGCCCCACCCGCCGGTCCCGCCCGCGCCCCTAGAGCCGGTGGGGCGCTCGATGCCACCGGCCATAGTGAAATATGTGACATATTAATGTGATTCTTTGCGAAGGGGCGCGATGATGTGGTGGGAGGCGGGATGAGCGCGCTGCCGTACCTGGACGAGCAGGCCCTCGCGGCGGCCCTGCCCATGGGGGCCGCGGTCGACGTTCTCGCCGAGGCCCTGCTGGCCGGGCTGGACCCGGAGGCCACGCCGCTGCGCCCGGCGGTGGACGTCCCGGCGGGGCAGCTCCTGCTGATGCCCGCCGCCTGGGGCGGCTACGCGGGGGTGAAGGTCGCCACCGTCGCGCCGGGCAACCCCGAGCGCGGGCTGCCCCGCATCCAGGGCGTCTACCTGTTGCTGGACGGCCGCACCCTCGCCCCGCTGGCGGCTCTCCCCGGCATCGCGCTGACCTCGCTGCGCACCCCCGCGGTCTCGGCGCTGGCCGTGCGCCACCTCGCGCCGCAGGGCGCGGCGTCCCTGCTGGTGTTCGGCACCGGGCCGCAGGCGTGGGGCCACGTGACCGCCCTGCGCGAGGTACGGCCGGTCGAGCGGGTCACCGTGGCAGGCCGGGACCAGGACCGGGCCGCCGCCTTCGCCGGACGCTGCCGGGCGCTCGGCCTGGAGGCCGCGGTGGCGGCCGGGCCGGACCTTACGCGGCGGGCCGTCGCGGAGGCCGACCTGATCGCCTGCTGCACCAGTGCCAGGACCCCGCTGTTCCCCGGCGGGCTGGTCAAGGACGACGCGGTCGTCGTCGCGGTCGGCTCACACGAGCCGGCCGCCCGCGAGCTCGACGGCGATCTCATCGCCCGCGCGACCGTGGTCGTGGAGGCGCGCGGGGCGGCGCTCGCCGAGGCGGGAGATCTCATCACCCCACTGAGTGCGGGTATGATCACAGACGGCCACATTGCCGGAAACCTGGCGGACTTGGTCGGTGGCGGTGTTATACCGGGAGCTGGACCGGGCGTTTTCAAGAGTGTCGGTATGGCCTGGGAAGATCTGGTAGTGGCCGCCGCCGCGTACCGGAAGTGGGCGGCCTCGCGATAGCCGTACGTCATTTCGACCATTCCGACGCGAAGAGAAGGGCACCGATGATGCCTTCGGCGGAAGGCCGGCTCGACCTGCCGGTGGTGGGCGAGCGGCAGAGCCTGCGTGAGCAGGTGGGGCACGCCCTGCGCGTCGCCCTGATCACGGGTGAGATGCGTCCCGGGGTGGTCTACTCCGCGCCGGTGCTCGCGGCGCACTTCGGAGTCTCGGCCACCCCCGTCCGCGAGGCCATGCTCGACCTCGCCAAGGAGGGCCTGGTCGAGGCCGTCCGCAACAAGGGCTTTCGCGTCACCGAGCTGTCCGACCGCGATCTCGACGAGCTGACCCACATCCGCCAGCTCATCGAGGTGCCCACGGTCGCCGGCCTGGCCGATCCGGCGCGGGCGGCGGAGTTCGAGCGGCTGCGCCCGCTGGCCGATGAGATCGTCGCCGCCGCCGAGCGCGGCGACCTGCTCGGCTACGTTGCCGCCGACCTGCGCTTCCACGAAGACCTGCTGACCCTGGCGGGCAACGCGCACCTGGTCACCGTGGTCCGCGACCTGCGCAACCGGGCCCGGCTCTACGGCCTTGACCCGTTATCGCGCAAGGGCGCGTTAGCCGAGTCCGCGCGGGAGCACGTGTGGATCCTCGACGCGTTGAGCAGGGGCGACTCGGCCGCGGCCGAGACCCTGATGAGACAGCACATTCAGCATGTACGCGGCATCTGGGCCGACCGCCCGGAAGCCTGACCCCCGCGCGGCCCCCGCCCGTCGCCGGGCGATGCTCAGGACAGGTCCTTGAGCACCAGCCGACCGGGTTCGGCGGCGACGACCTCCAGTGTGCGGGCCGGCTCGCCCGGGTCATCCGGGCGCAGCCTGATCCGCGGGCCCGGCCCGGCCGTCCAGCGGCCGCGGGCCCGGGGCGAGCGATCATCGGCGCCGAGCCGGTGATCGACATAACTTCCGTCGGGGCGCAGTTCGATCCGATGCCGCCAGCGCGAAGGCGGCAGTGGGTGCCCCCACGGCCGGTAGACCTTCGCGCCGCCGGTGTCCTCTTCGCGTGCGTGCACCCAGTCGCCCGGTAAGCCGGCGGCCGTCGCGTTCATGACATCACGTTCTCATGACCGACTCGGCGACGCCCGCCCACATGCCGTCCAGCACCTTCTTGGCGACGAACGAGGCCCGCACCTGCGACAGCGCCGCGTCCATCCGCTCGGACTGACCGTTGGTGAACATGAACATCGCCCGGTCGTCGGTGTAGTCCATGAAGTTCATGAACATGTCGCCGTTGGGGCCGTTGCCGCAGGTGACCGAGGGGAAGGTGGGCGTGCCGAAGTTGGGGCCCGCCGCGTTGGGGGTGTCGGCCACGAAGTCGTCGCCGGAGCAGGCGTCGCCGTCGTCGCCCCAGATGTGCCGCAGGTTGAGCCAGTGGCCGATCTCGTGCGTCGCGGTGCGGCCCAGGTTGAACGGCGCGGTCGCGGTGCCGGTGTTGCCGAACGCGTGGTAGGCCACCACGACGCCGTCGGTCTCGGCGGGCCCGCCGGGGAACTGCGCGTAGCCCAGCCACGGCACCAGGTTGCACACCCAGAGGTTGAGGTAGCGGTCGGCGGGCCAGGCGTCGGACCCGCCCCGCGAGGAGAACTTGACCGCGTCGTCGTCGCCGAACTGCGCCTGGCCGGTACGGCGGCGCACGATGCCGGAGGTCGGCTGCCCCGCCGGGTCGGTGCCGGCCAGCGCGAACTCGATCAGCGTGTCGGCGACGGTGGGCCGGAAGGGCGCGGGGACCTGCGAGACGTCGGGGTTGGCCGCCCGGAAGTCCTGGTTGAGGACGGTGATCTGGCTGCCGATCTGGTCGTCGGAGACGTTGTGCGCCTCTTGCTGGTAGACCACGTGGACGACCACCGGAATGGTCACGACCTCGCGCCGCCGGGGGGCGCGCGCGTTCCTGCGGGCGAACGTGGTGTTCTCGATCGCGGCTCTGGCGATCGCGTAGTCGGGGCGGGTGGCGATCATCTGGTGGTGCACCGGCATCGTGCCGCACCAATGGTGCGCGGGCCGTCCGCCTTCGGGTGTGGACATCGCGTCTCCTTGGATCACTCGCTGTCCCGGCAATCGTCACCCTCCGCGCTCGCGCGCGCATGAGTAGGCGCATACTCAGGCGGTGAGAATCAGAGATGTCACCTCACGGAGAGTGTCCAAAAGCCGCAGGTCAGGAGGAACGGGTGGCGCCGACGCTGGCCACCACGACGCACACGATCGCCGCCCACTCCCGCATCCGCAGGATCTCGCCGAGGACGACGAGCCCGACCAGTGCCGCGGCGGCCGGTTCCAGGCTCATCAGGATCCCGAACACCCGCTTGGGCATCCGGCGCAGCGCCTCCAGCTCGATCGAGTAGGGGATCACCGACGACAGCAGCCCCACGCCCAGCCCGACCAGCAGGAACTCCGGCCGGAGCAGGTCCGTGCCGCCCGAGGCCACCCCGAGCGGGGTGATGAAGACCAGCGAGACGAGCATGGCGAAGGTCAGGCCGCTCATCCCGGGGAAGCGCCGTCCGGTCGCCGCCGACAGCAGGATGTACCCCGCCCAGCAGGCAGCGGCCAGCAGCCCGAAGCCGAGCCCCGCCAGGCTCAGCCCGCCGGTCTGGTCCCAGGGCGCCAGCAGCGCGATCCCGGCCGCCGCCAGCGCCACCCACAGGATGTCCAGGCGACGCCGGGAGGCGGCCACCGCCACGCCCAGCGGGCCGAGGAACTCCACGGCCACCGCGATCCCCATCGGCAGCCGGGCCAGCGCCTCGTAGATGGAGAGGTTCATCAGCCCCAGGGTCAGGCCGAAGGCCACGCCCACGCCGAGGTCGCCGCGACTCAGGCCGCGCAGCCGGGGCCGGGCCAGCAGGCCGAGCACGAGCGCGCCGGTGGCGATGCGCAGGAACACCACGCCCGCCGGCGACAGCACCGCGAACAGGTCCTTGGCGAAGCCCGCGCCGACCTGGACCGAGAGGATCGCCAGCAGCACCAGCCCGGAGGGCGGCACGGCGTCGGCGGCGGCGCGCAGCAGCCCGCTCCCGCGGCCGAGAAGACCGGGGCGGTAGGGTTCGGCCGGCCCGGTCATCGGGTGTGCGGTCACGTCACTCCCAGCGGAAGGTGCGGGCCGCCAGGCCCAGCGACAGGACCGCCCACGCGGCCAGTACGGCGAGCGCCCCGGCCGGCGACGCCGCGCCCGAGGTGAGCACCGCGCGCAGCCCGCCGGTCAGCGCGGAGATCGGCAGCAGCTCCAGCACGCCCCTGGCCCCCGAGGGAAAGGCCGTCAGCGGGAACACCACCCCGCCGCAGCCGAGCAGCACCAGGTAGACCAGGTTGGCCCCGGCGAGCGTGGCCTCCGCGCGCAGGGTGCCCGCCATCAGCAGGCCGAGCCCGCTGAAGGCCGCCGTGCCGAGCAGCAGGAGCAGCGCGGCGGCGAACGGCGAGCCCTGCGGACGCCAGCCCAGCCCCAGCGCGACCCCGGCGATCACCACCACCTGGATCGCCTCCACCGCGATCACGGCGGCCGTCTTGGCCAGCATCAGGCCGCCCCGCGACAGGGGGGTCGCGCCCAGCCGCTTGAGCACGCCGTACCTGCGCTCGAAACCGGTGGCGATGGCCTGCCCGGTGAACGCGGTGGACATCACGGCGAGCGCCAGCACGCCGGGGGCCAGGAAGTCGATCCTGCGGGCGGTGGGCAGATCGAGCACCGGCGCGAGCGAGAAGCCCACCAGCAGCAGCACCGGGATGATCAGGGTGAGCAGCAGTTGCTCGCCGTTGCGCAGCATGCCGCGCACCTCGGCGGCGGCCTGCGCGGCGACCATCCGGGACAGCGGCGCGGCCCCCGGCGCGGGGGTGAGGTCGAGCCCCGAACTCGTTGTGGTCACCGCAGCTCCCTGCCGGTCAGTTCGAGGAAGACGTCTTCCAGGGTGCGCCGCTCGATGCTGAGGTCGTCGGCGGTGACGCCCTCGGCGGCGCACCAGGCCGTGACGGTGGCCAGCAGTTCGGGGCCGACCTGGCCCTCGATGATGTAGTGGCCGGCGGGCGACTCCTTGGCGGCGCTGCCCGCGGGCAGCGCCGCCAGCAGCTCGTCCAGGTCGAGGCCGGGGCGGGCGCGGAACCTGAGCTGGCGCTCGGCTCCGGTCAGCGACGCGGGGCTGCCGTTCGCCACCGCGCGGCCATGGTCGATGATCACCACCTGGTCGGCCAGGCGTTCGGCCTCGTCCATGTAGTGGGTGGTGAGCACGACCGACACCCCGGCGGCCCGCAGGTCGCGCACGAGGTCCCAGCAGGCGTGGCGGGCCTGCGGGTCCAGGCCCGCGGTCGGCTCGTCCAGGAAGACCAGCTCGGGCCGCCCGATGACGGCCGCGGCCAGCGACAGGCGCTGCTGCTGCCCGCCCGACAGCCTGCGGTAGGGCGTGCGGCGGTGCTCGGCGAGCCCCAGCAGGCCCAGCAGCGCGTCGGGGTCGAGCGGCCGGGCGGAGAACCGGCTCACCAGGCGCAGCCACTCGCGGGCGGGCATCGCCGGGGGGACGCCGCCCGACTGGAGCATGACGCCGACCCGCGCCCGCAGCTCGCGTCTGGCCGGGTCCAGGCCGAGCACCCGCACGGTGCCGCCGTCGGCCCTGCGAAAGCCCTCACAGATCTCGATCGTGCTGGTCTTGCCGGCGCCGTTGGGGCCGAGGATCGCGGTGACCGCCCCCCGCCGCGCGGTCAGCGTCAAGCCGTCGACGGCGGTCGCGCGGCCGTACCGCTTGACCAGCTCGGCGATTTCGACGGCAGGGGATTCCATGCGCACGAGTGTAGGGAACCGCCGCGGCGGGTCGTGCCCCGGCACACACGGCGGCGGCCTGCGGAGAGGCGTCCGTCATGCGTTCATGCAGGTTAGGTAAGGCTTACCTGCGTGAGCAATTACATTGCGGCGGATCCGGCCATCCGTTTGTATGGTGGGAAGGAAATACGTCACACTGATGTTGTGAAATAACGAGCAGACGGTGAGCGGCAATGAGGCAGGCCAGGATGAAGCATGTGGAGGCGGGCGCGGAGCAGAGCACGCGTGCGCGCGTCGCCCGGCTCATCCTGGAGCACGGCCCGATCGCGGCGGCGGCGCTCGGCGAGCGCCTGGGGCTGACGCCCGCGGCGGTCCGGCGTCACCTGGACGCGCTGCTCACCGACGGCATGATAGAGCCTCGCACGGCTCGCACCCGCGTCCAGCGCGGGCGCGGGCGGCCGGCCAGGATGTTCGCGATAACCGACGCCGGGCGCAGTGCCTTCGAGCACGCCTACGACGACCTGGCCGGCAGCGCGCTGCGGTTCCTGGCGGAACGGCAGGGCGAGGACGCGGTGGGAGACTTCGCCAGGTCACAGATGGCGGCCCTGGTGGAGCGGCTGGCGCCCGCGATGCGCGAGGTGCCCGCCGACCAGCGGGTCCGCGTGCTGGCCGAGGCGCTGTCGGCAGAGGGCTACGCCGCGTCGGCCAGTAAGCCACGGGTCGGCGGCGAGCAGCTCTGCCAGCACCACTGCCCGGTGTCGCACGTCGCGGCGGCGTTCCCCCAGCTCTGCGAGGCGGAGACGGAGGCGTTCGCGGAACTGCTCGGCACCCCGGTGCAGCGGCTGGCCACGATCGCCCACGGCGACGGCGTGTGCACCACGCATGTGAGTCCGCCGCAATTGAGCGAAGCCATGAACAGGAACAAGAGCAAGGAGTCCGGAAGGTGACTATCACCGACCGCCCGGAGCTGGAAGGCCTCGGGAATTACAAGTTCGGCTGGGCCGACTCCGACACCGCGGGAGCCGCGGCGCGCCGCGGCCTGTCCGAGGAGGTCGTCCGCAACATCTCCGCGCTCAAGAGCGAGCCGGAATGGATGCTGGACCTTCGGCTGAAGGCGCTCCGGCTGTTCGGCAGGAAGCCGATGCCGACCTGGGGCTCCGACCTGACCGGCATCGACTTCGACAACATCAAGTACTTCGTGCGTTCCACGGAGAAGCAGGCCACCACCTGGGACGAGCTGCCCGCCGACATCAAGTCGACCTACGACAAGCTGGGCATCCCCGAGGCGGAGAAGCAGCGCCTCATCGCGGGCGTCGCCGCCCAGTACGAGTCGGAGGTCGTCTACCACAAGATCCGCGAGGACCTTGAGGAGAAGGGCGTCATCTTCCTCGACACCGACACCGGCCTGCGCGAGCACCCCGAGCTGTTCAAGGAGTACTTCGGCTCGGTGATCCCGATCGGCGACAACAAGTTCGCCGCGCTCAACTCCTCGGTGTGGTCCGGCGGCTCCTTCATCTACGTGCCGCCGAACGTCGAGGTCGAGATCCCGCTGCAGGCCTACTTCCGGATCAACACCGAGAACATGGGCCAGTTCGAGCGGACCCTGATCATCGTGGACGAGAACAGCTACGTCCACTACGTCGAGGGCTGTACCGCGCCGATCTACTCCAGCGACTCGCTGCACTCGGCGGTCGTGGAGATCATCGTGAAGAAGAACGCCCGCTGCCGCTACACGACCATCCAGAACTGGTCGAACAACGTCTACAACCTGGTCACCAAGCGCGCCGTCGCCTACGAGGGCGCCACCATGGAGTGGATCGACGGCAACATCGGCTCCAAGGTCACGATGAAGTACCCCGCGGTCTACCTGATGGGCGAGCACGCCAAGGGCGAGACCCTGTCGGTCGCCTTCGCCGGTGAGGGACAGCACCAGGACGCCGGGGCCAAGATGGTCCACCTCGCCCCCAAGACCTCCTCGACCATCGTGTCGAAGTCGGTCGCACGCGGCGGCGGGCGCACGTCCTACCGCGGCCTGGTCCAGATCGAGGAGGGCGCGGCGGGCAGCGCCTCCACCGTCAAGTGCGACGCGCTGCTGGTCGACCAGATCAGCCGCTCCGACACCTACCCCTACGTCGACGTCCGCGAGGACGACGTGTCCATGGGACACGAGGCCACGGTCTCCAAGGTGTCGGAAGACCAGCTCTTCTACCTGATGAGCCGGGGTCTGGGCGAGGACGAGGCGATGGCGATGATCGTGCGCGGGTTCGTCGAGCCGATCGCGCGCGAGCTGCCGATGGAGTACGCCCTGGAGCTCAACCGGCTGATCGAGCTGCAGATGGAAGGAGCGGTGGGCTGACCATGGGTCTGAGCACCAAGCCGCTTTCGACGCTGCACCAGAAGGCGTCGTTCGACCTCGCCGACTTCGAGGTGCCGTCCGGCCGCGAGGAAGGGTGGCGGTTCACGCCGCTGGCGCGGCTGTCCGGCCTGCACGACGGCACGGCGAAGGCCACCGGCCACGTCGTGGTCGAGGTGGAGGCCGCGCCCGAGGTGACCGTCGAGACGGTGGGCCGTGACGACGCCAGGCTCGGGCAGGTCTACGTGCCGCGCGACCGGGTGAGCGCCCAGGCGTACGCGTCGTTCGAGAAGGCCACGGTCCTCACCGTCCCCGGGGGGGCCGTTGCCTCCGCGCCCACCGTGCTCACCCTGCGCGGCCAGGGCGGCGGCACGGCCTACGGCCACGTCCTGGTCAGGGTCGAGCCGCTGGGCGAGGCCGTGGTCGTGCTCGACCACAGGGGCAGCGCGACCTACGCCGACAACGTGGAGTTCGCGGTCGGCGACGGCGCCACCCTGAAGGTCGTGAGCCTCCAGGACTGGGACGACGACGCCGTGCACGTCTCCCACCACCACGCCGAGCTGGGCCGCGACGCCACGTTCCGCAGCTTCGTGGTGACGCTCGGGGGCGACCTGGTGCGCCTGTCGCCCAGCGTCTCCTACACCGGGCCCGGCGGCGACGCCGACCTGGTCGGCCTGTACTTCGCCGACGAGGGCCAGCACCTGGAGCACCGCCTGCTGGTCGACCACAGCGTGCCCAACTGCCGCAGCAACGTGCTCTACAAGGGCGCGCTGCAGGGCGACTCCGCGCACGCGGTGTGGATCGGCGACGTGATCATCCGGGTCGAGGCCGAGGGCACCGACACCTACGAGTACAACCGCAACCTGATCCTCACCGACGGCGCCCGCGCCGACTCGGTGCCCAACCTGGAGATCCTCACCGGCGAGGTCGCCGGAGCGGGCCACGCGTCCGCCTCCGGCCGCCTCGACGACGAGCACATCTTCTACCTTCAGGCCAGGGGCATCCCCTTCGAGGAGGCCCGTCGCCTGGTCATCAGGGGCTTCTTCGGCCAGCTCATCGAGCGCATCGAGGTCGAGGAGATCAGGGAGCGGGTGGCCCGGGCAGTGGAAGCGGAGCTGGAGAAGTGAGCTTCGAGAAGGTCTGCCGGCTGACCGACATCCCCGAGGGCGGAGTCCTCGGGGTGGAGGTCGGCGGCACCCCCGTGGCGCTGGTGCGCTCCGGCGGGGAGGTCTTCGCCCTCCACGACGTGTGCTCACACGCCGAGGTGAAGCTCAGCGAGGGCGACGTCTACGACGACACCCTTGAGTGCTGGCTGCACGGCTCGTGCTTCGACATCCGCTCCGGCAAGCCCACCGGCCCGCCCGCCACCAAGCCCGTTCCCGTCTATCGAGTTCAGCTCGACGGCGACGACGTTCTCGTCTCGCTCTCGAAGGAGTCATAACCGTGTCCACCCTGCAGATCCGAGAACTCCGCGTCGCCGTCGAAGACAAGGAGATCCTGAAGGGCGTCAACCTCACCGTGTCGGCGGGGGAGACCCACGCCATCATGGGGCCCAACGGCTCGGGCAAGTCCACGCTGGCCTACGCCGTGGCCGGCCACCCCAAGTACACGATCACCGGCGGCGAGGTGCTGCTCGACGGCGAGGACGTGCTGGCCATGTCCGTCGACGAGCGGGCCAGGGCCGGGCTGTTCCTGGCCATGCAGTACCCGGTCGAGGTCCCCGGCGTGTCGGTCTCCAACTTCCTGCGCAGCGCCGTGACCGCGGTGCGCGGCGAGGCCCCCAAGCTCCGCGACTTCACCAAGGAGCTGCGGACCGGGATGGACAACCTGGCCATCGACCCCGCGTTCGCCCAGCGCAACCTGAACGAGGGGTTCTCCGGCGGTGAGAAGAAGCGCCACGAGATCCTCCAGCTCGAACTCATCAAGCCGAAGATCGCCGTTCTCGACGAGACCGACTCCGGCCTCGACGTCGACGCGCTGCGCGTGGTGTCGGAGGGCGTCAACCGCTTCCGCGAGCGCGGCACCACCGGCGTGCTGCTGATCACGCACTACACCCGGATCCTGCGCTACGTGAAGCCCGACTTCGTGCACGTCTTCGCGGGCGGCAAGATCGTCGAGGAGGGCGGCCCCGAGCTGGCCGACCGGCTTGAGGCCGAAGGGTACGAGCGCTACGCGAAGGCATCGGCGTGACCACTGTGACAGGCGTGGGCCTCGACGTGGAGAGGATCCGGAAGGACTTCCCGATCCTCTCCCGCGAGCTGCCCGGCGACCGCCCGCTCATCTACCTGGACTCCGGCAACTCCGCCCAGAAGCCGCTCCAGGTGATCGAGACCATGCGCGAGCACATGGCCGCGCACTACGGCAACGTGGGCCGGGCCATGCACGTGCTCGGCGCGGAGTCCACCGAGGCGTACGAGGCGGCCCGGGACAAGATCGCGGCGTTCGTCGGGGCGCCGTCCCGCGACGAGATCGTCTTCACCAAGAACGCCTCCGAGGCGCTCAACCTGGTGGCCTACGCGTTCGGCAACCCTGCGGGCGATGACCCGAGGTTCCGGATGGGCCCCGGCGACGAGATCGTCATCTCCGAGATGGAGCACCACTCCAACATCGTGCCCTGGCAGTTGCTGGCCCGGCGTACCGGCGCCACGCTGCGCTGGTTCCCGGTCACCGACGAGGGCCGGCTGGACCTTTCCGGCATCGACGACCTGATCAACGAGCGCACCAAGATCGTCTCGATCGCCCACCAGTCCAACGTGCTGGGCACGGTCAACCCGGTGGCCACGGTGCTGGCCCGGGTGCGCGAGGCCGGGGCGCTGCTGCTGCTCGACGCCTCCCAGTCCGTCCCGCACCGCCCGGCCGACTTCGCCGCCCTGGGCGCCGACTTCGTGGCCTTCACCGGTCACAAGATGGTCGGCCCCTCCGGCATCGGCGTGCTGTGGGGGCGCGGCGAGCTGCTGGCCGCGATGCCGCCGTTCCTGGGCGGCGGGGAGATGATCGAGGCGGTCTGGATGGACCACTCGACCTACGCCCCCGCGCCGCACAAGTTCGAGGCGGGCACGCCGCCGATCGTCGAGGCCATCGGGCTCGGCGCGGCGGCCGACTACCTGACCTCGGTCGGCATGGAGGCGGTCGCCGCCCACGAGCGCGAGCTGACCGCCTACGCGCTGCAGGCGCTGGGCGAGATCCCCTCGCTGCGCGTCATCGGCCCCACCGACCTCGAAGCGCGGGGCGGCACGGTGTCCTTCACCCTCGCCGGGATCCACCCCCATGACGTGGGCCAGATCCTCGACGACGTCTTCGGCGTGGCCGTGCGCGTGGGCCACCACTGCGCCCGGCCGCTGCACCTGCGGTTCGGAATACCCGCGACCACCAGGGCGTCGTTCTACCTGTACAACACCACGAGTGAGATCGACGCCCTGGTGCGCGGCCTCCACCATGTCCAGAAGGTGTTCGCCTGACATGCCGGAGCGGCGGGTTCGGGCGGACGAGAAGGTGACCACATGATCGCCGAGTCGATGTACCAGGAGCTGATCCTGGAGCACTACAAGCATCCGCAGGGGCGCGGGCTTCGCGAGCCGTACGACGCCGAGGTCCACCACGTCAACCCGACCTGCGGCGACGAGATCACCATGCGGGTGCGGGTCGGCGACGGGGGCAAGATCGAGGACGTCTCCTACGACGGCCAGGGCTGTTCCATCAGCCAGGCCGCGGCTTCGGTGCTGTACGAGCTGGCGAGCGGGTCGACCGCGGGCGAGACGCTCGCGGTGGTGGACGAGTTCACCCGCCTGATGCAGGGCAGGGGACAGGTCGAGGCGGACGAGGACGTGCTGGGCGACGCGGTGGCCTTCGCCGGCGTGGCCAAGTTCCCCGCACGGGTGAAGTGCGCGCTGCTGGCCTGGATGGCCTACAAGGACGCATTGGTGAGGAGCACGACATGAGCAAGCCGGTCGAGACCCCGACGAGCGCCCCCGCGAGCGAGGCGAACGTCGAGGAGGTCATGGAGGCCCTGAAGGACGTGGTCGACCCCGAACTTGGCATCAACGTGGTCGACCTCGGCCTGATCTACGGCCTCGACCTCGCCCCGGCCGACGGCGGCGGCGCGCCCGTGGCCACCATCGACATGACGCTGACCAGCGCCGCCTGCCCGCTCACCGACGTGATCGAGGACCAGGCGCACTCCGCGCTGGAGGGCATGGTGTCCGACGTGAAGATCAACTGGGTCTGGCTGCCGCCGTGGGGCCCGGACAAGATCACCGAAGAGGGGCGCGAGCAGTTGCGCATGCTCGGCTTCAACGTCTGAGCGACACCGAGAGGCCCGGAGACGTCCGCGTGACACCCGAAAATCGGGACGGATTCCGGGAAGAAAGGCCGACGCCGCGGTGTTGATCCCTTGTGCCGCCGCGAGGCGGCACCAGGCATCACGCGCGAGGCCGGCACTGCGAACGCCGGGCATGTGTGATCGCGAGTTGTCCGAGGCGGTTAGAATGGTGTCAACCGCCCTTGTGCGGAGCAGCATCGCCGCCCCCGGCGAGCACCGCACGGCGCCCGTGTCATTCCAACGGGCGCCCGAGGGGGCGCGGCCCCTGTGCCGCGCGTCCAGGCCCGTCCTTTCGCAGAAGTGACGTGCCGCGTCCTTCTACCGAAAGGCACGAACCTTCGTGACCATGCTCGATTCCGTCCTGCCCGAGACCACTGACGAGGCCACCGGCGCGGACGGCCAGGCCGCCAACGCCGGTCCGTCCGAGTTCGCTCTGCTCGGCCTGCCCAGGCCGCTGGTCTCGGCTCTCGCCCGGCAGGGCATCATGGCCCCCTTCCCCATTCAGCGGGCCACCATCCCTGACATTCTGTCCGGCAGCGACGTGCTCGGCCGCGGCCAGACCGGCTCGGGCAAGACGCTCGCCTTCGGCCTGCCCACCCTGACCCGGGTCGCCGGGGAGCGGGCCAGGCCCGGCCGCCCGCGCGCGATCATCCTGGTGCCCACCCGCGAGCTGGCCCTCCAGGTCCACGACGCCCTCGAACCGCTCGGCAGGGGGCTTTCGCTGCGGATGCGCACGGTCGTCGGCGGCATGTCCATGGGCCGGCAGATCGAGGCGCTGCGCCGCGGCGTCGAGATCGTCGTGGCCACGCCCGGCCGGCTCACCGACCTGATCGAGCAGGGCGAGTGCGCGCTCGACGACGTACAGGTGACCGTACTCGACGAGGCCGACCACATGTGCGACCTCGGCTTCTTCCCCGTCGTCACCGCGCTGCTGGAGCAGACCCCGGCCGACGGGCAGCGGCTGCTCTTCTCCGCCACCCTCGACCGTGACGTGGACAAGCTGGTCCGGCGCTTCCTGACCGACCCGGTGACCCACGCCATCGCCTCGGAGATCTCCCCGGTGGACACCATGGAGCACCACGTGCTCCAGGTCACCAGGGACGACAAGTTCCCGATCACCGCCGAGATCGCCAACCGGGACGGCAAGACCATCATGTTCGTCCGCACCCAGCACGGTGTGGACCGGCTGGTCAAGCAGCTCGCCCGGGTCGGGGTGCGGGCCGGCGGCCTGCACGGCGGCAAGCGCCAGAACCAGCGCACCCGCATCCTGTCGGAGTTCCGTGAGGGCGCGGTCAACGTGCTGGTCTGCACAGACGTGGCGGCCCGCGGCATCCACGTCGACGACGTGAGCCTGGTGCTGCACGTCGACCCGCCGCAAGACCCCAAGAGCTACCTGCACCGTGGCGGCCGTACCGCCCGCGCCGGGGAGCGCGGCACGGTGATGACCCTGGTGCTGCCCAACGAGCGGCGCTCGACCGAGACGATGACCCGCCAGGCGGGCATCCGCCCGTTCCGCATCAAGGCCACCCCGGGACACCCGCGCGTGGCCGAGGTCGCCGGGGCGCAGCCGCCCAGCGGCGAGGAGGTCCCGGTGTGGGAGCCCGCGCCGCTGAACACGGCCCGCAGGCGCCGGGACGGCGATGACCGTTCCGCCGGCCGCCGGCCCCGCCGTTTCCGGGGCCGTGGCCGCCACGAGGGCGGCGACCGGCCGGACCGCCCGGCACGCCGGGACGCCGCGCCGACGTTCGCCGAGTCCCGCGACGGGGCGCGCGGCGGCGGCCGGCCGTACCGGGAGGGCGGGCGCGACAACCGTGAGGGCCATCGCGGCGCCCTCGCCGAGCCGCGCGAGGCCGGTCACCGCAACGACCGCCGCGGCCGGCGCCCGTTCCAGAACGGTGGCGCGGCCAACCGCCACGGCCACTGAGTCCGCGCCCCCCAGGCCGCGAGGCCGGCCTGGGCCGGGCGCGCCGCGCCGAGGCGTGGTGCGAGGCCGCTCGCTTCGCGGTCACCGTTAGGCTGGACTCACACGTCACCGAACGCCGAGAGAGACCATGAAGACCTTCGATGAGCTGTTCGCCGAGCTGTCCGAGAAGGCGCGCACCCGCCCGGCGGGGTCGGGCACCGTCGCCGCGCTCGACGCCGGCGTGCATGCGATCGGCAAGAAGGTCGTGGAGGAGGCCGCCGAGAGCTGGATGGCGGCCGAGCACGAGTCCGACGAGCGCGCCGCGGAGGAGATCTCCCAGCTCCTCTACCACGTGCAGGTCCTCATGCTGGCCCGGGGGATCGGGCTGGAGCAGGTCTACAAGCATCTGTAGGGCGGCCCGGCCCGTGCCCGGCGGCCCGCCCCGACCCGCTCCCGCTTCCGCTTCGACCCATGAGGACTTCCGTCATGCTCCGACTCGCCGTACCGAACAAGGGCGCGCTCGCCGAGTCCGCCCAGACCCTGCTCAAAGAGGCCGGCTACCGCATCCGCAAGGACACCAAGGAGCTCGTGGTCGTCGACCCCGACAACTCCTGTGAGCTGTTCTTCCTGCGTCCTCGCGACATCGCCGTCTACGTCGGCGAGGGCACCCTCGACGGCGGCATCACCGGCCGCGACATGCTCTTCGACTCCGGCGCCCCCGCCGAGGAGGTGCTGCCGCTCGGCTTCGGCGGCTCGACCTTCAGGTTCGCCGCCAAGCCGGGGGAGTACACCGCCGTGCACGATCTCGGCGGGCGGCGGGTGGCCACCTCCTACACCGGGCTGCTGGAAAAGCACCTGGCCGACGTGGGCGTCGAGGCCCGGGTGATCAAGCTGGACGGCGCGGTGGAGACCGCGATCCGGCTCGGTGTGGCCGACGCCATCGCCGACGTCGTGGAGACCGGCACCACCCTGCGCAACGTGGGGCTCGAGGTGTTCGGGGAGCCCATCATGCGCTCCGAGGCCGTGCTGATCAAGCAGTCCGGCACGCCCCGCTCGGCCGGCCTGGACCAGCTCGTCCGCCGCCTGGAGGGCGTGCTGGTCGCCCGCGACTTCGTGATGATCGACTACGACATCCGGGCCGAGCAGATCGACAAGGCCATCGCCATCACGCCGGGCATCGAGGGGCCGACCGTCTCGCCGCTGCACCGCGAGGGCTGGGTGGCGGTGCGCGCGATGGTCCGCCGCAAGGGCCACCAGCAGGTCATGGACCGCCTGTGGGAGATCGGCGCCCGCGCCATCTTCATCACCGACATCTACGCGTGCCGTTTGTGATGCCGTCTTGGCGAAAGCCAGGACATCGCCCGGGATAACCCGCTGAGCCGCCTGGGGAGGAAGGGGAAGGCGAGAGAGGGGAGCAAGGGCGGCTCATGAAGACACACAGGATCACCCGGGTTGTCGGAAGCGTGTTCGGCGCGATGGCGGTGACCGCGGCACTGGCCCTGCCCGCGCACGCGGGCGCCGGGCCGGCCGGGGCGGGGGCGTATGGCGCGCAGGAGCGCGGCGGCGGATGCACGGAGGCGCACCGCCGGATCATCCGCTCGGCCTTCGACGACTGGAGCAGGGGCACGGGTTCCATCACCGACGTGTTCCATCCCGCGATCGTCTGGCGCATCGAGGGCCGGACCGTGGTGTCCAAGACCTACCACGGCAAGCAGCGGCTGCTGGACGAGGTCATGCTGCCGTTCGGGGCGCGGTTCAACCTGTCCCGCGAGCCGTTCCGGCCGACGAACATCGAGGCGATCTACTGCGAGGGCGACACCACGGTCGTCCACTGGCACGGGAGCGGCATCGCCAACAACGGCATGCGCTACACCAACAGCTACGTCTGGATCATGACCCTGCGCCGGGGCAAGGTGGTGTCCGGCATCGCCTTCCTGGAGAGCATCTCCTTCAACGAGCTGTGGCGGAACGTGCCGCCGAGCACCACCTGAGCGGGAAGGGCACCGGTCCGGGCTAGCGGGCCTGGTTCATGAAGGCGGTCTCCCTGATGAGGTCGCTGACGCGCAGGATGCCCATGCAGCGGCCCACCTCATCGATGACCACCAGGTCGTCGTAGACCCGTTCGCCGCCGCGCCCGGCCACCTGCATCGCCGCGATCGCCGGCGTGGTCTTCGGGACGGTCCGCGGCGGGTCGGCCAGGCGTAGCGCGGCCTTGCCGCCGTGCAGCGCGTAGCCGTACCGGCCGGCGATGGCCAGCATGAAGCGGCTGCGGTCCAGGCTGCCGCGCGGGCGCTGGTACTCGTCCACCAGGATCACGCTGGAGATCGACGGCTCGGAGCGGAACGCCTCGGCGGCCTCCTCGGCGCCGGCCTCGGCGGGCAGCGTGACGGCGGGCATCAGTAGCTCCTGCACGCGCGGCCCGAGCTGGGCGGCGGCGGGCTGTTCCTCCGGGACGGGCAGTGGCACGTGCACCCGCCCACTGGGGCCGGGGGTGAGCAGCGGGCCCTGGGCCAGCCGTACGCCCCAGCCGCGCACCCGCGCGAGCTGCGGCTCGGTGCTGATGCCGGGGGCGAGGACGTGCGCGCCCAGCCCGCGCGCGAGTGCGGCGACCGCCTCGCCCACGGCGGCCCTGCCGGGGTCGTCGGCGGCCTGCGCGACCAGCTCGGGCGAGAGCACCAGCAGGTACGGCCGCGCGTCGGCGGCCAGATCCAGCGGCAGGTACTCGGTGCCCACGCCCCCCAGCGCGACCAGATGGCCGATCGTGCGCAGCCCGTCCAGGCCGACCAGCAGGCCCTTGCGGTCGCCGGGGGCGATCTCGCCCTCCACTGTTATGATCACCTCGCGCGGGCGTCTGCCGGACATGCGCATCGCCTCGTGCAGCGGCGCCAGGCCGGCGAGACCGGCGATGACCATGTGCGCGGGCAGCCCGAGCACCAGCGGCAGCCGGGTCTGGTCCCGTGCCGCGTCGAGGGCGGCGCGCAGCGCCGCGGAGACGGTCTCGGCCGCCCCGTACGGCCTGCCGTCCCCGACGGGACGGCCGCCCATGGACCGTTCGTCGATGATCGCCTGTAGCGCGATCACACCCCCCGTGTCGAGATCGACGACCGGGGAAACGATCGCGCGCGCCGTCACCGCTCCGGCGGTGGGCAAAAGTGGTGTTCTACTCGACACGTTCAGATGATGCGGCCCAATGAGCAGCGCATAGAAGCAGGTGAGACGAAGTTCACCGATATTTCGCTGAGTGTTGTAGGATCTGGCGTCATTCTGACCCATACCCTCGACTATCAGCAAGAACACCAGGTTCGGGTGTCGTGGCTCTCCGTGAGGGCCCCGCAGCGGCCGTACGGCGCTGACGATAGCCTCGCCGCGTGGGCGGACGCGGGCGGGGACACGGCGCGGGAGACGCGGGGGGCGGCGCGGCCGGCCCAGGGCGCCGGCCGGCGAGCGGCGGCGGCCACTGGGTGTCGGTCGCCCCGGAGCGGGTCGAGGCGTGGGTGGCCGGGTTCGCGGCCAGGCACGGAGGCCATCTGGTGTCGGTGACCGGCGACGAGCGGATGGTGGTGCTGCGCGGCGCGGACGGCGGGCGGGCCGAGTTCCTGGTCCCCTTCCCGCCGATGCCCCCGGCCGCGCCGGACGGGCTCATCGCCGCGCTCGCCGGGCACGCGCGGGCCGAGCGCTGTGTCGGCGTGGTCCTGGTACGTCGGGGCGGCCACGCGGCCGGGGTGTTCCACGGCGCCGAACTCCTCGCCTCCAAGGTCGGCTCCCGCCTGGTCCAGGGCCGCAGCGCGGCCGGCGGCTGGTCCCAGCAGCGGTTCGCGCGCCGCCGGGAGCAGCAGGCGGGGCAGGCCAGGGAGGCGGCGGCCGAGGTCGCCGCGCGGGTGCTCGCCCCCTACCAGGACCGCCTTGAGGCCGTCGTCTTCGGCGGCGACCGGCGCGCGGTGGACGCGCTGCGCGCCGACCGCAGGCTCGCACCGGCTTTCGCGATCGAGGCCGGGCCGTTCCTGGCGGTGCCGGACCCGCGCCTGGCGGTGCTCCGCGACACCCCGCGAAGCTTCCGCGCCGTGCGCGTGCGGGTCGTCGAGGCGGGGGAGGCGGTGGGCGGCGAGGACGCCGCGCACCAGCTCTGACCACCCGTACACTGATCGTATGCGCACTCCCGACTGACGGCCGCGGCAGCCCGCGGTCCACCCATCCATCCCCGGCCTGGGAGTGTTCCCCTACCATGATCGTTTCTTCTGACATCGAACTGCGCGCGGGCGCCCGCCTGCTGCTGGAGGGCGCGAGTTTCCGGGTCAACCCCGGCGACAAGATCGGGCTCGTCGGCCGCAACGGCGCCGGCAAGACCACCCTGACCAAGGTCCTCGCGGGCGAGGCGCTGCCCGCCGCCGGCACCGTCTCGTCCACCGGCAGCGTGGGCTACCTGCCCCAGGACCCGCGGACCGGCGACCTGGAGATGCTCGCCCGCGACCGCGTCCTTTCCGCCCGCGGGCTCGATGAGGTGCTGCGCGACCTGCGCGCGGCCGAGCTGGGGATGGCCGACGACGACCCGCGGGTCCGCGACCGGGCGGTGCGCGCCTACGGGCGGCTGGAAGACCGGCTGCACGTGCTCGGCGGCTACGCGGCCGAGGCCGAGGCGGCGTCCATCGCCTCCAGCCTGGGCCTGCCCGACCGGGTGCTCGGACAGCCGCTCGGGACGCTGTCGGGCGGGCAGCGCAGGCGGGTCGAACTGGCACGGATCCTGTTCAGCGGGGCGGAGACTCTCCTGCTTGACGAGCCGACAAACCACCTCGACGCCGACTCGATCGGCTGGCTTCGTGATTTTTTGCGCTCTCATCAAGGTGGTTTGATCATTATCAGCCACGATGTCGGCCTGCTTGAAGCGACGGTAAACCGGGTGCTGCACCTGGACGCCAATCGTTGTGTGATCGATATCTACAACGTCGGCTGGAAGGCGTATCTGGCCCAGCGGGAGACCGACGAGCGGCGCCGGAAGCGTGAGCGCGCCAACGCGGAGAAGCAGGCGTCGGCGCTGCTGTCCCAGGCCGACCGGATGCGCGCCAAGGCCACCAAGGCCAAGGCCGCCCAGGACATGGAGCGCCGGGCCAGGCGGCTGCTGGCCGGGGTCGCCGAGGAACGCCAGGCCGACAAGGTGGCCAAGCTGCGCTTTCCCACCCCGCTGCCCTGCGGGCGCACGCCGCTCAGCGCGATCGGCCTGTCCAAGTCCTACGGCTCGCTGGAGGTCTTCACCGACGTCGACGCCGCGGTGGACCGGGGCACCCGGGTGGTCGTGCTCGGCCTCAACGGCGCGGGCAAGACGACGTTGCTACGGATGCTCGGCGGCCTGGAAAAGCCCGACACCGGCGAGGTCAGGCCGGGGCACGGGCTGAAGCTCGGCTACTACGCGCAGGAGCACGAGACGCTCGACGCCGGCCGTTCGGTCCTGGAGAACATGCGCTCGGCCGGCCCCGACGTGCCCGACGTCGAGCTGCGCAAGACCCTGGGTTCCTTCCTCTTCTCCGGCGACGACGTGGACAAGCCCGCGGGGGTGCTGTCCGGTGGCGAGAAGACCCGGCTGGCCCTGGCCACGCTGGTGCTCTCGGGCGCCAACGTGCTCCTGCTGGACGAGCCCACCAACAACCTCGATCCGAACAGCAGAGATCAGGTGCTTTCGGCGCTTAGGTCCTATTCTGGGGCAATCGTGCTGGTTACGCATGATGAAGGCGCTGTTGAGGCACTACAACCGGATAGGGTGATCTTGTTGCCGGACGGAGTGGAAGACGCTTGGAGTGATGAATTTTCCGATCTTGTGGCACTTGCCTGATCTTAATTTGAGCGGGTACGGATCTTTTCCCGTGGAGTAGGTAGCCGATCGAGCAGAAATGACTGATCATGGCGTGAGTAACGCTGCGGAAGTCTGGCACTACAGGAGGTACTCGTGGCCGAGACTCTGAAGAAAGGCACCCGGGTCACCGGGGCCGACCGCGAAAAACTGGCCGCCGATCTCAAGAAGCGCTACGCCGCGGGTGAGAGCATCCGCGCGCTGGCCGCTTCCACCGGACGGTCCTACGGCTTCATCCACCGCATCCTCAGCGAGTCCGGCGTGACTCTCCGGGGGCGTGGGGGAGCCACCCGGGGCAAGTCGAAGCGCTAGCGACCGCCTCGGGAACCGCGACCGCAGCCGCTCGTAAACCGCCAGCCGGAGCCGTCGCGTCCCGGGCCCGGTAAGGGGCTTGGACGAATGGGTTCTACAGAACCTCGTTCTGGACGCGGGGATAGGCTCGGGCGTGACGGTCAGCCGACAGGCGGAGCGAGCCGAAGCGGACGCGGAAGTTGGGGGGAGCGCGGTGACGGTCGAGGCGGGTCTGCTCGCCGAGGCCAAGCTGCGTTTCGAGGTGGACGGCAAGATCGCGAATACAACCCTGGACCTGCCGGAAGGCGCGACGCGCAGATGTTCGCGGCCCGCAAGGCATCGGCCAGGACCGGCGCCGACCTGCCCGAGCAGGTCCGCGTCGTCGTGATCCGTGGTGAGGGGCCGTCCTTCTCGGCGGGCATCGGCCCTCGGATGTCTCAGCTCTGAGGGGGTGCCCGGATCAGAAGCGCGCACAACAAGCGGAGGCGAGGCTCGGCGAGGGGGGTCCGGGCTGAGGAACACAGGGGTTCGGTGACCGTGCCGCCCCGGGTTCGTCTCGGTGGCGGTCGTACAAGGTCACGCGATCGGCGCGGACTCACGACCCGCCCCCGCCTGCGACCTGCGAAACATGACTGACGACCCAGGGCTCTGCGCAAACGAACCGCACTCGGTCTGGTGCCCGGCCTGACGGGCACCAGACCTACAGACGGCTCCGCCAGAGCCCCAGGGCCCTGAGACGGCCCACCGCCCACCGAACCGGCACCGGACCCCGGCCGGATCGGTGAGTCGGATCACGGACCCGACCCGCTTCGGCCCGGGCGGCCGGTGCCGTACGGCGATCAGACCAGGACCCGCCTGTTCGCCCGTACGGCCTGCTCCGGCCGGGCCGCCGGCGGCGTTCGGGAGGTCGGCCCTGGGGAAGGGGTCTTGTTCGCCCGGAGCTGATCAGGGGGTCTGCTCGGCGGCGGCGGGAATCACCGCGCGGTTTCGCGCGCTCTGCCCAAAGGACGGCCGCGCGGCGGGATTTGGAATGTCCCTTCCCGCCCGCGTTCGCCGGAAGGGTCGGGGACATATGACGATGATGGGTTCCGGTATGGGGCCGTCGATGATGCGCTCGCTGCGCCGCGACGAGTCGGTCACCAAGGAGCGGCTCAGCCCCGGCACGGTCAGGCGCATCTTCCGCTACGCCCGGCCGCACGCCAGGCAGATCGCGGGCTTCCTCGTCCTGGTGGTCGTCGCCGCGGTCGTCGTGGTCGCCAACCCGCTGCTGATGAAGGCCGTCTTCGACGAAGGCATCCGGCCCGGCCGGGTCGACGTCGTGGTCTGGCTGGCCGTCGGCATCGCCGGGCTGGCACTGGTGGACGCCCTGCTCGGGCTGGCCCAGCGGTGGTTCTCCGCCAGGATCGGCGAGAGCCTGATCTACGACCTGCGCACCGAGGTGTTCGACCACGTGCAGCGGATGCCGGTGGCGTTCTTCATGCGCGCCCAGACCGGCGCGCTGGTCTCCCGCCTCAACACCGACGTCATCGGCGCGCAGCGGGCGCTGACGACGACGCTGTCCTCGGTCGTGTCCAACGTCATCAGCCTGGTGCTGGTGCTGGGCACGATGCTCGTGCTGTCCTGGCAGATCACTCTGGTGGCGCTGGTCCTGCTGCCGGTGTTCATCCTGCCCGCCAAGTGGGTGGGCCGGCGGATGTCCCGGCTGACCCGCGAGCAGATGGAGCTGGACGCCCAGATGAGCTCGGTCATGACCGAGCGGTTCAACGTCGCGGGCGCGATGGTCGCCAAGCTGTACGGCAGGCCCGACGACGAGGCCCGCACCTTCGCCGAGCGCGCCGAGCGGGTCCGCGACGTGGGCGTCACGGTCGCGATGTACGGCACGGTGTTCCGGGTGGGCCTCGGCCTGGTGGCCGCGCTCGCCACCGCGCTGGTCTACGGCGCGGGCGGCGCCCTGGTCATCGGCGGGGCCTTCGAGCTGGGCACCCTGATCGCGCTGTCGGCCCTGCTGATGCGCCTGTACGGCCCGCTGACCAGCCTGTCCAACGTGCACGTGGACGTGATGACCGCCCTGGTCAGCTTCGACCGCGTCTTCGAGGTGCTGGACCTGCGGCCGATGGTCGCCCAGCGGCCCGACGCCAAGCCGGTCCCCGAAGGGCCGGTGAGCGTGGAGTTCGAGGACGTCCGCTTCCGCTACCCCGCCGCCTCGGAGGTGTCCCTGGCCTCTCTGGAGTCGGTGGCACGGCCCGATAACGGCCCCTCCCAGGAGGTCCTGGACGGCGTCTCCTTCACCGCCGCCCCCGGCGAGCTGATCGCGCTGGTCGGCCCCTCGGGCGCGGGCAAGACCACGATCACCTCGCTGGTGTCGCGCCTGTACGACGTGACCGGCGGAGCCGTACTGATCAACGGGCTCGACGTGCGCGCCGCCACCCTCGGCTCCCTGCGCGACACCATCGGCGTGGTCACCCAGGACGCCCACCTCTTCCACGACACGATCGCGGCCAACCTGCGCTACGCCCGGCCCGGCGCGACCGACGAGGAGATCTGGGCGGCGCTGCGGGCGGCCCAGATCGGCGACCTGGTCGAGTCGCTGCCCGAGGGGCTGGAGACGGTCGTGGGCGACCGCGGCTACCGCCTGTCCGGCGGGGAGAAGCAGCGCCTGGCCATCGCGCGGCTGCTGCTCAAGGCGCCGCGGGTGGTCGTGCTCGACGAGGCGACGGCCCACCTGGACTCGGAGTCGGAGGCGGCCGTGCAGCGGGCGCTGAAGACGGCCCTGGCCGGCCGTACGTCTCTGGTCATCGCCCACCGCCTGTCCACGATCCGGGAGGCCGACCAGATCCTCGTGGTGCAGGACGGGCGGATCGCCGAGCGCGGGCGGCACGAGGAACTTCTGGCCCGCGGGCGGATCTACGCCGAGTTGTACCGCACGCAGTTCCGGGAGAGCTCCGAGACCGTCGCGCCGCCCGACTAGCTAGAGGTAGCCCAGGCGGCCCAGTTCGTCGCGGGCCACCTTCTCCACCCATCCGGCGTCGGTGGCCGACAGGCGGGCGCGCCAGGTCCCCGGGCGGGCGGCGGGGCCGTACAGCGGCACCGCCGAGACCCGCGCCTGCAAGAAGTCCGAGACCGAGGACATCGCGGCGACCGGGGAGGCCGCCAGATCCTCATAGCGCAGGGTGAGCAACTGCTCGGGCGGCAGCAGGCGGCGCAGCTCCGCGCTGAGCCGCACCGCGCTGCGCCAGCGCAGCGCGCACTTGCCCGCGGCCGGCATGTCCTTCCAGCGGTCGCGGTGCTCCTCCTTGTTCACGCCGAGGAACGGGTTGGGGAACTCGGTCTCCTCGCTCAGCATCCCCGGCCGGAACCACGCCAGGCACGCCGGGTCGGCCATCATGTCCGCGGCGGTGTCCCGGCCGTCCCTGATGAGCTGCACGAACCGGGCGTCGGGGAAGGCCCGCAGCAGCGCCGGGGCGCTGTAGAGCAGGTCGGGGCTGGCGTCGCCGAACCTGGCCGGCGGCCCGGCCGGCAGGCACGGCCCCGAGCCGGTGATGCCGCCCGCCTCGCGGCAGGCCGCCGCGCACTCGCCGCAGGTGCCGGGCCCGAGCTGCCAGGACTGCGCCAGCGCGTCGCGCAGCACGCGCGAGGCCCCGTCGCCGCCGTTGCGGACGATGATGGACGGCTTGCGGGCGAAGGCGTAGACGACGTGCGCCACCGCGCTCTTGCCCATCGTGACGTGGAAGCCGGGGGAGCGTTTGAGGGCGCGGGCGAGCAGGTCGGTCCCGGAGTGCGGCGCGCCGAGCACGAACACCGGCCGGTGGACCTTGATGCCGTTGACCACGAGGATATGGAGCGGAGGTCGCATAGGTGTGGACAGTTTGACACCGTTCGGAGTGTGCCAGGGCCATGCGGCGCCGACGCCGCTCCGCACGCGCGCCTTCCGGCCGGCGGATCGCCCGGGACGCCCCGGGTTGGCGGCGGGCCACCCCGTTGTGAGAGGTTCACTGGGTATCACCCACCATATCCGGCCTGGCGGGAAGGACGACGATGGCAGACCGCGCCCGCGGCGGCGGCGGAGCTTCTTCGCTCCCCGCACCGCCGCCCGGACCCGGGCCGCTTCCGCCAGTGCCGCTCGCACCGTGCCCGCTTCCCCCGCCGCCGCTGCGGCCCGGTGACACCGTCGCCGTCGTGGCCCCCTCGGGCCCTCCCGACCCGGCGGAGGTGGAACGCGGCGCCGACGTCCTGCGCGGGCTGGGGCTGACCGTCGTCTTCGGCGAGCACGTGACCGGCGCCCCTGCGGACCACCACCGGTATCTGGCCGCCTCCGACGCGGCCCGGGCCGCCGACCTCCAGGCGGCGTGGTGCGACCCGTCGGTCGCGGGCGTGGTCTGCGCGCGCGGCGGGTACGGCGCGACCCGGCTGCCCGGCCTGCTGGACTGGACGGCGATGGCCGCGGCAGGGCCCAAGACGCTGCTCGGGTCCAGCGACATCACCGCGCTGCACCAGGCGCTGGCCGTACGCCTCGGGGTGGCCGGATGCTTCGGCCCGATGCTCACGCCGCGCACGCTCGGCGGCGAGCAGGGGCCCGATCCGGTCACCCTCGGCCACCTCGCCTCCGCGCTGTTCGGCACGCCCGCGCCGATCCACGGCACGCACGCGCTGGCCCCCGGCCAGGCCGTGGCGCCGCTGGCCGGGGGCAACCTGTGCCTGCTGGCCGCGCTGTGCGGCACCCCCGACGCCCCCCGCTTCGCCGGCCGCATCGTGCTGCTGGAGGACGTCAACGAGGCCCCCTACCGGATCGACCGGATGCTCACCCAGCTCATCGCCGCGGGGGCCTTCGACGGTGTCGCCGGCTTCGCGCTCGGTTCGTGGTTGCGCTGCGGCGACCCGCTGCCGGTCCTCGCCGAGCGGCTGACGCCGTTCGGCGTCCCCGTGCTCGCCGGGCTTCCGGTCGGGCACGGCAGCCCACAGCATTGTGTGTGGCTTGGGGGATTTGGTGTTATTGATACCCAATCGTGCTCGCTGACCAGTCTGTTCCGCTACTCGGACCAGGCAATGTAGGTCGAGGCCGGTCGCGAGCAGAAGGGATGAGGGCGTGAGGTTCTTCCGGCGACGCCGGGATCGGGATGCGCAGGCGAGGCCGGTCGAGGAGGTGGATCTCGATTCCCTGCTCGCGCTCGTGGCCGACTCCCACGGTTTCCGGTGCGAGTTCTCCGCCGACGGCGCGGCGATGACGCTGAGCGGGCCCAAGGACCTGGTGGTCCGGCTGACCGGCCTGCGGCGCGAGGCCGCCCGCCGTGCCAGGGAGGACTGGCCGATGCTGGTCTCCGAACACCTCGCCCACACGGTCGCCGTCGCCGGCGAGCCGCTGGACGCCTGCGACCTCGCCCAGGTCAGGCCCCTGCTGCGGACGCGGGTGAACCTCGCCGACGACCTGGAGGGCGAACGCGTGGTCGCCCGGCACCTCAGCACCGACCTGATCGAGGTGCTGACCCTCGGATACGCGGGCGCGGTGCGCCCCGTACGCCCCGAGGAGGCCGGGTGCTGGCCGATCCCCGCCGGGCAGGCCCTGGACCTGGCGCTGCGCAACGCCAGGGACGACGAACGCCTGTCGGTGGCCCGCGCCGACCTCGACGGCGTCGCCGTGTGGCGGCTCACCGGCCCCACCGCGAGCGCCGCGGCCCACCTGCGCCACCTGGAGGACTACCTGCCGGTCCCCGAGGACGGCGTCCTGGCGGCGCTGCCCAGGGCCGGCACGCTGCTGGTCCACCCGGTGGCGGGCATCGGCGTGGTGCGGGCCATCGAACGGCTGCGGCTGCACGCCCAGCGGGAGGCCGAACGGCACCCCGACGGCCTCAGCCCCCAGGTCTACTGGTGGCGCGCCGGGCGGCTCACCCTGATCAGAGCCGACCTGGTGGCCCAGGACGGCCAGACCCGCCTGGTGGTCGCGCCGCCGCCGGAGTTCGCCAGGCTGCTGGCCGCCATCGCGGCCCGCCCGCCCCGCTAGCGGCCGTCGCCGGCCAGCGCCCGGGCGGTGTGGATCAGCGGCACGTGGCTGAACGCCTGCGGGAAGTTGCCCACCATGCGCCCCAGCCGCGGGTCGAACTCCTCGGCGAGCAGCCCCACGTCGTTACGCAGCCCGAGCAGCCGCTCGAACAGCCGCTCGGCGTCCTCGCGCCTGCCGGTCATGGCCATCGCCTCCGCCAGCCAGAAGCTGCACGCCAGGAACGCGCCCTCGTCGCCGGGCAGCCCGTCCACCGCGTTGTCCTCGGCGGTCGGGTAGCGCAGCACGAAGCCGTCGGCGCTCAGCTCCCGCTCGATGGCCGCGATCGTGCCGTGCACCCGCGGGTCGTCCGGCGGCAGGAATCCGACCATCGGGATCATCAGCAGCGCGGCGTCCAGCTCCCTGGACCCGTAGGACTGGGTGAAGGTGCCCCGGCCGGGGTCGAAGCCCTTCTCACAGACCTCGGCGTGGATGCGGTCGCGCAGCGTCTTCCAGCGCTCCACCGGGCCGCTCCGGCCGAACCGCTCCACCTGTGAGATGGCGCGGTCGAAGGCCACCCAGCACATCACCTTGGAATGCACGAAGTGCCGGCGCGGGCCGCGGACCTCCCAAAGGCCCTCGTCCGGCTCGTCCCAGTGGGTCTCCAGGTAGTCCAGCAGCTCGCGCTGGATGGCCCAGGCCCGGTCGTCGGGGGCCAGCCCGGAGGTCCTGGACATGTGCAGGGCGTTGAGCACCTCGCCGTAGACGTCGAGCTGGAGCTGCTCCACCGCGGCGTTGCCGATCCTGACCGGCCGGGACTCCTCGTACCCCGGCAGCCAGCCGACCTCCATCTCGGGCAGCCGGCGCTCGCCCGCCACGCCGTACATGATCTGGAGGTCCTGGGCCCGGCCGGCGATGGCGCGCAGCAGCCACGCCCGCCAGTCGCGGGCCTCGTTGAGGTAGCCCGCGCCGATCAGGGCCTCCAGGGTCATCGTCGCGTCGCGCAGCCAGCAGAAGCGGTAGTCCCAGTTGCGGACCCCGCCGATGTTCTCCGGCAGCGAGGTGGTGGGGGCGGCCACGATGCCGCCGGTGGGGGAGTAGGTCAGGGCCTTGAGCGTGATCAGCGACCGGACCACCGCCTCGCGCCACGGCCCCTGGTAGGTGCAGCGCGAGACCCATTCCGCCCACATCTGCTCGGTCTCGGCGAGTTGTACCTCGGCGTCCAGTTCGACCGGCATCGGCTCGTGCGAGGGGTGCCAGGTGAAGACGAAGGCCACCCGCTGCCCGGCCGTGACCTCGAACGTGGCCTTGTGCGCGTAGTCGCCCCCGGTGAGCGGCACGGAGGAGTGCAGCCACACCGAGTCGGGGCCGCCGATGGCCTGTAGGTGCCCCTCGGTCCTGCGCACCCACGGCACGATGCGGCCGTAGTCGAACCTGATCCGCAGCTCGGTGGCCATCCGCACCGTGCCGGAGACGCCCTCGACGATGCGCACCACGTCGGGGTTGGCGTGCCGGGGCGGCATGAAGTCGATGACACGTACCGTGCCGCCCTCGGTCTCCCACTCGCTCTCCAGCACCAGCGTCTCGCCGCGGTACCTGCGCCGGGTCGCCATCGGCCGGCCCTCGGGGCCGAGCCACCAGTGGCCGTTGCGCTCGCCGCCGAGCAGCGCCGCGAAGCACGCCGGGGAGTCGAACCGGGGCAGGCAGAGCCAGTCGATCGAACCGTCCCGGCCGACGAGCGCGGCCGACTGCATGTCACCGATCAGGGCGTAGTCCTCGATGCGCATGGCTCGACGCTAGCGCCACCGGCCTCCTCCCGCGCTCCGGACGCGGCCTCCGGGGCGAGGCGCCGGGCGAACAGCCGCATGAAGAACTGGGTGAGCGGGCCGATCGTGAGCGCGAAGACCACCGTGCCGATCCCCACGACGCCGCCCAGCAGCCAGCCCACCGCCAGGACGGTGATCTCGATCAGCGTGCGCGCCAGGCGGATGGACAGCCCCAGGCGGTTCAGGCCGGTCATCAGGCCGTCGCGCGGGCCGGGGCCGAGCCCGGCGCCGATGTAGAGCGCGGTGGCCGCGGCCACCACGGCGATCGCGGCCACCAGGAACGCCCAGCGGACCGCCAGGTGCCCCGGGGTGGGCAGCAGCCACATGACCCCGTCGGCGAACAGGCCGACGAGCACCACGTTGCTGATCGTGCCGATGCCGGGCCGCTGGCGCAGCGGGATCCAGAAGACCATGACGGCCGCGCCGACCAGGATGATCCAGGTGCCGAGCGACCAGCCGGTGCGTACGGCGAGCCCCTGGTGGAAGGCGTCCCAGGGGTCGTTGCCGAGCCCGGACTCGACCTGCAGGGCGATCCCTGTGCCGTAGAGCAGGAGACCGGCGTAAAGCCGCAGGAGCCGGGACGGGAGGGAGCCGGACGTGGTGGCGGAGATTTCGCTCATGGTAGGCCCATCCTGCGCGGTCACCCGAAACCAGATAAAGGGCCAATTACGAAAAGTGGCCTTATCCTGCTCAGGGGGGTGGCACATGGAGAGACATCTGAGCGGCCGGGCGCTGGCCAGGCTGATCGGCCTGGACCGGCCGGAGGGGCCCTACTACCGCGCGCTCGCCGGAGCGGTGCGGACGGCGATCCGCGACGGGCGGCTTGCCGTACACGTGCGGATGCCCGCCGAACGCGACCTGGCCACGGCGCTCGGCGTGAGCCGTACCACGATCAGCGCCGCCTACGACAAGCTGCGCGAAATGGGCTACATCGCCAGTAGGCAGGGCGCGGGGAGCTGGACCGCGCTGCCCGACCCCGCCACCCTCGGCCCCGACGACCCCTGGCTGGCCGCGGGCGACGACGGACTGCTCGCCCTGCACTGCGCCGCGCCGCCCGCGACCGGCCTGCTGTCGGATGCCATGACGCTGGCCGCACAGGACCTGCCCTGCCACACCCTCGGTGTCGGCTACGACCCGCTGGGCCTGGCGGCACTGCGCGAGGCCGTCGCCGCCCGCTACACCTCGCGCGGCCTCGCCACCCGGCCCGACCAGATCCTCCTCACCGCGGGCGCGCAGAGCGGCATCCACCTGGCCATGAGCCTGCTCGTGCGGCCGGGCGACCCCGTGGTGATCGAGTCGCCGACCTACCCGCACGCCCTTGATGCCGCCAGGTACCACGCCGCGCGGCTCGTCCCGGTGGGAGTGGCCGAGGACGGCTGGCATCCCGACGCCGTGAGTGAGGCGATGCGCCAGTCCGGGGCGCGGGTGGCCTACCTGATCCCCGACTTCCACAACCCGACCGGCAGGCTGATGGACGATGCCACCCGCGCGGCCGTGACCGGGGCCGCCCGCCGCGCGGACACCACACTGCTGGTCGACGAGTCCTGGGCCGAACTCGGGCTCGACGACACATCGGCCGCCGCGCCGATGGCGGCCTTCGACACCGACAACCGGGTCATCACCATCGGGTCGGCCTCCAAGCTGTGGTGGGGCGGCCTGCGCGTCGGGTGGGTGCGCACCACCGCCGAGCGGGTGCGCCGGATGGCCCGGCTGCGCGCCGCGATCGACATCGCCGGAGCGCCGTTCCAGCAACTCGTCGTGGCACGGTTGTTCGAGCGCATCGAGGAGGCCCGCGCCGAGCGCAGGCGAGGGCTGCTGGCCTCCCGCGAGACGCTGGTCGCCGCGCTGCGGGCCCGGATGCCCGGCTGGCGCTTCCGGGTGCCGGAGGGCGGCGGAGCGCTCTGGGTGCGTCTTGAGGGCCCGGTGGCCACATCGCTGGCGGCGGTCGCCGCCGACCACGGCGTACGGCTGGCGCCGGGGCCGTGGTTCGGCGTCGAGGGCACGCTGGAGTCCTACCTGCGCCTGCCGTACACCCAGCCGCCCCAGGTGGTCGGCGAGGCCGTGGCGCGCATCGCGGCGGCGCGGGCCGGCGAGCCGGGCCGGACGTGGGACCGGGCCGCCGACTCGCTCACTCCCGCGCTGTGAGCGCGGCGCCGTCCCACATCAGCCCGCGCAGGCCGCGGGTGAACATGAACAGCGCCGCCCCCGCGCACAGCGCGACGGCCGCGAGGGTGAGGAAGTAGACCTGCTGCGACATGTGGGCGAGCAGCCGGCCGGTCTGCCCGCCGACCGCGTCCCCCACGGCCGTGGACAGGAACCACACGCCCAGCATCTGGCTCTGGAAGGCGCGCGGAGCCAGGTGGGCGGTCACCGACAGTCCCACGGGGCTCAGTGCCAGCTCCCCGAACACCTGGACCAGATAGACCGCCACCAGCCACCACACCGTCACCCTGGCCGTCTGGGCGAGGCCCGCGGCCACCGCCATCAGCGTGAAGCTCACCCCGATCATCAGCAGCGCGAACCCGAACTTCTGCGAGGCGGTGACCCGGTCGCCCAGCCGTACCCACACCACCGCGAACACCGGCGAGAAGACCAGGATGAACAACGGGTTGAACGCCTGTGTCGTGGCCGCCTCGATGCCCACGCCGAAGAGCGAGAGCGTGGTGTGGTGCTGGGCGAACAGGTTGAGCACGCTCGGCGACAGGTCGTAGATCATCCAGAAGATCGCGGCGGCGGCGAACAGCCAGACGTAGGCCCGCATCCGGGCCCGCTCCCCGGCGGTGAGCCCATGGTCGCCGAGCAGGATGTAGGCGAAGTAGGCAACCGGGACGGCGATCACCCCGGTGGTCAGCACCACCGTGAGGCGGTCCAGCGTGAACGTGCCCGACAGCGCCCACAGCACCGCCCCGCCCGCGGTCAGGGCCGCCGCGCCGCCCGCCAGCCGGCCGAACGAGGCCCGCTCGGCGGGGGTCAGCCGGTGTTCCGGCCGCGCGCCCGCCTCGCCCAGATGCCGGTGCCCGCGCACGTACCAGACCAGGCCCAGCGCCATGCCCACCGCCGCCGCGCCGAAGCCCAGGTGCCAGCGGTGCCCGTCGGCGAGCCAGTCGCCGACCACGAAGGGCGCGGCGAACGCGCCCAGGTTGATGCCGAAGTAGAAGATCGAGAACCCGGCGTCCCTGCGGGCGCCCTCGTCGCGCGGGTAGAGCTTGCCAACCATGCAGGAGATGTTCGGTTTGAGCAGCCCGGTACCCGTCACGATCAGCGCCAGCCCGGACCACACCAGCGCCGGGCCCTCCACCGGCACCGCCATGCTGATGTGCCCGGACATGATGATCAGGCCGCCGATCAGGACCGCGCGGCGGGCCCCGAGCACACGGTCGGCGAGCCACCCTCCGGGCAGCGCGAGCAGGTAGACCAGCGCGCCGTAGATGCCGACGACCGCGATCGCGGTCGGCTCGGTCAGCCCCAGGCCCCGCGCGGTCGCCGGGGCGATCAGGTACAGGGCCAGGATGCTGCGCAGGCCGTAGTAGCTGAACCGCTCCCACATCTCGGTGCCGAACAGCGTGGCCAGGCCACGCGGGTGCCCGAGGACCGTCTCGCCGCGCGGGCGTGCGCCCCCCAAAGCCCCCGCTGTCATGCCCTGCCCCCTGATCGTGGCCGATGTCGGCCAGGGTGGATGAATGGTGGATGAATGCCCGTATCGCCGCTGGTCACGCCTTACTTCCCGGCCCGGTGCGGAGACTTGTCCGCGGGCGGCCCGTGTGGTCCCATGCAGGCACCTGGCGGGCGAGCGCTGCGGAGGTGCGCCATGGCCGGTGCCCGGGTACGCGAGGAGCGGGCCGAGATCGAGGCGGAGGTCGCCGGCCGTACGCTCTGCGAACGGCTCGCATGGGTCGCGCGCGCCCACCCGGACGCGCCCGCCTACTCCGACCCGGTCGCGGGCGGATGGTCGACGATCACCTACGCCCAGGCCAGGGAGCGGGTCCTGGACATCGCCGCCGGGTTCGCGGCGATCGGGGTCGAGCCGGGCGACACGGTGGCGCTGATGATGGCCAACCGCAGTGAGTACGTCCTGGCCGACCTCGGCGCGGTCCACGCGGGCGCCGTCCCGTGCTCGGTGTACGCCACGTTCGCGCCCGAGCAGGTCGGCTTCGTGGCCGCGCACGTCGGCGCGAAGGCGGCCGTCCTCGGCGGCCCGGCCGACCTCGCCCGCTGGGAGCCGATGCTCGGCCGGCTGCCCGCGCTGCGCCGGATCGTGATGCTCGAAGGCGTGCCCGCGTCAGGTCCGTTCGTCTCCTGGGAGGAACTTCTCGGGCTCGGCCGGGCGCTGCGCGCCGCCCGTCCCGCCGCCGTGGAGTCCCGCTGGCGTGCCGTGACACCGCAGAGCGTGGCGACCGTCCTGTACACCTCCGGCACCACGGGCGATCCCAAAGGCGTGCCGCTCACGCACGCCAGCGTGGCCTACCAGGTCGCCGTCGTCGAGCGCATGACCGAACTGCCCGGCCTGGCCTCCCAGATCTCCTACCTCACCTATGCCCACGCGGCCGAGCGCGTGCTGAGCCTGTACTTTCCGCTGTCCAAGGGCTCCCACGTCCACTTCTGCCCGGACCTCGCCGACCTGGGGCAGACCCTCGCGCGGGTCAGGCCCGTGATGTTCCTGGGCGTGCCGAGGATCTGGGAGAAGCTGGCGGCGCGGCTGCGCGCGGTGTTCGCCGCCGAACCGCCCGCGCGGCGCGAACGGGTGCGCGCGGCGATGGCCGCGGGCCTGGCCCACATCGAGGGCGCGCAGTACGGCCGGACCTCCACCGCCGAGACCGAGGCGGCCTACCGGGAGGCGGACCGCGCGGTCCTTTCCGACGTACGCGCCATGCTCGGGCTCGGCCGCGCCCGCTGGGCCGCCACCGCCGCCGCGCCGATGCCGCCGGACGTCCAGCGTTTCTTCGCCGGGCTCGGCCTGAACGTGCTCAGCCTGTACGGCATGACAGAGACCGCGGGCGCGATCACCGCGAACACCCCCTCCTGCCACCGGCTTGGCACGGTCGGCAGGCCAGGGCCGGGCGTGGAGGTCCGCATCGCGGACGACGGTGAGATCCTCACCCGCAGCCCGCTCAACACGGCCGGGTACCTCGGCGATCCCGGGGCCACGGCCGCGCTGCTGGACTCCGCCGGCTGGCTGCACACCGGCGACCTGGGGAGCATGGACCCCGACGGGTTCGTGACGGTCGTCGATCGGAAGAAGGAGCTGATCATCACCTCCGGCGGGGAGAACATCTCCCCGGCCGCGATCGAGAACCTGCTGAAGGAGCATCCGCTGATCGGCCAGGCCCTCGCCTGCGGCGACGGCCGCCCGCACCCGGTCGCCGTGCTCACCCTGGACGCGGAGTCCGCGCCGGCGTGGGCCCGTGCGCGGGGCATCGCGGCGGACTCCTTGCCCGGGCTCGCCGCGCATCCTGAGGTGCTGGCGGAGGTGGCGGCGGCGGTCGTCGCCGCGAACGCCCGGCTGGCCCAGGTCCAGCAGGTCAAGCACTGGCGGCTGGTCCCGGCCGAGTGGACCGTGGAGACCGGGGAGCTGACGCCGAGCCTGAAGCTGAAGCGGCAGGTGATCCATGCGAAGTACGCGGATGTGATCGACTCCATGTATCCGGGGCATTCAGGGCATTCGGGGTATCCGGCCTTACCGTAACGCGTCCGGTGCGGGGGCGATCGGGGGTTTTGCCGTGCCGGGTGTGTGTCGGGGGCTCTGGCATTACCTGGCGGTTCATACCGTCTTGATCATGACTCAGAGACTTCTTCTCACCTCATTCGCGGCGGGCGCGCTCGTCGCGCCCATGCTCGTGCAGGCGACACCCGCCGCGGCTGAGGAGCTGGAGATCGGCTCGATCACGGTACGGCCCGCGCATCCGGTCGTCGGGGCGAAAGGGTCCGTGCGCATGGTGATCGATGTGGTGGCGCGTGGCGCGGTCGGACGTGACGGCGTCACCATCAAGGTCGAACCGGGACGTCCGGAGCCACCGGCTCCGCCTCCCGAGCGGCCCGGCGGCCCTGACGACTCCACCGATCCCGGCTCAACGGCCCCTGATCCCGCCGATCCGGACTCAACGGCTCCCGACCCCGCCGATCCGGGCACGGCCCCGGACCCACGCCCTGACCCGCGCCCCGACCCCAGATCCGAACCCCGGCCCGACCCGCGTCCTGATCCGAGAAGCGAACCCCGGCCCGACCCGCGTCCTGACCGTCCGGCCCCGCGGCCGATGGGGCCGCGTCCCCGCCCGCAGGACCCCGGCCAGGGAAGTCCCCGGCCGCCCGGCGTACCTCCCGCGGCTCCGGAGGACTCCGCGCAGGAGCAGATCCCGGCCGATCCCGGCCCGCAGGACCCGGCGGGCGAGCCGGGCGGCTCCCAGCAGCCCGCGCACTCCGGGCACGAGCCCACGATCCGGCCCGCGACTCCTGGACAGACCACTTCTCCCACCCGGCCGGCCGAGTTCACGCCTCCCATGCGGCCAGAGGAGTTCGGCAGGCCCGGCCTGATCGGCCGGTCCGGCCGTTCCGTGCTGCCCGCGCGCCTCGCCCGGCCGGACGCCGGCATGGCGAACCCGAATCCGCCGCAGGACGCGGCAGAGCCCGGCAGGGCGGCCAAGAAGCGGCAGAAGACGCACTCCGGCAGGCCCGCCCATCATGACCTGCCCGAGTGGGCGGTCCGGCCCGGCCGCTCCGATCGTCCGGGCAGGGACGAGACGAGCGCGCCGCCCGCCCGCCCCGATCGCCCGAACAGGGGCCCGGTGAGCATGCCCGGCCGCCCCGATCTCCCGGCCGGCGATGAGGCCGCGGTGCCGAGCCGTCCGGGCAGGGGGCCGGTGGGCATGCCGGGTCGTCCGGATCGTACGGGTAGGGATGAGGCCGCGGTGCCGAGCCGTCCGGGCAGGGGGCCGGTGGGCATGCCGGGCCGTCCGGATCGTACGGGTAGGGATGAGGCCGCGGTGCCGAGCCGTCCGGGCAGGGGGCCGGTGGGCATGCCGGGCCGTCCGGATCGTACGGACAGGGACCAGGCCGGGATGCCGGGTCGGTCGGACAGGGGGCCGGTGGGCGTGCCCGGGCGTGCCGACAGGGGGGACAGGGAGCAGGGCGTCGAGCGGGGACATGCGGAACGTGGCGTGTCGCCGGGGCGTACGGATCGGGCCGGGAAGGAGCGGGAGCGCGCCGACCGGATGGCGGCCCCGGCCGGGGCCGGGCGTCCCGACCTGCCGCCCGCGCGGCCCGTACGACCCGCGCTGCCCCAGGAAAGGCCGCTGCGCCCCATCCATCCCGCGGTGCCGCCGACAGGTGACCGGTACCCCGTGGTGCCGCACCGGGGCCACACCCACCCCACCGTGCCGCAGCAGGACATCGAGCCCGGAGGGACGCTGGCGCCCGCGATGCCCGGGGCGGCGATCCACCACACCGCCTACGCCACCGCCCGGCTGGCCTCCGACTGGCGTACCTGGCGGTTCCTGCCGGCCAAGGCGCTGGACCGCAGGTACCCGGCGGGCCGCTGGACCGTCACCGCGACCGCGCACGGCGCGGGCGGCGAGGAGGTCACCGCGCGCACCTCGTTCTGGCTGCGCAGGGAGACCCGGCTGACCTCCGCCGAGGCGGTGCCGGCGGGCGGCGGCCGGGCCGGCAAGGTCCGGGTGCGGGGCGTGCTCACCCGGGTCGACCCCAAGGGCCTGCTCGACTACGCGCCCTTCCCCGAGCAGGAGGTCGTGATCGAGTTCAGGCGTCCGGACGGCGTGCAGTGGACCCGCCTCGCCACCGTGACGACCGACCGCCGGGGCCGTTTCGCCCGTACCGTCTCAGCCCCCTCGGCCTCGGCCGGGACCGGGCAGTGGCGGGTCAGGTACACCGGGAGCGGGCGTTACGCCGGGAAGATCGCTGATCTGAGGAACCCACCGCAAAGATAGGCAAGCCCATGGATCTGTCGTGACCAAATCGTGATCATCGTCCGTACAACATCTGAGATGGCTTACCCGTCCTTGGTTACAGGTATGCATCCTGAGGCATGCCTTTTCCATTGGGGAGAGGAAGTCACCATGTTGCGACGTACCGTAGCGGTCACCGTCGCGGCGGCGGCCCTGGGAGCCTTCGGGCTCGCCACGGCCGCCCCCGCGGCGGCCGACAACCCGGTCGACGTCGGGCAGACGCAGTTGTCGTTCGACGCCGGCCCTGAGCCCATCCACAGGGGGCGCACCCTGCACCTCCGCGGCAAGCTCAAGGTCGAGTGCAGCGACGACTACGTCGACGGTCTCACATATGTGATCCGCTCCGACTCCTGCGATGACCAGGAGCGGTGGCACCGGCTCGGCTGGAAGGAGATCGACATCCTCTTCCAGCCGAAGGGTTCGTACAGGTGGCACCACGTGGAGTCGGTGAGGACCCGCGGCGACGGCTCGTTCTCGACCGCCGTCCGGGCCCGCTGGTCCGGCACGTGGCGCGCGGTCTTCGACGGGGCGCGGCACCTCACGCCCGCCGAGGCCAGCGACTACGTCAAGGTCTACGGCGGGAACCGCTATGACGGTGACCCCGTCCGGCCGGGCGGCTCCGGCCGATAACCGGTAGTAGTCGCGGACTGGCCGTCATCGGCCACGGAACGCCCGGCTCTCCGGAGCCGGGCGTTCGCGTTTTACCAAGCCGGGGGACGTTCGCCGCGCATACCTGACGGCATCTGACAGGTACGGCGGGCAGCATCCCTCTCATGGTGAGCGCGAGCGGCGTATTCAACGTCGACACATGGGACGAGGACAAGTACGACGAGCGTGAGGGGGCCAAGCTCGCCCGCGTCCGCGTGGGCAAGACCTTCCAGGGGGATCTTGAGGGCACGAGCACGACCGACATCATCACGGTGGTGTCCGGCGACGACGCCCCGCTGGCCTACTCCGGCATCGAGCGTTTCACCGGCGCGGCGTCCGGCCGTCAGGGCTCGTTCGTCCTCCAGCACACCGCCACGGCCGGACCGGGCGGCGAGGGCGAACTGGTCTGGCGGATCGTGACCGGCACCGGCACCGGCGAACTGACCGGCATCCGCGGCGAGGGGCGGATCGACATCGCCCCGGACGGCACGCACTCCTATGTCCTCGAATACGAACTGGGCTGAGCCGTCCGGAAAGAATGCCCGGCGTTCGGGAGAGAAATCCCTTTCCCTGGGATTTGCCGGGCGGAATGTGTAAATTGACCGGATCTATAACCGGGTGACATACCCGCTCTCGCCGGGAGCGTCCCGAGCGAAACCTTCCATCTAACCATGCTCGTACGTCCAAGGGATTACGCGCCGGGGGATCTTCTGGGCCCCGGTGCGGCTGCGGGGGCGGCGTACGCGGGCACATGGGCCGGGCTCTCTAGAGAACTCCCAGGTGGATGGGGTTGTCGGTATTCGGGCGATAAATCCCGCATAGGGGTTGATCGTGGATTATTGCGGAATAGTAGGTAGGGGGAAATCCGCGGGATTAATTTTCTAACGCCCGGGCGTAGTCGGAGTGGCCGATGCTAATGTCTTCTCGTCGTAATTCGGCTTTTCGATCCCTACGCGAGACAAGGCTCGTGGGATGCCAGCAAGATCAGTCTCCAGTCGCGCCCGGGCGGAGAGCGTGCCGTACCTCGCCCTGTTCGCCGGACCCGGCGAGACCGCCCGGGCGCTGCGCGCGATCGACTGGGCGACGACGCCCCTGGGCGAGCCCGGCGACTGGCCCGAAGGGCTGCGGACGGGGCTTTCCATCAGCCTGGGCGCGGTCGTGCCGATGGCGGTCCTGTGGGGCCGCGATCTCCGCCAGATCCACAACGACGCCTGCCTGCCCCTGCTCGGCCCGGCGCGGGCGGCGGGCGCGCTGCTGCGGCCCGCCGCCGAGTGCTGGTCGCCGGTGTGGGCGGCGCTGGGCCCGCTCGCCGAGCGGGTGATGCGCGACGGCGCGGCGGGCAGGATCTGCGGCCAGGTCCTCCGCGTGCCGTCCCCCGCCGATCAGGGGCTCGACGGCGAGCGGGTCTACACGATCTGCTGCGCGCCGCTGCCGGGCCGCGAGGGCCGGGCCGGCGGTGTGCTCTGCACCTTCCACGACACCACCGGCGCCCCGCCGTACACCGAGGCGGGCCCCCTGGCGCCGCGCCCGCGAAGCGCACCGGCCGACCCGCCGGCCGTCGTGCGCGACGAGCGGGTTCTGCTGGTCGTCGACGACTCCGAGATGCGCGACTACCTGGAGCGCATCCTCGGTGAGCACTGGACGACCCGCTCGGTGACCAGCGGCAGGGAGGCGATCGACCTCATCAGGACGGAGCGGTTCGGCATGGTGCTGGCCGACTCCGACGCGCCCCAGAGCGACGGCGTCGATCTGGTCGGCGAGATCCGCGCCGACCCCGCGACCGAGCCGCTGCCCGTGGTGCTGCTCTCGGCCCGCCCGGGCGAGGAGGCGGCCGGCGGCCTGCGCACCAGGGCCGACGACTACCTGATCAAACCCTTCTCCGGCGCCGAGCTGGTGGCCAGGGTCGGCGCCCACCTGATCATGGGGCGACTCCGCCGCACCCGCGAGATCCGCCTGTCGCCCGGGGAGGAGGGGTTCCGGGCGCTCGCCGATGCCGCGCCCGCGCTGGTGTGGGCCGCCGACGCCGCCAGGCGCTGCGAGTTCGTCAATCGCGCGTGGTGCGAGTACACCGGGCGCGCCGCCGAGCAGGAGGTCGGCCACGGCTGGATGGACGGCGTGCATCCCGGCGACCTGCCGCTGATCTCCGGCACGACGCACGACGAGTACGCCCGGCTCGGGCCGTTCGACCTCGAATACCGGCTCCGCCGCGCCGACGGCTCCTACGGCTGGCTCGCGGTCCGCGGCGTGCCGAGAGTGGACCGCGACGGCCGGTTCGCCGGGTTCGTCGGGGCCTGTGTGGACATCACCCGGCGCAAACGGCACCAGGAGCGCCTGGGCGTTCTCGCCGAGATCACCACGGGACTCGACGGCACCGATGCGCTGAGCGACCGGCTGACCAGGGCGGGCACGATCCTGACCACCCGGTTCGCCGAGCAGTGCACCGTCGAGGTGAGCGGCCCCGACTCCCGCACCTGGCGGCTCATGCACGCCAGGGCGGACGCGGGCGAGCCGGAGGTGCGGGTGCCGGCCGAGACGCTGGAGCGCTGGCTGGAGGCGGGCGCGCAGCCGTGCCCCACGCCCGGCCCGCCCGGTTCCTGCCCGGACACCCCGAACACCATCGTCAGCCCGATCACCGTCCACGGCCGCGTCCTCGGCGCGCTCACCCTCGTCGGCGGCGACGGCCGCGCGCCCTACGACGGCGAGGACCGCATGATCGCCGCCGAGCTGGCCCGGCGGCTGGCCCTGCACCTGGACTACGCGCGGCTGCTCCACGTCGAGCGCCTGGCCCGCCGTACGGTCGAGTCCGCCGCGGCGCGCAGCGCCCGGTTGCAGGAGATCACCGCGAGCCTGTCCCGGGCGCTCACCGTGGAGCAGGTGGCGAGCGCGGTCGCCGCGCACGCCAAGGCGGTGCTCGACGCCGACGCGGTGGTGGTCATGCCCACCGCGGGCCGTTCGCTGACCACGGTGGCGGTGGCGGCGGCCGGGGATGAGGCGTGGGCCGCCGAGCCGGCCCACGCCGCCGACCACCCACTGGCGCGGGCGATGTGCGACCGCACGCCGCGCTGGACGGCGGGCGGCGCGGCGGGGCTCGCCTCACTGCCGCTCGCGGTGGGCACCCAGGTGGTCGGCGGCCTCGCCGTACGGCTGGCCGAGCCGCGCGAGTTCACCGCCGAGGAGCAGGAGGAGCTGACCGCCATCGCCGGCCTCGGCGCGTACGCGCTGCAGCGGGCCGACCGCTTCGACACCGAGCACCGGATGGCCGCCACCCTCCAGCGCAGCCTGCTGCCCGACCGGCTGCCCAGCGTGCCGGGGCTCACCACCTGGGCCAAGTACCTCACGGCCAGCGCCGAGGTGACCGTCGGCGGCGACTGGTACGACCTGGTCCCGCTGGAGGACGACCGGGTCGCGGTGGTGATCGGCGACGTGTCCGGCAACGGGGTGACCGCGGCCTCCATCATGGGGCAGATGCGCAGCACCCTGTCCGCCTACCTCCTGGAGGGCCACGATCCCGCCACGGCGCTGGCCAAGAGCGCGCGGGTGGCCGAACGGCTCGGCCCCGAGCTGATGACCACCGTCTGCTGCGGCGTCCTGCACCTTTCCAGCGGCCGGTTCGACTACGCCAACGCGGGTCATCCGCCGCCGCTGGTGCGCTTCCCGGACGGGCGGGTCCGGGCGCTGCGCAGCGCCGTCGCCCCGCCGCTCGGCGTGGGCGGGCCGGACGACTACGGCCTTTTCACCGAGACACTGCCGCCCGGCTCGGTCCTCGTCATGTACACCGACGGGCTGGTCGAGCGCCGGGGCGAGCCGATCGACCTCGGGATGCGCCGCCTGTCCGCCCGGCTGTCCACCGCGCCCTCCTCGCTGGACCGCCTGGGAGAGCGGCTGATCTCGCTGGTCGGGCCGCCGGGCAGTGACGACACGGCGGTGCTGCTGATCCGCACCAGCGGCTCGCCGCTCGATCTGGAGCTGGAGGTGCCCGCCGCGCGCGGCGACCTGGGCGACCTGCGTCACCGCCTGTCGCGCTGGCTGCGGGTGGCGCACCTGACCAGGCTGGAGGAGTACGAGTTCCTGCTGGCGTGCAGCGAGGCGGTGGCCAACGCGGCCGAGCACGGCCACCGGTTCGGCGACGGGGCGATCTCGGTCAGCGGGCAGATCACCGCCAGCCTGGTGACGATCAAGGTAAGGGACGGCGGCGGGTGGCGCGACCCGCGGCCGTCCGACCGGGGCAGGGGCCTCGCGCTGATGCGCGCGGTGATGGACTCGGTGAGCATCGACCAGACGGGCGAAGGCACGACGGTGCGGATGCGCCGCCGCTTACGAGGCAAGGAGCTGGCGTGACCTCGGCGAGATTCGTCATCCGCAGCTCCGCCGGCCACGCCGAGCCGGCGGTGCCCGGCGAGATCGACGCGGCCAACACGGCGGAGCTGCACGACGCGGTCAGCCGGGCCGGGCCCGAGCACGGCGTCTGCGTCATCGACCTGACCCGCGCGACCTGCCTGGACAGCGCGGGCATCAACCCCCTCTTCCGGCTGCATCGGGAGCTGACCCGGGCCGGCGTCAGGCTGCACGTGGTCGCGCCGACCGGCTCATGCCCGCGCTACGCGCTCAACGTGGCCCGCGCCCACGACATCCCGCAGGTCCACGACGGCCTCGCCGCCGCCCGCACCTACGTCGACGATCACGCCACGACTTGAGCCCCCCGGCGACCAGCCCGTCCGAGCCCGGTCACCGGCGAGACGCGCCGGTTCCGGCGGGCGGGCGAGCCGCCGGACGCGGTGCTCGACCGGTTCGCCGACGGCGACGGCGTGGAGTGGTGACGCGGGTCAGGCGAGGAGGTTGATCGCGGTGCGGAAGACGGCGGGGAGACGCTGGGCCGCCGGGACGATGGCCCTGGCTCCGCCGGGCACGCGGGTGGCCCACAGCAGGCCCTCGGTGAGCAGCCGGTGCCTTCGCGACAGCCGCCGCCACGCCGCCTCGTACGCCTGCGGACGTCCGGCCAGCAGGCAGCCGACCAACGCCCGCGCCGACAGCACCGCGAGTGAGACGCCCTCCCCGGTGAGCGCGTCCGTGTAGCCTGCGGCGTCTCCGACCAGCAGCACCCGCCCCGCCACCCGGGCGCGGGCCCGCCGCCGCAACGGACCTGCCCCGCGGACCTTGCCGTCAGGCGGTCCGGACAGGCGGGCGCGCAGCGCCGGGAATCGGGCCAGGTGCTCGTCGAAGGCCAGGCGCTGCGAGCTGAGCACGGCCACGCCGACCAGGCCGTCACCGACCGGGGTCACGTACGCCTCGCCGCCCGGCGCCCAGTGCACCTCGACGAAGTCGGTCCAGGGGGCGACGCGGTAGTGGCGGCGCAGGCCGTACCTGCGGGGCCGGGTGTCCGGGACGTCCAGCCCGAGCGCGGCGCGCAGCGGCGAGCGCAGGCCGTCGGCGGCGACGAGCCACCGGCAGCTCATCCCGCCCGCGTGGACGCCCGTGTGGTCCTGGCTCAGCCGGTCGATCCGGCCGCGGACGATCCGCACCCCGAGTTCTTCGGCCCGCCGGTGCAGGACGGCGTGCAGCGCGGTACGCCGTACGCCCAGGCCGGGGCCTTCGTCGAAGTCGGCCTGCGCCTGGTGCGCGGGCGTCAGGTAGCGGATGCCGCGCAGCGGCCTGCCCTGCGGGAAGACGCCCATCGCGCGCAGCGCGGCGAGGCCCGTCGGCATCAGCCCCTCACCGCACGCCTTGTCCACCGGCGCGTCCCTCGGCTCGACCACCACGGCCTCCATCCCGGCCAGCGCCGCGTGGACGGCGGTGGCCAGGCCCGCCGGGCCGCCACCGGCGACCAGCACGTCGATCACGGCGCGGCGGGCGCCGAGGCGGTGGTCAGCGCGGCCTCCTCACCGCGGATCCGCACGGCCATCAGGGCCGCGTTGAGCGCGGTGAAGGCCACCGCGGTGACCCACGCGCCGTGGACCAGCGGCAGCGCCGCCCCCTCCACGGCCACCGCGACGTAGTTGGGGTGGCGCAGGTACCGGTACGGCCCGCCGGTGACCAGCGGCAGCCCCGGGATCACCACCACCTGGGTGTTCCAGCGCCGCCCGAGCGTGGCCACGCACCACCAGCGCAGTCCCTGCGCGGCGATGACCAGCGCGAGCATCGGCCAGCCCAGCGCGGGCGCGAACGACCGCCCGGCCAGCGCCACCTCCAGCGGGCAGGCCACCAGCAGCCCGGTGTGCAGGACCACCATCCACGGATAGTGGCCCCGCCCGCTGACCACCCCGCCGCGGGCCAGGCTCCAGCGCAGGTTACGGCGGGCGACCACCAGCTCGGCGAGGCGTTCGGCCCCGACGAGCAGGATCAGGACGAGGTATCCGGTCGGCATGGCACGACCCTATGCCCTGGGTCACCAGCGCAGCAGGACCAACTCGGCGCAGAATCCCGGGCCCATCGCGATGAGCAGCCCGGCGGTGCCGGGCGGGGGCGGTGGGCGCAGCCGCAGCGTGTCGTGCAGCACGTGCAGCACCGACGCCGAGGAGAGGTTGCCGATGGCGGCGAGCGAACGCCAGGTCACGTCGAGCGCGCCGGGCGGCAGGCGCAGGGTCTCCGCGACGGCCTCCAGCACCTTGGGGCCGCCGGGGTGGCACACCCACGCGGTGATGTCGGCGGTGGTCAGGCCGTGGTCGGCCAGGAAGCCGTGTACGTCTTCGGCGAGGTAGGCGCGCACGACGTCGGGGACGCTCGCGTCGAGAACCACCCGAAAGCCGGTGTCGCGGACGTCCCAGCCCATCACGTGGCCGGACTCGGGGTAGAGCCGGCTGCGGGTGGCGACGATCTGCGGGCCCTGCCCGCGCCCGCCCGCGGCCTGGTCGCCGCGGACCACCACGGCGGCGGCCCCGTCGCCGAACAGCGCGCCGGCGACGAGGTTGGCCACCGAGGCGTCCTCGCGTTGGATGGTGAGCGAGCACAGCTCCACGGAGAGCAGCACGGCCACATCGCCGGGGTGGCCGAGGAGGTAGTCGTGCAGCCGGGCCAGGCCCGCCGCGCCGGCCACGCAGCCCAGGCCGAACACCGGGATCCGCTTGAGGTCGGGGCGCATGCCGAGCCGGACGGCCAGGCGGGCGTCCACGGACGGGGCGGCGATGCCGGTCACCGAGGTGAACATGATCAGGTCCACGTCGCGGGGGGTGAGGCCGGCCGCGGTGAGCGCGGCGCCGATCGCCTCGGCCCCGAGGTCCACCGCGGTGTCGATGAAGACCGAGTTGGCCGCGCCGAAGCCGTCCAGCTTGGCGTAGCGCTCCAGGGGCAGGGCCAGGTTGCGGTGCTCGACCTGGGCGCTCGCGTGCAGGCGGCGCAGCAGCCGGCGGTCGGCGCCCACCGGCAGGCACAGGCCGGCGAAGGCGTCGGTGATCTCGTCCTGTGGGTAGCGGTTGGGTGGGAGGGCTCCCCGAACGGCGGCGATTTGCGGCATCTGTGGTAGTTCCCCCCGGTTCAAGGTCAATGATTTTCAGCGTACGTCCCCGTCCCGGCGGTCAGGGGGCTCCGAGCGCCCCGGCGCGCCCGGCGCTTCGCGGACGCGCCCGCCGAGCGCCTGCGCGCTCTACGATCGGCCAGATGACGACCATCGCGGTCCGGCGTGTCACGGGGCTCGCCGGAGCCTGCCATCCGGGCCCGACCGTCGTGGTGACCGGGCTGGTCACGGCGCTGGCCGCGATCGCCGGGCGCGATCCGGCGGGCTGCGTCCTGGTCGGCGCGGCGGTGCTGACCGGGCAGCTTTCCATCGGGTGGGGCAACGACGCCGTGGACGCCGGGAGGGACGCGGCGGCGGGCCGTACGGACAAACCCGCGGTCCGCGGCGCGGTCGATGGCCGTGTGGTGCGGGCGGCGGCCGTGGCCGCGCTGGCCTGCTGCGTGCCGCTGTCGCTGGCCGCAGGGCCGGCGGCGGGCGCGGCACACCTGCTCGGCGTCGGCGCGGGGTGGGCCTACAACCTCGGGCTCAAGGCGACCGCGCTGTCCTTCCTGCCGTACGCGGCCGGATTCGCCGCGCTGCCCGTGTTCGTCGCGCTCGGCCTGCCGGGCGCGCCCGGGCCCGCCTGGTGGGCGGTGCTCGCCGCCGCGCTGCTCGGCGTGGGCGCGCACCTGGCCAATGTGCTGCCCGACATCGACGACGATCTGGCCGCGGGCGTGCGCGGCGGGCCGCAGCGACTGGGCCGCGCCCGGACCCGGGCGCTCCTTCCCGTCCCGCTGCTGGCCGCCACCGCGCTGCTCGTGCTCGGCCCGCCCGGCGGCCCCGGCCCGGCCGGCTGGGCGAGCCTGCCCATCGCGGTCGCGGCCACCGCGACCGGCCTCACGGCGGCCCGCCGCCACCCCCGCGCCCCGTTCTGGGCGGCCGTCGCGGTGGCGGCGGTGGACGTGGCGCTGCTGCTGGCCGCGGGTGGCGACATCACCGTCTGAGGGCGGCCCCCGTGCGTACCGTCAGGGCCGGATCCGCAGGGTGCGGGTCTGGTAGCGGCCCAGTTCCACCATGACCGTGCCGCCGTCCAGCGGCAGTGGCGCGCCGTTCTCCTCAAGCGGCGAGGAGTCCAGGACCGCCCCGGCCGGTACGGCGAGGCGCAGCGGCCCGGTGCCGCGCAGCCGTACGATCACGCCGTCGCCCTCGTCGGCGGGCTTGAGTGAGCTCTCCACGCCCAGCCCCTCGGGAACCTCCGCGAAGCGGCCCGAGGCCGCGCCGAGCCGCCACTGGCCGCGCGAGCGCGGCGTGCCCCTCCTCGACCGCCCCACCCGCCACGGGATGGCACGGAACCGGGTCATATACCCCGCGCCCCGCCGAAGTCGTCGATCGTCACCACGTCCGCGCCGATGCCGTGCGGCGGGCGGCTGCAGAACACGACGGAGGTGCCCCGGGTGAGGTCGCCGGCCAGGTAGCCGTGACGCATTCATGGCGCGGGGCGGCCCGGCGCGTCCGTGATCGGCGGGCGCGCGCCGGGCGCCGCCGCGCGCATGAGGGAAGTCATCACTACCTCCGTCGTTCCCATTTATGTAATGTGCTCTCGTGGAAGAGATCATTACATATGTCGAGATGACCGACGTGGCGGAACTGCGGCCGGGCCGCCCGGTGGCCGAGGTGACGCTGGAATGGGCCCCGCCCGGCTCGCCGCACATCGTGCCGGCGCACGTGCGGGTCGGTGAGCCGTACGAGTGGCGGAGCGCACTGCGCTCACCGGAGGAGTGGGCGGGGCAGCTGGCCGACCCGCGACGGCGGTTCTGGCTGGTCAAGCATGGCGACGACATCGCCGGGATCGTTCATCTGCGGGTCGGCGACGGGGGCGACGTGGAGATCGACTCCTTCGGGCTGGTGCCCGAGTACGTCGGCAAGGGGATCGGCGGGCACGCCCTCACCCTGGCGGTACGGCAGGCGTGGGCGGCCACCGGCCCGTACGGCGAGCCCACCCGCAGGGTCTGGCTGCACACCTCCACCCGCGACCACCCCAACGCGCTGGCCAACTACGAGCGCCGCGGCTTCCGGCCCTTCTACTCCCGCGCCAGGGAACTGCCCGGCTGAGCGGGCGGCGCGATCGACTTGGCCAGGCTGCGCAGGCAGAGCGCCAGCGCCATGTGCCGGGGCGCGCCGGACGCGCGGGCATGCTCCCAGGCGATGTAGAGCAGGCCCCACAGGAGGTTCTGTACCCACTCGGGCGGCATCTCCGGATCGATCGAGCCTTCGGCGTGCCCGCGCTCGACCAGCCGCAGCACCGTGCGGTCGGACTCGGACTCCTCCTCCCACTCCGGGCCCTGCATGAGCGTGGGCTCGTTGAACAGCAGCGTGAGGACCTCGCCCAGCTCGAAGTACTCCTGGCACAGGCGGTCGAGCGCCTCGGTGGCGGTGCCCTCGCCGAGGCGGGCGCGCAGCGTCGCGGTCTCGATCTTGTCGAGTGAGTCGCGGGAGATCGCGGCGACCAGGTCGGACCGCTCGGGGTAGTAGCGATGGATGGTGGTGCGGCCCACTCCGGCGGCCGCCGCCACGTCGCTCAGCGACGCGCCGGAGTTCTTCGACAGCACGGCGACGGCCGCGTCGAGGATCGCCCGCCTGGTGCGCGTGCGCGTGCGGGTCTCGGCCTCCTGCTCACCTTCCATATCCCCGAAGTTAATCATAGGCGTTCCGATGTGAAACTCGTTTGACACTAGTGGAACATTGCTGTTCCATTAGTGTCCATGACTGTTCCGGAAGCTCGTCGCTTTTCGCGCCTCCGCATCCTGTGGTCCTTCGCTCGCCCCTACCGGCGGACGCTGGCAGGCGGGCTGCTGCTCGCCCTGGCCGGTTCGGCGATGAGCCTGGCCACCCCGATGGTCACCAAGTGGGTGCTCGACTCCCTCGGCGCGTCGATGTCGCTCGGCGGCCCGGTGACGGCCCTGCTCGGGCTGCTGGTGTTCGGCGCGCTGATCTGGACCTGGCAGTGGATCGTGCTCGGCACGATGGGGGAGCGGGTCGTGCTCGACGCCCGGGCCGCCATGGTGCGCAGGTTCTTCCGCGCCACCGTCCCCGCCATCACCGCGCGCTCGCCCGGCGAGCTGGTCACCAGGGTCACCTCCGACACCGTGCTGCTGCGCGAGGCGGCCTCCTCCAGCGTCATCGCGCTGATCAACGGTGCCGTCACGTTGATCGGCACGCTGGTCCTGATGGCCGTCCTGGACGTGGCCCTGCTCGGCGCCACGGTGGCGGCGGTGGCCGTGGTCGCCGTCCTGTTCGGCGTCCTGATGCCCGGCATCGCCAAGGCGCAGGAGCGCGCACAGGAGCACGTCGGGCGGATGGGCGGCGCGCTTGAGGGCGCGCTGCGCGCGATCCGCACGGTCAAGGCCGGCCGCGCCGGCGAGCGCCAGGCCGGCCGGATCGTGGCCGACGCAGAGAAGTCGGCCGAATTCGGCATCCGGGCCCTGCGCAGGGAGGCCATCGCCTGGACCGTCGCCTGGTCGGGCGTCCAGTTCGCGATCATCATGATCCTCGCCCTCGGGGCCTGGCGGGTCGGCGCGGGGCTGCTGGAGGTGTCCAGCCTGATCGCCTTCCTGCTCTACGCCTTCGGGCTGATGGAGCCCATCACCGAGCTCAGCCAGAACATCACGGCTCTGCAGTCGGGGATCGCCGCCGCCGGGCGCATCCGCGAGGTCGACGCGCTCGACGTGGAGCCGGACGCGCCCGCCGCGTCGGCCGTACGGCAGGGCCGGCCCGATCCGCGACCCGCCGGGGACGGGCCCGTCATCGAGCTGCGCGGCGTCACCGCCGCCTACGGCCCCGGCCTGGAGCCCGCGCTGCGCGGCGTCGATCTCGCCATTCCCAGGCGCGGCCACATCGCGATCGTCGGCCCCTCCGGCGCGGGCAAGACGACCTTGTTCTCCCTCATCCTGCGCTTCCTGGAACCGCAGGAGGGCGAGCTGCTGATGTACGGCCGGCCGTACCGCGAGCAGGCCCACGACGACCTGCGGGCCCGGCTCGCGTACGTCGAGCAGGACACCCCCGTCGTGCCCGGCACGATCGGCGACAACCTGCTCCACGCCCATCCCGGCGCCACGCCCGAAGAGGTGCGCCGGGTGCTCGCGGAGGTCCGCCTTACCGACAAGATCGACTCCCTGGACGAGGGCCTGGACACCCCGCTGTCCGGTTCGTCACTGTCCGGCGGGCAGCGCCAGCGGATCGCGCTGGCCCGCGCCCTGCTGCGTACCTCCGACGTGCTGCTCCTGGACGAGGCCACCGCCCAGCTCGACGGCCTCACCGAGGCCGCCGTCCAGGACTGCATCCGCGACCGCGCCAGGTCCGGGGCGGTCGTCACGATCGCCCACCGGCTCTCCACGGTGATCGACGCCGACACCATCATCGTGATGGAGGACGGCCGGATCCGGGCCACCGGCGGCCACGAGGAACTGCTTGCCGCCGACGCGCTCTACCGCGAGCTCGTCAAGGCCCTGCGCATCGCGGCCCCCGTGACCGCCGATCAGCCCTTGTAGTTGAAGATCTGACGCAGCGTGTGGCGGATCTCGACCAGGTCGCGCTGGTCCTCCATCACCTGGTCGATGGGCTTGTACGCCTCCGGGTGCTCATCGACCAGCGCCGCCGCGCGGTCCGCGTTCCAGGTGCGGCCCGCCATCGCCTGCATCAGCGAGGACGCCGTCAGCTCCCGCTTGGCCCGCCCGCGCGACATCCGGCGGCCGGCGCCGTGCGCGCAGGAGTTGTAGGAGTCGGGGTTGCCGCGCCCGCGCACGATGTAGGACCGCGTCCCCATCGAACCCGGGATCACGCCCTCGTCGCCCACGTCGGCCTTGATCGCGCCCTTGCGGGTGATCCACAGCCGCTTGCCGTGGTGGGTCTCCGCCTGGGTGAAGTTGTGGTGGCAGTTGATCGTGCGCAGCCGGGTGCCCTTGCCCACGACCCGGAACAGCGCGTTGACCAGCACCTTGTCCATCCGCGCACGAGAGGCCATGGCATAGCGCTGGGACCAGAGCATGTCCTTGATGTAGGCGTCGAACTCGGCGGTGCCCTGGGTGAAGTAGGCGAGGTCGGGGTCTTCCAGGCCCAGCGCCTGCTCGCGCATCAGCTTCTTGGCGCCCGTGATGTGCATGGTCGCGAGCTGGTTGCCGATGCCGCGCGAGCCGGAGTGCAGCACCGTCCAGACCTGGTCGCGCTCGTCGAGGCAGACCTCGACGAAGTGGTTGCCCGAGCCGAGCGTCCCGAACTGGTCGGCCACCTTCGCGTGCTGGCGGGAGGTCAGGCCGGTGTGCGGCAGCCCCAGATCGTCCAGCGCGCGGTCCACCGCCGGGTCGCCGTGGCCCTTGCCCACGCCCGCCGGGATGCGCTTTTCCACCAGCGGCATCAGTGCGTCGAGCGAGGCGGGCAGGTCGGCGGCGGTGAGCGAGGTCTCGGTGGCGACCATGCCGCAGCCGATGTCCACCCCGACCGCGGACGGGATGATCGCCCCCTCGGTCGGGATCACCGATCCGACGGTCGCGCCGATGCCGACGTGCGCGTCGGGCATGAGCGCGACATGGCCGGACACGATGGGCAGCCGGGCCGCGCGGGCGGCCTGCGCGATCGCGCCTTCGTCGATCTCGCTGGCCCACGACAGCAGGTTGGGCGCGGGCTGGTTCGGCATCATGGTCTCCTCGGTAGTGCTCCCGTCCAGTCTGCCCAGGGGCGGGTCAAGATCCCACTGGTTTTCCGACGCCCCGCTTTACAGAAGAGGGCTCCGGTGCTCAAGGACGCGCCGCACGGCCCGGAGAGGCAGGAAGAATCGCCGATGCGGGGAAGAAAACCGGCTTCCCGTAATCTTCCAGTTAAGGATGGAGGTGAGGCCCGTGCTGCTGGACTCGTTCGGCCGGGTGGCCACCGATCTGCGGGTGTCGCTCACGGATCGGTGCAATCTTCGGTGCACCTACTGCATGCCTCCGGAGGGGCTCGACTGGCTTCCCAAGCCCGAGCTGCTCACCGCGGAGGAGATCATGCGGCTGGTCGCGATCGGAGTCGAGCGGCTGGGCATCACGGAAGTCCGCTACACCGGCGGTGAGCCGCTGCTCAGACGTGAGCTCACCGAGATCGTGGCCCGTACCACCGGCCTGCGCCCGCGCCCGCAGGTGTCACTGACGACCAACGGCATCGGCCTGGCCCGGCTGGCCGGCGCGCTCGCCGGGGCGGGCCTGGATCGCGTCAACGTCTCCCTCGACACCTTGGACAAGGACGTCTTCGTCCGGCTGGCGCACCGCGACCGGCTGCGCGACGTGCTCGCCGGGCTTTCCGGCGCGGCCGAGGCGGGGCTGCTGCCGGTCAAGGTCAACACCGTCCTGATGCGCGGGATCAACGATCACGAGGCGGTCGCGTTGCTGGAGTTCTGCCTGGAGCGGGGCTATGAGCTGCGGTTCATCGAGCAGATGCCGCTGGACGCCCAGCACGGCTGGACCCGCGAGGGCATGGTGACCGCCGATGAGATCCTGGCCGTTCTTTCCGCCCGCTTCGACCTGACCCCCGCCGACCCGGTGGAGCGCGGCAGCGCGCCCGCCGAGCTGTTCCTCGTGGACGGCGGCCCGGCCAGGGTGGGCGTGATCGGATCGGTCACCCGGCCGTTCTGCGGGGCCTGCGACCGGGTCCGGATCACCGCCGACGGCCAGGTCCGCAACTGCCTGTTCGCCACCGAGGAGTCCGACCTGCGGGGGGCGATGCGCGCGGGGGCCTCCGACGCCGAACTCGCCGAACGCTGGAAGGCGGCGGTCAGGGGCAAGCGCGCGGGGCACGGCATCGACGACCCCAGCTTCCTGCAGCCGGCCCGCCCGATGTCGGCAATCGGCGGCTGACCCACCATGCCCCCCGCCGCCCCAGCACCGGGTTCATCGGCGGGCTCTGGAGGGGGCGCAGCGGGCGGCCCAGCGGCGACCCATAGGCCGGTACAGGAGCGGGCCGATCGGCAGGCCCGGCGTCGGGGACATCGGCGGATATAGGAACGGGCGCGGAGGGCGGACCCGCGGAGGGCTCGGCGGTGGGTACGGGAACGGGTGTGACGGGTAGCTCAGCGGTGGGCGCATCGGCCGGTATAGGAACGGGCGCCGCGAGTGCATCGGCGGGTCCGGCGGTGGGCCCGGGAGCGGGCCGATCGGCAGGCCCGGCGTCGGGCACATCGGCGGATATAGGAACGGGCGCGGAGGGCGGACCCGGGGAGGGCTCGGCGGTGGGTACGGGAACGGGTGTGCCTGCCGGTACAGGGGCCGTTCACGACGCCGTGATTCTGGCCGGAGGGGGCGCACGGCGGCTTGGCGGGCGTGACAAGCCCGCGATGGTGGTGGCCGGTCGTACGCTGCTGGAGCGGGTGGCGGACGCCGTGCCCGAGGCCGGTCGGCTCATCGTGGTCGGCCCGTCGCGGCCCCTGCCCGGCGCGGTGTTCACGCGCGAGCATCCGCCCGGGGGAGGGCCGGTGCCCGCGCTACGGGCCGGGCTGGCCGAGGTCACCGCGCCCTGGCTGGCGCTGCTCGCGGCCGACCTGCCGTTCCTGACCGGCGCGCACGTTCATGGCCTGCTGGCCGCGGCCCAGGGCCGCGCCGGGGCCGTCCTGCTCGACGCCGGGGGCCGCGAGCAGTGGCTCGCGGGCGTCTGGCGCACGGCGGCGCTGCGCGAGGCCCTGGCCGCGTACGACGGACGCTCGCTGCACGGCCTGCTGGCCCCCCTCGCCCCGGCCGGCCTGGCGCTTCCGGGCACCCCGTGGTTCGACTGCGACACAATGGACGACCTACGGCAGGCCAGACAAGGAGCAGAGATGAACGTGCTGGCGGAATGGACCGCCCTGGTGTGCGCCGAACTCGGCCTCGACCCCGGCCGCGTGGACCGCGACCTGGTGCTCGACCTGACCAAGGACGTGGCCCACGGCGTGGCCCGCCCGGCCGCGCCGCTCACCGCCTACCTGCTCGGCCTGGCCGAGGGGCAGGGCACCGCCCCCGCCGACGCCGCCGAACGGCTCGCCGCGCTCGCCCGCGCGTTCGAGCGGCGGGAGGCGGACAACACGGCGGAGTGAACGGGCGCCGGGCGGTCGCACCTTGACCAGGGAAACCAAAGAATTCTCATAAACGCGAAGAAAGTCCCGGAAAAGGGCGACGCCGGGTGGTTACGGGGGCAAACCACCCGGCGTCGCGTCATCGGCGTTCCGACGGGGGCCCGGAACGCCGGCACCAGCGCCCTGACGGGGGACCAGAGCGCTTGGCTAAAGCGTACACCTACTACCCATAGGATGCGTCAAGACTTAGTCACGACCCGATCTCACGACGGTGCCTTGGTATCTCGTTTTGGTTAGGCCCGGCGTCCTCCGGCTCCGGAGTGTCGCCCTTGCCCCGCTCGTTGGCCCCGATCACGGCAACGTACGGCAAAAAGATCGCGCCGGCGATGAATAGCGCTCTGATCGGCCAGGGCGTGTCCAGCACCACGGCCAGCACGAGGCAGATGGTCCTGATCGCCATCTGGATGAGGTAGCGCTTCTCCCGGCGGCCGATGTCCTGGGTGAGCGAGGGCCGGGCGTCGGTCACGGCGTGCACGATCGGCCTGCGGTGCCACAGCTTCACGTTATCCACGGTAGACCTCCGGTCCGGTGGGTGCGATCGCGGGCATCATGATGGGATGACGGATCGAACGTATCGGGTGACGGAGATAGTCGGCACTTCGGGGGAGAGCGTTGATCAGGCCATCCGAAATGGAATACTGCGCGCTTCCCAAACGCTGCGACATCTCGACTGGTTCGAGGTGACCGAGATCAGAGGCGACATAACGGACGGTCAGGTGGGCCGCTTCCAGGTGGGCCTGAAAGTCGGGTTCCGTCTGGAAGACGCCTGAAGATCTTTTTCCAGGCCCGCCAGGGCCGCGTGCCGTGACCGGTCCCGCCCTGGGCGCGTGCGCGGGGCGGGACCGGCGGAAACGGCGTCGGGTCAGCTCGCCTGGCTGACCGTGGACATGTTGAAGTCGGGCACCCGGACCGGCGGCATGATCGTGCGGGTGAAGTAGTCGTTCCACTCGCGCGGCACGGTCTGCCTGCTCGCCCCGACCTCGCTGAGCCGGCCGAGCAGGTCCACCGGGCTCTCGTTGAACCGGAAGTTGTTCACCTCGCCGACCACCTCGCCGTTCTCCACCAGGTAGACCCCGTCCCTGGTGAGCCCGGTGAGGAGCAGCGTCTGCGGATCCACCTCGCGGATGTACCACAGGCAGGTGAGCAGCAGGCCGCGCTCGGTGCCGGCGATCATCTCCTCCAGCGAGCGCCCGCCCTCCGGCCCGGTCATGATCAGGTTGTCGATGGGCGGCGTGGCGGACAGCCCGGTCAGCTCGGCCGAGTGCCGCGTCTGGAGCAGGTTGACGAGCCTGCCCTCGGAGATCCACTCGGTCGGCGAAAGCGGCAGCCCGTTGTCGAAGACCGAGCTCTCCCGGCTGGAGGCGTGCGCGACCACGAACGGCGCGCACTGGATGCCCGCCGCCGCCGGATCGCTGTAGAGGCGCACCGGCACCTGCGACAGCGTCTCGCCGACCCGCGTGCCCCCGCCCGGCGCGGAGAACACCGTGCGGCCGTCCGCGGCGTCGCGGGCCCCCGCCGACCAGTACAGGTAGACCATCAGATCGGCGACCGCGGTCGGCGGGATGATCGTCTCGTACCGCCCGGCGGGCAGGTCGATGCGCACCTTGGCCCAGTCGAGCCGCTGGGCCAGCGAGGCGTCGAGCCCCGCCACGTCGATCCCCGCGAAATCGGGCGTGGCCAGGCCGGTCCACGCCGAGCGCTTCATGTCGGGCGACTTGGCGTTGAGCTCAAGGCGGCCGGTGGGCTGGTCGTGGCGTACTCGAAGACCGCTGGAGGATCCCACGAACGTGCTGGTGAGGGTGTGCTCGGCGAAGCCGTACAGCCGCCTGCCGCCGGACTCCGCCGTGGCGAACGCCTCGCCCAGCGCGGGCGCCAGCTCGTTGAAGACGCCGATCGAGGTGACCGTGGCCGGTTCGGCCCAGTCGCCCGAGGAGCGGGCGTCCACCAGCGGGCGGGCGTCTTCGGCCGGCTGCGCGTCACGCGCCGCCGCGTCGGCCGCCGCCACGACATCGGCGAGCCGCTCCTGCGAGCGCACGCCGGCGCGCGAGACCACCCCGACGCCCTGCCCGGACACCGAGATCACCGTCAGCCGGGCGCTGCGCGCCACCCCGTTGGTGGTCAGCGTGTTGCCGGCGAAGCGCAGGTTGGCGGTGGAGCCCTCCTCCACGATCACGACACGGTCGTCTGCGCCGTCTCGCGCGAGCGCCCGCTCGACCATCTCCTGCGGGGTCATCACTTGCCACCCTCCTGCACGGTGTTGAGGATCCGCACGCCGCGGAAGAGCGCCGCCGGGCAACCGTGGCTGACCGGCGCGACCTGCCCCGGCTGCCCCTTGCCGCAGTTGAACGCCCCGCCGAGCACGTAGGTCTGCGGCCCGCCGACGGCCTCCATCGAGCGCCAGAAGTCGGTGGTGGTGGCCTGGTAGGCCACGTCGCGGAGCTGACCGTCCAGCCTGCCGCCGGTGATGCGGTAGAAGCGCTGGCCGGTGAACTGGAAGTTGTACCGCTGCATGTCGATGGACCAGCTCTTGTCGCCCACGACGTAGATGCCCCGCTCGACCCCGGCGATCAGCTCCTCGGTGGAGGGGCCGCCCTCGGCGGGCTTGAGCGAGACGTTGGCCATCCGCTGGATCGGCATGTGCCCGGGGGAGTCGGCGAAGGCGCAGCCGTTGGACCTGCCGAAGCCCTTCATCAGGGCCATCCGCCGGTCCAGTTGGTAGCCGCTCAGCACGCCGCCGCTGACGATGTCGAACTCCCGGGTGGCCACGCCCTCGTCGTCGTAGCCGATGGTGGCCAGGCCGTGCTCGGCCGTACGGTCGCCCGTGACGTTCATCACCGGCGAGCCGTAGACCAGCTCACCGAGCTTGTCGAAGGTGGCGAAGCTGGTGCCCGCGTACGCCGCCTCGTAGCCGAGCGCCCGGTCCAGCTCGGTCGCGTGACCGATGGACTCGTGGATCGTCAGCCACAGGTTGGACGGGGCGATCACCAGGTCGTACTCGCCCGCCTCCACCGAGGGCGCGGCCAGCTTCTCGGCGAGGTGGCCGGGCAGCTCGGCCAGCTCGGTCGCGAAGTCCCAGCCGGTGCCGGTGAGGTACTCATACCCCCGCCCGGCGGGCGGCGCGAGGGTGCGCATCTCCTCGAAGCGGCCCTCGGCGGCCTTCATCGCGGTCAGCGCCGGGTGCAGCCGCACGCGCTGCTGGGTGGTGACCGTGCCCGCGCTGTCGGCGTAGAACTTCTGCTCCTTGACCTGCATCAGGGACGCCTGCACGTGGTCGGCGTGCGCGAGCAGCCCGCCCGACCAGTCGGCCAGCAGCGCGACCTTGTCCGCGAGCGGGACCTCGAAGGGATCGACATCGTAGGCCGACACCCACGTCACCTCGCCGTGGACCGGCTCGGGGGCGAGCTCGATCGGCTCCCGGTTGACGGCCGCGGCCACCGTGGCCACCTCGACCGCCTGCTCGGCGACCCGCGCGGCGGCCTCCGGGGTCAGGTCGATGCCGGCGGCGAAGCCCCACGTGCCGTCCTTGACGACACGTACGGCATAGCCCAGATCGTCGGCGTCCATTGCGCCTTCCAACCGGGCGTCGTAGAGACGAAGGGTTTCGGCACGCACGCGTTCGAGCCGGAAGTCGGCGTGCTCGACGCCGAGGTCTCCGGCGCGCTGCAACGCCGCGTCCGCAAGCCGCCGCAGGGGCAGCGCGAGGAAATCTGGATCGATCTGGCGCATGTCAACGATCCTAACCGTGTGATCTTGTCCTTCCCGGACAACCCGGCTACCGGCCGGTAGGCGCTAACGTCGCTTCCATGAGTCGTTCTGTTCTCGTCACCGGCGGCAATCGCGGCATCGGCCTCGCGATCGCCCGTGAACTGGCCGCCGGCGGTGACGCCGTGGCGGTGACCTACCGCTCGGGTGAGCCCCCCGAGGGACTGTTCGGCGTCAAGTGCGATGTGACGAGCGCGGCCGACGTCGATGCCGCGTTCGGCAAGGTGGAGGCCGAGCAGGGCCCGGTCGAGGTGATCGTGGCCAACGCGGGCATCACCAAGGACACCCTGCTGGCGATGATGAAGGAGGACACCTTCACCGACGTCATCGACACCAACCTGACCGGCGCCTACCGCGTCGCCAAGCGGGCCACCCGCGGCATGCTCAGGCTCAAGCGCGGTCGCATGATCCTGATCTCCTCCGTGGTCGCCCTGTCGGGCTCGGCCGGGCAGACCAACTACGCGGCCTCCAAGGCGGGGCTGATCGGCTTCGGCCGCTCGCTCGCCCGCGAGCTGGGCTCGCGCGGGATCACGGTCAACGTGGTGACCCCCGGCTTCGTCGAGTCCGACATGACGGCCCAGTTGGACGAGGCCCGCCAGGAGCAGATCCGCAAGAGCATCCCGCTGGGACGCTACGCCGCCCCGGCCGAGGTCGCCCGGGTGGTCAAGTTCCTGGCAAGTGACGAAGCGGCCTACATCACCGGGGCGGTCATCCCGGTCGACGGCGGCCTGGGAATGGGGCACTGAAGTGGGAATTCTCCAAGGCAAGCGCATCCTGGTCACCGGCGTCCTGACCGACTCCTCCATCGGGTTCGCGGTGGCCAAGGTCGCCCAGGAGCAGGGCGCGAGCGTCGTGCTGACCGGGTTCGGCAGGCTCAGCCTGGTCGAGCGGATCGCCAAGCGGCTGCCCGAGCCGCCGCCGGTGCTGGAGCTCGACGTCCAGGACACCGGCCACCTCGACTCCCTGGCCGACCGCGTGGGCGAGCACCTGGACGGCCTGGACGGCATCGTCCACTCCATCGGCTTCGCCCCGCAGTCGGCGCTGGGCGGCAACTTCCTCAACACCTCGTGGGAAGACGTGGCCACGGCGGTGCACATCTCGACCTACTCCTTCAAGTCGCTCGCGGTCGCCTGCCTGCCGCTGATGAAGGAGGGCGGGTCGATCGTCGGCCTCGACTTCGACGCCAGCAGGGCCTGGCCGGTCTACGACTGGATGGGCGTGGCCAAGGCCGGCCTTGAGTCGTGCGCCCGGTACCTGGCCCGCGACCTCGGCCCGCAGGGCATCAGGGTCAACCTGGTGGCCGCGGGGCCGCTGCGCACGATGGCCGCCAAGAGCATCCCGGGCTTCGCCGAGTTCGAGGAGTCCTGGCCCTCCCGTGCCCCCCTCGGCTGGGACCTCGCCGACACCACCCCCACCGCACGCGCCTGCGTCGCGCTGCTGTCCGACTGGTTCCCCGCCACCACCGGCGAAATCGTCCACGTCGACGGCGGCGTCCACGCCGTCGGCACCTGACCTTCCCCTCTCCGTTCGGGCCCGGCATACCCCCGGGCCCGCCCTGCCACGATCACGGCGCACCGCTTCCCAGATCCCTTGGGAGCGTCCTTGCGGCGGCGATTCACATCACCCGGACGTCGTGCGCCATGGCGTGCCCTGACACCGCCTCAAGGTGATGCCGGCCCGGGTTCCTCGGGCGAGACGGGTGGTGGTACTTCGCGTGGGCCGGAGATGAGCGCGGAGTGTGCCGCCCTGAGTTCAGTAGGTACTGCCGTCCCACGGTCGTGGTGTGCCGCTTTCCCGGGTTCCTCTGGCGCGGCGATGGCGGGTGCCTGCGGTGGTGCTTCGCGCGGCGTCGGCCGGAGGTCGTTCCGGCCCACTGGTTATGGCGCACCCTGGCATCGGTCGATGCGGCCGTTCAGCGGCGCGCTGTGCTGCTTTCCCGGGTTTCTCGGGAGGCGACGGAGGTGAGCCCGGGGAGTGCCGGTTCGCTGGAACTGTGGCGTGCCCTGGCACCGGCCGGCCCGGCCGTGCAGCGGCTCGCGGTCCTGCGGGGGTGCCGCTTTCCCGAGTTCCTTGGGGGCGGCGATGTGGGGTGTCTGTGGTGGTGCTTCGCGTCGGCCGGAGGTCGTTCCGCCTTGCTGGGGTGTGGCGTGCCCCGGCATCGGCGGGTGCGGCCGCTCGGTAGCCCGCGGACGCCGATCGCGTCCTGTGGAGTGGTGGAACTTCCCGCGGCCGGAGGTGAGTGCGGGGTGCGGGGGCTCGCGGGAGTGCGGGCGGGGGCCGGGCCCGGGTGCGAGGTGGGAAAGGGTCAGGCGAGTTTGTGGTGGCCGTTGCGGGCCCGTACGGGGTCGAAGGGCATCGACTCGGGGTGCTCCTCGCGGGCGCGTCTGGTGTGGCTGATCCGGGCCGCCAGGATGGCCGACAGCAGCAGCGCCGCGGTCAGCGCCGTGCCGAGCACGTCGGACCGCCGCGCCGGGCGCATGATGGGCTTGGCGTCCCGCATCTGCGGCAACCGCTCGGTGTACGGCCACAGCGGCTCGAACCTCGGCCGCTCCGGATCCACCGTCTTGGCCTTGGTCCGGCGGCCGGTGTCGGTGAGCCGGGGACGCGGGCCGGGCGGCACCGAGGGCCGTACCGGGGCCAGGCCGATCTCCTCGCGGTCCCGCCCGTCGCGTTGCGAGGGCACGGGCGTGGGGATCGGCGAGTCCGTCGGCCCCGGCGTGGCCGTGGGCCAGGGCGTCTGCCGCTCCGCCGAGGTGGTGGGGGCGGGCGTGGTCGTGCATCCCGGCGGGCCCGTCAGGCACGGGCCCTCGGTCTCCAGCAGGGGCGGCTCCTCGCCGCGGGGCCCGAGCGACGGCTGCGTCGGGCGGGGGCTCGGCGGACGCTCCGTGGGCGCGACGTCATTGTTCCCGTCGTGCCCGTGACCGTGCCCGTTGCCATGCCCGTTGCCGTTCTTGCCGCCGCCATGCTCGCCGTCGTCGCGCCGTTTGCCGCCGTGCAGCTTCTCTCCCGTGTCGTCGATCTTCTTCGTGAGCGGCTTCAGCTTGTCGCCGGTCACGTTGTCCACCACGTCGGTGACGCCGTCGACCAGCTCGCACACTCCTCCGGTCAGGTTGGAGACCAGCCCGCCGTTGCCTCCCGGGTCGCAGTCGCCGCCGGGTAATCCCGCCGCCGGCGGTGCCCCGGCCGCGACGCCTCCCAGCGCGAGCACCAAGGCGCCCGCAGAGACGGCGGCCTTCCGCCTTCCCCTCCCCATGGAACTTCCCCTCCGCCTCACGCCATGGCGCGCGGCGCGCACCCGCTCGTGTCCAGGTCGTTGCTCCGCGCCCGCTATGGCAGCCATCCGTGGGTTACCCCTCAGTCACCCGGTTGACAGTTTTGTGAACTCGCCCGAATTTTCAGCGGAAAGTTGCGATTCGGTATCGACTAGTGATACGTGAGGTCGGCTCTCGTATCCCGCTGGGGCTCGGGCGTGACATGTGCTCAGTCCGCAGAGACGTCGTCAAGGGCTTCCCTGATCTCCCTCGGCAAAACGAGTTCCTCCGCCTCCAGCACACCCGTGAGCTGCGCGTCGGTCCGCGCGCCCACGATCGCCGAGGCGACTCCGGGCTGGTCGCGCACCCAGGAGAGCGCCACCGCCAGGGGCGAGACGCCGAGACCCTCCGCCGCGGTCGTGACCGACTCCACCACGCGCCGGGACCGCTCGTCCAGGTAGGGACGGACGAACTCGGCGAAATGCGGGGTCGCCGCCCGCGAGTCGGCCGGGATGCCGGTGCGGTACTTGCCGGTGAGCACCCCGCGCCCGAGCGGTGACCAGGCCAGCACGCCCGCGCCGACGAACTCGGCGGCGGGCAGCAGCTCGCGCTCGGCGTCTCTGGCGAGCAGCGAGTATTCGGCCTGGACCGCCACGATCGGGGCGTGCCCCGGCGTCGCGCGCTGGGCGACGCCCGCCGCGGCGACCTGCCACCCCGCGTAGTTGCACACTCCCGCGTAGGCCGCGCGCCCGGAGGACACGATGGCGTCCACGGCCGCCAGCGTCTCGTCCAGCGGCACCTCGGGGTCGAACGCGTGTAGCTGCCACAGCTCCACGTCATCGACGCCCAGCCGGGCCAGGGAGGAGTCGACCGCCGCCAGGAGGTGCCGGCGGGAGGCGTCGCAGGGCCGCCCGCCCTCGGGCGTGAGCACCGCCTTGGTGGCGATCACCACGTCGCAGCGCGGGACGACGTCGCGCAGCAGCCTGCCGAGCAGCCGTTCGGAGTCGCCCCCGGAGTAGACGTCGGCGGTGTCGACGAGCGTGCCCCCGGCCTCGGCGAACGTGCGGAGCTGCGCCGCCGCCTCCTCCGGGCCGGTGTCGCGTCCCCACGTCATCGTGCCGAGGCCGAGACGCGAGACCGAAAGCCCGCTCCGCCCGACATAGCGCTGCTCCATGATCAGGCCAGATTACCGTCAGCGGCCTGTCCGCGTGGTAGAGCCTCATGCCCTGGTATGGGCCTCGGCGAGGCCGATGTCGCGAAGGCCGATGCCCCTTTTCCCCACCCGGCCCCTACACCGCGCCATCACCAGGCCCCCGTACCACGCCCATACCGTGCCACAGCCGCAGTCCGTTGTGGGGCGTGGGTGCCCGGAAGGGGGCGGCACGACCTAGGCTGGACGGCGTGACGACGCTGTTGCTGGCCCGGCACGGGCTGACCGAGCTCACCGGTCCGGTCCTCGCGGGCTGGACCCCGGGGGTCCATCTGAGCGAGGCGGGTGCGGCGCAGGCCAAGGCGCTCGGCGAACGGCTGGCCGGGCTCGACCTCGACGCGATCGTCAGCAGTCCGCTGGAGCGCTGCCAGGAGACCGCCGAGGCCGTGGCCGCGGGGCGTACGGGCGTGCGCGTGCAGACCGACGAGCGCTTCGGGGAGTGCCGCTACGGCGAGTGGACCGGCAGGCCGCTGAAGGAGCTGGCCGGCGACCCTCTCTGGCCGGTCGTGCAGGCCCACCCGAGCGCGGTGACGTTCCCCGGGGGAGAATCCCTCACCGCCGTGCAGCATCGCGCGATCACCGCGGTGCGTGAGTGGAATGCCCGGCTTGGTGCTGAAGGCGTATATCTGGTGTGCAGCCACGGCGACGTGATCAAGGCTATCGTGGCCGACGCCCTGGGGCTCCATCTCGACCAGTTCCAGCGGATCATCGCAGATCCGGCCTCGCTGACCGCGATCCGCTACACCCCGCTGCGGCCCTTCGTCCTCAGGCTCAACGACACCGGGGGCGACGTGGCCGGTCTGCGCCCGCCGCCCGACGCAGAGCACAAAGACGGGGGAGAAAACTCCACCGGGAGCGACGCCGCTGTCGGCGGCGGCGCCGGAAGCACGTAAGGTCAGGCTATGCCGGTCTTCGACTACGACTCACCGGAGAGGTTCGTGGCCGGTGCCGTGGGGCAGCCGGGAGCACGCGCCTTCTACCTCCAGGCCCGCGAGGCCGGGCGGCTGACGACGGTGGCCCTGGAGAAGTTCCAGGTGGCCGCGCTGGCCGACCGCCTCGACGAGCTGCTCGACGAGGTGCTGCGGATGAGCGGCGGCGCCTCGCGGGTCCCCGCCATGGCACCGGCCGACCTGACCGACAACGCGCCGCTCGACCTGCCCATCAGCGAGGATTTCCGGGTGGGCACCATGGCCCTCGCCTGGGACGAGGACGCGGGCCAGGTGGTGATCGAGGCGCAGGAGGTCACCGATGAGGAGGACCTCGACCCTTCCGAGCCGGCGGTGCTGCGGGTGCGCGTGAGCGCCGGCGTCGCACGGGCCTTCACCAAGCGCGCGCTCGCGATCGTCGCCGCGGGCCGGCCGCCGTGTCCGCTGTGCGGCCGCCCGCTCGACGCCGACGGGCACGTCTGCGTTCGTCTCAATGGTCATCGGGGCAGCCTTCAGGGGGGTGCGTGAGCGAGAGATCCATCGGTGCCCGCGTGCGCGATGGGCTCCGTGTGCCGGGAGGATCACGTGTTCGGGGGGGTCGCCGCGCACGCGCGGCACGGGCGGAGGAGAGCTCATGACGGCCGAGGGCGAGTCCGCCTTGCGAGCGCAGCCGGTGCTGGACGACGAGACGGCGCTGCGGCTGCTGCGCGAGGGCCGGCTGGAGGTGGCGGGCCGGCTGGTCGAGGCCAGCAACATGACGCTCTACTGCACGGTGCGCCTGGGCGACCTCAGCGCCGCCTGCGTCTACAAGCCGGTACGCGGCGAGCGCCCGCTGTGGGACTTCCCGGACGGCACGCTCGCCTCCCGTGAGGTGGCCGCCTTCGAGGTCTCCAAGATCACCGGATGGCGGATCGTGCCGCCCACCGTCTACCGCGACGGGCCGTTCGGCCCCGGCATGTGCCAGCTCTGGATCGACGCCGACGACCAGGTCGATCTCATCGCGCTGATCCGCAGCCGGCACCCGGGCCTGCGCCGGATGGCGGTCTTCGACGCCGTCGTCAACAACGCCGACCGCAAGGGCGGCCACCTGCTGCCGCTGGCCGACGGCCACGTCTACGGCGTCGATCACGGCGTCTGCTTCTCCCACGAGGACAAACTGCGCACGGTGCTGTGGCAGTGGCGCGGCAAGCAGCTTCCCCGCGAGGCGGTCAACGTGCTGGGCCGGCTGCACCGCGAGCTGGAGAACGGCAGGCTCGGCCGCCGGCTGCGCGAGCTGCTGACCCTGCCCGAGCTGGCCGCCACCCAGGCCAGGGTGGCCCGCCTCATCGAGACCGGCCTGCACCCCAACCCCTCCGAGGACTGGCCCGCCATCCCCTGGCCGCCGATCTGACCCCCGCCCGCGGCGATCCGGGCAGCGGCGGCGTAGCCTGCACAGGACGCGCGGGAGGGAAGGCGGACGCGGATGTGCACGGTGGTCGTCGGCTTCGCGCCGGAGGAGGAGGCCCCGGTGATCCTGGCCGGGGTCAGGGACGAGCTGGAGGGCCGCCCCTGGACACCGCCGGGCGAGCACTGGCCCGATCACCCCGGCGTGCTCGGCGGGCGCGATCTGCGGGCGGGCGGCACCTGGCTGGCGGTCGATCCGGCGGGCGTCCGGGCCGCCGCGCTGCTGAACGGCCGCGGCGTTCTCGCGCGCGACGACATCCGGCGCTCCAGAGGCGACCTGCCGCTGCTCGCCCTGCGCCGCGGTGACCTGCCCGACGTGGACCTGTCCAGGTACGACCCGTTCCACCTGGTGCTCGCCGAGCGCTCGGAGGTCCGGATGTGGCACTGGGACGGCGGCCGGCTGGCCGCGGACAAATTCCCGCCCGGCACCCACATGATCGTGAACAGCGGCTGGGAACAGGGCACGGACAACCCGCGGGTGGCCCACTTCCGCCCCCGGTTCGCCGCCGCCCCGCGCCCCGGCCCCGCCGGCCCGGCCACCCCGGCCGCCTACTGGGGGTCTTTGCTGGGGCTGGCCGCGGGCGACGGCCTGGCCACGTCCGACGAGCGGGCCATGATCGTGCGCAGCCGGCTGCCCGGCGGGCAGGTCTGGGGCTCCTCATCGGTCACCCTGCTGGCCCTGGCCCGCAACGGCGTGCGGTACGACTTCTCCGCCCGCCCCGCCGACCCCGCCGCCTTCCGCCGGGTCCTGCCCGCGCCCTGAACGCCGCTCCTGCATCCCAGGTGGCGGTGCCGATGCGCGTGTTACGCACAAGTAGGCTCAGGGCATGCGATCGTGGTCTGCTCCCAAGCTCTCCAGGCTCCCCGGCCAGGGTGAGGTCCCGCGCCTGCACGACACCGCGGCGGGCGAGGTCCGCCCGACCCGGCCGGGTCCCACCGCCCGGATGTACGTCTGCGGCATCACTCCCTACGACGCCACCCACATGGGCCACGCCAACACCTACCTGGCGTTCGACCTGCTGAACCGGGCCTGGCGGGACGCCGGCCACGACGTGAGTTTCACCGAGAACATCACCGACGTGGACGACCCGCTGCTGGAACGGGCCGAGCGGGACGGCCAGGACTGGCGGCGGCTCGCGGCCAGGGAGATCGACCTGTTCCGCGCCGACATGGAGGCCCTGCGCATCCTGCCGCCCAGCCGCTACGTCGCGGTCACCGAGGTGATCGGCGAGGTCGCGGAGCTGATCGAGCGGCTGCGCGACAAGGGCGCGACCTACGAACTGGACGGCGACGTCTACTTCAACGCCGACGCCGCCCCCAAGTTCGGCGCGGTCTCCGGCTACTCCGAGGAGCGGATGCTCGCCCTGTTCGGCGAGCGCGGCGGCGACCCCGCACGGCCGGGCAAGCACCACCCGCTGGACTGGGTGCTGTGGCGGGCCGAGCGGCCGGGAGAGCCCGGCTGGGACTCCCCGTTCGGCCGGGGCAGGCCGGGCTGGCACATCGAGTGCACCGCCATCGCCCTGGCCGACCTCGGCCCCGGCTTCGACGTGGCGGGCGGCGGATCCGACCTGATCTTCCCGCACCACGAGATGGGCGCCTCCGAGGGGCACGTGGCGACCGGCGAGTGGCCGTTCGCCAAGGCGTACGTCCACGCGGGGATGGTCGGCCTGGACGGCGAGAAGATGTCCAAGTCCAAGGGCAACCTGGTGTTCGTCTCCGCGCTCAGGCGGGAGACCGACCCGATGGCGATCAGGCTGGCCCTGCTGGCCCGGCACTACCGCGCCGACTGGGAGTGGACCGGCGGGCAGCTCACCGAGGCGCGGGAGCGGCTGGAGCGCTGGCGGCGGGCCGTGGCGCTGCCCGCGGGCCCCGCCGCCGAGCCCGTGCTGGCGGAGGTCCGCGCCCGGCTGGCCGACGATCTGGACGCCCCGGGGGCCCTGGCCGCGATCGACTCCTGGGCGCGGGAGGCGGCGGCGGACGGCGGCACGGACGATCGGGCCCCGGCGCTGATCCGCGAGATCGCCGACACCCTGCTCGGGGTCGCGCTCTGATCAGGAGCCGGCGGCCTGGAACCTCTCCCGCTCCGCGGCGGGCAGGTGGTCGATGAACAGCACGCCGTCGAGGTGGTCGGTCTCGTGCTGGAGCACTCTGGCGAGCACGCCGAGCGCCCGCACGGTGACCGGCTTGCCGTACATGTCGCGGCCCCTGGCGGTCACCGCGTAGGCGCGCTCCAGGGGCCACCACTGGCCGGGCGCCGACAGGCACGCCTCGTCGGCGACGACCTTGCGCGAGGAAGGCTCCAGGCGCGGGTTGACGATATGGCCGGACTTGCCGTCGTACTCGTAGACGACCACCCGCGCGGAGATCCCGATCTGCGGCGCGGCCAGGCCCGCCCGCCCGGACCCCGCGCGCATGGTGGCGGAGAGCTGCTTGACGAGCGTGCGAAGCTCGCGGTCGAAGGCGGTGACCGGCTCGGCCGTACGGCGGAGCACGGGATCGCCGAACAGGCGGATCTGCTGGAGGGTCATTCGCGTCTCCCCGCGGCGATGACTGACGAGCATCCGATTGCCGTTATCGTTCGTCCCCACGCCCGGCGCGCCCCAACCGCGGAGCGGGGCGCCGGCGCGCGCCGGTCAGCCCTCGCCGCCGTGGTCGCGCCGCCGCAGATAGCGCTCGAACTCCGCGGCGATGGCGTCGCCGCTGGCCTCGGGCAGGTCGGCGGCGTCCTTGCGCTCCTCAAGCTCCCTGACGTACTCGGCGACCTCGCTGTCCTGGGAGGCCAGCTCGTCGACGCCGTGCTCCCAGGCCCGTGCCTCCTCCGGCAGGTCGCCGAGCGGCATGGGGATGTCGAGCAGGTCTTCGGCCCGGCGCAGCAGCGCCAGCGTGGCCTTGGGGTTGGGCGGCTGGGCGACGTAGTGGGGGACCGAGGCCCACAGCGAGACCGCGCGCAGCCCGGCGGCGCCGAGCGCCTGCTGCAGGACCCCCACGATGCCCGTGGGGCCCTCGTAGCGGGTCAGCTCCAGGTGGATCTGCCGGGCCAGCCCGGGATCGGTCGCCGCGCCCACGATCGGCACCGGACGGGTGTGCGGGGAGTCGTTGAGCAGCGCGCCGAGGATCACGGCCAGCTCGACGCCGAGCTCCCGGCACAGCAGCACGATCTCCTCGCAGAAGGACCGCCAGCGCATGTTCGGCTCGATGCCGCGCAGCAGCACGACGTCGCGCTCGACGCCGGGCGGCCTGGCCACCGAAAGGCGCGTGGTCGGCCATGTGATGGAGCGGTTCTGGCCGTCGGTGAGCTCGACGATCGGCCGGGTGACCTGGAAGTCGTAGTAGTCCTCCGGGTCGAGCGCGACCAGTGGGGTGGCCTTCCACGCCCGCTCAAGATGGCCGAGCGCGCCGCTGGATGCCTCACCCGCGTCGTTCCACCCCTCGAACGCGGCGATCAGCACCGGATCGACGAGCTCGGGGAGCCCTTCGAGCTCGATCACGCGCCGCCTCCTCTCCGCTGTACTGCGCTAAGCCTATGCGTTGAGGGGCCCCTTGGTGCCATACGGCCGGTAGTACCGTGAGCGTTCGGCGGGCGTCGCCGATACCGTGGGACCACCGTAGGAGTGCGGCTCCCTCGACCGATCCTCCAGGGGATCGCACTAAGCTTGAGCCCATGACAAGCCGACCGTCCTTGCGTGCAGTCATGTCCCAGCGCGTCGTGGTGGCCGACGGGGCGATGGGCACGATGCTTCAGGCCCACGACGTGACACTGGACGACTTCGAGGGCCACGAAGGCTGCAACGAGGTCCTCAACGTCACCCGGCCGGACATCGTGCGGTCGGTGCACGACGCCTACTTCGAGGTGGGCGTGGACTGTGTGGAGACCAACACCTTCGGCACCAACCTCGCGGCGCTCGGCGAGTACGGCATCGCCGAGCGGGTCTATGAGCTGGCCGAGGCGGGCGCCCGGCTGGCCCGCGAGCGGGCCGACGCCTGGAGCACCGATGAGCGGCCCAGGTTCGTGCTCGGCTCGATGGGCCCCGGCACCAAGCTGCCCACCCTCGGGCACGCGCCGTTCGCCTCGCTGCGCGACGCCTACCGCGACAACGCCGCCGGGCTGATCGCGGGCGGGGCGGACGCCCTGATCATCGAGACCTCCCAGGACCTCCTCCAAGTGAAGGCGGCGGTGATCGGCGCGCGGCGCGCCATCGCCGACGCCGGCCGCGACGTACCGATCATCGCCCAGGTGACCATCGAGACCAACGGGGCGATGCTGCTCGGCTCCGAGATCGGCGCGGCGCTGACCGCGATCGAGCCGCTCGGCGTCGATGTGATCGGCCTCAACTGCGCGACCGGCCCGGCCGAGATGAGCGAGCACCTGCGCTACCTGTCCCGGCACAGCCGGCTGGCGCTGTCCTGCATGCCCAACGCGGGGCTGCCGCAGCTCACCTCCGACGGCGCGCGCTACCCGCTGAGCCCCGGCGAGCTGGCCGACGCGCACGGCGCCTTCACCCGCGACTACGGGCTGTCCCTGGTCGGCGGCTGCTGCGGCACCACCCCCGAGCACCTGCGCCAGGTGGTCGAGCGGGTGCGCGGCGCCGAGATCGCCGAGCGGCGGCCCCGCCCCGAGCCGGGCGCCGCCTCCCTCTACCAGCACGTCCCGTTCCGCCAGGACACCTCCTACCTGGCGATCGGCGAGCGGACCAACGCCAACGGCTCCAAGGCGTTCCGTGAGGCGATGCTCGCCGAGCGGTGGGACGACTGCGTGGAGATGGCCCGCGAGCAGGCCCGCGACGGGGCGCACATGCTCGACCTGTGCATCGACTACGTCGGCCGCGACGGCGTCGCCGACATGAAGGAGCTGGCCTTCCGGTTCGCCACCGCCTCCACGCTGCCGATCGTGCTCGACTCCACCGAGCCGGCGGTCCTTGAGGCCGGGCTGGAGCTGATCGGCGGGCGCGCGACGATCAACTCGGTCAACTACGAGGACGGCGACGGCCCCGACTCCCGCTTCCAGCGGGTGATGCGGCTGGTGCGCGAGCACGGCGCGGCCGTGGTGGCGCTGACGATCGACGAGGAGGGCCAGGCCCGCACCGCCGAGTGGAAGGTCCGGGTGGCGACCCGCCTGATCGAGTCGCTGACCCGCGAGTGGGGCATGCACGTCGGCGACATCATCGTCGACTGCCTGACGTTCCCGATCGCCACCGGCCAGGAGGAGACCCGCAGAGACGGCCTGGAGACCATCGAGGCCATCGCCGAGCTCAAGCGCCGCTACCCGGGCGTGCAGACCACCCTCGGCGTCTCCAACGTCTCCTTCGGCCTCAACCCGGCCGCCCGGATCGTCCTCAACAGCGTCTTCCTCAACGAGTGCGTCAACGCCGGGCTCGACTCGGCGATCGTGCACGCGTCGAAGATCTTGCCGATGGCCCGCATCCCCGACGACCAGCGCCAGGCCGCGCTGGACCTGGTCTACGACCGCAGGCGGGAGGGGTATGACCCGCTGGCGCACTTCATGGAGCTGTTCGAGGGCGTCGACGTGGCCGCGCTGCGGGCCGGCAAGGCGGCCGAGCTGGCCGGGCTGCCGCTGTGGGAGCGGCTCAAGCGCCGCATCGTGGACGGCGAGCGCAAGGGCCTTGAGGCCGACCTGGACGAGGCGCTGGCCCAGCGCCCGGCGCTGGAGATCATCAACGACGTGCTCCTCGACGGCATGAAGACGGTCGGCGAGCTGTTCGGTTCGGGGCAGATGCAGTTGCCGTTCGTGCTCCAGTCGGCCGAGGTGATGAAGACCGCCGTCGCCTACCTCGAACCGCACATGGAGAAGGTCGACGACGGCGGCAAGGGCCGGATCGTGCTGGCCACGGTCAAGGGCGACGTCCACGACATCGGCAAGAACCTCGTCGACATCATCTTGTCCAACAACGGCTACGAGGTGGTCAACCTCGGCATCAAGCAGCCGGTGACGGCGATCCTGGAGGCGGCCGAGGACAAGAACGCCGACGTCATCGGCATGTCCGGGCTGCTGGTCAAGTCCACCGTGGTGATGAAGGAGAACCTTGAGGAGATGAACTCCCGGGGCATCTCCACCCGGTTCCCGGTGCTGCTCGGCGGTGCCGCGCTCACCCGCGCCTACGTCGAGCAGGACCTCGCCGACGTGTTCCAGGGCGAGGTCCGCTACGCCCGCGACGCGTTCGAGGGCCTGCGCCTGATGGACGCCATCATGGCGGTCAAGCGCGGCGAGGACGGCGCGCGCCTGCCGGAGCTGCGCACCCGGCGGGTCAAGACCGGCGCGGCGCTGGACCGCACGCCCGAGGAGGAGATGCCCGCCCGCTCCGACGTGGCCGCCGACAACCCGGTGCCCACCCCGCCGTTCGTCGGCGACCGCGTGGTCAAGGGCATCGCGCTGGGCGACTACGCCGCGTTCCTGGACGAGCGGGCGACGTTCATGGGCCAGTGGGGGCTCAAGCCCGCGCGCAGCGGCTCGGGGCCCTCCTACGAGGAGCTGGTGGAGACCGAGGGCCGCCCGCGGCTGCGCATGTGGCTCGACCGGCTCCAGACAGAGGGTCTGCTCGAAGCCGCCGTGGCCTATGGCTACTTCCCGTGCGTCAGCGAGGGCGACAACCTGATCATCCTCGACGACGCCGGCAACGAGCGGACCAGGTTCACCTTCCCCCGCCAGCGCCGCGACCGGCACCTTTGCCTGTCCGACTTCTTCCGCTCGCGCGAGTCCGGCGAGACCGACGTGATCGCCTTCCAGGTGGTCACCATGGGCAACCGCATCGCCGAGGCCACCGGTGAGCTGTTCGCCAAGGACGCCTACCGCGACTACCTGGAGCTGCACGGCCTATCGGTGCAGCTCACCGAGGCGCTGGCCGAATACTGGCACGCGCGGGTGCGCTCGGAGCTCGGCATCGGGGGCCAGGAGTCGCTGGATGACATGCTGAAGGTCAACATCCGCGGCTGCCGTTACTCCTTCGGCTATCCTGCCTGTCCCAACCTCGAAGACCAGGTGCAGGTGATGGAGTTGCTCGACCCCGCCCGGATCGGGGTGAACCTGTCGGAGGAGTTCCAGCTCCACCCCGAGCAGGCCACCTCGGCCCTCGTCGTCCACCATCCCGAGGCCAAGTACTTCAATGTCTGAGCTGCCCGGGGCCGTCTTCTTCGACATGGACGGCCTGCTCGTGGACACCGAGAAGGTCTGGTTCGAGGTCGAGGCCGAGGTGATGAAACGCCTCGGCGGCTCCTGGGGGCCCGAAGACCAGGAACACCTCGTGGGGGGCTCGCTGCCCTCCACGGTGGCCTACATGCTCAAGACCTCCGGCGCGGACACCGAGCCGGCGGAGGTCGGGTCGTGGATGCTCGCCGGGATGACCGCCAGGCTCCGCGAGGGCGGCGTCGAGATGATGCCCGGCGCCGCCGCGCTGCTGCGCTCGGTGCGCGCCACGGGCGTGCCCACGGCCCTGGTGACCTCCTCGGCCCGCGCGGTGGCCGAGGTCTGCCTGGAGGCCATCGGCCGCCACTTCTTCGACCACGTGGTCACCGGCGACGACGTCTCGCGGACCAAGCCCGACCCCGAGCCCTACCGGCTCGCCGTGGCGCTGGCCGGGGTCGAGGCGCGGCGCTGTGTGGTGCTCGAAGACTCACCGAACGGCGTCACCTCGGCCACCGCCGCCGGGTGCCGCGTGGTCGCGGTGCCGAGCCTGCTGCCCATCCCGCCGGCCCCCGGCCGGATGATCGCCGGTTCGCTGACCCAGGTCGATGTGGCGCTGCTCGCCAGGGTGGCCACCCCCAGCGATCCCTGATCGTCCCCCTAAGGGCCCGATCGCCGATCAATCCCCCTCCGGTAGGAGAGGAGGGGGCGCTTTCGCGTGCCAGGATGGTAGGGACGAAGCGATACGAGGGGGCGGCCCGACATGAATCAGATCGCGTGGTTGCCGCTGTGCGCCGGAGTGACCGGTGTGGGGCTGGTGATCAGTTTCCTGCTGCTGCGGCGCAGGGGCGCCGCGGCCGGGCTGCGTGCGGCGGCCTGGTCGCTGCTGCCCATGGCCGCGTACCTCACGGGGGCCCTGCCCGTGCTGTGGAACATCGGCAGCTCGGTCGTCGGCTTCGTGACCGGCCTGGTCTTCTCGCCGACCGTGTGGATCGGCGTGGCCCTGACGGGCCTCGCGGTGGTCCTGTACCTCGTCTCGGGCTTCCTGCGCGGCCGTGGCCGGGCCAAGGCCGACCGGCGTACCGGCGCCGCCGCCGAGCCCGCGCAGCGGCAGGCCGCACCGGCGCAGCCGCGTCCGGGGGTCGCCGCTCCGGCTCCGCCGGCCGCCGCGACGCAGCCGTTGCCCACCCGGCGACCGGCGTCCGCAAAAAAGGCCGCAGACGATGATTTTTCCGACATTGAGGACATTCTTAAGCGACGCGGAATCAGTTAGCGGCACTTAGGGGCTGACCGAAATTCAAGTCAGGGGCGATGTCAAGGATCTCCTCCGCCCTTGGTGGCCCTCCGTGATCTCGTCCGCGGTGGTCGCGACGCCGCCCCATATCGATCACATGGGGTGATGACCGTTATGGTGTGAGTAAGGTCTCGTGTCACCGAATCGAGACGGAATCAGAACAAGTTCTAGATATTTCGCCAAGATCGATACGAATACGTGTCGCGTGAATCACAGTTGCGCTACATCGCTGGCCAAAGGGCTAGTCAGCGCAGTTGGGCGCATACATTCTGCCTTCCGGGGACCGCACTCAAGCGGCTTCCCCATTCAGGCGCACACCCGTGCCTGCCGGGACAACGTCGTCTGCGACCCAGGGGGCTGAAGTATGACCGCACCGCTCGATGTCTCCGGATCGGCCCCGGAGACCCCGCCGGAGTCGGTGCTGGAGGGGGCAGGCGGCAAGAGCATCGCCGGCCGGTCACTCGGGCAGATCGCGTGGTCGCGGCTGAAACGCGACAAGGTCGCCATGGCCGGCGCGGGCATCGTGATCCTCCTCATCCTGATGGCGATCTTCGCCCCCGCCATCGTCGGGCTGCTCGGCCATCCGCCGCAGCTGTTCCATGAGGACCTGACCGATCCCAACACCGGTGTGCCGATCGGCGCGTTCGGCGGAATGAGCTGGGACTTCCTGTTCGGCCTGGAGCCGAGGAACGGGCGCGACCTGTTCAGCCGCGTCGTGTACGGCGCGCGGATCTCCCTGCTGATCGCCTTCCTCGCCACCCTGGTCTCGGTGGTGATCGGCACGCTGATGGGCGTCGTGGCCGGCTACTTCGGCGGCTGGGTGGACACCCTGATCGGCCGCACGATGGACATCTTCCTGGCCTTCCCGCTGCTGGTCTTCGCCATCGCCCTGGTGGGCGCGATCCCGGACACCGCGTTCGGGCTCACCGGCGACTCACTGCGGATCGCCCTGCTGGTGTTCATCATCGGCTTCTTCAACTGGCCCTACATCGGGCGGATCATCCGTGGTCAGACGTTGTCCCTGCGCGAGCGCGAGTTCGTGGACGCCGCGCGCAGCCTGGGCGCGCGCTGGCCGCACATCATCTTCCGCGAACTGCTGCCGAACCTGATGGCACCGATCCTGATCTACGCGACGCTGCTGATCCCGTCGAACATACTGTTCGAGTCGGCGCTGTCCTTCCTCGGGGTCGGGGTCCGGCCGCCCACGCCCACCTGGGGCGGCATGCTGGCCGATGCGGTGCGGTTCTTCACGTTGCCGCACTTCGCGATCTTCCCGGGGATGGCGATCTTCATCACGGTGCTGTCCTTCAACCTGTTCGGCGACGGACTGCGGGACGCTTTCGACCCGCGCACCCGTTAGCCCGCCTACCCTCCACGATCCCCCGGCTCCATATCCCAACAAAGGGGTGCGAAGTAATGAGAACAAGATCCGGAGTGGCCATCGCGGCCATCGGAACCGCGCTGGCGCTCGGCCTATCGGCCTGCGCGGGCGGTGGCGGGAACACACCTCCCGGCCAGTCCGGTGGCGGCTCGGCCGGCGCGGTGAAGGAGGAGTTCAACGCCGCGCTCGGCAAGGTCTACAACCCGTCCAAGGCCAAGGGCGGGATCGTCAAGATGGCCCATGAGGGCACCTGGGACAGCCTGGATCCGGGTAACACCTACTACGGTTACTCGTTCAACTTCGCCCGCCTGTACGGCCGCACCCTGGTGATGTTCAAGCCCGCTCCGGGCGCCGAGGGCAACACGCTGGCCCCCGACCTCGCCGAGAGCCTGGGGGAGACCAGCGACGGCGGCAAGACCTGGACCTACAAGCTACGCAAGGGCGTGAAGTTCGAGGACGGCACGGAGATCACCTCCAAGGACATCGCCTACAGCGTCGCCCGCTCCTTCGACAAGCAGGTGCTGCCCAAGGGCCCGAGCTACCTCAATGAGCTGCTGGACTGGCCCAAGGACTACAAGGGCGCCTTCAAGGAGCCGGACAGGGACATCAGCTCGGCGATCGAGACGCCGGACGACTACACGATCATCTTCAAGCTGAAGGCGGCCTTCGGCTCCTTCGACTACATCGTGCAGATGCCGATGACCATGCCGGTGCCCAAGGCCAAGGACACCGGAACGAAGTACCAGGAGCACGTGATCGCGTCCGGGCCGTACATGTTCGACAAGAACGAGATCGGCAAGTCCTTCTCCCTGAAGCGCAACCCGAACTGGGACCCGGCCACCGACCCGAACCGCCCCGCGCTGCCCGACGGCTTCGAGGTCCAGCTCAACGTCAATGCCGACGACATCGACAACCGGCTGATCTCCGGCGACGTGCACCTGGCCGTCACCGGCCTCGGCCTCCAGCAGGCCGCGCGCACCCGCGTGCTGAACGACCCCGTGCTGAAGGCCAGGACCGACAACGCCAAGCTCCAGCGGCTGTGGTACCTCTCGGTCATCCCGGACATCGAGCCGTTCAACAACATCGAGTGCCGCAAGGCCGTGCTGTGGGCGGTGGACCGCACGTCGGTTCAGCGCGCCTACGGCGGTCCCAACGGCGGTGACATCGCGACCGGCATGATCCCGCCGTCCCTGGGCGGCTACAAGGAGATCGGCACCTACGCCACCCCGGGCAACAAGGGCGACGTCAACAAGGCCAAGGCGGCCCTCGCGGCCTGCGGCCAGCCGAACGGCTTCAGCGCCGACATCTCCTACCGCAGCGAGCGCCCGGGCGAGAAGGCGTTCGCCGAGGCCGTGCAGCAGTCGCTGGCCAAGGTCGGCATCAAGCTGACGCTCAAGCCCTTCCCCGACGGCGACTACTTCACCCTGTACGCCGGCAAGCCGGACTACGTCAAGCAGAACAAGCTCGGCCTGGCCGTCAACGGCTGGGGCTCGGACTACCCGGAGACCTTCGGCTTCCTCCAGGCCATCGCGGACAGCCGTACCATCCGTGAGTCCGGCAACTACAACCTGAGCATCAAGATCCCCGAAGTCGACCAGAAGATCGACCAGGTCAAGGGCGAGGCCGACGTCGCCGCCCGCGACGCCCTGTGGGCCGAGATCAACCAGCGCATCATGGACGAGGCGGTCACCGTGCCCGGTGTGTACGCCAAGTCGATCCTGATGCGCGGCAAGGGCCTGACCAACCTGTACGTCAGCGACTCCCAGCAGATGTACGACTACGTGGGCCTCGGCGTTCAGCAGTAGGCGTTCCTGGCGATCATCCAACGAGATAGGCAGGTGAAGGCCACGACGGCCGCCGTCAGCGATCCTGGCGGCGGCCGTCAGGGCCGGGCACTGTGATCACATACATCATCAGGCGCCTGATCGGCGCGGTGATCATGCTCGTCATCGTGAGCATCGTCACCTTCGCGATCTTCTTTCTGGTCCCGCGGCTGGTCGGCGCCACTCCGGAGAGCATGGCGAGCCGCTATGCCGGTCGTACGGCCACTGCGGAGACCCAGCAACTGATCGCCCAGCGGCTCGGCTTCTACGACCCGATGCCGGTGCAGTACGGCAGGTTCGTCAAGGGCCTGGTCGTGGGCGCGGAGTACGACACGGGCACCAGCGTCGAGAAATGCCCGGCGCCCTGCTTCGGCTACTCCTACCTCACCCAGCAGCCCGTGTGGCCCGACCTGATGGACCGGTCGCGGATCACGTTCTCGCTGGGGGTCGGGGCCGCGGTGATCTGGGTGATCGCCGGGGTGGCCACCGGCGTGATATCGGCCCTGCGCCGCCGCAGCTTCTTCGACCGGGCCGCGATGGGCATCGCGCTGGCCGGGGTGTCCATGCCGGTGTTCTTCACCGGCATGATCTCGCTGGTCTTCTTCAGTTACTACCTGGGCTGGACCGTGCCCGGCGGGACCTACGTCGACTTCACCGTCGATCCGTTGCAGTGGGCCTACAGCCTGATCCTGCCCTGGGTCACGCTGGCGTTCCTGTTCGCCGCGGGCTACGCCCGGCTCACCCGGGCGGGCATGCTGGAGACCATGAACGAGGACTACATCCGCACCGCGCGGGCCAAGGGCCTGCCCGAGCGGACGGTGGTGGTCAAGCACGGCCTGCGGGCCGCGCTCACGCCGATCGTGACCATCTTCGGCCTCGACTTCGGCCTGCTGCTCGGCGGCGCCGTGCTCACCGAGAGCACCTTCTCCCTCAACGGGCTCGGCAAGTACGCCATCGAGGCCATCGTCAGCAACGACCTTCCCAAGGTGATGGGCGTCACCCTGCTCACCGCGGTGTTCGTGGTGATCGCCAACCTGATCGTGGACCTGCTGTACGCCGTCGTCGACCCAAGGGTGAGGCTCGCGTGAGCGCCAACGACACCATGCCGCATCTGGCGGTCCGTGACCTCAGCATCCACTTTCCGACCGATGACGGCCTGGTCCGCGCGGTGGACGGGCTGTCGTTCGGGCTGGAGCGCGGCAAGACGCTCGGCATCGTCGGGGAGTCCGGCTCGGGCAAGAGCGTGACCAGCCTCGGCATCCTCGGCCTGCACTCCGGTGGCAACGCCAGGCTCTCCGGCGAGATCTGGCTGGACGGCGATGAGCTGATCTCCGCGCCGCCCGAGGCCGTGCGCAAGCTGCGCGGCAAGAAGATGGCGATGATCTTCCAGGACCCGCTGTCGGCGATGCACCCGTACTACAGCGTCGGCAAGCAGATCATCGAGGCGTACCGGATCCACAACAGCGTGAGCAAGGCGGCGGCCCGCCGGCACGCGATCGACATGCTGGGCAGGGTCGGCATCCCGCAGCCGGACCAGCGGGTGGACGACTACCCCCACCAGTTCTCCGGCGGGATGCGGCAGCGGGCGATGATCGCCATGGCGCTGTCCTGCGACCCGGAACTACTGATCGCCGACGAGCCCACCACGGCACTGGACGTGACCGTGCAGGCCCAGATCCTGGACCTGATGCGCGACCTGCAGCGCGAGTTCAACTCCGCGCTGATCATCATCACCCACGACCTGGGCGTCGTGGCCGAGCTGGCCGACGACATCCTGGTGATGTACGGCGGCAAGTGCGTCGAGTACGGCGCGGCCGAGGACATCTTCCTCACCCCCGAGCACCCCTACACCTGGGGCCTGCTCAGCTCGGTGCCAAGGCTGGACCGGGAGCCGACCGAACGGCTGGTGCCGATCAAGGGCGCTCCGCCGTCCCTGATCAACATCCCGTCCGGCTGCGCCTTCCACCCGCGCTGCCCCTACGCCGCGGAGTCCGGCGAGCGGGCGAAGGAAGAGGTGCCGCCGCTGGCGGAGACCGCGACCGGCGGGCACCTGGTGCGTTGCCACCTGTCCCGCGCGCGGCGGCGGGAGATCTGGGAGAACGACGTCAAACCGATCTTGGAGACCACGTGAGCACCTCGACGACCGATGCCGCGGATCTTCCGGACGGCGAGCCCCTGCTCGCGGTGACCGGCCTGGAAAAGCACTTCCCGGTGACCAAGGGGCTGCTCAAGCGGCAGGTGGGCGCCGTGCAGGCGGTGGACGGGGTCTCCTTCAGCGTCCGCAAGGGCGAGACCCTGGGCCTGGTGGGCGAGTCCGGGTGCGGGAAGACCACCACGGGCCGGCTGATCACCAGGCTGCTCGACCCCACCGGCGGGAAGATCGTCTTCGAGGGACGGGACATCACCCACATGTCGCAGTCCCGGTTGCGCCCGCTGCGCCGGGACATGCAGATGATCTTCCAGGACCCCTACTCGTCGCTGAACCCCCGGCACACGGTGGGGGCGATCGTCGGCGCGCCGTACCGCATCCAGGGCATCAAGACCGAGCAGGGCGTCAAGAAGGCCGTCCAGGAGATCCTGGAGACGGTCGGCCTCAGCCCGGAGCACTACAACCGCTACCCGCACGAGTTCTCCGGCGGCCAGCGCCAGCGCATTGGGATCGCCAGGACCCTCGCCCTGAGGCCCAAGCTGATCATCGCCGACGAGCCGGTCTCCGCGCTCGACGTGTCCATCCAGGCGCAGGTGGTCAACCTGCTGGAGGACATCCAGAACGAGCTGGACCTCACCTACGTGGTGATCGCCCACGATCTGTCGGTGGTCCGGCACATCTCCGACCGGGTGGCGGTGATGTACCTCGGCAAGATCGTCGAGCTGGCCGACCGCAAGAGCCTGTACGGCTCGCCGATGCACCCGTACACCAACGCGCTGCTGTCCGCGGTGCCGGTCCCCGACCCGCGGGGCCGTACCGAGCGCGGTCGCATCCGGCTCAAGGGCGATGTGCCCTCCCCGCTCAACCCGCCCCCGGCGTGCCGCTTCCACACCCGCTGCTGGAAGGCGCAGGACATCTGCAAGCAGCAGGAGCCGCCGCTGGTCGAGCGGGCCGGCGGCCACCAGGTCGCCTGCCACTTCCCGGAGAACGTCCCCGCGCAGGCCACGGCGGACGCGACGGCTGCGAAGGCGGTGGACTAGGGGATCGCGCCCGGAGTGATCAGCCCGGTTTCGTAGGCGAGCACCACCGCCTGCACCCGGTCGCGCAGCGACAGCTTGGTGAGCACGTTGCCGACGTGGGTCTTCACGGTGGTCTCGCTGACCACCAGCTCGGCGGCGATCTCGGCGTTCGACATGCCCCGGGCGATCAGCCGCAGCACCTCCAGCTCGCGCTCGGTGAGCCGGTCCAGGCGGGCGGGGGTGGACTGCGGGTGGGCCGGTGGCAGGCGGGTGGCGAAGCGGTCCAGCAGGCGCCGGGTGATGCTCGGCGCCACGATCGCGTCGCCTGCGGCCACCACACGGATGGCGTTCACCAGCTCGTCGGGGGGCACGTCCTTGAGCAGGAAGCCGCTGGCCCCGGCGCGCAGCGCCTCCACGATGTACTCGTCCAGGTCGAAGGTGGTCAGTACGAGCACCTTCGGCACATGGACCCCGGCGGTGGCCTCGCGCACGATCCTGCGGGTCGCGTCGATGCCGTCCACGCCCGGCATCCGCACGTCCATCAGCACGACGTCCGGCAGCAGAGCGCGGGCCTGTTCCTGAGCCGCCTTGCCGTCGCCGGCCTCGCCGACCACCGTGAGGTCGGTCTCGGCCTCCAGGATCAACCGGAAACCGGTACGCAGCAGCGGCTGGTCGTCCACCAGCAGCACTCTGATCGTCATCGTCCGTCCTTGAGCGGGAACCGTGCGCGTACCTCGAAGCCGCCCCCGGCGCGCGGGCCGATTCTCAGCATTCCACCATAAAGCGCCACTCGCTCGCGAATCCCGACCAGCCCGTGGCCCGGTCCATGCCGCTCCCCGTCCGGCCGCGGGGCCTCCGGGCCGCGCCCGTCGTCCTCGATCCGCACGGAGAACTCGCCCGGCTCGTGGCGTACCGTCACCCACGCCCGCGCTCCCGGCCCCGCGTGCCGCAGCGTGTTCGTCAGCGCCTCCTGGACCAGCCGGTAGGCGGCCAGGTCGATGCCCGGCGGCAGGTCCCCGCGCTCGCCCTCGGTCCACAACTGGGTCGGCAGCCCCGCCTCGCGCATCTGCTCCACCAGCGCGGGCAGCTCCAGCGTGCCGGGCTGCGGACCGCGCTCGGCGGGCCCCGCCCGGCCGTCGTCGGTCCTGAGCACCCCGACGATGTTGCGCATCTCCGCCATCGCGGTGCGCCCGACCTCCTCGATCGCCGACAGCGCCTCACCCGCGCCCTGCGGGTTGGTGGTCAGGATCCGCCTGGCCGCGGCCGCCTGCACGGTCATCACGCTCACATGGTGGGCCACCACGTCGTGCAGCTCCCTGGCGATGCGCGAACGCTCCTCGGCCCGCGCGGCACGGGTGTCGGCGTCCCTGGCGCGCTCCAGCCGTTCGGCCCGGTCCTTCAACTCCGCCAGGTAGGCCCGCCGCATCCGCAGGCTGCGCCCGACCACCCAGGCGGTCACCACGACCGGGACGCCCACCAGCAGCACCGTCCGGGTGTCGGCGTCCACCCCGGAGGACACGCCCACGAGCACGGCCAGCACGTCCAGGCCCAGCCCCGCCAGGCTGACCGCCAGCCCCCGGTGCGCGGCCACGCTGTAGACGGCGACCAGGGTGGCCGTGCCGATCATCGAGGTGTCATGGCCGGTCATGACCAGCGCGAGTTGCGCCGTCTCCAGCGCGCACAGCAGCGCGAAGGGCCATCTGCGGCGCACCGCCACGGCGGCGCAGCCGAGCAGCACCGCGACGCTCCCGGCCGGGTCGGGGGGACGCGCGCCGGACGGCAGGGGCGAGATCAGCTCCGCCGCCGCGGCGGCGACGAGCAGCGCGGCGAGGAGGGCGTCCGGGACCAGCGGACGGTCGCCGAGCCAGGCCCGCAGGCCGCCGAGGGTGGTGAGCACGCCTTCAATGTAGAACTTCGCCGCGCGCACCCACCCTGCGGCAGGAGGATGCGCCATCCTCCTGCCGCAGGAACCCCCGCCCCGGCCGGGCGATCCGGGGCCCCGTCACAGCTCGTCTACAACTCGTCTAAAGCTCGTCGCTGGCGGCGCGACGGCGACGGCCGCCGGCCACGGTGTCCCCCGGGCGCCGCTCGGGCAGCGGCGGGGGAGTGCCGCCGAACTCCGGGCACAGCGCCTGGTGGTCGCACCAGTCGCACAGCCTGCTCGGCCGGGCCCGCCACTCGCCGGTGCTCATCGACCGCTCGATCGCCTGCCACAGCGCCGACACCTTGCGCTCGGTGGCCAGCAGGTCGGCCTCCTCGGGCGCGTACCGGACCACCTCGCCGTTGCCGAGGTAGACCAGTTGCAGCACCCGCGGCACCGTGCCGTGCAGCCGCCACAGCGCGAGCGCGTAGAACTTCATCTGGAACAGCGCCCTGGCCTCGAAGTCGCGGCCGGGCGCGGTGCCCGTCTTGTAGTCGACCACCCGGATCTCACCGGTCGGCGCGACGTCGAGCCGGTCGATGTAGCCGCGCAGCATCAGCCCGTTGCCGAGCACCGCCTCCACGTACAGCTCGCGCTCGGCCGGCTCCAGGCGGGTCGGGTCCTCAAGGGTGAAATAGCGCTCCAGCATCGTGCGCGCCTGGTCCAGCCAGGCCGCCTGCTCGCCCTCGTCGGCGAACATCTCCGCGGTCTCCGGCTCGCGCTCGCGCAGCCGCTCCCACTGCGGTTCGAGCAGGTCGAGCGCCGCGCGCACGGTGCGCCGCCCGGCCGGCAGGTCGTACAGCCGCTCCAGCACGGCGTGCACCACCGTGCCGCGGACCGCCGCCGGCGAGGGCCGCTCGGGGATCTGGTCGATCACCCGGAAGCGGTAGAGCAGCGGGCAGGTCATGAAGTCGCCGGCCCGCGACGGCGACAGCGCGCCGATGACCGTCGGCGCGCTCATCGCCCTCCTGCCCGCACCGCGCCGAGCGGGTCACGACATCGGCGGGCCTGGGACGGCCGGGTACGCTCCACCATGACCCGCACTTTAGGCCACCGCGCCGACATCTTCACGATCCGGCGCCCCGCGAGGCGCCCGCCACGCCGGACCGTCCGGGCCCTGTGACGCGTAGCATCGAGGTCTACAAGGCATCTAGGCTCTAAGGCGGAGATGCCTGCATGGCGAAACGCGCCTCCATCGGCAGACGCGGCAGAAGGCGGAGCGAGACGAGTGAGCAGCGAGAGCCCACAGCGATCACCGGGTCTGCGGATGGGCCGGCCCTTCGGCATCCCGGTGTACGTCTCGCCCACGTGGTTCATCGTGGCGGCGTTCATCACCATCACCTACAAGGAGAGCGTGCAGCTCAGCGTGCCCGGGCTGAGCGAGGCGGCGGGCTACGCGGTGGCCTTCGCCTTCGCCGTGCTGCTGTACGTCTCGGTGCTGTTGCACGAGCTGGCGCACTGCGTCGTGGCCAAGCGGTACGGCCTGCCGGTGCGCCGGATCACGCTCTACCTGCTGGGCGGCGTCTCCGAGATCGAACGCGAACCCGACTCTCCCGGCAGGGAGTTCATGGTCGCCTTCGCCGGGCCGCTGCTCTCCCTGGGCCTCGCCCTGGCCGGGTTCCTGCTCGACGTCTTCGTCGTGCCCGAGGGCGGCATCCTCGGTGTCCTGACCTGGCAGCTCTGGGTGGCCAACCTGATCGTCGGCGTGTTCAACCTGCTGCCGGGCCTTCCGCTGGACGGCGGGCGGATGCTGCGCGCCGGGGTGTGGAAGGCCACGCGTGACTCCGGCTCGGGCACCGTCGCCGCCGCGTGGGTCGGCCGGGGGCTCGCCATCGTGCTGGCCGCCATTCCCCTGATCCTGACGCTGATGAGCGGCGGGCAGGTGTTCAACCTGTTCGTGCTGTGGTCGTTCCTGCTGGCCGGGTTCATCTGGTTCGGGGCCAGCCAGTCGCTGCGCACCGCGCGGGTGCGGGCCCGCATCCCGCAGGTCAACGCGCGCAGCCTGGCCAGGCGCGCGATCCCGGTGACCTCGGACGTGCCGCTGGCCGAGGCGCTGCGCCGGGCCTCGGCGGCCCAGGCGGGCGCCATGGTCGTGGTCGACCACGACGGCAGGCCGATCGCCCTCGTCAACGAGGCCGCCGTGGAGGCCACGCCGGAGCAGCGCAGGCCGTGGGTGACCGCGGGCTCGCTGGCCCGCACGCTGGAGCCCTCGCTGGTGCTGGCCGCCGACCTCAGCGGCGAGGCGCTGATCGACGCCATGCGCGAGACGCCCGCGGGCGAATACCTGCTGGTCGAGCGGAGCGGCGAGGTGTACGGCGTGCTCGCCACCGCCGACGTCAACCGGGTGTTCAGCGGCGTCTGAGGCGAACACGCATCCGGTCCGAGCCCACCTCCCCGGCCTGCGTGGTTCTGTAGGAGAATGGGCCCGGGTGCGCCCGCCCGCCACCGTGGGCCGATCGTTACCTTACTGATAGTTCCCTGCCCCCGGCCCGCCGGCGCCGCTCGGCGGCGGCCCCGCCACCGGCCTTTCCACGCTCGCGCTCATCGCCGTGCCGTGCGTGTGCTGGGAAGGCGTTCGGCCCTGCCTTCCCGCGGTTCCGCCGGGAGAAGGACCGGCCCCCCCTTCGGACTGGTGACGCTCCTGCCAGAAGGTCTACTAGGGTTCTTTTTGCCACGGTCCGACCGCCGGCGCATTCTAGACGCACTTCCTAGTGGTATGGATCTGTGTGATTCCGGGGAGGGAGAGTTCTGTGACCGACCAGGGCTTCGGAGTGGTCCGTCCGCTTCCTGGCAACGGGCTGGTCGCCCATGTGGGCGGCCTGGTCCTGGTGTGCGACGCGGTGGACGCCGTGGCCTCCGAGCTACTGGAGGCGGTCCGTGACACCGCCGCCACCGGTGGCGACGGCAGGGCGCTGGCCCGCCGTGCCGCCCAGGTGCTCGCCCGGTCGATGACCGCGGAGCCGATCGGGTGCGCGGTCGCCGGTCCGGCCGCGGGCGGCATCGCCGTACTGGTCAGCGGGGAGGCGTCGGCCACCGTCGAGTCCGAGTCGGGCGAGGTGGCCCTGGCCGGGCGCGACGCGCTCACCTGGACCGACCGGCTCGTGCCCGGCCCCGTACGGCGCGTGGAGCTGCGCCTGCCCGGCGCGGGCGACCCGCACCCGAGGACCAGGCTCGATGAGGGCGTGGTCGTCGGCGGCGGCATGACCGGCGAGTACACCGGGGCGGGCGAGCCCGATGACCGTCCCGCGCCCGCCAGGCCCGCCCAGCGCGAATGGCGGGCCCCCGAGCCGGACCTCCAGCCCGCGCTCGTCGAGCCGGAGCCTGAGCGCGCCGCCCCGCCGCCCGCCGTGCCCGCCGTACCCTCTGTGTCGTCGCCGTCCGCCGCGTCGCCTGTGCCGCCCGCACCTCCTGCGCCGCCCGTGCTGCCCGCGCCGCCGGCCCCGCAGCCCGATCCGCGGGCGCCCTACCCGATGGGCGGCGACCACTACCCCGCCCCGATGGTCCCGCCCGTCCCGTCCGGCCCCTCCGGTCCCGCGTACGGCATGCCGCCCGGCCAGCCCTCCGAGCAGTTCCCGCTGCCGCCGCCCGGCCCCCAGGGCGAGCCGCCCGCCCCCGACGACGCGGGCCCCGGCCTGGGCAACGGCTCCGGGGGCTTCCCCGACCTCAGGGAACAACCCTTCGAGGCCCTGCCTCCCGCGCCCGAGCAGGCCGAGCCCGCCGAGCCGGAGGCCCCCGCCGACCAGGGCGACCCCGGCTCCCGGGCGCTGGTCCTCGGCGTCGACTGCAAGAACGACCACTTCAACGACCCCCGCGTGCCGTACTGCGCGGTGTGCGGCATCGCCCTCGTGCAGCGCACCCTGGTCCCCTACCAGGGCCCGCGCCCGCCGCTCGGAGTGCTGCTCCTCGACGACGGCATGACGCTGCGGCTGGACACCGACTACCTGCTCGGCCGCGACCCCGAGCGGGCCGGGGAGGTCACCTCGGGGCAGGCCAGGCCCGCCAAGGTGACCAGCCCGGACGGCTCGGTCTCCCGCCGCCACCTGCGCGTCGCCCTCGACGGCTGGGACGTCAACCTGGTCGATCTCGGGTCGGTCAACGGCACCCAGATCCAGCCGCCCGGCGACCCCAACTTCTACGACATCCCGCCCAACGAGCCGGTGTCCATCGCCCCGGGCACCACCGTGCGGATCGGCGTGTCGCGGACCATGCGCTACGAGTCGCACCGCACCCGCTGAGCCGCGCTTCGCCGCCGCGTGCCCTGACGGTCACCGAAATGAGTAGTGGTCTACTCATTCGGGCCCCTGGCGGCGAATGCGAACATCGGGATCCTGCCGAGTCAAGGGGGACCCGATGCGTGGAGCGGGAATCGCCGCGGTGGTGCTCGCCGTCGTCCCGTGCGCCGTGGCCTGCGGCGGCGGAACCGGCATCGAGCCGTACCGTTGCACGCTGCGCCAAGACGTCAGCACGGGCACGGTGGAGGTCGAGGCCGGCCTCGCCGCGGTGAGCGCGGGCGCCTCCTCCGGTTTCGCCGAACTACGGCGCCCGGGGCGCAAGGGCCGGACCTTCGCCGCCTTCCTGAACTACAAACTGTCCGGCGGCGCGCGGCTCGGCGCGGACGTCGGGTACGCGAGAGCGGACCTGCGCGCGACCGCCGGATCCCAGGTGGGGTTCTACTACGAAAGCCGCGACCGCGCGGTGATCGAGGAGGTCCTGCGCAGCGACGTGCCGCCGGGCGGCTGGGCTCAGATGAGCGTGGAACTCGACGGTTCGGTCGCCGGATCGGCCTCGCTCGGCCTGGCCAAGGTGGCGGAGGTGTCCGCCATCGCGGAGGCGCGGACCGCCGCGGAGCTGACCCGCCACGCCGACAGCGGGTTCACGGTGACCCGCTCGTGGAGCGCCACCGTCACCGCCAAGCCCACCGCCGCCGTCACGGCGCTGCTAGGCCTGGAACGGTCCTCCGGCCGGGTCGTCGTCTCCTACGCCCTGCGCTTCGACGGCGCCGGCAGGCCGCGGCGGCTGACCGTGCTCACCGAGGCCCCCGCCGGGCATGAGCGCGTCCGGCAGATCACCCGCATCCTCGACCTCGGCAAGGCCGCGGACCTGCGCGCGGTACGGCGCGCGCTGCCCGAGATCACCGTCAACCCGCTGGCCCTCGCCCCGCGCGGCGCGTCCTACTTCCTCACCCGGCAGGCGGGGACGCTGGTCAGGCGGATCGAGAAGTCCGGCACCACGGTCCGGGCGCTGTACGAGGTCTCCGAGAAGGAGATCGAGCACGGTGTGAACCTGGTCCGGTTCGGCGGCTCGGTCGGCCACGGCAGCACGCACCGGGTGCTGCGGGAGTCCGTGATCCACACCCCGGACGGCGAACTGACCACCGACTGCGTGGGCGTGCCGTCCGTGCCCGAGGTACGGCGGGGCGCGCCGCCCGGCCTGCCGCCCGCGTGCCTCCCCTCGGCGCTGCCCTCGCCCACGGTGTCCACCCGCCCGCCCGACCCGCTGGTCGGCACGCAGGAGCCGCCCACGGCGCCCGTCGGGGCAGGTCCCCTCCCAGTGCCGCGCCGGGCCGCCATGGCCGTCCCCACGCTCATCGAGACCCCTCTGCCGCCGGTGACTCCGGAGGAGAGCGCGGGGACCGTGACGATCGACGACTGCGGGCGTCCCACGGCGACCGTCACCGTCACGGGCGAAGCGTCCCCCACAGACACCCCTACCGACACCCCCACCGGCACGCCCACCGAGGTGCCGACCGAACCGGCCACATCGCCGCCGGCCGACCAGAGCATCGGCCCGGTCACCGGCGAGCCGACGGATCCGACCGCCGACGATCCGGGCCTGACGGACGTGCTCCCGTCCGACGGGTGACCGTCCCGCCGCCAGGGGTCACACGATCTCGTTGTCGGCGGTCAAGACGGCGGGCAGCGGCCCCGCGCCCGCCTGGGAGCGGGCGAAGGCCATGACATCGGCCGCCGCCTGCCGCGCGCTCTGCCCGGTCCGCGCCACCCGGCGCGCGATCAGGCCCGCGACCAGCGGCGTGGCCAGGGACGTGCCGCTCCACCGGGCGAGGCCGCCGGCGAAGCGGCGGGTCTCGCCCCTGCCGGGGGTCAGCGCGTCGCTGTCGCAGACCTCCGCGGGGCCGTGCCGGTACCGGTAGCGGCCGTGCGGGAAGACGTTGACCAGCTTCTCGCCCGAGGCGTAGACCTTCACCCACGGTCCATGGTTGCTGAAGCAGGCCCGCCGCGGCGGCTGTCCTTGGTCCAGCGCGCCGACCGACAGGACCGAGGGAGAGATCGCGGCATAGCCCGCGGGCCATGGCGGCACGGCGGAGGCGTTGTCGCCCGCCGCCACGACCAGCAGCGGCCTGCCGATCCTGCGCAGGCTCAGCTCGGCCCACCCGATGATCGCCTCCATGGCCAGCGGCGGGTGCCCGCCGCGGGTGGCGGCCCCGGCCACCAGGCCGATCACGTCCGGCACCCGCCCGGAGCCGATCACGCGCCGCAGCCCGCGGCACAGGTCGTACTCGGTGACCGCCCCGCCCCGCAGGTCCGCGGAGACCAGGACGGCGGCGGTGGGCGCCAGGCACCCGACGATCCCGCCCGCGAACGTCCCGTGCCCCGCGTAGGGCGGGATGTCGCCCGGGTCGTACGGCGGGCCCGGCTCCCCGCGCACTCCGGCCATCCAGGTCGCCCCGGCGGCGAGCGCGGTGTGGGCGGGCACCAGGCCGGTGTCGGCCAGGTACACCGCCACGGAGTGCGGGCCGCTGGGCTCCATGGGCGCGGGGTAGGGGAGGGCCTGCCGTACCGGGACCGGCTCGTTCTCCGGGAGCAGGCAGGTCCCGGCGATGGTGAGGACGTGGTTCGGGGTCACCACCGGGATCTCGCGGTTGCCCGGGATGCGGACGTCCACCTCGGCCATGACCTCGGGCACGGAGATCCCCGACGAGGACTCGACGCGGTAGCGGCCCACCGGGTCGCGGCCCGGGACCCTCCCCGCGGGCACGAGCGCGTCCACGCCCGGGATGCGGGCCACGGCGGCCCTCAGCAGCGCCCGGCGCTCACCGTCCCGCCCGGCGATCAGCAGGTGGCCCGCCTCGTAGAGGTAGAAGGGCGCCCGGTGGTCGGGCGAGTCCAGCCCGATCGCCAGATCCGACCCCGGCTGCCGCTCCCTGACGTGCGCGAACCGTGTCAGGGACCGTGCGGGCTGGTACGCCTGCTCGGACATGGCACCGCCTTGGCGTGGACGTCGCTGCGGCATCAGGGTCGATCCGGCGAGGGTCGCCGCGCATGAGTACCGCTCTACTCATTTGCCCCGTCACCGGCCGAGCGCGGCGAGCACCTTCCCCAGCGCGCCGAGCACGTCGCCCTCACCGCTCATGGTCAGCTCCGACACCTTCCCGCCGACGCGCATCATCGCCACGACCTCCGGGCCCCGGCAGCGCACCCACAGCTCCCACGGCGGCGGCGGGTCCTGTGGCACGGCCGGTTCGGACGCGGTCGCCTCCGCCGTCGTCTCCATCGCCATCCGCCTCCCTTTCTGCCGGTCCCCTCGCCCAGACCTGAGCCGTCCGCGCGGGTCCTGATACATGCCCGTCGCGTATGAGCGGGGAACGCGCCGGTCAGGGCCGCAGCCGGGCCCACTGGAGGTCGTCCAGGCGGGTGCCGTCCGGTCCGGGCATCAGCCCGCGGATCAGGGCCTCGGAGGTGAAGCCCGCCCGTCGCAGTACGGCCTGCGAGGCGTGGTTGCCCGGCGCGGTACCGGCCACGATCCGGCTGAGCGCGGTGTGCTCGAAGGCCCAGGAGACCAGCATGTCGACCGCGCGGGTGACGAACCCTCTGCCCCGGTGAGCGGGCAGCAGCGCGTAGCCGAGCATCGCCTGGCCGAGCAGCGGGGTGACGTTCGTGAGCTGGATGTGCCCGGCGAACTCGCCGGTCGCCGCGTCGCGGATCGCGAGTTCGGCCCGCTCGCCGGCGAGCCACCAGGTGCCCGTCATGCGGCACCTGGCGGTGATCTCCGCGAGCGGCGGGGTCTCCGGCGCCACGTGGTACTTGAGCACCTGGGGGTCGTTCATCATCGCGTAGAAGCCGGGTGCGTCCTGCGCGGTGATGGGGACCAGCCGCACGACGCCGTCGGTCAGCTCCCCGCCGGGCGGGAACGGCAGGTACGGCCGGACCGGCTCGCCCGGGTCGCCGGCCAGCCTGGCGAAGGCCACCATGTCGTGGTACTCGCCGTCGCGGCGGTGCTCCAGCCCGCGCCTGATCCCCTCCCGCAGGAAGCCCGCCGCGCCCGCCACCCGCTGGCTGGCGATGTTCTCGACGTCGGCGAGCAGTTCGATCCGCTGCGCGCCGTTCCGGAAGGCCCATTCGGCGACCCCGCGGGCCGCCGCGGAGGCCAGGCCACGGCCGCGCGCCCAGGGGGCGAGCAGGTAGCCGATCGAGTGGCATCCGCGCGTGTCGGGCGGCTTGAGGCGGATCGTGCCCTGCCACTCGCCGCTCGCCGGGTCGGCCACGGCGAACGTCGCCCCGCCGTGGCGCCACTGGTCGGCGGCGGACTTGATGAAGGCCGCCACGTCCTCATGGGTGTAGGGCACCGGCACCGACGGGATGAAGCGGGTGATGAGCGGGTCGGCGCAGGCCCGGACGATCGCATCGGCGTCACCGTCGGCGAGCGGGCGCAGCAGGACCGGGCCGGCCGGAATCACTTCGGGGGTGAACACCCCCCTTTGCTACCAGGCCCGGGCGCGGCTCGGCGAATCATTTGCGCCGATCGCGGCGATAACCTTGCGCACATGGGTTTTCGCAGGCACGGGCCGTTCCGGCCCGGTGATCAGGTTCAGCTCACCGACCCGAAGGACAAGCGGCACACGGTGACGCTGCGCGAGGGCGGCGCTTTCCACACGCACAAGGGGTCGATTTCGCACGACGAGCTGATCGGGATGCCGGAGGGGTCGGTGGTGCGCTCGTCGGGCGGCACGCCGTACCTGGCCTTCCGTCACCTGCTGCACGACTACGCCGTCTCGATGCCGCGCGGCGCGGCGGTGATCTACCCGAAGGACGCCGCGATGATCGTCGGGATGGCCGACGTCTTCCCGGGGGCCCGGGTGGTCGAGGCCGGGGTGGGCTCGGGGGCGCTGAGCTGCTTCCTGCTGCGCGCGGTGGGGGAGAGCGGGAGCCTGACGTCCTACGAGCGGCGGGAGGACTTCGCGGAGGTGGCCCGCAAGAACGTCGAGAAGTTCTACGGCGGGCCTGTGGAGCAGTGGCGGCTGGTGGTGGGCGACTTCGTGACCGCGCTCGACGAGAGCGACGTCGACCGCGTGGTGCTCGACATGCTGGCCCCCTGGGAGTGCGTGGACGCCGCGGCCAAGTCCCTCACCCCCGGCGGGGTGATCTGCTGTTACGTCGCCACGACCACTCAACTCTCGCGTACTGTCGAAAGCATCAGGGACCACGGGAGTTTCACCGAGCCGCATTCGTGGGAGACCCTGATCCGCGACTGGCATGTCGAGGGGCTCGCGGTGCGGCCCGACCACCGGATGGTCGGCCACACGGGGTTCGTCGTCACCGCCCGCCGCATGGCGGAGGGGGTCACCGCCCCGCCCCGCCGCAGACGTCCGGCGAAGGGAGCGTATGGCGACGAGGCGACCGCCCGCTGATGGTGACGATTCAGCCACAGCGGTGAAACGCCTACGACACGGGAACAGATCGCCGTGTTCGTATGCTGCCACTACTAAAGGCATCCATTGGGGATTAATCACCAAGCACCGGTTGTAACTAGACGAACACTGCCCGGCCAGGTTACGGAAAGCCGTTAGATAGGTAGGGTCTTTAGTAGTCGCCCTCGACTGGGAAGGAGGTGACGGGCGTGGCAGCTCGCGATGACGCCGAAGCTCGGGCCGCCCAGCGCGAACGGGAGGTCGCCGACCTCACAACACAGGTCTCCTTCCTCCAGGAAGAGATCACCGCGTTGCGGCGCAAGCTTGCGGAGTCTCCCCGTCAGACAAGGGTCTTGGAAGAGCGCCTGCATGAGGCACAGGCGAATCTGGCCGCGGTCACCGGCCAGAACGAACGCCTTGTGGCCACCCTCAAGGAGGCCAGGGACCAGATTGTCGCCCTGAAGGAGGAAGTCGACAGGCTGGCGCAGCCGCCCTCGGGATTCGGCGTCTTCCTCTCCGCGCGGGAGGACGACACGCTGGAGGTGTTCACCGGCGGGCGCAAGCTCCGGGTCAACGCCAGCCCGGCGGTGGACGTGGCCTCGCTGCGGCGCGGCCAGGAGGTCATGCTGAACGAGGCGCTCAACGTCGTCGAAGCCCTGGGCTACGAGACGGTGGGCGAGATCGTGATGCTGAAGGAGTTGCTCGAAGACGGCGAGCGGGCGCTGGTGATCTCGCACGCCGACGAAGAGCGCGTGGTCCGTCTTGCCGAGTCCCTCAAGGACCAGCCCGTCAGAGCGGGCGACTCGCTCCTTCTCGAACCCCGGTCCGGCTATGTGTACGAGCGGATTCCGAAGTCCGAGGTCGAGGAGCTTGTGCTGGAGGAGGTCCCGGACATCTCCTACGAGGAGATCGGCGGCCTGACCCGGCAGATCGAGCAGATCAGGGACGCCATCGAGCTGCCCTACCTGCACGCCGACCTGTTCCGTGAGCACGAGTTGCGCCCGCCCAAGGGCGTGCTGCTGTACGGCCCTCCAGGTTGCGGCAAGACGCTCATCGCCAAGGCGGTCGCCAACTCCCTGGCCAAGCAGGTGGCGGAGAAGACCGGCCAGTCGGGCAAGAGCTTCTTCCTCAACATCAAGGGCCCTGAGCTGCTCAACAAGTACGTCGGTGAGACCGAGCGGCACATCCGCCTGGTCTTCCAGCGGGCCAGGGAGAAGGCGTCGGAGGGCACCCCGGTCATCGTGTTCTTCGACGAGATGGACTCCATCTTCCGCACCCGCGGATCCGGCGTCTCCTCCGACGTGGAGAACACCATCGTGCCGCAGCTCCTGTCGGAGATCGACGGCGTCGAGGGCCTGGAGAACGTCATCGTGATCGGCGCCTCCAACCGCGAGGACATGATCGACCCGGCGATCCTGCGGCCCGGCCGGCTGGACGTCAAGATCAAGATCGAGCGGCCGGACGCCGAGGCGGCCAAGGACATCTTCTCCAAGTACATCACCACCACGCTTCCGCTGTCCGACGACGATCTGGTCGAGCACGGCGCCTCCCGGGCGGCCACCGTGCAGGCGATGATCCAGCGGGTCGTGGAGCGGATGTACTCCGAGAGCGAGGAGAACCGCTTCCTGGAGGTCACCTACGCCAACGGTGACAAGGAGGTCCTCTACTTCAAGGACTTCAACTCCGGCGCCATGATCCAGAACATCGTCGACCGCGGCAAGAAGATGGCGATCAAGGAGTTCCTGGAGACCGGCCGCAAGGGCATGCGGGTCACGCACCTGCTCGCCGCCTGCGTGGACGAGTTCTCCGAGAACGAGGATCTCCCCAACACCACCAACCCCGACGACTGGGCCCGCATCTCCGGCAAGAAGGGCGAGCGGATCGTCTACATCCGCACGCTCGTCTCCGGCAAGCAGGGCACCGAGGCGGGGCGTTCCATCGACACGGTTCCCAACACCGGCCAGTACCTCTGACCTGACACGAGGCGGCGCGGGCCCGAGCGGCCCGCGCCGCCTCGTGCCGTCAGGCCGGGTCCATGTGACGGATGTGACCGCTGAAAGCCCTGTGAATTAAGGGGAACCGGTCGTCGATCTAGATCGTCCAAGGGGCGTGCGTGCAGACATCGGTGCGGACCCCCGGTGACCGGGCGGGTTCAGGGGCCCGGCACGGTGCGCGTGCCGGCGCAGCGGACGGGCGGCCGTAAGGGCGCCTCGGCGGGGCCGGCGGCGGGCCGGGAGCGGGTGACCGGCCGCATCGCCGAACTCGACCTGCTGCGGTTCCTGGCCGCGCTGGCCGTGGTCGCCTTCCACTACCTGGTCGCCTTCGCCTCGATCTGGGGGGAACGGCCGAGCTCGCTGTTCCCCGGGACCGCGTCCGTCGCCGGGCTCGGCATCCTGGGCGTGGAGCTGTTCTTCATCATCAGCGGTTTTGTGATCTTGATGACCGTGTGGGGCCGGGGGATCGGCGGCTTCGCCCGCTCCCGGCTGGTCCGGCTGTTCCCGGCCTACTGGGTGAGCGTGCTGGCCGTCGCGGGCGTCTACGGGTACACCAAGGCGACCGCGCTGGACCCGCGCCTGTCGGCGGGGGAGTACGCGGTCAACCTCACGATGTTGCAGCGCGCGTTCGGGGTCACCGACGCCAACGGGGTCTACTGGTCGCTGTGGGTGGAACTGCGGTTCTATCTGCTCATCGGCGTCCTGGTGCTGGCCGGGGTGACTTTGGGCCGGTGCCTGGCGTTCATGGGCGTGTGGCTGGCCGCGGCCGTCGCCGCCACATTCGTCGAGCTGGGGCCGCTCACCGAGGCGGCGGACCTCGTCGTGATGCCGAAGTACGCGCCCTACTTCATCACCGGCATGGCCCTGTTCCTCATCCGCCGCTTCGGGTCGTCGATCCCGCTGTGGGGGTTCGTGGCCGCAGGGTTCGCCCTGGCGCTGCGCTCGGCGACGCAGCGGGTGGCCGGACGCGTGGAGGCCGCCGGCTTTTCGGCGATGCCGGTGGAGGACTGGATGGTCATCGCCGCCATCGCGCTCATGTACGCCGTGATGGCCGCCGTCGCGCTCGGCGCGCTGTCCCGGCTCACCTGGGGCGGCCTGACCACGCTGGGCGGCCTGACGTACCCGCTGTACCTGTTCCACACCCCGGTGGCGGTGGTGCTCGTCCCGGGGCTGCGCGACACGCTGCCCCCGTGGGCGGTGGCCTCCGCCGCGACGCTGGCCGCCATCGCCCTGTCCTACGCCGTCTACACCCTGGTCGAGCGGCCCGCGCAACGGCTGTTCCGGCCGCGGGCCCGGGGCAGGCGCGGCGGGGGGCGGCGCGCGGCGGCGTAAAGCCGGCCTGCGGACCCGGCAAAAGGCATCTGTGCCATAACCGTCTGCCCGCAGCCGATGGTGAAGGGTCTAGGCTCGGGGATATATACGGCGGAACCACTGTCCCGACGAACAGAGGATGCGCATGACGGTACGGCGGGTGATGGGCATCGAGACCGAGTACGGGATTTCCGTGCCCGGCCAGCCGGGGGCCAACGCGATGGTGACCTCTTCGCAGGTCGTCAACGCCTACCTGGCGGCCTCGGCGGCTCGGGCACGCCGCGCACGATGGGACTTCGAGGAGGAGAACCCACTGCGCGACGCCCGGGGTTTCGACCTGGCCCGGGAGGTCGCCGACCCCAGCCAGCTCACGGACGAGGACCTGGGCCTGGCCAACGTGATCCTGACCAACGGCGCACGGCTCTACGTGGACCACGCCCATCCGGAATACTCCACGCCAGAGTGCACCAACCCCCGTGCGGCCGTCATCTGGGACAAGGCAGGCGAGCGGGTGATGCTGGACGCGGCACTCCGGGCGTCGGCCATTCCCTCCAACGCCCCCATCCAGCTCTACAAGAACAACACCGACAACAAGGGCGCCTCCTACGGCTGCCACGAGAACTACCTGATGCGGCGGGCCACGCCGTTCGCCGACATCGTCAGGCACCTGACGCCGTTCTTCGTGTCCCGTCAGGTGGTGACCGGCGCGGGACGGGTCGGCATCGGCCAGGACTCCCGCGGCGAGGGCTTCCAGATCAGCCAGCGCGCCGACTTCTTCGAGGTGGAGGTGGGGCTGGAGACGACGCTCAAGCGGCCCATCATCAACACCCGCGACGAGCCGCACGCCGACCCGGAGAAGTACCGGCGGCTGCACGTCATCATCGGCGACGCCAACATGTCGGAGATCTCGACCTACCTCAAGCTGGGGTCCACGGCGCTGGTGCTCGCCATGATCGAAGACGGGTTCCTCACCCGCGACTTCGCGGTGGAGAACCCGGTGGCCGCACTGCGGGCGGTCTCCCACGACCCGAGCTGCCGCTATGAGATACCGCTGCGCGACGGGCGCAGGCTAACCGCCGTCCAGCTCCAGATGGAATACCTGGAGCAGGCCAGGAAGTACGCCGAAGAGCGCAGCGGCAACGGCGTGGACGAGATCACCAAGGACGTCCTCGACCGCTGGGAGTCGGTGCTGACCCGGCTGGCCGAAGACCCGATGCAGCTCTCCAGGGAGCTGGACTGGGTGGCCAAGCTGGAGTTGCTGGAGGGCTACCGCAGCCGCGACGGGCTGCCCTGGAGTCATCCGCGGCTCCAGCTCGTCGATCTCCAGTACTCCGACATCCGCACCGAGCGCGGCCTGTACAACCGGCTGGTGGCGCGCGGGCGGATGCAGCGGCTGGTGACCGAGGCCGACGTGGAGCGGGCGGTGGAGCAGCCGCCCAACGACACCCGGGCCTACTTCCGCGGGCGCTGCCTGCGGCAGTACAGCGAGGCGGTGGCCGCCGCCTCCTGGGACTCGGTCATCTTCGACATCCCCGGCCGCGACTCGCTGCAGCGGGTGCCCACCTTGGAGCCGCTGCGCGGCACCAAGGCCCATGTGGGCGAGCTGTTCGACCGTTGCCGCACGGCCGCCGACCTGGTGGCCGCGCTCACCGGCGACAACTGACCGGCGCAGGCGCGAGCCGTACGGCCCGGCGGCGGGCCGTACGGCGATCCGGTCCACCGGCCGCCGCACTGATCTACTTTGTAAAGGCGCCGGGCCGTCAGAGCAGCCCGATGCCCAGCGCCAGCGCGCCCACCCCGAGGCCCGCCCCGCCGGCCACGGTGAGCCAGATCAGCCCGTTGGGCTTGGTGCCGCGCGGCCGTGCCACCGACAGGAAGAAGCCCAGCGGCATCAGGATCGGGGCCGCCGCGATCAGTACGCGCACCAGCGTCCGCATGCCGTCCGACAGGTCCGCCTGGTCCACGTAGAGCATCGCGACCAGCGCGAACAGCACCAGCACGCCCGCATGCGCGTGCCCGGCCCGCCAGAGGCTCCGCCTGGTCGGATTATCCAGATAGCCGGGTATGTTGCGAGTGAGGTGAGCCAGAAGTGACATGCCGCCGAAGGCGACCGCCGGAACGGTGATCAGTAGCACTCCGGCCGTGCTGAGCGAGGAGGAGGACATGGCGACTCCCTGATTAGGTAGCTATGCTATCCAATTATTGGATAGTGCGGCTATCTGGTCAAGCGGTGAAGATCGCCCGCCCTCGGGCGCGCAAGATGGTCCACTTCGGGGAAGATATGAACTCAGGTGCGTCCCCTACACGGAGGTAGCGATGGCAACCAGGGACACCGGCGGTCAGAAGCAGACCGGCCGCCGCGAGAACGAGACCGAGGAGGTCGACGCACAGGCGGCCCCCGAAGTCCAGGAGCGCCAGGAGAAGCTCACCGACGACGTCGACGCGATCCTCGACGAGATCGACGAGGTTCTCGAAGAGAACGCCGAGGAATTCATCCGCAGCTACGTCCAAAAGGGTGGGCAGTAGGCAAGCCGGTAGTACATATGTCGTAAAAATTCAGTCGCCCGGACCACGGTCTCCTGGTTCGGGCCGGACATATTCAGCACGCCGCCGGGGATGGGTTTCCGCTGCGGGGCCATGGCGGGCGCCAGAGTCTACGTGCAAAGGGCCATGACCTCGTTGCGGGCCGTCTCCAGGCGGTGGGGACCGGGGTGGGCGGGGAGGGTGACGAGGTCGCCTGTGACGACCTGGCGGGTCTGCGGGCCCCACAGGACCAGGCCGTCGCCTCCGGCGATGAGGAAGTCCGCGCCGTGCCGCAGCAGCAGCGGGCCGCCGGGTGTGGTGCTCACCGCCGTGCGCCGGGCACGGACGCCCGCCACCACCGACGCCGGATCGCCGGGGTCCTCGGCGAGCACCCACGTGGTGGGCGCACCGAGCTTCTGACCGTCGCGCTCGCTGTGGAAGTCGCTGCCCCCCAGCAGCACCGGATCATCGCGCCAGGCGGCGGCCCACGCCAGCGGCGCCCCCCAGGTGCGGTCCCACCAGCTCCAGTGCCAGATCTCGGCGGCATGGGCGCCGATGTCCGGGGAGTGCCGCCAGGCGCAGTCGGCGGCCACCGGGTGGTTGATCGACAAGACCCCGCCACCGCCGTCCGCGGCCCGCGCCCAGGTGCCCGGCGGCCGTCTGAAGTCGATCCAGCCGAGGTCGCCGAAGGCGTTGGCGTGGCCGAGGTCGGTGGTCACCTCCTGGCCGGGGACCAGGGTGACGCCGCTCGCGCGGGCCGCCGCGGGCAGCTCGCGGTGGTGGCTGACGGTGTTGTGGTCGGTGACGGCGAGGAAGTCCAGTCCGGCGTCGCGGGCGTGCCCGGCCAGCGCGGGCACGGTCAGCGCGCCGTCGGAGTGCACGGTGTGCGCGTGCAGGTCACCCGCCACCCAGGTCAGCCCGTCGAGCCGGGGCAGCCCGCGCCGCTCGGCCGCGGGCGGGGGACGCTCGCCCCCCGGCACGGCCGGTGGTGGTGGCTCCTGCGGTGGCGTGTCGTACGCCGTGACGGTGACCTCGTACGGCAGGCCCTCCGCCGGGACCCGGTACAGCCCGAGCAGCACCCGCCAGACGCCCGGCTCCGGTTCTCCGGGCAGATAGCCGGGAGTGGCCCAGTGCGGCCCGATGGTGTACTCCTCGCGCGCCCCGCCCGACCACCCGCGAAACCCGGCCGGCCCGGCGCAGCCCAGGTCGATGGTCCCCGCGCCCTTGTCGTAGGACAGGCGGACGGTCAGCGCGCGCGCCCACGCCGGCGGCTCGAACGGCACCTCCCGGACCGGGCCGGTCACGCGGTCGTGCAGCGTGTGGCGGCCGTGCAGGCGGATCACGTGTTCCATGGTCATCTGAGGTTATGCCGTCGGCTCTGCGGATGCGGGCGCGGGGGCGACCGGCGCGCCGAGCAACCGGCCCTCGCGGTAGACCAGGGCGCGGGAGGTGCGCGGCACCGCCCAGGCGGGCGTGCCGAGGGCCGGTTCGCCACCCTCCTCGGGCACCACCACCTGCACCAGCGGCCCGTCCCCGCCGCCCACGGGCTCCAGCGTGACGAGCAGCGCGGTGCCCATGTTCTCCACCACGCCCACCCTGCCGGGAAAGCCGTCCTCGCGCGGCTCGAACGACAGGTCGGCGTACTCCGGGCGCACGCCGTACGTCACCGGCTCCCCGTCGGGCAGGCCGCGCGCCGGGCCGGGCGGGGTGAGCCGCGCCCCGGCCACCAGCAGCGCGCCGCCCTCGGCGCGGCCGGGCAGCAGGTTCATCGGTGTGGCGCCGATGAAGGAGGCCACGAAGGTGGTGAGCGGGCGCTGGAAGACCTCGGCGGGGGTGCCCACCTGGGCCAGCCGGCCGCCGGACATGACGGCCACCCGGTCGGCGAGGGCCAGCGCCTCGCCCTGGTCGTGGGTGACGAAGACGGTGGTGACGCCCAGTTCGCGCTGCAAACGCTTGAGGAACGTGCGGGCGGTGAGGCGCAGCCGGGCGTCCAGGTTGGACAGCGGCTCGTCGAACAGGAAGGCGCGAGGGCGGCAGGCGATGGCGCGGGCCAGTGCGACGCGCTGTTGCTGGCCGCCGGACAGTTGCGCGGGCCGCCGTTCCAGCAGCCCGGACAGGCCCAGCCGGTCGGCGGTGGCGGCGGCCCTGGCCCGCCGCTCGGCCCTGCCGACCCGTTTGACGCGCAGCGGGTAGGCGATGTTGGCGGCCACGTCCATGTGCGGGAAGAGGGCGTAGTCCTGGAAGACCATCGCCACGTCGCGGCGGCCGGGCGGCAGCGTCGTGACGTCCCGGCCGCCGATGCCCACCCGCCCGGCGGTGGGCGTCTCCAGCCCGGCGATGGTCCGCAGCAGCGTGGTCTTGCCGCAGCCGGAGGGCCCGAGCAGCGCCAGGAACTCCCCGCCGGCGATCTCCAGATCCAGATCGTCGATGGCCCGGACCCCGCCGGGGAACTCCTTGACCAGGCCGCGCAGCGAGATCATCGTTTGATCCCTCCGTGGAAGCGGAAGCCGTACCTGCCGCTGACGAAGACGTACATGAGCACGACCGGGAGCGAGTAGACCAGCGAGAAGGCCGACACCAGCGGCAGGTCGGGCTGCCCGCCCTCGGTGTAGAGCGTGTAGAGGATCACCGAGCCGGGGGCCAGCCCGGGGTCCCTGATCAAGATGAACTGCAGCAGGAACCCACCCCACACGTTGGCCACCGTCCAGACCGCGATGGTGGCGAGCCCGGGGCGGATCAGCGGTACCACGACGTGCCGCAGGATCTGCAGCGGGCTCGCCCCGAACACCCTGGCCGACTCCTCGTAGGAGGCGGGGGTGGCGTCGGTGAAGTCCTTCAGAATGAAGATCGCCGCGGGCAGCAGGCCGCCGGAGACCACCAGGATCACGCCGAGGTGGGTGTCGATCAGGTTGAGCCGGGTGGCCAGCTCGAAGATCGGCACCATCGCGGCGGTCCCGGTGACGATGGAGGACATCAGCAGCAGCAGGTACAGCAGGAGGTCGCGGCCGGGCACCTGGACGCGGGACAGGGCGTAGGCGGCGAGCGCGGCCAGTACCACCACCAGCGCCGCCGCCCCGCCCGCCTGGACGGCGGAGTTGACCAGCGAGCCCACCGCGAACGGGTTGTCCAGCAGGGCGCGGAAGTTGGCCAGCGTGAACTCCGGCACCGACACCCGGATCGAGGCGCCCGCGTCGAACGGGGCGGTGGCCAGCCACAGCATGGGCAGCGCGAAGAAGCCGAGCAGGACGGCGACGAAGGCGGCGACGCCGAGCCGCCCCAGCACGTGCCGGACCACGCGGACCCCCTCATCGGCGCTCACACCGCCCCCCGGCCGCCCGGCGCCGCCGCGGTGGGGGGCGCGTTCCTGGCCCGCAGCAGGCGCAGGTAGATGAGCGCGAAGACCAGGTTGATCAGCAGGATCAGGAACGACACCGCCGCCCCCGCGCCCAGCCGCCCGCCGTTCAGGGCGATGGCGTAGACGTAGACGGGCAGGATCTCCGAGCGGCCCTCCGGCCCGCCCGCGGTGAGCAGGAACGGCGTGAAGTCGTTGAACGTCCACAGGCTGATCAGCAGCAGGTTGGTCAGCACGTGCCCCTTGATGCGGGGCAGCACCACGTCACCGAGCTGGCGGACGGTGGAGGCCCCGGCCAGGCGCGCGGTCTCCAGGTGGGAGGGCGGCACGTTCTCCAGGGCGGCGGAGTAGAGCATCATCGAAAAGGCGGTGCCCCGCCAGATGTTGAACACGATGATCGAGAGCATCGGATGGTCGAGCAGCCAGGCCGTGCCCGGGGTGTTCAGCAGCGCGTTCAGGGTGCCGCCGTCGCGGTCCAGCAGGGCGATCCACAAGAACGCCACCACCGAGCCCGGCAGGATCCACGACAGCAGCACCAGGCCCTCCACGGCCCGCCGTACCGGGGTCCGCAGGCCGCGGGCCACCCAGGCCACGGCGAAGCCCAGCACGGCCTGCCCGGCGACCGCGGAGCCCAGCACGAACTGCACGGTCAGCCACAGCGAGGAGCCGAACCTCGCGTCGGTGAGCGCAGCGGCGTAGTTGTCCAGGCCGACGAACCGGGGCTCGGCGGCGGCGAGCCCGGTGAGCCGGTAGTCGGTCAGCCCGAGGTAGACCGTCCACAGCGCGGGGAAGACCAGGAACACCCCGATCAAGACCAGCGCGGGCAGGATGAACGCCATGGCCCTGCCGCGGCCCAGCCCCGCGGCGTCGGTGCCCATCGGTCAGGCCGGGGTGATGGCGGAGGCGCCGACGAGTTCGGTGAGCCTGCGGTGGTAGGCGGCGGCGGCCTCCTCGGGGGAGCGGCCGGAGACGACGGCGGCGGTCGCCTCCTGAAGGGCGGCCGACACCTCGGGATAGACCGCGAGCGGCGGACGGTAGGCGGTCACCGGAAGCACCTTCTCCGCGACGAAGGAGAGCATGGGGTCGCGGCCGAGCACCTTGTCGTTGACGTCCGTCCTGGCCGTGACCCGCGCCTCGCCGCCGAGCTCGGCCTCCACGGCGGCGGCCGAGTGCATGAACGACAGCAGCTCCCAGGCCAGCGCCGGATGCCTGGACCTGGGGTTCAGCACGCGGGCCGATCCGCCGGACATGCTGACGAAGTCCTGGCCGCGCAGGCCGGCGCCGGGCCGGGCGGCGGGGATCAGCGCGTATCCGACGACCTGGTCGCGGTTCTTCATCGGGTTGACCCCGACGGCGGGATCGACGACCGAGCGCCAGAAGTAGTCGCCCTCGGCCAGGATGCCGATCTTGCCCTCCGCGAACTCCAGGAACGACTTGTCGCGGCCCTGGGCCTCCTGCTGGATCCTGGGGTCGCCCAGGCCGCCGGAGTAGACCTCGCGGTAGAAGCCGAGGACGTCCCGCAGCGCCTGGGTGCCGCCGGTCCACTTGCCGCCGGAGTAGATCTCCGTGCCGGTGCCCGCGAGCAGCGGCAGGAGGCCCTGCATGGTGGTGGCCTCGCCCATCGCGGTGCCGGCGTTGATCTGCAACGGGGTGACCCCGGGGAGCCGTTTCAGCGCCCGCGCCGCGTCGATGACCTCCCGCCAGCTCCCCGGCTGCCACTGCCGGGCGAGGCCCGCCCTGGCGAACAGCTCCTTGTTGTAGTAGAGCACCCGGCCGTCGGTGCCGACCGGCAGCGCGTACTTGCGGCCCTCGAAGATCCCGAGCCCCTGTACGGCGGGCGGGATCTGCTTCCAGCCCTCCCAGGTGTCCACCGCCGCCCCGGCCAGTTCGCGCAGCGGCCTGAGGTACCCGGCCTGGGCGAACTCGCCGATCCAGATGCCGTCGATGTCGATCACGTCCGGGCCGCGGCCCGACTTCAGGTCAAGCGCGATCTTGGTCTTGTAGACCTCGTCCTCCACGCCGTTGGGCTGGAACCGGACACGGACGTTCTGCCCCGCGGCCCGCTTGGCGGCCTCGAAGCGGGGGATCACCCAGTTCTTGATCCAGTCGGCGCCCTTGGCGTTCTTCCCGCCGGAGATGGCGTTCTGGGTGATCGTCAGGGTGATCGCGCCGCCGCCCCCGCTCTCACCGCCGCACCCGGCGGCGGTGACCGCCAGCGCCAGGGCGGTGACCAGGGCGCCGAGTGTCGTCGCAGGCCGGCGGGGTAGTCTCACGGGAACCTCCTCGGGGAGGCGCGGAGCCACGGCATATGGGACGTGCAACCACATCGACCATCGCACGCCCGTACCCGGCCGTAAAGCTTCGTGCCGGTGAACGGAGGACGAAGCAACGCGGTTCGCGCTTAGCTGATCGTGGGAAGTGCAAGCAACGGACCAAGATGAGTAGGGTCGCCCTATCGGTTCGTACGTTTGGGAGGGAGTCGCGTGGCATCGCACAGGGATCTGCCCACGGGACTGACGGCCAACCTGTCAGTGGACCCCGGCGGTTCGCCGCTCGCGGAGTTCACCGGGCCGCGCCAGCGGCGGCGGTTCCACTCCATCGGCTCCGGATCGATCTTCGCCAGGGGATCACTGACGCTCTGCCGCCAGGACGCGCGACTCCGGACGGCCCCACCGCACCGCTGAGCCGGCCCGCGGCAGAGCCTTCGGCCCCCCTGATCAACGGCACTGAACGAGGAGAGGAAAGCCACCGGTGTCCATGCCCTTTGGATACGTCCCGGCAGAACAGCAGATGCGGGACAAGGCCGACTACGCGCGGAAGGGCATCGCGCGGGGCCGCAGCTCGGTCGTGCTCCAGTACGAGCACGGCATCCTGTTCGTCGCGCACAACGCCTCCCAGGCCCTGCACAAGATCAGTGAGATCTACGACCGCATCGGATTCGCGGCCGTCGGGCGCTACAACGAGTTCGAGTCCCTGCGGCTGGGCGGCATCCGCTACGCCGACATCAACGGCTACACCTTCGACCGGGGCGACGTCACCGCCCGCGGCCTGGTCAACGTCTACGCCCAGAACCTCGGCATGATCTTCACCGACTCGATCAAGCCCTACGAGGTGGAGATCGTGGTGGCCGAGGTCGGGGCCTCGCCCGAGCAGGACCAGATCTACCGGCTGACCTTCGACGGGTCGGTGACGCACGAGCACGGCATGGTGGCGATGGGCGGGCAGGCCGACGCGGTCGCCACCCGGCTGCGCGAGCGCTACCGCGAGGGGCTGTCGCTGCCCGAGGCGCTACGGGTCGGCGTCGCGGCGCTGACCGAGCCGGACGGCGACCCGCCGCCCACCTCCCAGATCGAGGTGGCGGTGCTGGACCGCAACCGGCCGCACCGCAAGTTCCTGCGGCTGATCGGCCCGAGGCTCAACGCCCTGCTGGCCGAGGGCGCCGCCCCGCCCGCGAGCGAGGGCGCGCAGGCCGAGGGCGAGCCGCCTGCGGCGCCCGGCACGCCCGCTCCGGAGTCCGAGCCGGGCCCCTCGAGCCCGCCGACCGGGCCAGGGGAGGGCGATATCGACACCGGATCGGGCGACTGACCGCCCCTCGCGGGGTACATGTACGGCCATGCCGCGTTTCCGCCGTGGAAGGACCGCAGGGCCCGGCACGGCGGAGGCCGGCGACCAAGATCTCGCGCGGTGCCGACGAGGGGACTAGTGTGTGGTGATGGATCGTCGCATCTTCGGTCTGGAGAACGAGTACGGCGTCACCTGCACGTTTCGGGGTCAGCGCAGGCTGTCGCCCGACGAGGTGGCCCGGTATCTCTTCCGGCGGGTCGTCTCCTGGGGCCGGTCCAGCAACGTGTTCCTGCGCAACGGCGCCCGCCTGTACCTCGACGTGGGCAGCCACCCCGAGTACGCCACCCCCGAGTGTGACAACGTCGTGGAGCTCGTCACCCACGACAAGGCCGGCGAGCGCATCCTTGAGGGCCTGCTCGTCGACGCCGAGAAGCGGCTGCGCGAAGAGGGCATCGCGGGCGACATCTACCTGTTCAAGAACAACACCGACTCGGCCGGCAACTCCTACGGCTGCCACGAGAACTACCTGGTGGGGCGGCACGGCGAGTTCGGCAGGCTGGCCGACGTGCTGATCCCCTTCCTGGTGACCCGCCAGATCATCTGCGGCGCGGGCAAGGTGCTACAGACCCCGCGCGGAGCGGTCTACTGCGTCTCCCAGCGGGCCGAGCACATCTGGGAGGGCGTGTCCAGCGCCACCACCCGGAGCAGGCCGATCATCAACACCCGCGACGAGCCGCACGCCGACGCCGAGCGCTTCCGCCGGCTACACGTCATCGTCGGCGACTCCAACATGAGCGAGACCACGATGCTGCTCAAGGTCGGTGCCACGGACCTGGTGCTGCGCATGATCGAGGCCGGCACCGTGATGCGCGACCTGTCGCTGGAAAATCCGATCCGGGCGATCCGCGAGGTGTCCCACGACATGACCGGGCGGCGGCGGGTCCGGCTGGCCAACGGGCGTGAGGCGTCCGCGCTGGAGATCCAGCAGGAATACCTCTCCAAGGCGAGAGACTTCGTCGATCGGCGCGGCGGCGACGAGATCGCCCACCGGGTGCTGGAGCTGTGGGAGCGCACGTTGCGCGCGGTGGACACCGGCGACCTGGACCTGGTGTCGCGGGAGATCGACTGGGTGACCAAGTACCAGCTCATCGAGCGCTACCGCAACAAGTACGACCTGCCGCTGTCCTCCCCCCGGGTGGCCCAGCTCGACCTCGCCTACCACGACGTCCACCGCAGGCGCGGCCTGTTCTACCTGCTCCAGCGGCGCGGATCGGTGGAGCGGGTGTCCTCCGACGTGAAGATCTTCGAGGCCAAGTCGGTGCCGCCGCAGACCACCCGGGCGCGGCTGCGCGGCGAGTTCATCCGCAAGGCGCAGGAGAAGCGCCGCGACTTCACGGTGGACTGGGTGCACCTGAAGCTCAACGACCAGGCGCAGCGCACGGTGCTGTGCAAGGACCCGTTCCGCAGCGTCGACGAGCGGGTGGACAAGCTGATCGCGGGCATGTGAGGGGAGCCGTGTTGTTTACCCTTCCCGTACAGGCGAGCGGGTAGGGTGACGCGGACAGCCGACTCCTCAAAGGGATACCTATACAATGCGACGCCGCCTGGCCGTACTCGCCGCAGTGCCCCTGTTGTTCGCCGCAGCCTGCGGCTCGGAAGGGGGCGGGTCGGCCACGTCGGCGTCGACCCCTGCGGGGGGCGGCATCACCGTGACGGGTGCCGCCAACGCCAAGCCCACCGTGAAGTTCCCCGCGGGCGCGCCGGCCAAGACCTCCAGCTCCAAGGTGGTCACCGAGGGCCAGGGCACGCCGGTCAAGATGGGCGACACGGTCGTCACCAACATGACCCTCTACACCTGGGACGGCAAGTCCAACGCCCCGGGCGGGTCCACCTACGACGCCGGCTCCCCGGAGCTGGTGCCGCTGTCGGCGCAGTTGCCCAAAGTGATCCAGGAGGCCTTCGTCGGGTCCAAGCCAGGTGGCCGCTTCTACGCGATCGTGGCCCCCGACAGCTACTCCAAGAAGGATCTGGACCAGGCCAAGGCCCAGGGCGCCGATCTCAGCATGGCGCAGGTCTTCGTGGTGGACGTGATCGGCACGGCCAAGAGCATGGCGGCGCAGGGCGCGGCGGTCGAGCACAAGCTCAAGGGCGTCGATCTGGAGCACCCGGGCGGTGACAAGGCGCCGAAGCTCACCACCAAGACCAAGGAGAAGGCGCCGAAGGAGCTGGTCGCCGAGACGGTGATCAAGGGCGACGGCCCGGCGGTGAAGTCCGGCGAGACCATCTTGGTCCAGTACACCGGCAAGATCTGGGGCAGCGACACAGAGTTCGACAGCAGCTGGACCAAGGGCAAGCCGGTGTTCTTCCAAGTCGGCACCGGCAAGGTCATCAAGGGCTGGGACCAGGGCCTGGTGGGCGTGCCGGTGGGCAGCCGCGTGCTGCTCAGCATCCCGCCGGACCTCGGGTACGGCAACAAGGACCAGGGCGACATCAAGGCCAACTCCACCCTCGTCTTCGCCGTGGACGTCCTGGGCGCCTACAACCTGCCCGCCTGACCGGGCTCTGACGCGGGGCGGGCCGGTGGCCCGCCCCGCGTTCTAGACTCCCTGTGTGGAGGATCTTCAGGCCATCGCGCTGCTCCAGGACGAGGTCCGCCGGGCGCTTTACGACTTCGTGGCGGGCGCCGGGCGCGACGTCGGCCGGGAGGAGGCGGCCCGGGCGACCGGCGTGCAGCGCACCCTGGCCGCCTTCCACCTGGACAAGCTGGTCGAGGGCGGCCTGCTGGAGGCGGGTTTCGCCCGGCTGGGCGGTCGCGCGGCCGGGCCGGGCGGCGGGCGTCCGGCCAAGGTCTACCGGCGTTCCGCGGTGGCGCGCGAGGTCAGCGTGCCGCCGCGCGACTACCGCACGCTCGCGCTGGTGCTCGCCGAGGTCGTGGACGAGCTGGGCGGGGAGAGGGCGGCCGAGGCCGCGGCCCGCAGGGCCGGTGTACGCCTCGCCGGGCACGGCCCGCTGGAGCGGGCGCTGCGCGACCACGGCTACGCCCCCTACGACGACGGCGGCCGGATCAGGCTGCGCAACTGCCCCTTCCACGTCCTTTCCGAGGAGCGTCCGCTGCTGGTGTGCACGATGAACCTGGCGCTGTGCCAGGGCCTGCTGGAGGGCTTGGGGGATCGGGAGACGGTGGCGCGGTCCGATCCCGCGCCGGGGGAGTGCTGCGTCTCGTTCTCTAAAACTAATGAAGGTTGACATAGAGGGCCGAGCGATGATGTGCTGTTCGCATGCACCTCGCCGAGCTCAACATCGCGCACATGCGAGCGCCCAAGGAGTCGGCCCTGATGGCCGAGTTCGTCTCCGCGCTAGCGCCGATCAACGCCCTCGCCGACGAGGCGCCGGGCTTCGTGTGGCGGCTGAAGGGCGGTGAGGAGCCCGACGCCACGGTGATCCACGACGACCACCTGCTGATCAACTTCTCCGTCTGGGAGAGCCGCGACGCGCTGTGGAACTACGTCTACCGCAGCGCGCACCTGCCGGTGATGCAGCGGCGCAGGGAGTGGTTCCACCGCATGGCCACGCCGTACCTGGTCATGTGGTGGATCGAGGAGGGCGTCATCCCGACCCTGGAGGAGGGCCTGGCGAGGCTGGAACGCCTGCGCGCCGAGGGTCCGGGGCCGCAGGCGTTCACCTTCAGGGACTTCTACGAGCCCCCCTCCGCCGCCGTGAGCGTCGCGGCCAACCGCCCGGCGGCGGCCGAGGTCAGGAAGTAGGCCAGGTCCTCGTCCAGGCCGCGGCCCATGGTCGAGAGCCTGACCGGGGAGGCCGCCAGGGCCTCGCGCAGGCCGTCCACCGGCACGCCGACCAGTTCGTGCCGTTCGCCGAGCGCCGCGGCCTGCGCGCTCACCCGCGCCCCGAACGCGCCGGGCAGCTCGGGCACCGCGACCGCGGCCCGGGCCAGCGCGACCCGCCCGTAGGCGGTCAGCGAGTGGTGGGAGACCCCGACGTGGCGCTCCCGCGCGTCGCCCTCGCTGACCCGCAGGGCCGCCACCGGCCGCCCGGACAGCACCGCCGCCGCGTTGACCGCCTCGCCCGCCGACACCCCGGAAAAGCCCCAGCGAGTGCCCGTGCCGAGGTTGCCGGGGCCCTGCGTCACGATCGCCACGTCCGCGCCGAGCACGTGCCGGGCGGCCAGCAGGCCGGTGTGGGTGGTCACCGTCTCCACATCGCCGCCGAACGCCTGCCCGACCGTCACCACGCCGGCCAGCCAGCCCGCCTCGCGCAGCCGGGCGCACGACATGGAGAACCACGCGGGCAGCGCGCCGCCGTCGAGCATCACGTACGCGACCTTGAGCGCGGGCCGCCCGCCGTACCGGTCGTACAGGCCGCACAGGATCGGCGCGAGCGCCGAGTGCAGGTCGGCCACGACCACCGGCATCCCCTCCACCGAGTCGGCCTCGCGCAGCACCTCGTGGTGCGGGGAGTCCTGCTCGTCGGCGCCGAGCACGGTGGCCTGCATCGGGGTGTACCTGGCCTTGACCAGGTGACCGGGCCCCTCTGGATCGGGGGGCAGCCGGTCGGGCACGGCCACCACCATGGCGTAGCCGCCGGTGCCCAGGCCCATCGCCAGGGCCGTCGTGTTGAGCAGGACCGTATCGCCGGGTTGCGGACGCCCGACCAGCGCCGGATAAGCAAGCGCGCGCACCTGTTGTCCAGATAGGCTCACCTGGAGTTCGACGGCGCCGTCCCACTCCCGCCGGATTTCCACCACTTCGCCCTTACGCCATCTGATCACGCCGGAAGGGTAGTGGAAGGCGGCGCCCGCTGACGCGCGCCGACGGCCCCCGGGACGCGGTAGCGTCTCCTGGGAGGAAGGAGGGGACCGATGTCGCGGCGCAAGACCGAGCGCCTGCTCAACCTCGTGATCTGCCTGCTGGCGACTCGCCGTCCGCTGCCCGCGGACCAGATCCGCCAGGTCGTGCCCGGCTACGACCGCGACGGCGACGAGGCGTTCCAGCGCATGTTCGAGCGTGACAAGAACGAGCTGCGCGAGATCGGCATACCCATCGAGGTCCACAAGGACCCGTGGGACGACGAGCCGGGCTATCGCATCGTGCGGCAGGCGTACGAGCTGCCGGAGATCACGCTCGCGCCCGACGAGGCCGCCGTGCTCGGCCTGGCGGCGCAGGTGTGGCGGCGGGCCAGCCTGGCCGAGGCCGCGGGCGGGGCCCTGCTGAAGCTCCGCGCCGCCGGGGTGGAGACCCAGGAGAGCGGGATGGACGCGCTGGAGCTGCGCGTGGACACCCGCGACCCGTCCTTCCCCGCGTTGTGGGAGGCCGTGCGCGACCGCCGCGCCGTCCGCTTCGACTACCGCACGGCCGGCAGCGGCGAGGCCCGCACCCGCACGGTCGAGCCCTGGGGCGTGGTCAGCCGCCGCGGGCGCTGGTACATCGTCGGGCACGACCGCGACCGCGACGGCCACCGGGTCTTCCGGCTGAGCCGGATCACCGGCCCGGTCACCCCGTTCGGCCGCCCCGGCGCGGTCCGCGTGCCTGCCGGGGTCGATCTGCGCGAGCTGGTCGGCTACCGCGATGACCAGGCGATGCCCGAGCGCACCGCGCTGCTGCGGCTGCGTCCCGGCACCTGCCAGGGCGTGCGCCACATCGCCAGGGAGGTGCGCCCGGCCGGCGACGGCTGGGACGAGGCCGACGTGGTGTTCGCCGACCCCGAGCGGCTGGCCGGCTGGCTGGCGAGCCTCGGTCCCGACGTCGAGGTCGTGGACCCGCCCGACGCCCGCGACGCCGTCATCCGCCGTCTGAAAGGGGCCATGGCGTGAGCGCGTCGGCCGATCGTCTCCCGCGCCTGCTCGCGCTGGTGCCGTACCTGATGTCGCACCCCGGCGCCCAGGTCGCCGAGGTCGCCAAGATCTTCGCGGTGAGCGAGAAGCAACTCATCGACGACCTGCAGCTCGTGTGGATGTGCGGGCTGCCCGGGCACACGCCGGGCGACCTCATCGACGTGTCCTGGGACGGCGGCGAGATCCTGATCGACAACGCCGAGACCATCGCCAGGCCGCTGCGGCTGGCCGTGGACGAGGCCAGCGCGCTGCTGGTGGCGCTGCGGATGCTGCTGGAGTTCCCCGAGTTCGCCGAGATGGGCGACCGTGAGGCGCTGGCCCGGGTGATCGCCAAGCTGGAGCGGGCGGCGGGCGAGGCCGCGGCGGCCGTCAGCAGCCAGGTCGCCGTGGAGGTCGACGTGGAGGCCGCGCCCGACGCGCTGGCCGCAGTGCAGGAGGGGCTGCGCGCCCGGCGGCGGCTGTCGCTGCGCTACTACGTGCCAGGCCGCGACGAGGTCACCTGGCGCGAGGTCGATCCCATGCGGCTGGTGTTCGCCGACGGGCGGCCCTACCTGGAGGGCTGGTGCTACCGGGCCGAGGCGGTCCGGCTGTTCCGGCTGGATCGCATGCAGGAGGTCCGGGTGCTCGACGTGGCCGCCGAGCCGCCCGCGGGGGCGGAGTCGCGCGACGTCGCGCAGGGCGTCTTCCGGCCCTCGCCGACCGACGAGCTGGTGGAGCTGGAGGTCACGCCCGACGGCCGCTGGGTGGCCGAGTACTACCCGTGCGAGGAGGTCACGGAGCTGGGGGAGGGCCGCCTGCGGGTGGCCCTGCGGGCCCGCGACCAGGGGTGGCTGGTGCGCCTGGCGCTGCGGCTCGGCGACACCGGGCGGGTGGTCTCACCGCCCGCGCTGGCCGCCGCGGTACACGAGCGGGCGGGCGCCGCGCTGGCCCTGTACGAACGCGAGGCGGTCCGATGACCTGGGTCTTCGCCGGGGTGGGGGTGGCCTTCGCGGGGGTCGCCGTGATCGCCGTGCTGGCGGTGCGGGTGCTGGCCGCGGCCAAGGAACTGCACCGCGAGTTGGACCGCACCAGGGCCCAGCTAACCCCCAAACAGGACATACTTCGACAAAAGATCGACGCTTTGCGGCACCCGGAATGATGTGGCCGCGCCCACGGCAGCGTACGATCGATGTCAGTGAAAGAACGCCGCTCGGTGTAAAGGATGTGTCATGCCCAACCTGGGACCTACTGAGCTGATCATCATCGCGGTCATCTTGGTGTTGCTGTTCGGTGCCAAGAAGCTTCCTGACGCCGCCCGGTCGATCGGCCGCTCCATGCGCATCTTCAAGTCGGAGACCGCGAAGCTGCGCGAGGATGACGAGACCACCGTGGAGAAGGTCGACTCCCCGGCGCAGCAGCAGCCCGCACAGCCGCAACCGCAGCAGATCCACCAGGGCGTCGTGCTGACCCCTGAGGAGCAGGCCAAGATCCTCGCCGAGCGCGAGCGGGCCCAGGCCGGCGCTCTCAAGGACAAGCTGAGCTGACGGTCCCGGCACCAGGCCGGCTCCGCCCTCGCCTACTTCTCCCCGAGACCAGGACACCCGTATGGCTCTGCTGAAATGGCCCAAGCCCGGCGCCGGCGGGCGTGACCCCGAGGGGCGCATGCCCCTGATGGACCACCTGCGCGAGCTGCGTAACCGGCTCGTCGTCGCGGTCCTCGCGGTCATCGTGGGCACCGTGGTGGGGTTCCTCATCTTCGACCCGGTATGGAACTTCCTGAAGGCGCCGTTCTGTGACACGGCCGCCGCACAGCAGTTGCGGCCGGGGGAGTGCAGCCTGGCGGTCGGTGGCATCTTCCAGTCCTTCTTCCTCACCCTGCACGTCTCGGCCATGGTGGGGCTCGTGCTGGCCTCCCCGGTGTGGCTGTACCAGATCTGGGCGTTCGTCACCCCGGGCCTGTACCGCAACGAGCGCCGCTACACGTTCGGCTTCCTGGGCCTGGCCATCCCGCTGTTCCTGGCCGGCGCGGCGCTGGCCTACATCGTCCAGGACACCGCGCTCGGGCTGTTGCTGGGCTTCGCCCCCGACGACACCGTGCCGCTCATCCAGATCGACGAATACCTCAGCTACACCATGATCATGCTGTTGGTGTTCGGCATCTCCTTCGAGCTGCCGCTGCTGATGGTGTTCCTCAACATCATCGGCGTGCTCCCGCACCAGACGGTGAAGAAGCACCGGCGCATGGTCATCTTCCTGATGTTCGTGTTCGGGGCCGTGGCCACGCCCGGCGGCGAGCCGCTGACCATGATGGCGCTGGCGGCGCCCATGGTCCTCCTGTTCATGCTGGCCGAGCTGTTCATGTACCTGCGCGAGAAGCGGCGGCCGGCGGGTGAGGACTATTCGGGTCTCGACGATGACGAGGCATCACCGCTGGACCTCGACGGCTCGGACGACCAGGAGCCGGCGCGCTAGCAGACGTCCGGAGTGGCCTGGTTCCTGCCGCTTTGAGATCTACTTTGTAAAGGGGTCGGCCGGTTCCGCACCGGACGGACCGACCGGAATCCCGGTATCGGTAGGCTGAACAGCATGACGACGCCAGCGGAGCGGTATGCGGCCTTCCGGGAGAGCATCGCCGACGAAGGCCCCGCGATGAGGTCGTTCCGCGAGTTGTACGACTTCGAGCTGGACGAGTTCCAGATCGACGCGTGCCACGCCCTGGAGGCCGGCGACGGCGTGCTGGTGGCCGCGCCGACCGGCTCGGGCAAGACGGTGGTCGGCGAGTTCGCCGTTCACCTGGGGCTTGAGCAGGGGCGCAAGTGCTTCTACACCACCCCGATCAAGGCGCTGTCCAACCAGAAGTACAACGATCTGGTAAAGCGCTACGGCACCAAGAAGGTCGGCCTGCTGACCGGCGACAACAGCGTCAACGGCGAGGCCCCCATCGTGGTGATGACCACCGAGGTGCTGCGCAACATGCTCTACGCCGGGTCGGCGACGTTGGCCGGGCTGGGCTTCGTGGTGATGGACGAGGTCCACTACCTGGCCGACCGGTTCCGCGGGGCGGTGTGGGAAGAGGTCATCATCCACCTGCCGGAGTCGGTGCGCGTGGTGGCGCTGTCGGCCACGGTGAGCAACGCCGAGGAGTTCGGCGAGTGGCTGGGCGAGGTCCGCGGCGACACCACGGTGATCGTCGATGAGCACCGCCCGGTGCCGCTGTGGCAGCACATGCTGGCCGGCAACCGGCTGCACGACCTGTTCGTCTCCGAGGAGGAGGGCGAGCGGCCCAGGGTCAATCCGGAGCTGCTGCGCATGGCCCGCGAGGAGGGACGGCTCGGCGGCCCGCCGCGGGGCAGGCGCGGGTACGGCAGGCCGCGCGGGCTCCGCGCGCCGAGCCGGGCCGACGTGGTGGAACGCCTCGACGCCGAAGGGCTGCTGCCCGCGATCACCTTCATCTTCTCGCGGGCCGGTTGCGACGCCGCCGTCATGCAGTGCCTGTATTCCGGGCTGCGGCTGACCACCGAGCGGGAGCGGCACGAGATCCGCCAGATCGTGGACGAGCGCACCGCGCATCTGCCCGACGAAGACCTCGCGGTGCTCGGTTTCCTGGAGTGGCGCGAGTGCCTGGAGCGGGGCCTGGCCGCCCACCACGCGGGCATGCTGCCGACCTTCAAGGAGGTCGTGGAGGAGCTGTTCACCGAGGGCCTGGTCAAGGCGGTGTTCGCCACCGAGACGCTGGCCCTGGGCATCAACATGCCGGCCCGTTCGGTCGTCATCGAAAAACTCGACAAGTGGAACGGCGAGACCCACGCCGACCTCACCCCCGGCGAGTACACCCAGTTGACCGGGCGGGCCGGGCGGCGGGGCATCGACGTGGAGGGGCACGCGGTGGTGATCTGGCAGCCGGGCAGCGACCCGGTGTCGGTCGCCGGGCTGGCCAGCACCCGCACCTACCCGCTGCGCTCCAGCTTCCGCCCCTCCTACAACATGGCGGTCAACCTGGTCGGGCAGGTCGGCCGGGCGCGGGCGCGCACCCTGCTCGAAGCGTCGTTCGCCCAGTTCCAGGCCGACCGGGCGGTGGTCGGGCTGGCCAGGCAGCTCCGCCGTACCGACGAGGCCCTGGCCGGCTACCAGGACGCGATGACCTGCCACCTGGGCGACTTCAGCGAGTACGCGGCGCTGCGCAGGCGGCTGTCGGACCGCGAATCCGACCTCGCCCGCCAGCGCACCGCGACCCGCCGCGCGCAGGCGGTCAGGTCGCTGGAGGCACTGCGGCCGGGCGATGTGATCCGGGTGCCCGCCGGGCGCCGGGCGGGTCTGGCGGTGGTGCTGGACCCCGGGCTCAGCCCGCGCGGCACGGCCGGGCGCGGCGAGGGCCCCTCGCCGCTGGTGCTGACCATCTCCAAGCAGGTCAAGCGGCTGTCGGCGGCCGACTTCCCGGTGCCGGTGGAGCCGGTCGAACGCCTGCGCATCCCAAAGAACTTCAACTCCCGGGCCCCGAGAGACCGTGCCGACCTGGTGGCCACCATGCACGCCAAGCTGGGCGACCGCGACCTCGGCAAGCCGCCGAGGGCGAGAGACCACGCGGTGGAGGACGAAGAGGTCACCGAGCTGCGGCGGCTGATCAGGCAGCACCCCTGCCACGGCTGCGAGGAGCGCGAGGACCACGCCCGCTGGGCCGAGCGCTACTACAAGCAGTTGCGCGAGAGCGAGGGGCTGCGACGCCGGGTGGAGAGCAGGTCCCACGTCATCGCCCGCACCTTCGACCGGGTGTGCGGGGTGCTGGACCAGCTCGGCTACCTCGACGGGGAGACGGTGACGGTGCAGGGCAGGCGGCTGGCCGCGCTCTACACCGAGCTGGACCTGCTCACCGCCGAGTGCCTGCGCTCGGGGCTGTGGGACTCCCTGGACCCGGCCGAGCTGGCGGCGTGCGTGTCGGCGCTGGTCTTCGAGTCCCGCCAGTCGGACGACGCGCGCCGGCCCAAGATCCCGGCGGGGGAGGCCACCGATACGCTGGCGGCCATGGTACGGCTGTGGGGCGACCTTGAGGCCATCGAGGAGACCCACGGGTTGTCGTTCACCCGCGAGCCCGACTTCGGGTTCGCCTGGGCGGCCTTCCGCTGGGCTCGCGGGCACAGCCTCGATGCCGTCCTGACCGACGGCGCGGGCGGCGCGGAGCTGGCGGCGGGCGACTTCGTGCGCTGGATGAAGCAGCTCCTGGACCTGCTCGGCCAGATCGGCGACGCGGCGGCGCCGCACAGCCCGGTCAAGAAGAACGCGTCCAAGGCCATGGACGCCATCCGCCGAGGCGTCGTCGCCTACACCTCCGTCACCTGACCCCGCCGCGCGGGCCGCGGGTCAGGCGGAGGTCTTGGCCAGGGCGTCGAGGAGGCGGTTGAGAGGGCCGTCCAGGCCATGGCGGTCGGCGAGGGCGACCAGGGCGCGCTTGTCGCGGGGCTCGGCGGGCAGGGCCAGGTCGACGTCGGGCAGCGGCGCGTCGTGCGCGACCTTGACGACGGCGGGGGCGACCCGCAGGTAGTCGCGGGCGGCCGACAGCTTGGTGCGGGCCCCGGCGGGGAAGCCCTCGGTCTGCCCGGAGTCGAGGGCCGCGAGCATCGTGGGCAGGTCGCCGAAGCGGGTGATCAGCGCGGCGGCGCTCTTGTCGCCCACCCCGGGCACGCCGGGCAGGCCGTCGCTCGGGTCGCCGCGCAGGGTGGCGAAGTCGGCGTAGGACCGGCCGGGGATGCCGTACTTGGCGCTCACCGCGGCCTCGTCCACGACCTGGAGGTTGCGGATGCCGCGGGCGGTGTACAGGACGCGGATCTGCCGGGCGTCGTCCACGAGCTGGAACAGGTCGCGGTCGCCGGTGACGATGTCGACGGGGCCCTTGGCGCGGGCCGTGCAGGTGCCGATGATGTCGTCGGCCTCGTAGCCGGCCACTCCGATCCGGGCGATGCCGAGGGCGTCGAGGGTCTCCTCGATGATCGGGACCTGCGGCGCCAGCGCGTCCGGCACGTCTTCCTGGTCGCCCTCGGCGACCCGGTGGGCCTTGTACGACGGCACCGCCGCCACCCGGAACGCCGGCCGCCAGTCGGCGTCCATGCACGCCACCAGCTCGGCGGGGGAGCCGGAGCGGACCAGGGTGGCGATCATGTCGATCAGGCCGCGGACGGCGTTGACCGGCCTGCCGTCCGGAGAGGTGATCGACTCGGGCACGCCGTAGAACGCGCGGAAGTAGAGCGAGGCGGTGTCGAGCAGCATCAGTCCGGGCATGACCCTCATCCTCGCACGGCCTACATTGGACCCGTGACCTCTGATCTGTACCCCGTGTCCCGGCTCGCCGCCGCGCAGGAGGCGACCCGGCGGGCGGGCATCGACGCGCTGCTGCTGACCCCTGGGCCCGACCTTCGCTACATCACCGGTTACGAGGCACTGCCGCTGGAACGGCTGACGTGCCTGGTGGTCCCGGCCGCCGGTGACGCCTTCTTGATGGTGCCCCGGCTGGAACTGCCCGCCGCCGAGCACTCTGCGGCGTCCCGGCTCGGCGTGGAGTTCGTGGCCTGGGAGGAGACCGACGATCCCTTCGCGCAGGTGGCCGAGCGGCTGGGCGGCGGGGTGGCCAGGGTCGGCCTGGCCGACCGGATGTGGGCGATGACCTCGCTGCGCTTCCGTGACGCGCTGCCGGGGGCCGAGCAGGTGCTGGCCTCCTCGGTGCTGCGCGAGATGCGGATGCGCAAGAGCCCGGCCGAGGTGGCGGCGCTGCGCGCGGCGGGCGCGGCCATCGACGCGGTACACGCCCAGGTGCCCGGGTTCCTGCGCCCCGGCCGCACCGAGCGCGAGGTGGGGCGGGACATCGCCGACGCGATCATCGCCGCCGGGCACGCCACGGTCGACTTCGTCATCGTGGCCTCGGGGCCCAACGGCGCGAGCCCGCACCACGAGCTGTCCGACCGGGTCATCCAGGCGGGTGAGCCGGTGGTGGTCGACATCGGCGGCCAGATGCCGAGCGGATACTGCTCCGACTCCACCCGCGTCTACTGCGTGGGCGAGCCGCCCGCCGAGTTCGCCGCCTACTACGAGGTGCTGCGCCAGGCCCAGGAGGCGGCCTGCGCGGCGGTACGCCCGGGCGTGACGTGCGAGGCGATCGACGCCGCGGCCCGCCGGGTGATCGAGGACGCCGGTTACGGCGAGCTGTTCATCCACCGCACCGGTCACGGCATCGGCCTGGAGACCCACGAGGACCCCTACATCGTGGCGGGCAACGCCGAGCCGCTGGCCCCGGGGTTCGCGTTCTCGGTCGAGCCGGGGATCTACCGGTCCGGCGCGCACGGCGCGCGGATCGAGGACATCGTGGTGTGCGGCGAGGACGGCGGCGAGCGCGTCAACCTCCGCCCCCGCGAACTGGTGGTGGTGTGAGATGCCGGTAGAGCGGGTGCTGCCCTCCTCCGAGGGCCACGACCTGATCGAGCTGACCAGGGAGATCGCCGCCAAGGAGGTCGCCCCGCGGGCCGCCGCCGAGGAGTCGGCGGGGCGTTTCCCGCGCGAGGTGCTCCGCACGCTCGGCGCCTCGGGGCTGCTCGGCCTGCCCTACCCCGAGGAGTACGGCGGCGCGGCCCAGCCGCAGGAGGTCTACCTCCAGGTGGTCGAGGAGCTGGCGGCGGCGTGGCTGGCGGTGGGGCTCGGGGTGTCGGTGCACACGCTGTCGTGCTTCCCGGTGGCCTTCTACGGCGACGCCGGGCAGCGCGAGCGGCTGCTGCCCGGCATGCTCGGCGGTGACCTGCTGGGCGCGTACTGCCTGTCGGAGCCGCAGTCCGGCTCGGACGCGGCGGCGCTGACCACCCGGGCGGTACGCGACTCGGGCGGCTTCGTGGTCAACGGCGTCAAGGCGTGGACCACCCACGGCGGCGTGGCCGACTTCTACACCGTCATGACCCGCACGTCCGACGACGGCGCGCGGGGCATCTCCTGCCTGCACGTGCCGGCCGGGACCGGCGGGCTGTCGTTCGGCGCGCCGGAGCGGAAGATGGGCATGCGGTCCTCCCCGACCGCGCAGGTCCGCTTCGATGACGTCCGGGTGCCCGCGGACGCGCTGGTGGGGGCCGAGGGCGAGGGCTTCAAGATCGCCATGGCGGCGCTGGACGGCGGGCGGCTGGGCATCGCCGCGTGCGCGGTCGGCGTGGCCCAGGCGGCCTATGACGCGGCGCTGGCCTATGCCAAGGAGCGGCGGCAGTTCGGGTCGCGGATCGCCGACTTCCAGGGGGTCGGGTTCATGCTGGCCGACATGGCCACCACGATCGCCGCCGCGCGGGCACTGTACCTGGACGCGGCCCGGCTGCGCGACGCGGGCCGGCCGTACGGCACGCGCGCGGCCATGGCCAAGCTGTTCGCCACCGACGCGTGCATGCGGGTCACCACCGACGCGGTGCAGATCTTCGGCGGCTACGGCTATGTCGAGGACTTCCCGGTCGAGCGGTACATGCGCGAGGCGAAGGTGCTGCAGATCGTGGAGGGCACCAACCAGATCCAGCGGCTGGTGATCTCCCGGGCGCTGGCCAGGGACTGATCCCGGGCGCGCGTCAGGTCCCGGGCGGCGGGGCCGCCGCTTCGGCGTCGCGCCGCCAGGGCAGCTCGACGGGCGCGGCGGGCAGGTCGCCGGCGAGCAGCCCGGGCAGCAGGCCGGTGAGCCGCAGCGGCAGGATCAGCTCGTCGGTGGCCAGCAGCTCGGGCAGCGTCCACCAGTGGTGGGCGGATATCAGCTCGCGTTCCAGGTCTTCCTGGGCGCTGGTGTCCAGCGTGTGCTCCTCGACCCGCAGGAAGAAGAACGAGTCGCTGGCCTGGACCGGCACGCCCTCGAACTCGGTGGGGCCCGAGGTGCGGGCGACCACCGGGCCGAGCCGCGCGGCCGGTACGCGCAGCCCGGTCTCCTCCCACAGCTCGCGGGCCGCGGCGTCGGGCAGCGTCTCCCCGGCGTCGACCCCGCCGCCGGGGGTGCCCCAGAAGTGCGGGCGTCCCCAGTGTGCGGAGGCGCGGAAACGGAACATCAGCAGCCGGTCGCGGGCGTCCACGAGCAGGACGCGGGCGGTGGTGCGGACCAGGGGAGGGCTCATCCCCCCGATGCTAGGGGAATCCGCGGGCCGGGGGCGGGTCAGGGACCGTCGCCGAGGACGAGGCGTTCGGCCAGGCGCCGGTACTCCTCCTTCACCGGCAGGTCGCGGGAGATGCGGACGCGCCGCCGGGTGGTGGTGACGTCGGCGCCGCGGATCGGGTCGTGGCCGACGCGCTCGTAGGTCTCCCACCACAGGCCGACGCCGTGGCGCTGCCAGGCGGGCAGCTCGTCGAAGTCGACGCCGTGCCGGGACAGCAGCTCGTTCTTCTCGGCCACGCCGGCGCGGTCCAGCCTGCGGGCGGCCTGGGCCTGGGTACGGCCGGCCTTGCGCAGCGTCCAATAGCACCAGCCGTTGAGCGCGCACCGCCCCGCGTCGGCCTGCCGCCACGACAGGTAGTCCACGACGTCTTCGACGGTGGCGCCGATCCACACCCGGCTGTCGAACTGCACGGGCTCGCCCGCCGCGTGGGTGAAGGCCGCGGTGGCCACGGCAGCCGAGATGGACACCAGCTTTTCCAGCTCGCGGCCGAACAGGCCGAACCCGGGCGGCAGCACCACGGAGATCTCGTCGCTCTCGGTGTAGGCGTAGCGCCCGGTGAACTCCTCCAGCAGGCTGCGCGCGGCGGTGGTCATCAGCTCGGAGAAGCGGGCGTCGAAGGGCTTGTCGAAGTTGCCTTCGGTGTAGCGGGAGAAGCTCCGGCCGTCCACCCTGATGATCGCCCAGGCCCCCGGGGGAACGGTAAGCGAGTGGAACCACTCCCGGGCCCGCATCCTGGCTTCCAGCTCGTTGCTGTTCACATGTCGCCTTCCTTCGGCCTTCTCCTGCCATCATGGCGGATGAGCGGGCGCGCGCTGTGGTACGCCGGGCGGCCGGGCCGCTACCTTGGTGCAGGTGGAGGAGATCGATCGCAGGATCGTCACGTTGCTGGCCGTGGACGGCCGCATGAGCTTCACCGATCTGGCCAAGGTGACCGGGCTTTCGGTCTCGGCCGTGCACCAGCGGGTGCGCCGCCTGGAGAAGCGGGGGGTGATCCGGGGGTACGCGGCGTTGGTGGACCACGACGCGGTGGGGCTGACGCTGACCGCCTTCATCTCCATCAAGCCGATCGATCCGGCCGCGCCGGACGACGCGCCGGAGCGGCTGGCCCACCTGACCGCGATCGAGGCGTGTCACAGTGTGGCGGGTGAGGAGAGCTACATCCTGAAGGTGCGCGTCCGGGGCCCGCTGGAGCTGGAGGAGCTGTTGCAGCAGATCCGGGCGGCGGCCAACGTCTCCACACGGACCACGGTGGTGCTGAGCACGCCGTACGAGCACCGAGTCCCGGCGCTGGCGGCCGAACAGGAGCCGGTGGGCGACGACTGACGTTGCGGGCGGCCCGGCCCGGGGTCTCAGGCGAGGCCGCGTTCGCGCAGCCGCAGCCAGGTGGCGCTGGCTACGTCGGGGTCGTCCAGGTCCGCGCCGAGCACGCGGGTGGCGGTGGCGATGCGGTGGCGCAGCGTGTTGCGGTGTACCGCGAGCTCGCGTGCCGCGGCCTCCCACTGGCCGCGGTGGCGCAGGTAGGCGACCACCGCGCCGACCAGGTCGCTGCGGGTGTAGGCGAGCAGCGGCTCCAGCGCGGGGGCCGTGCCCGGGCCGCTCTCCCGCGCCAGGTCGCGTACCGTCCCGGTGCCGGTGCGGGCGAGCGCGGCGCGCAGCCCGGGCAGGTGCCCGGCCAGGTCCCGTACGGCCAGTTCGGACGACACCACCGCGCGCCCGCCGGACCCCGCCCCGGCCACGAATTCCGTCACGCACGCCTGGACGACGGGCACGTCTCCGTCCGGGACCAGCGTCCACACCTCGTCCGGCCCGACGGCGGCCAGGACGTGCCGCCGGTCGCGGGGCAGCGCCGTCTCCACGGCGTCGAGGAGTTCGGGGCCCGCCGCGCCCGATCCGGCCACCGCGGCGACCCGGAGCCGGGTGGGCGGGGCCGGTAATCCGAGGTCGGCGGCGAGGTCGCGGGCCGCGGCCGGGTGGCCGAGCAGCAGCAGCCGGGCCACCGCGTCGCGGGTGGCCCTGGAGCCCGCCATGCCACGCCGCCGGTGCTCGCTTTGCAGGGCGAGCAGCGAGCAGGCGGCGAGCACGAGCTGGCGGTCGCGGGCGCGCATCGGCGGCGGGCAGCCGATGGCCACGAACCCGGTCAGCCGTCCCTGCCTGCCGAGCGGCTGCACCACCACGTGGTCGCCGTCGATCGGCAGCGTCGCGGAGGCGTGCGGGCCGGCCGCGCGCAGCCGGCCGAGTTCGCCGGCGATGAGCCGGGCGGTGGGCCGCCGGTCGCGCGGCCAGACCTCCACGAGCCGCCCCTGCGGGGTGAGCTGCGCGGCCCAGCCCGCCACCGCGTGCGCCAGGGATCTGACCACCGCGGGCACCGGGTTGGGCCCGGCGGCGGCGCGGACCAGGTCGCGGTGCGCGCCGAGCGCGGCGTTCAGCTCCTCCTGGCCGGCCTCGGCGAGCAGCCCCCAGTAGGTCCGGGCGATCAGCAGGAACGGTGTGCGGTCGGGCACGACAAGCAGCGGCAGCCCGGCCCGGGCGCACGCGTCGGCGAGGGCGGGCGGCACCCGCCGGTGTACCGGGCCGAGCCCGAGGCCGACCGCGGCCACGCCCCTTTCCACCAGCCTGGCGGCGTAAAGCCGCGCCTGGGCCGGGTCGCCGGTGAGCGCCGCCCCGGTGGTGAGCAGCAGTTCGCCGCCCTCCAGGTACGGGGTGGGGTCGGTCAGCTCGCTGACGTGGACGCCGGTGAGGGGGCGGTCCGGCGGCTGGGCGTCGCCCTCGGGGCGCAGTGCGCGCCCGAGGGCGCGGCTGAGTTCGGCAAGGGTCGGCATCACGCCTCCAGCGCGCCGGATCTTGGATATATCCTCCAAAGTATCGCAAACCTTGTAAGGAGTGTCCGAAATGCGGCTGTGCCGGTCACTCTAGCGCCCCGCCGCCGCGGACCGCGCCTGTTCAGGCGTGCGCGGCCCCGGCCAGGATCGCGCCGTACTGGATGGCGACCAGGTGCCTGATCGGGATGGTCCGGTCGGAGCCGACGGATTCGGCCTCCTCGCACCACTTGGCGTAGGCGGCGGCCAGTTCCCGGCTCCTGGCCCGGATCTCGGGGGTGCGGTTGCCCACGGCCAGCTCGCCCTCCAGTGTCCGCAGCAGCATCCCGCCGAAGCGCAGCCGCATGCTGTTGAGGTTGTCCCGGCAGGAGGCGACCTCGGCGACGGTCGCGGGCCGGCCGTTCTCCGGGGCGCCGGCGCGGTTCTCCTCGGTGACCGCCATCCGTTCCAGCATCGGGATGAACGACCGGCTGGCCCGCAGGAACGGCGAGTCGGTGACCAGGTCGGCGGTGACCGCGGACAGGGTCTCGTCGAGCAGGCTGTAGGCGTCGCGCATCAGCACCGCCTGGTCGGCGATCAGGTCGCGGTAGCGGGTGCCGGTGGGTGTGGTGTCATCGGCGGTGTCGTCGGTCCAGTAGGGAAGTTCGGCGGTCAGGCCCAGCGTGCCGTACTTGCGGATGTAGGAGTCGCTGGCGGCGCCGGCGATGTGCTCGGTCGGGTCCTGTCCGAGCGATTCGAAGTAGTCGTAGGCGTCGACCATGCTGGGGGACAGGAAGACGGCCTGCTCCAGGCGGCGCACCGACGGGTGCTCGGGCTCGCCCGCGTGCAGTGGCACGCCGTACCGGGCGGGCAGCGCCTTCAGCACGGCGTGCAGTTCCGGCTCCGCCCGGTTGAGGTAGTAGAAGACCCCGCCCGCCTCGCCGTTGTGCAGGGTGGTGAAGAAGTCCGGCCGGGTGTCGTCGATCAGCCGCATCAGGGCCAGCGTCTCGGGCAGCACCCGGTCGAAGTAGGCGCGTTTGTAGGCGAACGGGAAGGTCCACTCGACCTGCTCGTGGCCGGGCGGCCGGTAGAAGTGCCGGCCATAGTGGGTCTTGGTGAACGGACCGGCGAACCACCCCTCGTTGAGCCTGGTGCCGTCCGGGTCCAGGCAGCCCACGATGTGCCAGGTGTACCCGGTCGAGCGGCGCAGCCCGGCGTCCGTGCACAGCCGGGTGGCCAGGTGCGTCACGCTCAGGCCGCCGATCGGCTCGTTGGGGTGCGGCCCCGCCGCGACGATGGCCTGGCGCGGCGCGTCGCCCACGGTCAGGCAGAGCAGCGGGTCGCCCAGGCGGGAGGTGCCGATCCGGCGCAGCGAGGCCGTGTCCGGATGGTGGCGGGCGAGTCCCGCCAGGCTTTGGTGCACCTCGTCGACGGTGGCGAAACGGTCATACTCGGGTACGGTGTCCAGTTCGTCTACCACACCTCATGATGCGCGCCCAGACCGGGGTAAATCATCGTCGGAGTTCCCAACGTGAGGAACGGGTCATTGTAGTAACCATCCAGACAACGGGCGCTTTTCACCGCATTGTGAGGGTCAGGTGAGCAGCGCCCGCCGGCTGCTCTGCAGGCAGCGGCAGGCGCCGTAGAGCTGAAGCGCCATGAACAGCGCGCTCACCCAGGACAGCCCGACGCCGGGCGGGTAGTCCTCGAACCCCTGCGGGCCGTTCGCGCCGAACATCAGCGCGGCGCACAGCACGATCATGACGGGCAGCAGCGCCCACACCGTGACCCCGAGTGCCCTGGCGATCCGCTCCGGCCTGCGGATCCGCCGTAGCCCGCGGCCCAGCGCGAGCACCGCCACGCCGCCCAGCAGGCCGGTCAGCAGTTGCAGGATGTCCACGGCGCGCGCGGTCGGCACGAACCATTCGGGCCGGTTGACCAGGTCGACCTGCCGGGTGGGGAAGATCTGCCAGATCACCGTCCACATCAGCGCGCTCAGCGGCACCGTGAGGAACAGCACCAGGCCCAGCCTGCGCCCCGCGCCCGCGGCCAGCTCCCGCTGGTAGTCCGGGGCGATCTCGCCGACCGGCCCGAACTCCTCGACCGCGGCCCGCTCCGCCTCCGCCCGCGCCAGCCCGGCCCGCTCCAGCGCGTCGGCCGCGTCGAACAGGCTGTCGCGGGCCTCGGTGACCAGGTCGCGCTTGCGCCGGTGCGGCCCGGTGAGCGCACGGCCGAGGGAGGTCACGTACTCCTCGATGACGGTCCCTCGTGCCATGCTCTCCTCGCTCGGTGCGCTCGATGTGTGCGGGTGCCTACGGCGGTGCCGCGACCAGGTTATGTCCCCCCATGAGGGACGGAATCGGGGAATCCCCTGATGTATCCCGGACCCGGCGCGAGCGGCCCCCGGTCACTTGTCCACCCCGGTGCTCATGACCCCGCGCATGAACGCGCGCTGGAAGCAGGCGAACAGCAGCACCGGCACGGCGATCGTCATCATGGTCCCCGCCTGGATATAGGCGGGGTTGTGGGTGTAGAGCCCGTTGAAGGCGGCCAGCCCCACCTGTAGCGGCTGCAGGTCGGGCCGCCCCGACAGATAGACCAGCGGGGTGAAGTAGTCGTTCCAGGTGTAGACGAAGTTGAACAACGTGACCGCGCTGATCGCGGGCCACGCCTGCGGCACGATCACCGACAGCAACGTGCGCAGCGGCCCCGCCCCGTCGATCGCGGCCGCCTCGTCCATCTCGCGCGGGATGGTCATGAAGTACTGCCGCAAGAGGAACACGCTGTAGGCGTTGGCGAAGAACGCCGGAACGAGCAGCGGCAGCCAGGTCCCCACCCAGCCGATCCGCGCGAAGACCGTGTAGGTCGGGATCAGCGTGACCGTGGCCGGCAGGAAGATCGTGGCGATCAGCAGGGTGAACAGCGGCCCGCGCCCGGGGAAGCGGAAGCGGGCGAAGCCGTAGCCGACCAGCGTGCAGGAAAGGACGGTGCCGAGCGTGCCGATCAGCGCGATCGCGGCCGTGTTGAACAGCAGCCGGGGGAAGTCGATCAGGTTCCACACGTCCGCGTAGTTCGACCACTGCGGCGCGAGGGTCCAGCTCGGCCGCAGGGCCCGCCACGAGCCCTGCCAGGTGATGACGCCGTCCTGCGGGCGGTCCGGGTCGACGAACCCGCTTTCCGTGCGGCCCTTTTCGACCAGGGCCAGCTCGCGGACCTCGCCGCCGACGGGCACCAGGTACACGTCGTACCGCCGCCCCTGGTAGGCGAAGGTGCGCGGATCGGACGGCAGCAGCGGCGCGTACGCCTGGCTGATCTGCCGCTCGCTCTTCAGCGAGGTCAGCGCCATCTGCGCCAGCGGGGACAGGAACACCGCCACGACCCCGAACATGATGATCGTCAAGATCGCGACCCGGACGCGCCGCGCGGCGTGCGGTGTCATCGCGGATCACCTCTCGCTCGTGTAGTGGACCCACCGCCTGGACAGGCGGAACAGCAGGAGGGTCACGGCCAGGGTGATGACGAACAGCAGCCAGGCCAGTGTCGAGCCGTAGGACATCTCCTGGAAGGTGAAGAACGTCTGGTACAGGTAGAGGTTGAAGAAACGCGTCGCGCCGCCGGGGTCGCCGTTGCCGTCGAACAGCACGAGCGGGACCAGGAAGTACTGCATCACCTCCACCACGGCCAGGATGATCGTGTAGAAGAGCACCGGCGACATCATCGGGATCGTCACGTGGCGCAGCCTGCGCCACCAGCCCGCCCCGTCGATCAGGGCCGCGTCGTAGAGCTGGGCGGGGATGGCGCGCAGCCCGGCGAGGTTGACGATGAGGCCCGCGCCGAGCCCCCAAAGGCCGATCAGGACCAGGCCGGGGGTCACCCAGGCCGGGTCGTTCAGCCAGCTCGGCGGGTGGGCGACGCCGAACAGGCGCAGGGCGGAGTTGATCCAGCCGTCGGCGGCCAGCATGTTCTGCCAGATCAGCGCACCGGCCACGAACGGCACGACGTACGGCATGAACAGCAGCACCCGCAGCAGCCCGCCGCCGCGCACGCTGCGGCTGTTGACCGCCAGGGCCAGCAGGAACGGCAGGGCGACCACCACCGGCAGCCACAGCAGCGCGAACCGGGCGGTCACCCCCAGCGCGGCCCACGCCTGGTCGTCGCCGAGCAGCCGCCGGTAGTTGTCCAGGCCGACGAACCTGAGCGGTTCCGCCTCGGCCAGTGAGATGTTGAGGAAGGTGAACACGAACGTGGCCGCCATCGGGAGCGCGGTGAACGCGATGAACCCGATGATCCACGGAAGGATGAACAGGAACCCGTGCCTGGCCTCCCGGCGGGCCGCCCGGGACATCGGGACCCGCCGGGGCATGCGAACGGCGGTCATCGGACGCCTTTCACGAGGGGGGTGAGAGGAGGGCCGCGGGCGCGGTCAGCGGTCCCAGATCTTCTGGATCTCCGCGCGCAACCGGGTCAGCTCGGCGTCCATGTCCAGCCCGTCCTTGGTCATCCAGCGGCTTCGGTAGGTGCCGAGAACGGCGAGCGTCTGGTTGTACTTCGGGGTGTGCGCCTCGGAGTGCGGGGTGTCGGCGAACCGCACGCTGTCCTTGACGACCTGCCAGTCGACGGTGTTGGTGAACTGGGCGCCCAGCTTGGTGAAGAAGGCGTCCTGGTCGGCGGTGCGCGCCGGCATCGCCCCGTACGCCTCCAGCAGCTTGTTCGACGCCGGGCCCACCAGGTGGCTCAGGAACTCGAACGCCTTGTCCGGATGCTTGCTGCCGGCCAGGATGCGGAAGGTGTCGGCGCTGGTGGGGGAGGTGGTCCTGCCGTCGTGGGAGGGCATCGCGGCGACGTCCCAGTCGGGGCCCGCGCCCGCGACGCCGTAGGTGGACCACAGGAAGTTCACGCTCATCGCGACGTGCCCGGAGAAGAAGGCCGCGCCGTCGCCGTTGAACCGGTCGGTCTCGAAGACCGGCCCGGTCATGATGAACCGGTCCTTCCACATGCCGTCGTAGAAGAAGCGCCAGGCGTCGGCCCACGGCTCGGGGATCTTCACGGTCTTGCCGTCGCCCGCGTCCAGCGAGGCGGGGCCGAAGGCCGAGCCCTGGTAGCGCAGGTCGTCGCGGGCGGGCTCGAAGCCGTACTGCACGATGTTCCCGGCGTCGAACCCCTGCTGGGTGGCGTCCTTGCCGTTCTTGTCCACGGTGAGGCGCAGCGCCAGCTCCCGCAGCGTCTCGTAGTTCCATTCGGCCTCGCGCCCGTCCGGCCAGCGGTACTTCTCGCCGTACTTGTGCGGCGGCTCGGCCAGGCCCGCCTCCTCGAACAGGTCGGCCTTGTAGTACAGGGTCGAGGGGTAGATCGCGAACGGCAGGCCCTCCTGCACCGAGCCGATCCGGTACAGGTCGGCCGCGCCCTCGGAGTACGGGCGCAGGTCGAAGCCACGGGCCTTGATGAACGGGCCGAGGTCCAGCCACTGGCCATGGAAGGCGGCGGCCCCGCCGACGCCGACCGGGCCGACGATGTCGGGGCCCTTGCCGGAGGCGATCTGGGTGGCGAGCGTGTCCCGGGCGGAGTTGTAGGGGACGACGTCCAGTTTCACCTTGATGTCGCGGTGGCGGGCGTTGAACTCATCGACGACCGCCTGCTGCGCCTTGACCTGGTCGGCCTGCTCGCCGGTGCCCAGGCAGCAGTACCAGCGCAACTGCACCGGCGCGGCGTCGCCGCCCGCGCCGGTGCCTGCCGTGCAGGCGGCGAGGACCACGACGGACACGATCGCGGTCAGGGCGGCCAGTAAGCGGGGGAGGGTCCCGTTCATGCGTCTCCTTCAGGGGGTGCCGGCCGCCCCGGCGCCGGGCCGGGGCGGGCGAAGGATCCTTCCTTCGAAGGACAGGCGGGCCCGGTCTCCCCGCATGTAACTGCGGGTGAACTCGATCGGCTCGTGGTCCGGCTCTGGGCCGTACGCGATCCCCTCCACGAGCAGGGCCGGGCGGTCTGAGGGCTGGTCGAGCAGGTACGCCTCGTGCGCCCGCAGCAGCACCGGCTCGATGGCCTCGCGGACGCGCGCGATGACCACCCCGTACTGCTCGATCAGCAGGTCGTACAGGGAGTTGCGCTCCAGGTCGTGGTCGAGCAGGCCCTCGAAGCGGGCGGCCCGCAGGTGGACCTGCTCCAAGATCAGCGGCTCGCCGCTGGCGATGCGCAGCCGTTCCAGATAGATGGCGGGCGCGCCGGGCGGCAGCGCGAGCGCGGCGGCCACCGCCTCCCCGGACGGCTCGATCCGGGAGGCGACCACCCTGGTCTCGGGGTGCCTGCCGTGCATGCGCATGAGGTCGGCGAAGCTCCCGCCGTACCCCATCTCGACCTCAAGGCGCGGGCGGGGCCGCAGGACGAACGTGCCGCGCCCCCGGATGCGCTCCAGGCGGCCCTCACGGCTCAGCTCGTCCAGCGCCCGCCGAACGGGGATGAGGCTGCATCCGTAGCGGCGGGCCAGTTCGCGCTCGGGGGGCAGCCGGTCGCCGAGCCGCCATTCCCCTTCGTCCAGCGCGGCGCTCAGCGACAGATACACCTGGTGGTGCAGGGGGGTCGGACCAGATTCCAGCCGGTAGCGGGCCATCTGGTGTCCCGTCCTTCCTGCTCAGGACGACGATTCACACCCAAGCAGTTGATTGATGATAATGTTGTCAGCAATAATCGCCATGGCCGATACCCCTGTCAATACGGCAACCAGCGGCTCCTCGATACAGAGGTAGGCAAGACGTGGCGAAATCCCCCCAATCCCAAGCCTCATGGCGGGTCGCGCTGACCTTCGACGTCGAGCACCACGACCGCCCCGCCCATCCCGACGGCACCCGGCTCGTCATGCGCACCCTGGCCGAACGCGACGTGGTGGCGACGCACTTCATCCAGGGCCGCTGGGCCCAGGCATACCCCGACCTGGCCAGGGACCTGGCCCGGCAGGGCCACCTGATCGGCAACCACTCCCATCACCACACGCCGATGACCTGGTTATCGCCGAAGGGGCTGGCCAAGGACGTACGGCAGGCCGAGCAGGCCGTCCGCCGCGCCACCGGGCACGACCCGCGGCCCTGGTTCCGCTGCCCGTACGGTGACGGCGCCGACGACCCGGAGGTCCTGGCCGCGCTGGACCGGCTCGGCTACCGCGACGTGGGCTGGCAGGTCGACACCTTCGACTGGCGGGCCAAGGCCACCGGGCCCCAGGTGGTCCGCACCGTCATCGAGCAGGCCACCGCGCACGGCGACGGCGCGGTGGTGCTGTTCCACCCGTGGACGCCGGCGACCGGCCGGGCCATGCCGCAGATCATCGACGGCCTGCGCGCCGCCGGGGCCCGCTTCGTGCGGCTGGACGAGCTGCGATGAGCCGGCCGCGCCTGGCCATCGCGGGCACCGGCTACATCGCCGGCCACCACGCGCAGGCCATCGCCGCCGCCGGCGGCGAACTGGTCGCCGCCGTCAACCACCGCGCGGCGTCCCTTTCCGCGCTGTCCGACCGCCACGGCTTCGCCCGCCGCTACCTCGCCCTGGACCGGCTGCTGGCCGACGGCGAGGTGGACGCGCTCGTGGTCGCCACCCCCAACGCGCTGCACGCCGGGCAGGCCATCGAGGCGCTCGGCGCGGGGCTGCCGGTGCTGCTGGAAAAGCCGATGGCCATGACCACCGCCGAGGCCCGGGCCATCGCCGCCGCGCAGCACGGGCGCGCCCGGGTGATGCTCGCCCACTGCCTGCGCTTCGACGAGCAGGTCGGCTGGCTGCGCGGCCTGGTCCGCGACGGCGGCCTCGGCCGCCCGGTGCACACCACGGCGTACGCGGTGCACGCCGGGTTCGGCCCGGACGGCTGGTTCACCGATCCCGCCCTGGCCGGCGGCGGCGCGCTGATGGACCTCGGGATCCACGCCATCGACGCCACCCGGTACGTGCTCGGCGACCCCGAGCCGGTCAGCGTCACCGCGCACTGCGGCACCCACTACCGCGACCTGCGGGTCGAGGACACGGCGATCCTCACGATCGTCTGGGAGGGCGGCGTCACCTCCGGCATCGAGGCGGGCTGGTGGCATCCGCACGCGCCCGGCCCGTCGGGGAGCGTGCGGGTGTCCGGCACCGAGGGCTACGCGCAGACCTTCCCCGGCACCCTCGTGCGGGCCGGGGCCGAGCCGGTCGTGAAGTTCCCGGCCGAGCTGTCGGAGCAGGCCGTACAGCGCAGGTACGACGCGCAGATGCGCGCCTTCCTCGCGACCCTCGCCGGAGCGGAGCCCGCGCCCGGCGCCGCCGCCGGCGTCACCTCGATGCAGATCATCGAGGCCGCCTACCAGAGCGCGTCCAGCGGGCGGACCGTCGTCCTCGGGAGGGACCGATGAAGTCGTGGTTCGTGGAGTTCACCGGGCCGGGCGTGGTACGCGTGGCCGAAGAGGACGTCGCCGCCCCCGGGCCGGGGGAGGTGCTGTGCCGTTCGACCCTCTCGCTGATCAGCCCGGGCACCGAGCTGGCCTGCCTGCGCGGGGAGTTCGATCCCGGCTCCAACTGGGAGGAGTGGGTGCGCTACCCGTTCCGGCCGGGCTACAGCATGGCCGGGGTCGTGGTGGCGGTGGGCGAGGGGGTCACGGGCCTGCGGCCGGGGGATCGGGTGCAGTCCTACGCCCCTCATCAGGAGTTGGTGACGCTCAAGGCGGGTGAGGCGCGCCCGCTGCCCGACGCGGTGCCGGACGAGGAGGCGGTGTGGGTGCCGCTGGTGGTCACCGCCGCGGCCGGTGCGGCCAGGGCCGCGATCGCCATGGGCGAGACCGTCGCGGTGGTGGGCCTCGGCCCGGTGGGGCAGCTCGTCATCCAGTACGCCGTCGCGCACGGCGCCGCGCGGGTCGTGGCGATCGACCCCGACGCCCGGCGGCTGGACCTGGCGCTGGCGGGCGGCGCGACGGACGTGCTGGCGATGCCCGCGTCCGAGGCCCGGCCCGCGGTGGCCGCGCTGACCGGCGAGCGGATGGCCGACGTGGTGTTCGAGGTCACCGGCGGCACCGCGGTGCTCGCCCAGGCGGTACGGCTCGCGCGGCCCCTGGGCCGGGTCGTGCTGCTGGGCGACACGCCCACGCCGTCGCGGCAGATGCTGGGCCCCGGCGTGGTCAGCGACTCGCTGACGATCCTCGGGGCGCACGCCGGCATCGTCTCCGACGACCCGTCCTGCGGCCCGCTCAACCGCGACGCGGTGACCGGCCTGTACTTCCGCCGCCTGGCCTCGGGCGCGTTCCGCACCGCCGCGATGATCGCCGGCCGCGTTTCCCCTCTGGAGGCGGTACAGACGTATGAACGTCTGCGCGGCGGCGGGGCGCCGGCGGGCGCGATCTGCTTCGACTGGACGGCACTGCCGCACGACTAGCGCCGACCGGGACATGTACGGAAAGATCATTACATGCCGGTGTTGTTCAGGGCGGCCTTGGTGGGCGCGACCCTCGCGGTGACGCTCGAGCTCTTCCGCACGGTCGGGCTGCCGGACGTCGGATACAACGACGAGGGCCTTATCTTCCTGGCGATGATCATCGGTGTCTTCGTCCTGGCCCAACTGCTCGGCTGGGCCGCCAAGGTGCCCTGGTGGCCGCTGGTGGGAGCGCTCGCGCCGTTCGCCATGGTCCCCCTGATGCTGCTGCCGTACGCCTTCAGCGACTGGATTCCCGACAACGGCGTGATGGGCTCGCTCACGTTCGCCGCCCCTGTGTTCACCGGCTACTTCGTGGTGGCCTGGTTGTTCGCGCCGGGCAACAAGATCGCGCCGGCCATCGCCGCCGGCGCGATCCTCGTCATCCATTTCGCCGCCGAACCGGTGGCCGACGTGCTGCACGACCGGGAGCGCCTCGGCAACCTGCGGGCCGTGGACTTCCCACTGATCGCTCCCGAAATCCCGGGCTTCCGGCTCGACAGCATGGAAGAGGGGTTGCTTCCCGAAACGCTGGAGCTCGGCTATCACACGGGCGACCCGGTGGACAGTAGGTCGATCATGGTCCGGGTCCGTTCGGCGAGGTCGGGCACTCCCAAGGCCGCCTGCGCCGCTCCGGAGCCGAACTGGGCCTGGAAGTCCGTCGAGCCGTGCCGCGAGGCGGCCCCGGGCGTCTGGACGACCCGCCTGGAGAACGGCTACACCGCCGTCTACACGCTGCACGCGGGCGCGCTGGTGCAGGTCGGCGGCTTCGGTGTCCAGGTGAGCGAGCTGGTCGCCGTACTCCCGGCGTTCCGCCCCATCACCCCGGAGCGACTGGTCCCCTTAGGCCGGCCGCTCTAGTGATGTAAGTCACACATCTGTCGGCGAACCTGGAAGCTTCCAGGTCACTCCAAAAGACCATGAAATCATTGATTCGGACGCTGGTGATCGCGGGCGCGGCCGCGGCGGTCATCCTGCCTGGGGTGTCGGCAGAGGCCGCCGCGATCCCGCACTACAAGAAGCCCAAGGTCTTCGGAATGAAGTTCCAGGCCGACCCGCACCACGACTTCAGCAAGGGCCTGCACTCGCGGCACAACGGCATCCTGCGCGGCTGGATCACCGAGGTGCGCGGCGGGGTCGCGGAGTACGAGCCGATCCGCTGGAAGCTCAGCAGGAAGGGCCACGCGCGCTTCGTCGGCCCGCCGGAGTACGACGTGATGGCGTACGCCTCGCCGATCGCCAAGGACATGCGGTTCTACAGCGCCTACGGGTGCAAGATCTCGCCGAGCGGCACCTCCTACGACGACAACGCGAGCCTGGGCGCCAAGCGGTGCTCCACCAAGGTCCTGCTGGAGCGCACCAAGCGGTTCGGGCCCGCTCCCGCCCTGATCACCGTGCACAAGGGAGCGATCGTCAAGGTCCAGGAGATCTTCACCACCTGAGCGCGGCGCGGGGTTCCGTGAAACCGCGCGAAGACGCGGCTGGGACGGCCACAGGGGGGCCGGCCCGTCCCGGCGCGAGCGGTACTGACGTACGCGAGTGACCCGGCCGCGGGCGCGCCGAGCGCCGCCCGGTGATCCCGGCGAGTGAACTCCTGCAGACTTTTTCCCGACAACAGCGCATTGATCGGCGATTAGCGGCAAATCCTGCTTACGCTCCGGTACATGCGTGCTTCAACCCGGGCGTTAGCCGCCCTTGTCGCCGTCGGCGTGGCCGCCGCCGGAGCGACGGCGCTCTCCGCGCCACCGGCCGCCGCCGCACCCGGCGCCGTCGTCGTCAGCCAGGTCTACGGCGGCGGGGGGAACAGCGGGGCCCTCTTCACCAACGACTTCGTGGAACTGTTCAACCGGGGGACCTCCGCGGTGTCACTGGACGGCTGGTCCGTCCAGTACGCCAGCGCCACCGGCACCGGCCACTTCGGCGCCAACCCCGTCGTGGCGCTGTCGGGCAGCCTGGCCCCGGGGCAGTACCATCTCGTCCGGCTCGCCGGCGGTTCGACCGGCTCGCCGCCGCCCGCCGCCGACACGACCGGCTCGATCAACATGAGCGGATCGGCGGGCAAGGTCGCCCTGGTCGGCGCGGCCACGGGCCTGGCCTGCAACGGCGGTTCGACCCCCTGCACGGCCGAGCAGTCCGCACTGATCCGCGACCTCGTCGGGTACGGCAACGCCGGCTACTTCGAGGGCCGGGCCGCGGCCCCCGCCCTGAGCAACGCCACCGCCGCCGTGCGCGGCGGCGACGGCTGCGCCGACACCGACGACAACGCCGCCGACTTCACCGCGGCCGCGCCCGCGCCGCGCAACACCGCGACGCCCCCGGCCCCCTGTGGCGACGTGGAGCCGACGCCCAGCCCCAGCCCCAGCCCCAGCCCCACCCCGACCCCCACGCCCACGCCCACACCGACGGGCGAGCCGTGTGAGACGGCGGCCACCCACCAGATCGCCGAGGTTCAGGGCGGCGGGGAGTCGACGCCGCTCGCCGGCCGTACCGTCCGGGTGGAAGGCGTCGTGACCGGCGACTTCCAGAAGTCCACCGAGCTGAGCGGGTTCTTCCTGCAGGACCCAACGCCCGACGCCGACCCCGCGACCTCCGAGGGCCTGTTCGCCTTCGCCGGGGACACCCTCAAGGACGTCAAGGCCGGCGACCGGGTGCTGGTCACCGGCCGGGCCGTGGAGTACAACGGCTGGACCGAACTGTCCCCGGTCACCGCCGTGGACGTCTGCGGCACCGGCTGGATCAGGCCCGTGGTCCGCACCCTGCCGCGCGCGGCCGGTGAGACGTTCGAGCCGCTGGAGAACATGCTCATCACCTTCGCCGGGCCGCTGTCGGTGACCGAGCACTATCAGCTCGGGCGTTTCGGTGAGGTCACCGTCTCCGCCGGGGGCCGGCTGTACCAGCCGACCGACCGGGACGGGGTGGACGCCGGGCGCGACGAACGCCGCCGGCTGCTGATCGACGACGGCTCCACGGTGCAGAACCCGCCGGTCGTGCCGTACACCCGCCCGCGTGCCGTCCGGATCGGGGACACCGCGCTGAGCGTCACCGGCGTACTCGGGTACGGCTTCGGCAGCTACCGCCTGCAACCGACCGGGCAGGTCCGTTTCCTGCCGCTCAACCCGCGCCCGCGGCGGCCGTTCCCGGTGTTCGGCAACGTGAAGGTCGCGAGCTTCAACACGCTCAACTGGTTCACCACGCTCGACTCGCGCGGCGCGGACACCGCGCAGGAGCAGCGGCGGCAGCTCGCCAAGCTGGTCGCCGCGCTCAAGGGCCTGGACGCCGACGTGGTCGGCCTGATGGAGGTCGAGAACAACGGCCAGACCGCCCTCGACGCCCTCGTCGGCGCGCTCAACGCCGAGGTCGGCAAGGGCACCTACGCCGCGCTGCGGCACCCGAACCCGGGCACGGACGCGATCCAGGTCGGCATCATCTACAAGCCCGCCAAGCTGACCCCGGCCGGCGCCGCCCGCTCCTCCGCCGACCCGGTCTTCCGCAGGCCCCCGCTCATCCAGACCTTCCGCAGGGCCAGGGGCGGCACGCCGTTCACCATGATCGTCAACCATTTCAAGAGCAAGGGCTGTGACGGGGCCACCGGCCCGGAGCAGGACCAGGGCGACGGCCAGAGCTGCTTCAACCCCGAGCGGGTGCGCCAGTCCAAGGCGGTGCTCGGCCTGATCGACTCCCTCGGCCTGCCCGGCCCGCTCGTGCTCGGCGACCTCAACGCCTACGGCGAGGAGGACCCGATCCACGCCCTGGAGGCGGGCGGGCTGTCCAGCGTGACCAAGCGGTTCGTCCCGGCCCCGCTGCGCTACAGCTACGTCTTCGAGGGCCTGTCCGGCGAACTCGACCACGCCCTGGTGGGCAGGAGCCTGCTCAGGCGGGTCACCGGCGCGACCATCTGGCACATCAACGCCGACGAACCGCTCATCCTCGACTACAACACCGAGTACAACCCGCCCGCCCTCTACCGGCCGGACGCCTTCCGATCCTCCGACCACGACCCCGTCCTCATCGGCCTGAACCTCTTCTGACCGGCCGCTCGGCGCCGGACCTCGTCAGGCGGGCGGGAAATCGTCCGGTCGAGCAGGACGAGCCCGACCGTGATCACGGCCAGGGCGGCGCCGAGCCAGGGGATGGCGATCAGCCCCGCTCCGGCGTCCAGCGCGGTGGCGGCCAGCACCGGGACCAGGCTGATGCCGAGCTGGAAGGCCGAGACGGTGGTGGCCCCGGCGAGGGTCGGCGCACCGGACGCGATGGCGAACACCCGCCCGTAGATCGCCGGGTTCAGCACGAACCCGGCGACGCCGAGCAGCAGGACCAGCGGGACGACGGCCGCCGCGTGCCGGGCGGACACGGCCAGCAGTACCGAGCATGCCGCGATCCCGAGCGCCCCCGCGAGCAGGGCGTGGGTGGGCAGCCGGTCGGCGATCCTGCCGCCGATGGACAGGCCGACGAACGCGCCGACGCCGAACAGGGTCAGGATCACCGGGACCCAGATCCCGGGGATGCGGGTGATGCCGGTCAGGAACGCGGCCAGGTAGTTGTAGGAGATCATGTAGGCGGCGGTGCTCAGCAGGGTGACGGCGTAGATCGCCCACAGCCGGGGGCGGCGCATGACGCGAAGTTCCCCGCGCACGCTCGCCTCGCGCGCCCCGCCGGTGGCGGGCAGCGCGAGGAGCGTCAGGACGGCCCCGGCGACGGTGAACGCGGCCACGGCCCAGAACCCGCCCCGCCAGCCGGTGAAGTAGCCGAGCATCGCCCCGGCCGGGCCACCGGCGATCATCGCCAGGCTGAGGCCGCTGACCACGACCCCGGAGGCGCGGGCGGCACGGTCGGCCGGGACCAGGCCGACCGCGGTGACCGCCGCGACCGCCCAGAACCCCGCGTAGGCCAGCCCGCACAGAAAGCGCGTGACCAGCAGCACCGGGTAGGCGTCGGTGACCATGCCGATCGCCACGCACGCGGCGAAGGCCGCCTGGGTGACCACCAGTGTCAGCCGCCGCGGCAGGCGCAGGGTCACGATGGCCAGCGGCGGCCCGCCCACGACGACGGCGACGGCGAACGCCGAGATCAGCGCCCCGGCGGAGGACAGCGTGATCCGCAGATCCTCCGCAACGGCCGGCAGCACCCCGGCCAGCAGGAACTCCGCGCTGCCCATCGAGAACAAACTGAAGGACAGCAGATAGACGGCCGGTGGCAACCTCCCCCGGACCCCCGGCCCCACCGCGGCGACCTCGGCGCTCACCGCGCCACCCCCACCGCACGCGGGAAAGCGGGTGATGTGATCGGGCCTGGGATGTGTGCGGGCATGGGAGTTCTCCTTCATGGGTGACGGGCGCACGGGTGACGGGCGCGATGGCCGCAGGCGGATAGGGCGGGCGGCGGATCAACCACGTGCGCCGGTGGCGGCCTGCCGGCGGGCGACGGCGCGGTGGACGTCCTCGTCCATCAGGTCGGCATTGAGGGCGGAAGCGGCGGTCGCCCCCATTCCGGCGGCGGTGATGACCTGGGCGCGTGGGTCGATGACGTTTCCGGCCGCCCAGACCCCCGGCACGCCGGTGCGGCCCGTGCGGTCGGTGGCGATCCAGCCGTTGTCGTCCTTGGCGCAGCCCAGGCCGTTCAGTAGTCCGTCGTGCGGCACCATGCGCGGGAAGAGGAAGACGGCGGCGCGGGGCAGCACCCGGCCGCCGGCGAGTTCGACGCCGCGCAGCCGGTCCCCTTCGACCACCAGGTGGTCGATCTCGCCCTCGACGACGCGCAGGCCGAACGCCTCCAGCCGCTCCCGGTCCTCCGCCGCCAGATCGAGGGTGTGCTTGAGGAAGACCACGTCCTCACTCCACTGTCGCAGGAGCAGCGCCTGGTGGACCGCCCCCGGATGCGTGCCGAGCACGGCCAGCGGCCGTCCGGCGACCTCGTGGCCGTGGCAGTAGGGGCAGTGCAGCACGTCCTTGCCCCAGCGCTCGCGCACCCCGGGAATGCCGGGCAGCTCGTCGCGCAGGCCGGTGGCGACCAGGATGCGGCGGGCGCCGAGCACCGGGCCGCCCGCCAGGCGGACGGAGAAACCGGGCTCGATCTCCTCCACCCGGCCCCGCAGCAGGCGCACGCCGTACCGGGCGACCTCCGCCCGCCCGGCCTCAAGCAGGGCGGCCGGGGGCGTGCCGTCACGGGACAGGAAGCCGTGCATGTGCGCGGCGGGGGCGTTGCGCGGTTCCCCGGCGTCGATCACGGCCACGTCGCGCCGCGCCCTCCCCAGGAGCAGCGCGGCGTTCAGCCCGGCCGCTCCCGCGCCGACCACCACGACGTCGTACCGCACATCGGTGTTCTGGCCGTTCATCGTCTTGATCATGACGTTCACCTCCGGCCCCGATGGTGCGTGCCGGTGCGGGCGAATGACAACTTTTGTTGCCATTTCTGGGACGGCGGAGATGGAATGGACCCATGGAGCAGCGATCCCCGATAGACGTCACGCTGGCCCAGGTCGGCACCCGGCTCAGGCGCATCCGCACCCAGCGCGGCGTGACCCTGTCCGCACTGGCCGAGGCCACCGGCATCTCCAAGAGCACCCTTTCCAGGCTGGAGTCCGGGCAGCGCCGTCCCAGCCTGGAGCTGCTGCTGCCGATCGCGCAGGCGCACCAGGTGCCGCTGGACGAACTGGTCGGCGCGCCGGAGGTCGGCGACCCGCGCGTCCGCGCCAGGCCCGTCGTCCGCAACGGGCGGACCGTGCTTCCGCTGACCACCCAGCCGGGTCCGCTCCAGGCATGGAAGTCGATCATTCCGGCCACGCAGAACGAGCCACGGCCGGTCACGCACGAAGGCTACGAGTGGATGTACGTGCTGTCCGGGCGCGTCCGGCTCATCGTGGCCGACCACGACCTGATCATGGGACCGGGGGAGGCCGCCGAGTTCGACACCCGCCTGCCCCACTGGTTCGGCCCGGCGGGCGACACCCCCGTGGAGGTGCTCAACCTGTTCGGCCGCCAGGGCGAGCGCATGCACATGCGAGCCAGGCCCCGCGCCGAGCGAGAGGTCCGATAACCGCCGAGGTTTTCCCCGGCCGATGGTGTTGAACAGGTAGAGACGCCAACGGAAGTAGGGGCGGAGATGAGGATCTACACGACGATCACCGGCCCGCTGGGGGAGCTACTGGTGACAGGGGAGCGGACCGCCGCAGCGCGCGGCGGGGTCGCGCTGGTGAGCGTGGCGTTTTCCGGTCAGGCCCGCGCGTTCGGCGTGCGGCCGGAGTGGAGGCGCGACGACGACGCGTTCACGGAGGTCCGGCGGCAGTTCCGGGAGTACTTCGCGGGCGAGCGCACCGGCTTCGGCCTCGGCCTCGCGGCGGCGGGCGGGACGGCGTTCCAGCAGCGGGTGTGGACCGCGCTGGAGGCGATCCCGTACGGCGAGACCACGGCCTACGGCACGCTCACCGGACGGGTCGGCGAGCCGCGCGACCGCGTCCGCGCGGTGGCCGCCGCCGTCGGCGCCAACCCGCTGCTGATCGTGCGCCCGTGCCATCGCGTGGTCGGCGCCGACGGCGCGCTGACCGGCTACGCGGGCGGCATCGAGCGCAAGCGCCACCTGCTGGACCACGAGGCCGCGCAGCAGACGCTGCCCGTCTGACCGGCCCGCTCCGAAGACATGGAAGGACGATCACGATGACGTCGACACAGACCCGGCCGGATGATCGCGTCGCGGCGATCGACCAGGACGCGCTGGCCGAGGAGATGAACGCCCACGGCTGCGCGCCCACCGGCCCGCTGCTCACCGCCGACGAATGCCGCGACATCGCCGCGCTCTACGACGAGCCCGCGCTGTTCCGATCCACGGTCGACATGGAACGGCTGCGGTTCGGCCGCGGCCGGTACCGCTACTTCAACCGCCCGTTCCCGGCCCCGATCGAGGAACTGCGGCAGGCCCTCTACCCGCGGCTGCTGCCGATCGCCCGGGACTGGGCGGCCAGGCTGGGCAGGCCCGCGCCCTGGCCGGACACCCTGGACGAGTGGCTGGACATGTGCCACCGCGCCGGGCAGACCAAATCCACCCAGATCCTGCTGCGCTACCGTGCGGGCGACTGGAACGCGCTGCACCGCGACCTGTACGGGGACCTGGTGTTCCCGATGCAGGTCGTGGTCGGCCTGGACGAGCCCGGCGGCGACTACACCGGCGGGGAGTTCCTGATGGTCGAGCAGCGGCCCCGGGCCCAGTCACGGGGGACGGTGACGCTGCTGCGGCGCGGCCACGGCCTGGTGTTCACCACCCGCGACCGCCCGGTGGCCTCGGCCCGAGGCTGGTCGGCCGCCCCGGTCCGCCACGGCGTCAGCACGGTACGCGCCGGCCTGCGGCGCACCCTCGGCCTGGTGTTCCATGACGCGGCCTGACGCACACGCCGACCGCCGGACCCCCGGGGACGCTTGGCCGGGCGTTCCATGATGCGGTCTGATGTACACGCTGATCGGTGCGGATGGCCGTCCCTACCTGAGCCGGATTCCCGGGAGGCTGGGCGGTCATCGGCGTGGGCGGCTGTACGGCAGGCTGGACTGCCCGTCGGCGTTGCGTGCCATCGCGCGGGGCGGGTACGCCGGGCAACGGGTCTTCTTCGCCGACGAGGCGACGGCGCTCGCAGCCGGGTACCGGCCGTGTGCGGTGTGCCTGCCCGCCCGCTACCGCGCGTTCATGGAGAGCCGGGATGAGGCCGCCGCAGACCGGCGCGGTGCCGCCGGGTCCGCACACGGCGGCCGAACTGGCCGCGCTCCTTGAGCTGCTGCGGGCGCAGCGGCCCAGGATCGAGGCGGTCACGGTGGGACACGGCCGTGACCCCGCATCGGTGGCCGCGGCCGAGGCGTTCGCCGACGCCTGGACCGGCATGGGCCTGCACGTGCTCGCGGTGGTGGACTGGCCGCAGGAGGCGGCCTCCTGGCTGCGTCAGGCCCGGCGCATGGTCGCGGGCGATCCCGACGCGTGGGTGGTGGCCGCGAGCGGGCCCGGCTGGGCGCAGATGAGCCGCCGCCTGCGGCACAGCACCGCCTGGCGGCCGGAGCGGACCTTCGGCTTCGCCCCCGTCGCGCGCAGCGTGGCGGCGGCCGGGCCCGGGACCCTGCTGGGCCTGCGCGGCGCGACCGCCGATGGCGAGATCTGGGAGGCCGGCCGTAACCTGGTCACCGTGCGAGAGAGGCGGTCGTGATGAGTACGCCCAGGCAGATCGCGCCCGGCGCGGTCCACCTGCCCGGCTGGCTGCCCCTCAGCGAGCAGCGCGACCTCGTGGCCGCATGCCGGGCGTGGGCGACCGGGCCGGTGCCGATGCGGCACACGGTGCTGCCCCGGGGCGGTGTCATGTCGGTACAGACGGTCTGCCTCGGCTGGCACTGGCGGCCGTACCGGTACACCCGCACCGCCGACGACGTGAACGGCGCCCGCGTGGCGGAGTTCCCCGGCTGGATGGTGGACCTTGGCCGCCGCGCGCTGGCCGCCGCCTACGGGGACCACGGCGGCTACACGCCGGACACCGCCCTGATCAACTTCTACGATGGCACCGCGAAAATGGGCATGCACCAGGACAAGGACGAAAAGTCCGATGCTCCCGTGGTCTCGCTCAGCATCGGTGACACCTGCACCTTCCGCTTCGGCAACACCGAAACCAGGAGCAGGCCCTACGCCGACCTCCTCCTGGCCTCTGGCGACCTGTTCGTGTTCGGCGGCCCGTCCAGGTACGCCTATCACGGAGTCCCCAAGGTCCACCCGGGCACCGCCGACCCGGCCACCGGGCTGGCCGGTGGCCGGTTGAACATCACCATGCGGGTGACCGGCCTGGCCGGTCCGCTACGGGGTCACGGTGACGGGGATCTCGATGACTGGCTGCCGTCCGCCGGCTGAGTGGACGAGCAGCTTGCCGGTGCGGGGCTGCGGCGAAGAAGCGGTGACGGTGATGGTGGCGGACTGGTTCTGGAGGAGTCCGCCGGTTGCGGGGGTGGCGGTGAGCCAGGTGTCTTCGGTGGTCACCTCGTAGGGGGTGGGGGCGGTGCCGGTGTTGGTGAGGGTGATGGTGGCGCTGGTGGTGCCGTTCAGGGTCAGGGAGGTGGGGGAGGCGGTGACCTTGCCGGTGATGAGCGCGGCGTCGTTGGTGGTGACGGTGGTGGCCGGGACGGTGACGTTCTGGGTGAGGGTGCCGTAGTTCTGCTTGGCCACCTTCACCTGGTGGCTGCCCGCTCTGACCTGGCCGCCGTAGGTGCCGTCCTCGCCGGTGGTGAAGGTGGCGATGTGCGGGAATTCGACGGTCGCGCCCGCGAGTGGTTGTCCGTCGTTGGCGTCGGTGACCTGGCCGCGCACTACACCGAAGTCCTTGGCGGTGAAGGTCAGGCTCTGGCCATCTCGGATGGACGGGGTGTTGAAGGAGTACTGGAGTGCGTCGGTGCCATCGGCGTTCTCGATGCCGATCGTCGCGCTGCCGCCCTGTTCGAGCGCCGCGCCGACGTCCTTGTAGCGGTAGCTGATCGTGCCGTCCTCACCGAGCAGCGCGGCGAAGGAGATGCGCAGCTCGTTGGCAGGCTGGGTGAAGGCGAAGTCTCGCCATTCGATCACGAAGGACCGGTGCGGAGCGGTGCCCACCGTGCTGGTGTAGACACCGGATTGGTCATCCCTAAACAGATTGTCCCAGAAGGCGTAGAGGGCCAGGTCGTTATCTATATCCGGCAGGGGGCCGTTCTCCGTGGAGTCGAAGGTAGGGACGAAGGAGGCGAACCCGTCCTCGGACACCCATACGTCCGAGTAGGTCGCGCCGTAGAACGGCACCGGGAAGGGCAGCGCCACCTGCGCGCCCATCCCGAGCGGGATGTCGACCTTCGTGGTGCCCGCCACGTAGGGCTCGGTGCCGCTGGTGCAGGTGTGGCCGAAGTCGTCGCCGCGCCTGGTCAGGTCGATGTTCTTGGTCATGTTCCCGGTCACGGTGATCTGCGTGGTGGCCGCGTTGACGCAGTTCGTGCTACCGGCGATCTTCAGTGTGTGGGAGCCGTGCGGCATCTCGATCGAGTAGTGGCCGCTGGTGTCGGTGACGGCCTTGACCGGCGTCCCGGGCGATGTGATCGTCGCGTCCTTCTCCGGAGTGCCATCCGCGGTGACGGTCCCGGTGATCGTGGCATGCGGCAGGCGGGCCGGAGTGAGGTTCGCCATTGTGGTCTGGCCGTCGGTGATGGTCACGGTCGATGTCGCGGTCTGGTGGCCGAACTTGGTCACGGTCGCCTGGTAGTCGCCCGGAGGCAGGCGCGGCATGCTGTAGGCGCCGTCCGCGCCGGTGGCGGCCGTACGGCGGAGCGGCCCGGTGACCGTCACCTCGGCTCCGGACACGGGCGCGCCGTTCGCGGTGACGGTGCCGCTCAGCGTGCCGAGCGGGTCGTCCGGCGCGGCCTGGACGGCGGCGTAGGCGTCCAGGTGGCCCTCACCGTAGACGTTGTTGTCCGCGGCGGTCCCGCCGCAGCTCAGATCGGCCGTGTCGATCGCGCCGCCGTCCAGCAGCGCCCGGGTGGCGGCGATGTCGCCGCGCAGCGAGGGCGCCGCCGACCAGAGCAGCGCCACGGCCCCCGCCACGTGCGGGGATGCCTGCGAGGTGCCCTCCTCACTGCGGTACCCGCCGTCGGGCACCGCCGAGCGGATATCGACCCCGGGTGCGGAGATGTTCGGCTTGATCTCGCCGTTCTCGCCTGGACCCCTACTGGACCAGCCGGCGATCGTGCCGTTCACATCGAAGGCGCCGGCGCTGTAGGTGTCCGCGTACCCCGGGGGAGTCGCCGTGTTGCCGCACACCGCGCCGTCGTTACCACTGCCGAACGTCGCGAAGATCCCAGCGGCGGCCCACGCCGTGGTGACCCCCTTGTACCAATCGTCGAACCTCTTCAGGCGCCAGGAGTTGTTGACGATGTCGGGGGCGAGGTCGGGCCGGGGGTTCTGACCGTTCAGGTCGGTCGGTGCGACCAACCACTGACCGGCCCGGATGAGCTTGTCCTCCGGGCAGTGGGGATCACAGCCCTTGGCCGAGATCCACCTCACGCCGGGAGCGACGCCGATGCCGTTCGCACCGGCCATGATGCCGGTCACGTGGGTGCCGTGCGCGGTGGGGTCGCACGGAGCGGGATCGACGCAGCCCTGGTAGGTGTCGAACCAGTTGTAATTGTGATCCACAGTGCCGTCGGGGTGCCTGCCGCGATACTGCGCGGCGAGCGCGGGGTGCTCGAAGTCCACTCCGCTGTCGATGGTGGCGACGACGATGCCCTCGCCGCGGTCGCCCAGCTCGTTCCACACCTGCGGCGCCTTGATCCGGTCGATGTTCCACTCGACGGGATCGTCCGCGGTCGCGACCCTCGGCCGGGCCTTGCTCGGCCGGGTCTTCGGACCCTCGGCCTCTCCGATGGGCTCGATGGCGGTGACCTCGGGGAGTTCGGCGATCTCGCCGGCCAGGTCCGCGTCCGCGGTGACCTTGACGGTGTTGACGATCCAGAACGGCTCGTGCTCGGCCTTCCGGTCGGTCAGCAGTTTTCGCAGCCGGGCTTGGGATTTCGCGGCGTACGCGGTCTTGGCGTCGTAGACGGCCTTGGCCTTGGCCGCCTTGGTGGTGGCCGTACGGGCGGCGGCGAGGCTCGCCTCCCCCTTGAGGTGGACGAAGAAAGTGGCCTTGCCGTCCTTCAGATCCGCCTCGACCTTGGCGGCGATCTTGCCGTTCTCGGGTTCGGCGTGTGCGGTGGCGTGGGGGAGGAAGAGGGCGAACGCGGCGAGCAGGCCGACCAGTGCCCGGATGCGGATCCGGGCACGACTCGCCTGATGCCACAAGCGATGGGACACGTACTCTCCTTCGAGCGGATGACCGGTTTCCACGGGCGCTTCCGTTTCGGCGCATGGGTCGCCGGCGGGCGGGCCTGGTGCGGCCCGACCGCTGGTGACCCTTACCGGTTACTGGGGCGGGGTCAGGGTGACGGGGATCTCGATGGTGGGTTGCCGTCCGCTGGCTGAGTGGATGAGGAGCGTGCCGCCGCGCGGCTCTCCGGAGCCGGTCGCCGTGACGGTGATGGTGGCGGACTGGTTTTGGAGGAGTCCGCCGGTGGTGGGGGTGGCGGTGAGCCAGGCGTCGTCGGTGGTGACTTCGTAGGGGGTGGGGGCGGTGCCGGTGTTGGTGAGGGTGATGGTGGCGCTGGTGGTGCCGTTCAGGGTGAGTGCTGTGGGGGAGGCGGTGACCTTTCCGGTGATGAGGGCGGCGTCTTTGGTGGTGACGGTGGTCGCGGGGACGGTGACGTTCTGGGGGAGGGTGCCGTACTTGTCCTTGGAGACCTTGACCTGGTGGGTTCCGGCGCGGACCTGGCCGCCGTAGGTGCCGTCCTCGCCGGTGGTGAAGGTGGCGATGTGCGGGAACTCGACGGTCGCGCCCGCCAGGGGTTGCCCGTCGTTGGCGTCGGTGACCTTTCCGCGTACCACGCCGTGGTCCTTGGCGGTGAAGGTCAGGCTCTGCCCGTCGCGGATGGAGGAGGTGTTGTAGGAGTACTGGAAGGCGTCGGTGCCGTCGGCGTTCTCGATGCCGATGGTGGCGCTGCTGCCCTGTTCGATCGCCGCGCCGATGTCCTTGTAGCGGTAGCCGATCGTGCCGTCCTCACCGAGCAGCGCGGAGAACGACATGATCTCGAAGGTGTCCGCCGCCGGTCTGATGTCGCGCCACTCGATCACGAAGGACCGGTGCGGAGCGGTGCCCACCGTGCCGGTGTAGACCCCGGACTGTGCCTCTATCCGCAGGTCATCCCAGAAGGGGTAGACGGCGAGGTTGGGTTCGAGAGGTCCGGGCAAGGGCTCGTTGTCGAAGACCACATTTCCGGCGAACGAGGCGAAGCCCACTGCGGCCACCCAGATCCGGGACCTGGACTGCCCGTAGAACGGCACCGGGAACGGCAGCGCCACCTCCGTCCCCATGCCGGGAAGGAGTGTCAGCGGTTCGGTGCCCGCCACGTAGGGCTCGGTACCGCTGGTGCAGGTGTAGCCGAAGTCGTCCCGCTTCACCGGCAGGTCGAAGTTCTTCGTCACGTTCCCGGCCACGGTGATGTCCGCGGTGGCGGTGCTGACGCACTGCGAGGCCCCGGCGACGCTGAGCTGGTAGGAGTCGTGCGGAAGGGTCATCTGGTAGTGGCCGGAGCCGTCGGTGACGGTCTTGACCGGAGTGCCGGAAGCGATGACCGTGGCGTCCTTCTCGGGGTCGCCGTCCGTGGTGATGGTGCCGCTGACCACCGCCACCGGCTTGAGGGTCAGCGTGACGTCGTGATCGGCGGTCTGGCCGTCGGTGATGGTGACGGTCGAGGTGGCGGGCTGGTAGCCGAACTTGGACACGCTGACCTGGTACGTCCCGGCGGGCAGGCGGAGCAAGGCGTAGCCGCCGCCGGCGCCGGTGCCGACCGTACGGCCGACCGGCCCGGTGACCGTCACCTCCGCCCCGGACACGGGCGCGCCGTTCGCGGTGACGGTGCCGCCCAGGTCGCCGAGCGCGTCGTCGGGCACGGCCTGGACCGCGGCGTGGGCGTCCAGCCGGCCCTCGCCGTAGACGTTGTTGTTCCCGGCCGTTCCGCCGCAGGTCAGGTCTGCGGTGTCGATCGCGGTGCCGTCCAGCAGCGCCCGCGTGGTGGGCACATCGCCACGCAGCGACGGCGCGGCCGACCACATCAGCGCGACCGTGGCGGCGACATGCGGGGCGGCCATCGAGGTGCCGCTCAGGCTGCCGTACTCACCCTGGGGCAACGACGAGCGGATGTTGACGCCGGGGGCGGCGATGTCCGGTTTCACCTCGCCGTTGTCACCGGGCCCCCGGGACGATTCGCTCCAGATGGTGCCGTTCACATCGAAGGCCCCCACGGCGTAGCTGTTCGCGTACTTCGCGGTGCTGCTGGCGCTGCCGCACTTCGGACCGGTGTTGCCGTTGGAGAACACCGGGAAGATGCCCGCATCGACCCACCTGTTGACGATGTCCTCGAAATAGGGGTCGGAGCCTTCCGAGCCCCAGGAGCTGTTGACGATGTCGGGAGCGAGGTCGGGCCGGGGGTTCTGGCCGTTCAGATCGGTGGGCGCCAGCATCCACTCGCCTGCCAGGATCTTCCCGGTCGTCGAGCGGTTGCCGGAAGTGGCGATCCACCTGGCGCCGGGAGCGACCCCGATGCCGTTCTCGCCGGTGATGATGCCGGTCACGTGCGTGCCGTGCCCATTGCGGTCGCACGGGGCGGCCTCGGGGCAGCTATGACCCGGGTCGAACCAACTGTAGTTGTGGTCCACCGAGCCGTCGGGCCGGTTGCCGCGGTACCGCCCGGCGAGGTCCGGGTGCCCGATGTCCACCCCGGTGTCGAGGACGCCGATGACGATGTCCTCGCCCCGGTCGTTCAGCTCCTCCCACACCTGTGGCGCGCCGATGCGGTCGATGTTCCACTCGGCCGCGGCCGGGACGGCCGCCGCCTTGGCCGGTTTCGGTGCGGGTTTCGGGGCCTCATCCCTGCGAACGGGATCGAGGGCGGCGACCTCGGGCAGCGCGGCGATCTCGTTCGCCAGCTTAGGGCCGGCGGTCACCTGGACGGCGTTGACGATCCAGAATGGGGTGTACTCGGCCTTCCACCCGGTCAGCAGCTTTCGCAGCCCGGCCTGGGACCTGCCCGCGTACGCGGTCAGGGCCTCGTGCACCGCCTTGGCCTTGGCGTCCTTGGTGGTGGCCCGGCGGGCGGCGCTGAGATCGGCCTTGCCGCCGAGGCGGACGAAGAAGGTGGCCTTGCCGTCCTTCAGGTCCGTGCGGACGGCGGCGGCGATCTTCTCGGCGCCGGGTTCGGCGTGCGCCGGAACCTGCGGCAGGAGGATGGGGAGAGCGGCCAGCAGCCCGATCAGCGCCCGGCTGAGGGGCCGAGGGCGGGGGCGACGTCGTAAGGGATGGGACACATGCTTTCCCTTCGTACTGAGGAGGATCTTCATCCCGGCCGAAGGAAATGTATCCCAAAACAATTGACTTTCCAGATGCCCGCTCGTCTAAATAAGCGAAAAGCGGCGCAGGCAATTCTGCTGAATTTGCTCGCGGGGTGCGGCGGGCATGGCCCGCCGCGCCCCGCGAGTGGTCCTTACGGTCGCGTCCGGCGCGGGGCGGCCGGGGGCGGGATGAAGGTCAGGCTCTGGCCCTCGCTGATCGCGCGGACGTTGTAGGAGTACTCGAAGGCGTCGCTACCGTCCTCGTTCTCCAGGCCGATCGTGGCGCTGAGGCCCTGGTCGCGCCAGGCGTCGATGTCCTTGTAGCGGTAGCCGATCGTGCCGTCCTCACCGAGCAGGGCGGAGAATGACAAACGCCGGTCATTCCCGTCGTTGAAGGTGACGTTCCGCCATTCGATGACGAACGAACGGTGCGGGGCCGTGCCCACCGTGGCGGTGTAGACCCCGGCCTGCGCGTCCACCCAGATGTTCTCCCAGAAGGGGTAGACGGAAAGGTTCGGCAGGCCCGGATTGGGCAGCGGTTCGTTCTCGGCCGCGTCCGGCTCGATGAACGAGGCGAATCCCCTGGCGGTGACCCACAGATCCGAGCGGGCGGTGCCGTACAGCGGCACGGGGAACGGCAGGGTCAGCTTCTCGACAAGCTTCGTGTCGATCTGGGTGAGGCGCTGGGTGCCCGCGACGTACGGCTCGGTGCCGCTCGTGCAGGTGTACCCGAAGGCGTCGCGCCGCAGTTGCAGATCCACGTTCTTGGTCACGCTCCCGGCCACGGTGATCTGCTCGCCGGCGGTGCCCGAGCAACGCGTGGAGCCGGCGATCTCCAGCCGGTAGGAGCCGTGCGGAAGGCCGAGCTGGTAGTGGCCCGCGGCGTCGGTGACCGCCTCGGCCGTCGTGCCGGGCACCTTCACCGTGGCGCCCTTTTCGGGGACGCCCGCCACACTGATCGTCCCGGAGACGAGGCCATGCGGTCGCACTGTCAGAGCGAGGTCGGCGGTGGTGGTCTGACCGGCGACGATGGTCACCGATGTGGTCGCGGGGGAGTATCCGAACCGCGACGCGCCGACCTGGTAGGTGCCGGGAGGCAGGCGCAGGACGGAGTAGGCGCCCTGGCCGCCGCTGGCCGTCGTACGGCCGAGCGGGCCGGTGACCGTCACGTCGGCCTCGGGCAGGGGCGCGCCGTTCGCCGTGGTCACCGTCCCGAACAGCGTGCCGAGCGGGTCGTCGGGCGCGGCCTGTACGGCGGCGTAGGCGTCCAGCCGTCCCTCGCCGTAGACGTTGTTGTCCTGGGACGTCCCGCCGCACGTGGTGTCGTCCCCGTCGATGGCGATGCCGTCGAGCAGCGTGCGTACGGCGGCGACGTCACCGCGCAACGAGGGCGCGGCGGAAAGGATCAGCGCGACCGTCGCGGCCACATGCGGCGAGGCCATCGAGGTGCCACGTATGGTGGCGTAGCCGCCTTCGGGGACCGATGAGCGGATATTGTCCCCTGGCGCGGAGATGTTGGGCTTGATCTCGCCGTTCTCGCCGGGGCCGCGGCTGGAGAAGCTCGCCGCCGCGTCGTCCGCGCCGAACGCGCCGGCGGCGTAGCTCTCGGTGTACATCCCGGGGGAGTGGCTGGTGCCGCAGGCAGGCCCGTCGTTGCCGATGGCGAACATCGGGAAGATGCCCGCGTCCACCCAGGCGCTGATGACCGTCTCGTACCAGTCCTTGTACCCCTTGCCGCCCCAGGAGTTGTTGATGATGTCGGGGGCCAGGTCGGGCCGGGGGTTCTGGCCGTTCACGTCGGTCGGCGCGAGCATCCACTGACCGCCCGCGAGCAGCGCGGCCTCGTCGCAGCAGCCCCCGGCGGCGATCCACTTGGCGCCGGGGGCGACGCCGATGCCGCTCTTGCCGACGACGGTGCCGGTCACATGCGTGCCATGGTAATGGGGGTCGCACGGGGCGGCGCTCGGGCACAGCCCCTCGGGCGCCGTCCAGTTGTAGTTGTGGTCCATGTAGCCGTCGGCCCTCGTGCCGCGGTACTGTCCCGCGAGTTCCGGGTGCTCGATGTCCACGCCGCTGTCGATGATGCCGACGACGACGCCCTCGCCCAGGTTCTTGAGCTCGCTCCACACCCGGGGCGCGCCGATGCGGTCGATGTTCCACTCGACCGCGCCGACCTTGGCCTGGGCCTTGCCCGGCCGCGGCTTCGGCGGTTCGGCCTTCCCGATCGGCTCGATGGCGGTGACCTCGGGCAGGGCCGCGATCTCCTTGGCCAGCTCCGCGCCGGCGGTCACTTTGACGATGTTGGCGATCCAGAACGGTTCGTGCTCGGCCTTGCGTTCGGTCAGCAGTTTCCGCAGCCGGGCCTGGGACCTGTTCGCGTGCGCGGTCTTGGCCGCGTACACCGCCCTGCCCTTGGCCGGCTTGGTGGCGGCCCTGCGGGCGGCCGAAACGTTCGCCTCACCGGCGAGGCGGACGAAGAAGGTCGCTTTGCCGTCCTTCAGATCGGTGGCGACCGCCTTGGCGATCTTGTCGTCGCCGGGGGAGCGGTACGGCACGGCGTGCGCCGTACCCTGGGGGAACAACAGGCCGACAGCGGCCACCAGGCCGATGATCAGCCGGACCGGGCTCCGGCGCGAGGCCGGTGACCGTAAGTGATGGGACACGTGATCTCCTTCGCGAGATTGCGATCTATATGTCCTCCGAAAATGTATTCTAGATTTCCTAGATCTTTTTATGCGTCATTTCAATATTCCTCTAATAGTGTGCAGAGGAATGCCGGAGAGTATCCGAAATGATTTGCTCAGTTTCCGGCCGCCATGTCGAAGAACCGGCGTTCCAGCACGGTCGCGCGCCGGAAGGCGTCAAGAACGTGCGCCTGCGCGGTCGCCGGCAGCGCGGGGCCGAGCCGGTCCAGCTCGCCGCGCAGGAAGCCGACCCAGGCCCGGAAGTCCGGGCCCTCGTGCAGCTCGATCCACTCGCGGTACAGGAAGCCCTCCGGCAGCGGCTCTCGTGCCCGCGAGGCCCAGCCGAGGTAGCTCCACTCGGCCACGCACAGCACGGCGAGGATCACCGGGTAGTCCTGGCCGGCGCGCGCCTCGTCCATCAGCGCCCGGAATTCCGTGGTGACCGGCTCCGGCTCGGGCGCGGCGGTCGGGTCCTCGCCGAGGGCGGCGAGCGCCCGGTGGAAGTAGCCGCGTTCCTCGTCGGTGGCGATCTGCCCGAGGAACCGGCCGAACGGCACTCGCGCCTCGAAGGAGTCCGCGGCGGCCACGGCCGCGCCGAGCAGCGCGGTGAAGGAGTCCACGAACTGGAAGTCCTGGACGAGGTAGCGCCGCATGTCGGCCTCGCCGCGGATGATGGCGGTGGCGAACGGATGCCCGACGACGGCCGACCAATCGGGCTCGCTGCTCGCACGCAGCCATTCACTGAAGGTCGCGGTTTCCGGGCCTTCTCCGTAGCGCGTCATACGCGACTCCTGAATAGTGGACCATGGTAGGAATGCCCACGAAGGGTACATGGTTATGTGGGCTGTCAAGTGAACGCCGGAAGCGAGGAGCCACTGGTGGCGACTGTCGCGGTAACCGAGAAGAACTTCAACGAGATCGCCGATGAGGGCATCGTCCTGCTCGACTTCTGGGCGGAATGGTGCGGCCCCTGCCGCCAGTTCGGGCCGGTCTTCGAGAAGGCGTCGGAGAAGCACGAGGACATCACGTTCGGGAAGATCGACACCGACGCGGAGAGCGGCTTGGCCGAGGGCTTCGAGATCTCGTCGATCCCGACCATCATGGCGATTCGCGATGGGATCGTCGTGTACGCCCAGCCGGGGGCTCTGCCCGCGCCGGCCTTGGAAGACCTGATCGGCCAGGTCAAGGCCCTGGACATGGACGCCATCCGGGCGGAACTCGCCGCCGAGCTGGACGGCGAGCAGAAGCAGGAAAGCTGACCGTACCGCCAGTCGTGCGGAAGGGGAGCCGGTGGACGGCTCCCCTTCGCCGTAAGCGGCCTGCGCCGGATCGTCAGGCCGAGCGGTACAGCTCGGCCACCCGGAAGGCCAGGTCCAGTGACTGCCCGCGGTTCAGCCGCGGGTCGCAGGCGGTCTCGTAGCGCAGCGCGAGGTCGTCCTCGACCACCTCGTGCCCGCCGCCGACGCACTCGGTCACATCGTCGCCGGTGAACTCGATGTGGATGCCGCCGGGGTGGGTGCCCAGCGCCCTGTGCACCTCGAAGAAGCCGGTGACCTCGTCGAGCACGTCGTCGAAGCGCCGGGTCTTGTGCCCGCTCGGGGCCTCGAAGGTGTTGCCGTGCATCGGGTCGCACACCCAGCCCACGATCGCGCCGCCCGCGGTGACCTTTTCCACCAGCGGGGGCAGCGCGTCCCTGATCTTCTTGGCGCCCATCCGCGTGATGAACGTGAGCCGGCCCGGCTCGTTGTCCGGGTTGAGGCGCTCGATCAGCGCGAGCGCGTCCTCGGCGGAGGTGGTCGGCCCGAGCTTGACGCCGATCGGGTTGCGGATGCGGCTGAAGAACTCCACGTGCGCGCCGTCGAGGCCGCGGGTGCGCTCGCCGATCCAGACCATGTGCGCCGACACGTCGTACGGCAGGCCCGTGCGCGAGTCGATCCGGGTGAGCGCCCGGTCGTAGTCCAGGATCAGCGCCTCGTGCGAGGAGTAGAACTCGACCGTGTGGAACTCCTCCGGGTCGGCCCCGCAGGCGCGCATGAAGGCGAGCGCCTGGTCGATCTCCCTGGCCAGCCGCTCGTAGCGGCGGCCGGCGGGGGAACCGGCCACGAAGTCCTGGTTCCAGGCGTGTACCTGGCGCAGGTCGGCGTACCCGCCCTTGGTGAAGGCGCGGCAGAGGTTGAGCGTCACCGCCGCCGAGTGGTAGGCCCGCAGCAGCCGCCACGGGTCGGGCGCGCGGGACTCGGGCGTGAAGTCGAAGCCGTTGACCATGTCGCCCCGGTAGGCGGGCAGCTCGACGCCCTCGCGCACCTCGGTGGGCTTGGAGCGGGGCTTGGCGAACTGCCCGGCCATCCGCCCGATCTTGACGATCGGCACCTTGCCCGCGTACGTGAGCACTATCGCCATCTGCAGCAGGGTCTTCAGCTTGTTGCGCACCGCGTCGGCGGTGGCGCCGGCGAAGGTCTCGGCGCAGTCACCGCCCTGCAGTACGAACGCCTCCCCGCGGGCCACGGCGGCCAGCTCGCTCTTGAGCTGGTCGCACTCCCCCGCGAACACCAAGGGCGGAAGGCCGGCCAGCTCGGCCACGACCTTGTCCAGCTCGCCGCGGTCAGGCCAGTCGGGCTGCTGCGCCGCGGGCAGCTCTCGCCAGGAATCCAGATGGATCGATTCTGCGCTCACGGCATATCAGGCTATTGCACAGGACGGGGTCAACCAGCCAGATGTCCGCACAATGAGAAAGCTCTTTGTACGCCGGAGCCCCGCCGTATACCCCCGCCGCCCGAGCCGGCCGGTCAGCCGGGGATGAGGGTGGGGGAGGCGGCGGCGCCCTGGGCGCAGGCGGCGTTGGGGTAGTGGGCGTGGAAGCCGACGATGCGGCCGTGCCAGCTTCCGCGGATCTCGACGCGGACGGGGGTGTGGCCCCCGACGCAGCGGGCGGATCGGTAGCGGGTGCGCAGCACGCCCAGGTCGCCATCGATGGCCCGCAGGTGGTCGCAGGCGGTGCGGGCCTCGGGGTGGGTGCCGCCGTCGGGGTCGCAGAACAGCGACCAGTGGCGGGTGTGGTCGGCCATGAGGTCGTGCCGGGTGATGCCCAGCATGGACTGGGGGACCTTGGCCTGTGCGGGGAAGGCGGCGGCGAGGGCGGCGGCGGCCACGGCCGCCGCCGAGAGGGTGACCACGCCGCGGACCGGCGGGCGGGCGGTTGACACGGGCCACCTCCTAGCGGTAATACTCACAGTCACTTTACCACTACGAGGAGTTCTCATGAAGCGCTCCCGCCGCCCGCGCCCCGCGAGACGGAACGGCCCCGTGCCACGGGGTCACCGTGGCACGGGGCCGTAGGGTTCCGGGGTGGTCCCGCCGCCCGGGATCGGGGGCGTGGCCAGGTCGGGGCGAGGGTCAGGCGGCGTAGTCGGGGTAGCCGTAGCCGACCACCTGGCTGGTGGGCCGGGTCCGGACCTCTACCCTGCCGTTGCCCGTGTTGCCCTCGATGGTCTTGATGGTTCCGTTGCCGTTGTCCTGCACGACGAAACCGACGTGGTCGATGTCATCGAAGCGCTTGCCGCCGTTCCAGCCGAAGAACACGACCGCGCCCGGCTTGGGCGCCGTGCCCCAGCGCTGGTTCTCGCTGAACCACTTGGCGTGCGTCACGGTGTAGGCGTCCCATCCGACGGACGGACGGACGCCCAGCTCCTCGCCGACCCAGGAGACGAACATCGCGCACCAGGGCGCGTTGGCGTACGCGTTCACGCTGCCGCCGTCACGGGCGACCGTCTCCAGGGCTCGCGGAGAGGACATGTACCACTCATGGAACTTCGTGCCGCCGCCGGCGGCGTTCTCGCTGACGCCGACCTGTGAAAGGGCCAGGTTGATGACGTCCTGGGCCTTGACGGCCCGCTGGGTCTGGGTTGTGGCCGCCTTGGTGTCGGTGGGGGTGTCGGCGTGCGCGGCCTGCACACCGGTCAGGGCGCCGGCGAACACCGCGGTGCCCAGCGCGGCGCCGAGCAGTCGGGTCTTCCCGGCATGGGCGATCCGATGAAGGAACATAGGGGACTCCTTGCTTCCATGCCGCCTACCGGGTTAGCTGACGGGTTCGGGCCTGGAAGTCGGCCCTACGGCTGGCCGCCCGAAGGCGGGCCTTGCCGATTCACCCCATGGGGGAGGTTGGGTCCCCGGCTCCGCGTATCGCGGACTCGGCGGTTGCGCCCCGGCTGGAGGGGGTTCCTGCCGTGACTGGGCGCTATGCAGTTTGCAAACGTCGCGGCAACGCTCTGACCTGCGACGCAGGGGGGGCTCTGCCGCAAACTCCGTGAAAGGTAATACATGGTGACATACGAGGGCAAATCGGGCAAAGCTCCTACACACCGGAATCTCGTATTCCGGGTGTTCACTGAGGCTTCCCGGGCTCGTAATCCCCCGTGGCTAGGGTGATGACGTCGTGAACGGGTCATCACCCGGCGTGGAGGAAGGTCGGCGGCGCCACGTGCGGGAGCAGGGGTCGGCCGTGGCCTGGGTGGAGTCACCGCTGCAGATGCTCTGCGCCGTGGAGGCCCACCATGCGGGCCTGCTCGGAAGCGGGACGCGCATCGTGCCGCGGGCCAAGCTCCCTGCCCTCGCCGCCACCCGACGTGAACTCAACCGTCTGGGCCTACCTGCGCATTCCGTGATCGATTCAGCCCAGAGCGAAATGCCGCGGCCCTCGCGCGGCGGCACCTGGGTGGTGGGCGACGCCTTCTCCGGCAAGGTCCAGTTGCGCCTGCTGGCCGGTACGGGTCGCCGCGTGGTCATCGTCGATGACGGCCTGGCCACCATCCGCCTGCTCGAACTTCTCAGCGGCCACGCCCTGCCGCCCCTGCTGCGCGCCCGTCCGGTGGGCTCCGGCCCGGTCCGCGGCCTCCTGCGCGCGGCGCTGGGCAGGGCCGCCGGCCTGCGGCTGCGCCTGGCCGCCCGCCGGGGCAGGCTCTCGGTGTTCACCGCGCTGCCCGTGCCCGCCGAGCTGGCCGACGCCGTACGCGCGACCGGCGCCGAGCTGCTGACCCACGACTTCCCATGGCTGCGCGCCCGGCCCGACGAGCCCACCCAGCCGGGCGAGCGCACCATCGTCCTCGGCACCTCGCTGGTCCGCAACGGCCTGATCCACCGCGACCCCTACCTGTGCTGGCTGGCCGGCCTGGCCGAACGCAACCCCGTCGCCTACTTCCCGCACCGCCGCGAGGACCCCGCCGACCTCGACCTGGTCAGGGGACAACCGGGCGTCCACGTGTACGACGGCGGGGCCCCCGCCGAGATCACGCTGCGCGGGCTGTCTCAGGGACAGCGCGTGGTGAGCCTGCCGTCCACGGCCGTGACCTCGCTGCGGGTGCTGCTGTCCCCGCGCGGCGTGCCCGTGGAGACCGTTGATGTGCCCGACGAGTGGTGGACCGCCGACGCGGCGCCGTCCCTGCGTTCGCACCTGCAGATGTTCGCTCATCACGATCACGGCACTCACGACATTGGAGTCACATCTTGAAAGTCCTGGCGGTGGCCGACTCGGACTCGTATCTGAAGTGGGCCGCGTGCCTTCTCGACGGGCTCCCCCCAGGTGACGAGGCACTGCTCACCCTGATCAGGACCCCGATCGCGCCCTCTTCCGGGCAGATCGCCGCGGCCATCGCGGGGACCCGCGCCGCGGCCGGGGAGGGCCTGCCCGAGGTGCTCACCGCCCGGCGGCTGCGCCGGGCCGCCGAACGCTTCGCCCCCGACGCGGTACTGCTGGCCTGCACCGGCCCGGTGGTCGACGTGCTGTGCGCCGAGACCCTGGAGGGACTGCGCCCCCGCCCGGTGTTCTTCTCCGGGCTGCCCGGCATCTCCGTGCCCGCCACCGAGAAGGCATGGCGGTTCCGCAGCGGGTGCGACCTGTTCATCGTGCACAGCACCCGCGAGGTGCGCGAGTTCTCCGCGCTCGGCGCCGAACTCGGCGGCGGCGGCGCGGTCGGCCTGGCCAGGCTGCCCTTCCTCGGCCAGGGCGCGGCCGGCCCGGTCTCCGGCCCCCGCGACCGCGTGGTGTTCGCCACCCAGGCCAAGGTGCCCAAGCGGCGCGAGGAGCGCGAGTCGATCCTGCTGGCCCTCGCCGAACTGGGGGAGCGGCGGCCCGACCTCGACGTGGTGGTCAAACTCCGCGCCCGCGACACCGAACGCCAGACGCACAACGAGCGCTACCACTACGAGCGGCTGTGGATGGAACTGGCCGCCCAGGGCCGGGTCCGCGGCGGAGCCGTGCGGTTCGCCGACGGGCCGATGCACGAGCACCTGTCCAGGGCGGCCGGGTTCGTCACCGTCAGCTCGACCGCCGCGCTGGAGGCCATCGCCGAGTCGGTGCCGCTGCTGGTCCTCTCGGACTTCGGGGTCAGCGCCGAGATGATCAACCTGGTGTTCGAGGACAGCGGGTGCCTGGGCGACCTCGACGAGCTGGCCAAGGGCGTCTTCCGCGAGCCGGACGCCCGGTGGTGCCAGGCCAACTACTTCCACCACGAGAGCGCGGCCGACTGGCATCCCCGGCTTACCGCCCTGGCCGAGGACGCCCGCGCCGGGCGGCTCGTCCCGGCGCGGTCCCTGCTGCAGAGCGCCGCCGACGTCGCCGCCCGCCGCAGGGCACGGATGCGCGTGGAGGTGCCGCCCGGCATGCTGCGCGTGGGCTACCGCGCCAAGCGGCGGGTGCGCCGCTACCTCAAGTCCATCGGCTGACCCGGCGAGGGCCGGAGAGGTCAGGGCAGGGCGCGGGCGAGCTTGCGGCGCAGGCGGGCGAGAGCGCCCGCGCCCAGCCGGGCCTCGGCCGGCGCCAGTTCGAGCGCCGACAGGCGCTGCCGCTTGAAGTACGGTCCGGCGCCCGCCTCGGCCAGGTAGGCGGCGGCGGTGTCGCGCAGTCCGGGCAGGACCGTGCTCTGCATGCAGTAGCCGACGGAATGGATCAGCGGCGTGATCTGCTGCTCGGTGAACGCCGCGTCCAGCAGCGACCCGTCGGGCAGCAGCCGGGGCACCGTGGCGTCCACGATGGTGACCGGGATGCGGTTGCTGTTCTCGTAGGGCGTGAGCCGTTCCAGCGCCAGCTCGCTGCCCATGGTGGCGACCGGCGCCCCGAAGTACCGCTTGGCGGTGAGCAGCGCCGTGGAGAAGCAGCCGACCACCAGCGACGGCTTCAGCGCCGCGACGCACACCTCCGCCGGGACCGCCTCGCCCGCCACCGCCAGCCGTACGCCGAGGTCGTCGGCGACCTGCCGGAGCTGCTGGGCGTGCCTGCGCCCGGCCGCCGGATGCGGTTTGAACACCACCTGCTCATGCCCCCGGGCGGCCAGCGCGCGCAGCATCGACGCGTGCAGGTCGGCCTCCTCCTGGGCGGTCACGATGTCCAGGGCGGAGAGGTACTGGCCCAGGATGAGGGCGTCGCCCTCGACGTCGTCCGGGCAGTACTCGGCCACCTGGTCCACCACGGAGGTGAACGCACTACCGGGAAGGGCCTCGGCGGGCACGCCGTACTCGCTCAGAAGCAAGGGCGAAAGGCCGGGCACCAGGTCGAGGTAGAGCAGCCGGGTCAGCCGGCCGGAGATCTCCAGCGGCAGCGGGTTGCGGGTCGGGCCGTAGCTCATCAGGCCGTCGGAGTAGACCGTGACCGGGCACTCGCGTATCAGGCCCGCGATGGTGCGGGCGGGCGGCACCGCCAGCGACTCCACCACCAGCTCGGCCGGGCCGTCGCCGAGCGACAGGTGCGCGGCGATCAGCCGGCTGAGCATCGGGACCTCGATGACCCGCGCCTTCCAGTCCGACGGGTGCAGCGGGGAGACCAGCTCGTTCCACGACCACACCTCGTCGAAGCGGGCGCGCAGGGCGGCGAAGCCCGGTGTCTGGTCCAGCGGGGTCGCGACCTCCGGGATGGCCGCGTTGTTGGACACCAGCAGGATGCGCCGGTTGCCCTCGTGCTCGCCGAACCGCCCGGTGTCCATCGCGGCGGCCAGCGTCATCGCCCCGAACAGGGTCGAGGCGTAGAAGACCTGGATCATGCGTCCTCCGGTGCGGGCCGGTAACGGGACGGGGGAAGACGGGGCACTTCGGGGACCAGCGCGCGCAGCGCGTCCTCGCGTTCGCCCGTCAGATGGGACAGGGTCCGGGCGAGCAGGTCGGTGGGAAGCCGGCGCAGCGCGTCGGTCCCCCGCTCGACGAACCTGGCGCGCAGCTCGGGGGTGAAGCGGTCGAGCAGCTCCAGGTGGTGGGCGAGCAGCGCGCACATCATGCGCACCGCTTTGGGCAGGTACTGCGGCTCGTCGGCCAGATCCTTGAAGATCAGGTCGAAGGCGTCGAAGAAGTGGAGCTGCCGCTCGTCGCCGACCTGGGTGAGCGACCCGGGCACCAACCGGCGGTAGAACAGGCCGTGCAGCGACACCACCGAGAAGGACCGGGTGTGGCGGTGCAGCCGCCAGATCCACGGCCGGTCCTCGGCGGTGTGCAGGTGCCCGGGGAACTGCAGCAGGTCGCCGAGTTCCCTGCGGTAGATCCCGGCCCACGCGTAGGGGTAGTCCACCATGGTCTTGATGTCCGCGGGCATGATCCCGTCGCGGGGGTCGAGCACCACGCCCCGCCGGGCCTGCGGCGCCCGGTGGATCACCCGCTTGCGGCCCTCGGCCTGTACGTGGTCCACGCGCAGGAAGTCGCAGCCGAGGGCCTCGATGGCCGCCACCAGGTCGCCCAGGTAGCCGGGGGCGAGCCAGTCATCCCCGTCCATGAACGTCAGGTAGCGGCCGGAGGCCAGGGACAGCCCCAGGTTGCGCGCGTCTGCCAGGCCGACGGGGCTCGGGTTGCGCAACACCGACATTCCAGGGAGTTCCCCTCGGAAGTCCTCGATGATGGCCCCCGTGCCGTCCGCCGAGCCGTCATCGACCACGATGAACTCGAAGTCCCGTCTGGCGTTCCTGGCCAGGGACGTGAGGGCGTCGGCGAGATACGCCTCCCCGTCGCGGATGGGCACGATGACAGAGAGGGTGATCAAGGCTGTCCTTCGTGGCGGTAACCGGGGCGGTTCACACAGTGACGCGGCGCAGGCGGGCCTTGGGGGCCTCCTCACCGGGGAAGACGCGCTTGACGCCGTCTCCGAGCGCGGTCTCGATGATACGGATGTCGCGGACCAGGTGCTCAAGGCCGACCGGCTCCAGCGAGGCGGCGTGGTCCGAGCCCCACATCGTGCGGTCCAGGGTGATGTGCCGCTCGACGGCCACCGCGCCCAGGGTCACCGCGGCCAGCGAGATCTGCAGCCCCCGCTCGTGGCCGGAGTAGCCGACCGGCACGCCGTACCGCTCGCGCAGGGTGACGATCGTACGCAGGTTGGCCTCCTCCGGCGGGAGGGGGTAGGTGGAGGTGGAGTGCATCAGGATCAGCCGCGAGGTGCCGACCACCTCGACCGCCCGGTCGATCTCCGGCAGCGTGGACATCCCGGTGGACAGGATGATCGGCTTGCCGGTGGCGGCCAGCGCGCGCAGCAGCTCCAGGTCGGTCACGCAGGCCGAGGCCACCTTGTGGGTGACCACGTTCATGCTCTCCAGGAACTCCACCGAGGGCACGTCCCACGGGGAGGCGAACCACTGCAGGCCGCGCTCCTCGCAGTACTTGGCGATCTGGGTGTACTCGTCGGTACCGAACTCGGTCCTGAGCTTGTACTCCATGTACGTCATCTCGCCCCAGGGCGTCTGCCTGATCTGGCCGCGCTGCTCCAGCGGGACGCAGATCTCCGGGGTGCGCTTCTGGAACTTCACCGCCTGGCAGCCGGCGTCGGCGGCCACGTCGATGAGCCTGCGGGCGATGTCGATGTCGCCGTTGTGGTTGATGCCGATCTCGCCGATCATGTAGACCGGCCGGCCGGCGCCCACCGGAACGTCGCCGATGAGCACCTCGGACGGCGAGCGGGTCAGCACGCCGGCGGCGACCGGCGCGACGTCCAGGGCGCCGTCGGCCTGCGGACGCGCGGCGAGCACCCGGTCGCACAGCTCACGTACGGCTCCCGCGCCCCCCGCGCGGCTGAGCACGACCCGCGCGACGGCGCGGACCTCGGGGTGCGCGTCGGGCACCGCGACCGGCCAGCCGACCTCGCCCATCGGGCCCAGGTCGTTGACGTCGTTGCCGACGTAGGCCACCCGCGCCGGGTCCAGGCCCTCGATGGCCAGCCAGTCGCGCAGCACCGTCCGCTTGTCGGCCAGCCCCTGCAGGACCGGCACGCCGAGCTTGCGGGCGCGGGCGGCGACCACCGGGTTGTGCTCGGTGGACATCACCAGGAACTTGACGCCGGCCCTGCGCAGCAGCGCGATGCCCATGCCGTCGGAACGGCTGACCGCGACCGTCTCGCGGCCGTCCTGGTCGACGTAGGCGCGGTCGTCGGTGTGCACCCCGTCGAAGTCGGTGATCACGGCGTCCACGTCCAGCGGCTCCGGCACGTCCACGAACGGGGCCAGCACGCGTACCAGCTCCAGGTCCGCCGGGCCGTCCACCTCGATGGCGTGGCCGGGATCGACCGGCTGCACGGCGACCGTGCCGAAGAACCGGTGGCCGTGCTCGCGCAGCCCGGCCGTGCGCATCACGTAGAAGGCGCCGGTCTCGCGGTACTGCGGCTCGCGGTCCTGGCGCCGCCGGCGTACCGCCGGGTCGTGGTTGATGCCCGCGCCGCTGGTGCTCCACAGGAACTCGTGGGTGGCGAGGCCGGAGAACACCGCGTCGGCTTCCCCGCCGGCGACCTTGCCGATCGCGGCGTCGAGGTGGGCGGGGTCGATGAAGGCGCTGGTGCACTGGACCAGGACCACGATCTCCGGCTCCTGCTGCCCGGCCGCGACGCGCTCGTCCAGCGCGTGCAGCACCGCCGACTCGCTGGAGGCGGTCGCGCCGGCCAGGTCGGCCGGCCGCTCGACGACCTGTGCCCCGGCCTCCCGCGCCACGTCCGCGATACCCGCGTGGTCGGTGCTCACCACGACCTCGTCGACCAGCCCGGCCCGGACACAGGCTCGTACGGCGCGCGCCACCAGCGGCGTGCCGCCCACCTTCGCCAGGTTCTTGAGCGGTACGCCCGCAGAGCCGCCGCGGGCGGGGACAACGGCCAGTACTCGCAAAATGGACTCCTCGTGGAATGTGGTCGGCATGCCGGAACGCTGCTGAGCCGGGGGTGCTCCGAAACTAGCCACGAGGGTGACCGGGCGGGGGTGTTGGAGCTGAACGCTCCGCATCGCCCTTGTTAACTTTCCGTGCCGTACGCCCTGGGACGTTCGCGGGACGGCGATCCGCCCCAGGACATGCTCACGCCCCGTCCACCCCCCGATGGGGCTGGTGCGGACGGGGCGTGAGCCGTACCGATCAGGCGGGAACTAGACGGCTTCCCACAGGGCCGGCACGTTCGGCGGCTCCCATCCAGGCAGCGATGTGTGCGCCTGGAGGCACCGGTAGGAGACGCCCTGGTAGGTCACTTGCTGGCCGGCGGTGTACGCCTTCCACGTCTCCCACGTCGTCTCGCCGGGGCCGCTGCCCACGGTGAGGCTGAAGGAGGCCGAGTGGTCCGCGAGGGTGCCGTCGGCGTTGAGGTTGATGGTGTGCGTGCCTTGCGGCGTGGCGGACGAGGTGGTGATCGTCACGCTCGACGACCCGCCCGCGGTGATGTTGGCCGGGTTGAAGGTGACGTTCACGCCTTCCGGCAGGCTGCCGGCGGAGAGCGTGATCGCCTGCGCGTTACCCGAGGTCACCGTGGTGCGAAGGTTGGTGGTGGCCTGTCCGCCGGGCTCCACGGAAGCCGAGGACGGCTCAGCGGAGATCGAGTAGTCGTCCGGCAGCTGGGGGCCGCCGCCGACCGCCAGGGCCCACACGGCGACCGCGATGGCGTCGGAGTTACGGTCGAGGGCCGTGGTGTTGATGTTGCCGGGGTAGCTGTCACATGCGGAGTGGTAGCAGCGGTCGAACGCCTGGCCCGAGGTGCCGCCCCACTTCTGGGCCTGCGCCGCGGACTTGACGCTCGACGCGCCGGTGAACAGCCCGCCGACGGTCACGCCCGCGTTCTTGAACGGAGCGTGGTCGCTGCGGCCGTCGCCTTCGGTCTCACGCTCGGTCGGGATCTGCAGAGTGGCGAAGTAGTCGTTGAAAAGCTTCTGCAGCGCCGTGTCGTCGTCGTAGACGAAGTAGCCCGGGTTCGGGGAGGCGATCATGTCGAAGTTGAGGTAGGCCTCGACTCCGGACGCCCCGCCGTTCTGCACGTAGTAGGTCGAACCGCGCATCCCCTGCTCTTCAGCGCCCCACCAGGCGAAGCGGACGTGCTTCTTCATGGTCGGGTTCTTGCCCGCCAGGGTGAGCGCGACTTCCAGCAGGCCGGAGGAGCCGCTGCCGTTGTCGTTGATGCCCGGACCGGCGCTGACGCTGTCCAGGTGCGCGCCCAGCATGATCGTCTGGTTGGCCGGTCCACCCGGCCAGTCGGCGATCAGGTTCTGGTGCTGCCCGCCACCGTAGGTGAAGTTCTGGATGCGGGTCTGGTACCCGGCCGCGTCCAGCTTGCCCTTGATGTAGTTCAGCGAACCGGTGTAGCCGCCGGTGCCGGAGGCCCGGTTGCCGCCGTTCTGCTGGGCGATCGACTGAAGCTGGCTCAGGTGGGCCTGCACGTTGGCCACCGCGATGTCCGGAACTACCGGAGGGTCGGTGCGGCCGATGGTCAGTGCGTAGCCGGCCTGCTTGTCCACGTCGGCGCCGTCGGCGACGAACTGGATGTTGTGCGTGCCGGCCGGGGCGGCGGCGGTGGCGGTCAGCCGGAGCGTCGAGCTCTGGCCGGCCGTGATGGTCGCCGGGTTGAAGGTGGCGGTCACGCCGGTGGGCAGGCCGGTCGGCTGACGCAGGGTGATCGACTGGGCGCTGCCGCGGGTGACCGCGGTGGTCACCGTGGTGCTGACCTCTCCACCACCGGCCGGAATGGTGCCGGATGAGGGCTGCACGGACACCGAGAAGTCGTTACCGCCGGTGTCGGTGCAGGTCGGGTCGTTGGTCGCCGGGACGTCCACGGCCGTCCAGGCGGCCTGGGTCGCCCGGAACTCCGCGCAACTGCCGTTGAACAGCGACTTGGCGGCGTTCAGCGTGGCGACGCGGGCCTTGGCGTGGGTCCAGGGCGCCGTCTTGGCGTTGAGGCCGCCCATGAAGATCTGGCCGGCCTTCTGGACGCCGATGCCGGTCAGGTTGGCGGGGCCGCTGCAGACCGGGCTGGCGGGCTTGCCGGGCGGGTTGGTGCCCTCGGCCAGCAGGTAGAACCAGTGGTTCTGCGGTCCGGCCGCCGCGTGCACCTCGGTCCTCGGGATCTGCGAGGAGTAGCAGTTCGGGTCGCCGAGGGCGTTCGGGTTGTACATGTTGCGGATCGGGCCGCGGCCGACCAGGTCGATCTCTTCGCCGACCAGGTAGTCGGGCTCGTCGAGGTTGGCCGGGTGGTTCACGTAGTGCTCGGTCAGGGCGCCGAAGATGTCACCGGTGGACTCGTTCAGGCCGCCGGTCTCGTTGCCCGAGCCGGAGCCGCCGCTGCCGGAGAACTGGAAGATGCCGTGGCCGTACTCGTGGGCCACGACGTCCATCGCGGTGGCCTGCTTGGTGCTGGCCTGGTTACGGCCGAAGTTGGTGTACTGGCCGTTCCAGAAGGCGTTGGCCTGGTTGAGGCCGACCCGCGCGGGGAAGGCGCCGCCGGAGCCGTTGAACCCGTTGCGGTTCAACCACTGGCGGAGCATGTCCCATTCCTTCTGGGCCGCGAACAGCGCGTCGACGCAGGCGGTCTCCAGGTTGGTGCCCTGGCCGGTGCCCCAGTTGTCGTCGTTGCCGGTGTACGCGCTGCCGTTCTGGCCGCCACAGCGCAGGCCGGGGCGGGTGTTGTCGGTCATCGAGTACGAGCTGCCGGAGCCCGACGTCTGGATCTGCACCGGGTTGCCGTTGTAGTAGCTGTTGCCGGTGCCGGCGCGCACGTCGTCCCACGCGTCGACGACCTTGCCGTTGACGGCGTCGACGTACACGTGCTGGACGCTCGGGCCGTCCTTGGTCGCGCCGGTGACGACGACCTCCCACGCGAGCCGCGGCGTCTTGGTCGCCGCGTGCACCGCGAGGGTGGGGGTGCTCACGGAGTCGACCTTGGTCAGCCGCTTGCGCGCGGTCGTGGCCGCCCGGTCGGCGGTGACGCGCGGAGTGGTGGTCACCGACGCTTCGGTGCGCTGGCCGGTGGTCACGTCATGGACGGTCTGACCCGAGGCGTCGGTGGTGACGATCACTTCACCGCCGTACACCGGCAGGCCCTGGTGCAGCCGCTTGTAGGTCAGGTACTGCACGCCGTTGGTGCCGGTGATGGCCCGTTCCAGTTGCAGGTCATCACTCTCGGCGAGCTTCAGCTCGTCGGCATGCACGATGAGCGCGCTCTGCGCGCTCGAAAGGGCCTTGACACGCTGCTCCGGGTTGGGAGCCGCGGCGTTGGCCGGTGCCCGCTGCGCCTCCTGAGCCGCAGCAACGGCACGCTCACTCTGCGTGACGTCCGACGCCCATGTCGGCGCGGACACAGACGACAGGGTCAAGGCGGCCGCCGAAAGCACGGCGACGCCGCCAAGCCTGAGCTTGGGTTTCACATGGCTCCTTGGGGGGTGAGAAGGAGCCCGGCCGGGTGCGAGTTAGGCTCGCACCCGGCACCGGGAAGTAGTAACCCCACAGGTTTCCATAACGTGGCGCTATGTCATGTGGGCGTTATAACACGGGGTTATGGCACTGAAAGGGCGGCATTGTGGGCGGGCTGTGGCAGCGGTCCGTGCCGTTTGAGCCAGGAGGCGTAGATGGGCGCGTTCAGGGCGTCCGCCCAGTACGCCTGGGTGACGCTGCGCACCAGGTCGGCCGCGAAGCCCGCCATCGGTCCGTGCTCGGTCCAGCCGAGCACGTGCCGATGGCGCAGCGGCGTGCCGGCCACCGGGCGGATGACGATGCCGGGCGACTCCCTGCTGGTGGCCTGGAACATGCCCACGCAGCGCCCGGCCCCGATCATCCCGAGTGCCACGCTGGTGTGCAGGGAGTACGAGACCACCGGAGCGAACCCCTTGACCGCGCACGCGGCCAGGAAGTGCTCGCGGTGGCCGTTCTCCACCACCGCGGGCAGCGTCCACTCCTCGTCGGCCAGGTCGGCCAGTTCCACCTCCTCCCGGGCGGCGAGCGGGTGGGAGGCGGTCAGCCCGACGAACATGGGCTCCACCGCGATCACCGAGTAGGCCACGCCGGGCCGCGGCGCCAGTTCGTGTCCCGGATAGTCCGGGAGCACGGCCAGTTCCAGCCGCTCGGACTCGAGTAACTCCGGCAGGACGTCCACAGCCTCCTCGGTCCGCATCGCGACCCTCGTGCCCCCCGCCAGGCGGTGCAGGCACTCCGAGACGTGGATGGCCAGCCGGGTCGGCGCGCAGCCCACCCGGATGAGGGTTTGACCGGTGTATCGGCGGCCGTCCCGTTGGAGTTCGTCGAAGGCGGGGAGGATCGAGCGGGACCGGAGGAGCACCCAGGCGCCGAGTGGCGTCGGGCGGGCCCCCTCCCTTCCGCGCTCGAAGAGCGGGCCGCCGAACATCCGCTCGATCCTGCGTAACTGCGCCGCCAGTGCAGGCTGCGACGTTCGCAGATGGACCGCGGCCTTGGAGATGCTTCCGCAGTCGGCTATCGCACAGATCGCACGTAGGTGCCGTACTTCTAAGTCCACCTTGTCAGGTTAATAGTAAAGAACCTTTTCATTAAGGCCCAATTCGTTGGCATCTCGGATGCCGTACCTGATCGACTGGAATCCTCACGCGCCGACGGCGGCGCGCAGCAGCGGCAGCGAGCGGCCCAGCGCCCGCTCCCAGTACGGCCAGGTGTGCGTGCCCGGCCCGTAGAAGTCGGTGGTGAGCCTGGCGCCGCCCGCGCGGGCGCGCCGGGCGAAGGTCCTGGCCTGGGCGAGCATCGCGCCCTCGTAGTCGGCGGCGGCGCCCGGCGGGTCCAGCGGCCCCGGCTCGCCGTCGCCGCAGGACACGTACACCGTCACCCCGCGCAGCCGTACGGCCAGCTCGGCCGGGTTGTGCTCCTGCCAGATCCGGGGATGGGACGAAAGACCGCCCCACAGGCCCGCCGGGTCCTCGCCGTTCTCACTGATGAGCGAGCGCACCGCGGCGCGGTCGCCGGTGGTGTCCAGCACCCCCGAATAGGCCGCCGCGGCCTGGAAGAGGCCCGGATGCCTGGCCGCGTAGCCGATCGCGCCCAGCCCGCCCATGGAGAACCCGGCCACCGCGCGCCGCGGCCCCGCCCCGAACTCCCGCTCGATGAGCGGGATCAGCTCCCGGACGTGGAACGTCTCCCACGCCGGGCCGTCCAGCCAGTCGGAGTAGAACCCCACCCGGCCGCCCTCGGGCATGACCACGATCATCGGCGCGCCGGCGGTCAGGCGTTCCGCGCCGCCCTCCTCCGCCCAGCTCGCGTGATCGCTGCGGCAGCAGCCGTGCAGCAGGTACAGCACCGGCCACGGGCCCGACCCCGGCCGCCAGCCCGCGGGCAGCAGCACCCGCACCGAGGCCGTCCGGCCGAGCGCCGGCGAGTGGACGGCGAGGTCCAGCCCGCGCTCCCCGGCCTTCAACCGATCGATGACGGTGGGCACCGCGGGCACGGCCATGGCCTCGGACATCTCCGCCGAAGGCTCGCCGCCGCCCAGTTCGTGGCGCAGGACCGAGACGGTCGCGGCGACGGCCAGCACGGCGGTCACAGTGATCAGGGCAATCCGCAGGGACCTCAACGCCGACTCCTTCGGGCGCTTCCCGCGTGGGACGCCGGCCCGCCCTGAGTCCGGGGGCGAGTACGGCGGCCGTGCGCGCCGGGCTCATGATCGTACCGGCCCGTGCGCCGAATTCCACCCCCTGTGACCGGATCGGCTGCGCCGACCGCGCCTGTCCGGGGGCCCAAAAGCCGGCTCCGGCCCATTCATGGCGAATCACTGCCGACATTTACCCAGAACAGGGTTGAAACCTTCTTCCAAGAGTGTTTGGTGTCAAGGTGGGGGGTGATTGCCAATGCTGCTGCGGTTGCGGATTTCGCTGCCGGACCGTCCCGGCGCGCTCGGACAGGTGACCCGGGCGCTCGGGACCATCGGCGCGGACATCCATCAGGTGACGGTGCTCGGCAGGGAGGGCGGCAGGGCGGTGGACGACTTCACCGTCGCCTGGCCCGTCTCCGCCGACGGGCCGGAGGCGGGGCGGAACGAGCCGGTGTGCGCCCACATGCGGGACCGGCTCGCCGGGCTTCCGGGAGTGTCGGTGGAGGGGGTGTGGATCACGCGGGTCGTGCCGGGGGCGGCTCCGGGATATGACCTGCTCAGGTACGTCGCGGCCGAGCCGGTACGGGCGTACACCACGCTGGTGGACGCGCTGCCCGACCTGGTGGGGGCGGACTGGGCGGTGACCGTGGCCACCGGGCCGGGGGCGGCGGGGCGGCCACGGGCGTGGTCGCGGCTCGTGCACCGCAGCGTGCGCGCCCCCGCCGACTTCAGCCCGGCGGGGGAGGTGCCGCCCCGGGCCGGGGTGTCCAGCGACGGGGACGTCCGGCTGCTGTGCGTCCCGGTGCAGGACGCCGGGCTGTGCCTGATCGTGGGGCGCCATCAGGGCGCGGAGTTCCATCCGGCCGAGCTGGACAGCGTGGTGCGCCTGGTGGAGGTCGTCGCCATGCTCGCACCCGCAGGGGAGGCGACCGCCGTCGGGTGAGCCCCCACCTCGGCGAACAGGCCATGGGCAGGGTCAGCGCCGGGGCGGGTCGATCCTGCCGCCGTCGTTGGTGAACAGCATCAGGCGGTTGAGGTCCACGCCCACCCTCGCGTGCTCCCCGGCCCGCCACACCGGCCGTGAGCCGAGCCGCACGATCAGGTCGGCGCGGCGGTGGGTGCCGCTGATGGAGGCGCCGTTGAGCATGGTCTCCGGCTCCTGCTCCTGCTCCGGCTCGCGTTCGCCGCCGGACAGCAGCCGGCGCATCATCGAACGCGCCCTGCCCGGCCCGCCGCCGTTGGCCGCCTTGCCGTTCTGCCGGGGGTCGGGCGGCTCGGGCACGGCCACCGCGGGCAGCCCGGCCTCGACGTAGGCCAGCCACTCGTGGCCGTGGTACTCCAGCGTCCGCACACGGCCCTGGAAGGAGGGGCCGTCGTAGGTCTCCGGGACCGGGGCGAGGGCGTCGGGCCTGATGCCGACGATGATGGTGCCGCCGGTGTGCTGGGACACGGCGTAGGCGCGCGGATCGGTCCACGGCATGGTGATCTGGTGCGGGCCGAAGTCCAGCAGGATGTACTGGTTCTGCGGGGTGCGCACCTGCGGGGAGAGCAGGTTGAGCTGCTGGGAGCTGAGGAAGGCGGCGACGAAGGCGGTGGCGGGGTCGTTGTAGATCTGCCCGGGGGTGCCGACGTCCTGCAGCACGCCGCGGTTCATGATGGCGATCCGGTCGGCCAGGGTCAGCGCCTCGACCTGGTCGTGCGTCACGTAGATGGTGGTGACGCCCAGCGCGCGGACCAGCGAGGAGATCTCCATCCGCAGCTCGGTGCGCATGCCCGCGTCCAGGTTGGACAGCGGCTCGTCCATCAGGAAGAGGGACGGCTGGCGGACGATCGCCCGCCCCATCGCCACCCGCTGCCGCTGCCCGCCGGAGAGCGTTCCAGGGCGCCGGTCCAGCGTCTCGTCGATGTGCAGCGCCTTCGACAGTTCGATGACGCGGTCTTTGACCAGCGAGGGGTCGGCCTTGGCGATCTCCAGGGGGAAGGAGAGGTTGCCGCGTACCGTGCGGTGCGGGTAGAGCGCGCCGTTCTGGAAGACCATGGCCACGTCGCGGTCGCGCGGCGGGAGGTGGTTGGCCATGCGCCCGTCGATCCACAGGTCGCCGCTGGTGATCTCTTCCAGGCCGGCGATCATCCGTAGCAGCGTCGACTTGCCGCACCCCGAAGGGCCGAGTAGGACCAATAGCTCGCCGTCTTCGGCGCGCAGGTTGAAACGATCGACCGCGAGGACCCCGCCCGGGTAAATCTTGCTCACGTTGTCGAGGACGACCGTACTCATTGGCCTGCTCCGCCCACATCCAAAGAGATCTCTTCAGCCTCCCCACAGTGGGGCCGCTGATCCCAGGGTCGAAAGTCGGGTGCGAGACGCCATCTGTGGCGGTGCTGATTGATGAGGTAGTACATCGCGGTCGAGCGGGCTCTGTCCATACATGGTGGATATTTTCTGCATCCGTGATGATTCCGGGATGGATTTGGGACCGACTAAAATTCTGACACTGTCATGTCCACGGTACCGTGGGCCTTCCGTGACCATCTGGGCACATCCACTATACCTCCGCTTGACCTGATAAAACCCCTGATCAACGCCATTATGGTGATGACGCTGAGTCGCCAGGGTGTGGAAACGGTTGCGGAAAGTTACCGCAAGACTCTTCAGAAATCTTCACGCCGCCGTCACTCCCGCGGTCATGTCTTCCCGCGCCGCGTGTCCCTTACGCCCCTTGCGCGACCGTTGCGCGGGCCGTGCCGGGGGCCGCCCGCCCGGGCGCGCTGAGCAGGCCGTCCGCGCGCGTAAAGTACTCCCCATGAACGGCACCCGGCTCTCCGACATCGCAGCTCAGGCAGGGGTCAGCGAGGCGACGGTGAGCCGGGTTCTTAACGGCAGGCCGGGTGTGTCGGCCACCACCAGGCAGGTCGTGCTCAGCGCGCTGGACCTGATGGGGTACGAACGCCCGCAGCGGCTGCGCCACCGTGGCAGCGGGCTGGTCGGGCTGGTCACCCCCGAGTTGGACAACCCCATCTTCCCGGCGTTCGCCCAGGCCGTGGAAAGGTCCCTCGTCCAGCACGGCCTCGCGCCCGTGCTGTGCACCCGCCTGCCCGGCGGAGCGCCCGAGGACGAGTTCGCCGACCTGCTGCTGGACCGGGGGGTGAGCGGCATCGTGTTCGTCGCGGGGCCGCACGCCGACACCACCGCGCGTATGGAGCGCTACATTCGGCTCGTCGAGCGGGGCACGCCGATCGTGCTGGTGGACGGATACAGCGAAGAGGTCGAGGCCCCCTTCATCTCGCCGGACGACCGGCTCTCGGCGGCCCTCGCCGTGCAGCACCTGGTCGACCTGGGCCACGAGCGGGTGGGGCTGGCCGTGGGGCCGCGCAGGTTCGTGCCGGTGATGCGCAAGATCGAGGGGTTCCGGCGGGCCATGTCCCGGCTGCTCGGCGCCATCGACGTCGAGGCCCTGATCTGCCATTCGCTGTTCACCGCCGAGGGCGGCCAGGCCGCGGCGGGCACCTTGCTGGAACGCGGTTGCACGGGCATCGTGTGCGCCAGCGACCTGATGGCGCTCGGCGCGGTACGCGCCTGCCGGGAGCGCGGGCTGCGGGTCCCCGTCGACGTCTCGGTGGTCGGCTTCGACGACTCCCCGCTGATCGCCTTCACCGACCCGCCGCTGACCACGATCAGGAAGCCGATCGGCGCGATGGCGGCGGCGGCCGTCGAGACCCTGCTCGAAGGCATCAACGGAGCGCCGCCCAAACACGCCGAGCTCCTCTTCCAGCCCGAACTCGTGGTCCGCGGCTCCACCGGCTCCGGCCCCCTGGTCAACCGCTGAGGCCGCAGGCCCGGCAGGCACCGCGCCTGCGCAGCCGGTAGGCGAGGGTCGCCGCGCCGAGCGCGACCGCCCACAGCGGCCAGTAGGTCATCGGGCTGAGCAGCCAGGAGGCCGGATCGTTCCAGCCGGTCATCGCCACGACGCTGCCCACCGAGGTCAGCAGCACGCCGCACATCGCGCCGCCGAGCGCCACCGGCAGCGCGACCGGCACCCTGCGGCCGGCGAGGCCGCCGGGGGCGCGCTGCCCGGTCTGGACGGCCTGGCCCGGCTCGCCGCGGACTACTCGCCGGCCGAGGTCAGCCTGAGGATCGACCCCGGCCTGGCCGGGGAGGTCTCCCGTGAGGTGTCCGCCACGATCTACCGCCTGGTCACCGAGGCCCTGACCAATGCCCGCAGGCACGCCCCCGGCGCGGAACGGGTGGAGGTCGAGGTCGCCCGCGCGGGCGGCTCGGCGGTGCGGGTCCGGGTGACCGACGACGGCGGCGGCCGTTCGGAGGCGTCCGGGCGCGGCGGCTTCGGTCTGGCCGAGCGGGTGTCGGTGCTCGGCGGCTCGCTGTCGGCGGGGCCCGCGCCGGGCGGGTGGCGGGTCGAGGCGGTACTGCCCTCGGGAGGGACCAGGTGACCATCAGGCTGCTGATCGCCGACGACCAGGAGGACGTGCGGATCGGGTTCCGGATGATCCTCGCCGCGCAACCCGACATGACCGTGGTGGGGGAGGCGGCCGACGGCACACGGGCCGTTGGAGCTGGCCCGTCACCTGCGGCCCGACGTGGTGCTCGCCGACATCCGCATGCCCGGACTGGACGGCCTGGAGGTGACCAGACGCCTCGCGGGGCAGCCGCGGGTCATCGTGGTGACCACCTTCGACCTGGACGAGTACGTCCGTACCGCGCTGCGCGACGGGGCCTGCGGCTTCCTGCTGAAACGGTCCGGCCCGCGCTGCCGGCCGAGGCGATCAGGGCGGCGATGGCGGGCGACACCTTGATCAGCCCGCAGGTCACCGTGCGCCTGCTGCGCGAGTTGCGCGACCTCCGGCCGCCCGCCGAACCGCTCACCGGCAGGGAGGCGGAGGTCGCCCGGCTGGTCGCGCACGGCCGTACCAACCCCGAGATCGCCGCCGAACTGTCCATCAGCCCCGGCACGGTCAAGACCCACGTGGCCAACGTTGCAGCGCAAGCTGGGCGCGGCCAACCGGGTGGGCATCGCGGCCTGGGCCTGGGGCTCGGGCCACGCCCGCTGACCCCGGACCGACCTCGCCCGCCGGCCGGGCATGAGTAGGCCCGTGGCGCCGGGTGCGGCGCCACGGGCCGTCGATCCCATGATCGCGGCACCGGGTCACGGTGCCGTCATGGCCGCCGGCGAGCCGAGGGAGGAAGGGGGCCGCCGACGTCGTCTCGGTGATCTCAGCGCAACGCGGCGGCCTCCACGGCCAGCTTCTCGATGCGCGTGTAGTCGCCGGAGGCCAGCGCGTCCGCGGGGGTCAGCCAGGTGCCGCCGACACAGCCCACGTTCGGCAGCGCCAGGTAATCCGGGGCGTTGGCCGGGCGGATGCCGCCGGTCGGGCAGAACCGCACGTCCGGCAGCGGCCCGGCCAGGGCCGAGAGGTACGGCACGCCGCCCGCCGCTTCGGCCGGGAAGAACTTCATCTCCTTCACGCCGCGCTCGGCCAGCGCCAGGACCTCGGTCGCCGTCGCGGCGCCCGGCAGGAACGGGATGCCGCTCGCCGCCATCGCGGCGGCCAGTGCGGCCGGGGCACCGGGGCTGACCAGGAACTTCGCCCCGGCCCGTACCGAGGCGTCCACGTCGGCGGAGGTGCGCACGGTCCCCGCGCCGACCACCGCGTCCGGCACCTCGGCCGCGATGCGGGCGATGGCCGAAAGGGCGGCGTCGGTGCGCAGGGTCACCTCGATGGCCGGCAGGCCCCCCGCGACCAGGGCGCGGGCCAGCGGCACCGCGGTGTCCACGTCGTCGATCACCACGACGGGCACCACGGGGGCGAGGTCGAGCACACTCATCCGATTCTCCTCCAATATCCCTAACGTACTATTCTTCCTGATCGCTGGACCAGCCACGCCGCCGCCCCGGTGAGGGCGGGCTGGGCGTCCACGATCAGGCTGGTGGGAATGTCGCGGAGATAGTCGCCGAGCGGCGGCGCGTCCTCGAACCTCGCCCGGAACTCACTCGCGCGCACCCGCGCGACGATCCGCGGCAGCACCCCGCCGCCCAGGTACACCCCGCCCCGCGCGCCCAAGGTCAGCGCCACGTTGCCGGCGAAACTGCCCAGCAGGGCGCAGAACACCTCCAGGGTCTCCCCGCACAGCCGGTCGGCGTCGGCCCGCGTGACGATCTCGGCGGCCGGTAGCCGGTCGGCGCGCACGCCGTCCACCAGCGCGAGCCCATGGTGCAGCCGGGTCAGCCCGGGGCCGGACAGCAGCTCCTCCGCGTCAAGGTAGGTCGCCCCCTCGGCGCGCAGCGCCGCGACCACCGCCGTCTCCCGTTCGGTCACCACCGGCGGGGTGACGTGGCCGCCCTCGCACGCGACCGGCACCCAGCCCTGACCGGCGGGCACCAGCCCGGCCACCCCGAGCCCGGTGCCCGGCCCGAGCACCGCCTTCACCGACCCCGGCCGCGGGCCGGGCGGCGCCGGGCCGCCCAGCGGGACCAGATCGGCCTTCCCCAGGTGCGGCAGCGAGAGGGCCAGCGCCTCGAAGTCGTTGAGCAGCGTGATGTCCCGGATGCCGACGTCGCGCACCGAACCGGCCCACCCGGCGTTCGTCAGATGGTAAAGGTCGCCGTCCACCGGGCCGGCGATGGCGAAGCACGCTGCGGCGGGCAGGAGACCGCCCGCGTGGCCGGCCAGATAGTCGGCCACCGCCGCGGGCATGTCGTCGTACTCCGCCACCGGCAGCACCGCCACGTGACAGGGATGCCCGCCGGGCTCGGTGACGAGCCCGAAGCGGGCGTTGGTGCCGCCGATGTCGGCCACCAGCCATGGATATGCGAATTCGGTCACAAGCCCTCGCCGTTCACACCGTAGACGCCGTTCATGGCGAAGATACCCGCGCCACGCTCGGCGGGCCCCGCCGTACGACGGAAGGCGGTGAACAGCTCTCTTCCGGTGCCCGACCACTGCTCGTCGGAGGGCGGCGCGCCCTGCGGCGTACGCCGGGCCAGTTCCTCCTGCGGCACCAGCAGCTCCAGCGCGCCGCCCGCCGCGTCCAGCCGGATCATGTCGCCGTCGCGCACCAGTGCGATCGGCCCGCCCTTGGCCGCCTCCGGCGACAGGTGGATCGCCGAGGGCACCTTGCCCGACGCCCCCGACATGCGGCCGTCGGTGACGATGGCCACCCGCCGGCCCCGGTCCAGCAGCACCGCCATCGGCGGGGTCAGCTTGTGCAGCTCGGGCATGCCGTTGGCGGCCGGGCCCTGGTAGCGGATCACCGCGACGAAATCCCGCCCGTCCAGCTCGCCCGCCTCGAACGCGGCCAGCAGGTCGAGCTGGTCGTCGAAGACCAATGCCGGGGCCTCCACCACCTGGTGCTCCGGCTTGACGGCCGAGACCTTGCTCACCGCCCGGCCCAGGTTGCCCGAAAGCATGTGGATGCCGCCGTCGGCGGAGAAGGGGTCGGCGACCGGGCGCAGCACGTCCAGGTCGCCGCTGCCGCCGGCCTGCTCCTGCCAGACCGGCGTCCCCTCCTTCAGCTCCGGCGCGCAGCGGTAGTGGCCGAGCCCGCGCCCGGCCACGGTGAGCACGTCCTCGTGCAGCAGCCCGGCGTCCAGCAGCTCGCCGATCAGCACCCGCATGCCGCCCGCCGCCTGGAAGTGGTTCACGTCGGCCTGGCCGTTGGGGTAGATCCTGGTCAGCAGCGGCACCGCCGCCGACAGCGCGGCGAAGTCGTCCCACCGCAGGTCGATCCCGGCCGCCGCGGCGATCGCCACCAGGTGCATGGTGTGGTTGGTCGACCCGCCGGTGGCCAGCAGCGCCACGACCCCGTTGACCACGGCCCGCTCGTCCACCACGTGCCCGACCGGGGTGTACTCCGGCCCGTGCGCGGTCAGCTCGACCGCCCTGCGCCCGGCCGCCTCGGTGAGCGCGTGGCGCAGCTCGGTGTGCGGGTTGACGAACGTCGCGCCCGGCAGGTGCAGCCCCATGACCTCCACGACCACCTGGTTGGAGTTGGCGGTGCCGTAGAAGGTGCAGGTGCCGGGGGAGTGGTAGGACTTCGCCTCGGCGTCCAGCATCTCGCCCCGGCCGATCCTGCCCTCCGCGAACAGTTGCCTGGCCCGGGCCTTGGTCTTGTTGGGCAGGCCGGAGGTCATCGGCCCGGCCGGGACGAACAGGGCGGGCAGGTGCCCGAAGTGCAGCGCGCCGATCAGCAGGCCGGGGACGATCTTGTCGCACACGCCCAGCAGCAGAGCCGCGTCGAACATGTCGTGCGACAGCGCGATCGCCGTGGCCATCGCGATGACCTCGCGGCTGTACAGGGACAGTTCCATGCCCGCGCGGCCCTGGGTGATGCCGTCGCACATGGCCGGGACGCCGCCGGCGACCTGCGCCACGCCCCCCGCCGCCCGCACCGCCGCCTTCAGCTCGGCCGGGTAGGTCTCATACGGCTGGTGCGCGGACAGCATGTCGTTGTAGCTGGTCACGATGGCCACGCCGGGCTTGACCGAGCCGCGCAGGGCGAGCTTGTCGGCGGCCGGGCTGGCCGCGAACCCGTGCGCCAGGTTGGCGCAGCCCAGCGTGGTGCGCGCCGGGCCCCGCTCCCCGGCCTCCCGCCCGGCGGCGTCCACCCGCCGCAGGTACGCCGCCCGGCTCGCCCGGCTGCGCTCGCGGATCCCGTCGGTCACCTCTTCGACGATCCGGTTCATGCCGGCTCCTCCTCGTGCCAGGCACGGCCGCTGCGGCCGAGCAGTTCGTGCGCGGAGGGCGGGCCCGCGCTGCCCGCCGGGTACGGCTCGGGCGGCGTCCCCGCCGACTCCCAGGTGGCCAGGATCGGATCGATCCACCGCCAGGCGGCCTCCACCTCGTCGCGGCGCATGAACAGGGTGGGGTTGCCGTCCATGACGTCCATCAGCAGCCGCTCGTAGGCGTCGGGCACGCGGGTGCCGAAGGTGCGCGCGAAGCTCAGCCCGAGCGGCACCGGCCGCAGGGTGACCTCGCCCGCGCCCGGCTCCTTGGCCATGATGTGCAGGTCGATGCCCTCGCTCGGCTGTAGCCGCAGCACCAGCCGGTTGGGCGAGCCGCCGGGGTAGATGGAGTGCGGCACGTCCTTGAACTGCACGACGATCTCCGAGCGGCGGCTCGGCAGCCGCTTGCCGGTGCGCAGGTAGAAGGGGACTCCGGCCCAGCGCCAGTTCTTCACCTCGGCCCTGATCGCGGTGAAGGTCTCCACCCGGTAGGAGGCGTCGGTGGGCGGGGAGCGGTCGGGTTCGTCGAGGTAACCGGGCATGCCGGGGGCCTCGGCGTACTGCCCGCGCACGGTGAACCGGTCCGCCTCCGACCCGCTGATCGGCCGCAGCGCCTGGAGGACCTTGAGCTTCTCGTCGCGGATGGACTCGCGGTCGTTGCGCGCCGGAGGTTCCATGGCCACCAGGCACAGCAGTTGCAGCAGGTGGTTCTGCACCATGTCGCGCAGCGCCCCGGCCTGGTCGTAGTAGCCGCGCCGGCCGGGCGTGCCGACCGTCTCGGTCACGCTGATCTGGACGTGGTCGATCCACAGCGAGTTCCAGATCGGTTCCAGGAAGGCGTTGGCGAAGCGCAGCACCAGCAGGTTCTGCACGGTCTCCTTGCCCAGGTAGTGATCGATCCGGTAGATCTGCGACTCGGCGAAGATGGCGCCCACCTCGTCGTTGATCTGCCGGGCGCTGGCCAGGTCGCGGCCGAGCGGCTTTTCCAGCACGACCCGGGAGCGCGGGGTGACCAGGCCGGCCCGTTGTACATGGCGGCAGAACGGCCCGAAGGTCATCGGCGGGCTGGCCAGGTAGAAGATCCGGTCGCGGTCCTCGTTCCCGGCGAGCAGGCCGGCCAGTTCCCGCCACCCTTCGTGCGCGGCCCCGTCGTCGTGGACGTCCACCGGCACATGCCGCAGCCGCGCCAGGAACCGCTGCCACACCGCGGGGTCATCGCCCTCCGGTACGGCCGCGCGGACCTGGGCGTCCACCTTGCCGCGCAGGTCGTCGTCGGTCAGGCCGCCGCGGGAAAGGGCGATGATCCTGGTCTGCGGCGCCAGGCGGCCGTCGCGGTCGCAGTGATAGAGGGCGGGCAGCAGCTTGCGCATGGACAGGTCGCCGGTGCCGCCGAACACGACGAGGTCCGCGTCATGCGGGGTCGCGCGCTGGGCGGCGGGGGTTGGCGAGGGGTTCACGACGGAGGCTCCGATGATCTACCTGGACGGGGACAGATCGGACACTAGCCACATCTTCCGCTCCAGACAAGCCGAGTTTTGTCATTCGAGATGAATAAGTGGTTACTTCTCATTCCATAAGAGGGTGTGATTCACTTGGTCGATGGTCCGACGTTCCGCCGCTCCGCTCGCCTCCAGCGGCGACGTGCTGCACCTCATCCGCGCCGGTGAGGCCGTCACCCGCGCGGAGATCGGCAGGGTGACCGGGTTGTCCCGGCCCGCCGTGGCGCTGCGGGTGAGCGAGTTGCTCGACCGCGGCCTGGTGGTGGAGGACACCGAAGGGCCCTCGACGGGCGGGCGTCCGCCCGCCCGGCTGGCGTTCAACGCCCAGGGCGGGGTGGTGCTGGTCGCCTCGCTGGGCGCCGGCCGTACTCAGATCGCCGTCTGCGACCTCGCCGGCACGGCGCTGTCCACCGCGGAGGTGACGATCGACGTGGAGCGCGGGCCGGACGTCGTGCTCCCGCTGCTGATGGACACCTGGGAGAGCCTGCTCGCCGACCGGCCCGCCGCCCAGGTGCGCGGCGTCGGCCTGGGGGTGCCGGCCACGGTGGAGTTCGCCGCCGGCCGTACCGAGAGCGTGCGCGTGATGGCGAGCTGGACCGGCCTGGTGATCCCGCCGATCATCGCCGAGCGGTTCCCGGTCCCGGTGTTCGTGGACAACGACGTCAACGTGATCGCCATCGGCGAGCACCACGCGGCCTACCGCGGCGAGGTGGACGACCTGCTGTTCGTCAAGGTCTCCACCCGCATCGGCGCCGGGGTGATCTCCGGCGGCCAGATCATGCGCGGGGCGCTGGGCGCGGCGGGCGAGATCGGGCACATCCCGGTACGCGACGGCGGGGGAGTGCTGTGCCGCTGCGGCAGCGTCGACTGCCTGGACTCGGTGGCCAGCGCCACGGCGATGCTGCGCGTGCTGCGCGAGCGCGGGCGTCAGGTCTCCGGGCTGGCCGACGTGGTGGCCCTGGTGCGCGCGGGCGACGCGGAGACCATGGCGGTCATCCGCGACGCGGCGCGCAAGCTCGGCGAGGTCGTGGCCAGCGCGGTCAACCTGCTCAACCCGGCCGTCGTGGTGCTCGGCGGCGACCTGGCCGAGACCTTCCAGCCGCTGGTGTCAGGGGTGCGCGAGGTCGTCTATCGCAGGTCCACCGCCCTGGCCACCCGAAACCTGCGCATCGAGCCGAGCAGGCTCGGCCCGGGCGCGGGTGTCACCGGGTGCGCGCTGATGGTGCTGGCCAACATCCTCGCGCCCGAGGCGGTGGACGCCTCCCTGTCGGCCGAGCCCCGGGTCACCGTCTTCTGACAGGCCGTCCGCGGGCTACGCCTCGGCGTGCTGGATCAGGCAGTGCAGCGCCTGTTCGAGTTCGCGGGCGTTCGTGGCGGGCCGCGACCACGGCAGGCGCAGCAGTTCGGGGTCGTCCAGCCCGGCCCGCACGGTGGCCCCGTACCGATCCAGCTCCCACAGCCACACGTCCGGCGCGGACAGCGCCCCGGCCAGGTGGCGTACGGCCAGCGTGAGCTGCTCGCGGTGGCAGGCGTTGACGTGCTCGATCATCCGCTCGGCGCTCTCGTGGCACGGGTCGGGCCCGGCCGACAGGTAGTCCTCGGCCTCCAGCACCCCCGACTCCATCCCGGCCAGGTAGATGACCTGCCCGACGTCGACCCGGAGCAGCCTCGCCGCCTCGCCCGGTTCCTCCACGGCCTGGAACAGCAGCTCGTCGGGGCAGTGCTCGGCGACCGCGACGGCGGAGCGGCGCGCCTCGTGCGCCGGGACCGGCTCCAGCCAGCCGCGGACCTTCAGCATGCCGCGCGTGCAGCGCCGGCCGCCGAGGTCGCGGCAGGCGATGAGGTCCACGGTGACCACCGTCTGTTCGGGCAGGCCGGCCAGCGGGTGCCCCGGCGTGACCAGCAGCACCGGGCGGCCCTCGGGGTCCACGCCGCCCCTGGCCGGCACGGCCGGGCGCGGCGACGACACCACGGAGACGTGGGTGGGCGCGGCCCCCGCGGCCAGCGTGCGGACGCGTTCGGGAATGGGCGCTGCTGCAACGGGTCGCTGCACGACCGTTCTCCTTCGCCTCGATCTGACGACACTGCTAAGGTTAGGCTTACCTAATTAAGGTTTACCTAAGCACAGTGAGGTGATCGTGCGCTACACCGGCCCCAAAGTGAGGTTGTCCCGCCGCGCGGGCGTGCCGCTGACCAAGAAGGCGGTGCGTTACTTCGAGGACCGCCCCTACCCGCCGGGCGAGCACGGCCGAAAGACCAGCCGCCGCAACACCGGCGACTACGGCCTGCGCCTGATGGAGAAGCAGAAGCTGAGGTGGTACTACGACGTCTCGGAGAAGCAGATGCGCAGATACTGGGAGGCGGCGCAGCGCAAGCCGGGCCGGTCGGGCGCCGAGCTCGTCGTCCTGCTGGAGTCGCGCCTGGCCTCCCTGGTGCTGCGCGCCGGGTTCGCCCCGTCGATCTACGCCGCGCGGCAGTACATCACACACGGCCATATCACGGTGGACGGCCGCAAGGTGGACATCCCCAGCTACCTGGTCAAGCCCGGCCAGGTCATCGGCGTCCGGCCGCGCTCGCGGGGCAGGCAGCCGTTCGTGGCGGCGGCCGAAGGCGTGCACGCCGACGAGGTGAGCGCCCCCTACCTGGCCGTGGACCACGGTGAGCTGCGCTTCACGCTGCTCAGCAGGCCCGAGCGGGAGCAGGTGCGCATCCCGGTGGACGAACGGCTGGTCGTGGAGCACTACTCCCGCTGAGCCGTCGCGCTCTCCTTGCCCGGTACGGCCTCGCGGAGCACGGCCAGCTCGGCGCGGACGGCGGCCAGCTCCGCGAGCACCGTCCGGCCGAGGCGGTCGTGGGCGTCATCGTCGTCGTCCATCGCCCGCACGACCACCGCGATGAACAGGTTGAGCACCACGAACGTGCAGGTCAGCATGAACACCACGAAGAAGATCCAGGCCGAGGGGTGCCGGGCCATGACCTCCCTGCCGATGTCGGACCAGGCGTCGCCGGTCATCATCTGGAAGAGGGTGAACAGCGAGGTGGGCAGCGAGCCGAAGTACTCCGGGGCGGTCGCGCCGTACAGCTTGGTGCCCATCACCGCCGCCACGTAGAGCACCAGCGACAGCAGCGCCACGATCGAGGTCATCCCCGGCACCGCGGTCAGCAGCGCCGACACCACCCGGCGCAGGCTCGGCACGGTCGAGATCAGCCGGAGCACGCGCAGCACCCGCAGGGCGCGCAGCACCGAAAGGCCGCCCGCCGTGGGCAGCAGCGAGACCCCCACGATCGCGGTGTCGAACAGGTTCCACGGATCGCGGAAGAAGGCCGGGCCCTGGGCGTACAGCTTGGCCAGCAGTTCGGCCACGAACAGGTAGAGGGCCATGTGGTCGATGAAGGCGAGCACGGGCCCGTAGGCGTGGACCACGGACGGCGAGGTCTCCAGTCCCAGTGTCGCGGCGTTGACCACGATCACCGCCGTGATGAACCGCTGGAACCCGGTCGACTCGACGGTCGCGCGGACACGCTCCCGCATGTGCTGAAACTTCCCCTCATCGCGTCAGGCACGGCATCAAGAGCTTAAAGGATCTTTTCCGCACACCCGTCGAACCCATCGAACCCGCCCGGCCCGCCGCCGCCCGCCGCCTCACAGGAAGCTCCCAGATCCACTGCGGAATCGCTCAGTGCGGTCGTGCAGCCTGGTCCCAGTGCCCGGGGCGGGCACGGTGAGCGGGGTCATATCCTGACAAGCACGGCGGGCGGCGGGATGGCGGGTGACCAGGCGGTGACGGGACACATCACCGGGGCGGGCGAGCGGCTGCTCGTGGTGGACGACGAGCCGACCGTCCGCGAACTGCTCTCGGCGACCCTGCGGTTCGCCGGCTTCACGGTGACCTCGGCCGCGACCGGCGAGCAGGCCGTGCGCGCGGCCCGCGAGGACCCTCCCGACCTGGTGCTGCTCGATGTGATGCTGCCCGACATGGACGGCTTCGAGGTGGTCAGGCGGCTGCGCTCGGTCGCCGGCCGGGGCGCGCGCGGCCAGGTCCCCGTGCTGTTCCTGACCGCCCGCGACTCCCCGGCCGACAAGATCAACGGCCTGACGCTGGGCGGCGACGACTACGTCACCAAACCCTTCGACCTGGAGGAGCTGATCGCCCGCATCCGCGCCGTGCTGCGCCGCACCGGCGGCGGGCGGGCGGATGGCGTCCTGGTGGTGGCCGACCTCGAAGTCGACCCCGAGGGCCACCAGGCGCTGCGGGCCGGCGAGCCGGTCCGCCTGTCCCCGACGGAGTTCCGGCTGCTGCACTACCTCGCGCTCAACGCGGGGCGGGTGGTGTCCAAGGCCCAGATCCTGGACCACGTCTGGCACTACGACTTCAACGGTGACGCCAGCATCGTGGACACCTACGTCAGCTACCTGCGCCGCAAGATCGACGGCGGGGAGCCGAAGCTGATCCACACCGTGCACGGCGTCGGCTACGTGCTGCGCCGCCCCCGATAGGAGCCCGCCCATGACGACCAGGATCTCGTTGCGGGCGCGGTTGCTGGCGATCGCGATGGGCCTGCTGCTCGTGGGCCTCGCGGTCAGTTCGGCCGTGGTGGTGAGCATGCTCAAGTCGCACCTGGTCGGCCGGGTGGATCAGCAGATGCGCCCGCTGGCGCAGTTGTTCGCCCGGCTCTCGCCCCGGCTGCTGCCGCCGGCCACGTCCGGTGACGCGGTGGGCGCGATGCGGGCCCTGGCCGGTGAGTTCGACCTGCTGGACGGCCTTTACGCGGCCTACCTGACCCCCGCCGGAGCCGTGGAGCGGGCCGGCTGGCGGACCACGCCGCCGGCCGACGGCCTGCCCGCGCTGCCCAGACTGGACGCGGCGGCCGTGGCCGCGCGCGGCGGCGAGCCGTTCGGCGTGACGGGCGGCGACGGCGAGACCGCCTGGCGGGTGATCGCGCTGCCTCGCGTCGACGAGCAGATTCCGGAGGGTGCCGCGCCCCCCGAGCCGGGCACGGGCATCGTGATGGCCGCGTCGCTGAGCGGGGTGGAGTCCACCGTCGCCCGGCTCACTGTCGTGTGCGTACTGACCGGGCTCGGGCTGCTCGCGGTGCTGACCGCCGCGGGCTGGTACGCGATGCGGGCCGGGCTCGCCCCGCTGCGCCGGATCGAGGAGACCGCCGCCGCCATCGCCGCCGGAGACCTCGCCAGACGCGTCCCGGAGAACATGCCGCCGCGTACCGAGGTGGGCCGGCTGTCCGCCGCCCTGAACGGCATGCTGGGGCAGATCGAGCAGGCGTTCGCGGCCCGGGAGGAGTCGCAGGCGCGGATGCGCCGGTTCGTCGCCGACGTCAGCCACGAGCTGCGCACCCCGTTGTTCGGCATCAGGGGGTTCTCCGAGCTGTACCGGATGGGCGGCCTGACCGGCCCGCACGACGTGGACACCACCATGGCCCGCATCCACAGCGAGTCGGGCCGCCTGGCCGCCCTGGTCGAGGACCTGCTGCTGCTCGCCCGGCTGGACGAGGGCGACGCCGCGCCGCCGATGGACCTGGCCCCGATGGACCTGCGCACACTGGCCGCCGACGCCCGGCAGGACCTGCGGGCGCTCGATCCGTCGCGGCCGATCCGGCTGACCGGGGTGGACCACCGGTCCGCCCCGTCCGGTGCCCCCGTGCTCGGCGACGAGGCCAGGCTCCGCCAGGTGATGGCCAACCTGGTGGGCAACGCGGTGGCGCACACCCCCGCGGGCACCGCGGTGCGCGTCGGGGTCGGGACGCGCGGCGGCGAGGCGCTGCTGGTGATCGAGGACGAGGGCCCCGGACTGACAAGCGAGCAGGCGGCCCGGGTCTTCGACCGCTTCTACCGGGTGGACGGCTCCCGGGGCCGGGAACGGGGCGGCGGGGCCGGGCTGGGCCTGGCCATCGCCCGGTCGATCGTGACCGCCCACGGCGGGCGCATCGCACTGAGCACCGCGCCGGGCAAGGGCGCGGCCTTCACCATCGCGCTGCCGCGCAACTGATCACTTTGAGTGCGAACGGGCAAAAGATGATCAGATCCGGTGCGGGCGCTCGCGCGAAGCTGCTCGAGTTCACTACCGTGGCCGGCATGACCGCACCGGCCAAGGCGCCATCCACGCCTGAATCTCCCGACCGGTCCGCGCATTGGCTGCCTGTGCGGCCGAGGCTCATCCTGGCAAGCGCCTTCATGCTCTTCCTGGAGCTGGCGCTGATCAGGTGGACCGGCTCCAACATCGTTCACCTCAGCTACTTCACCAACTTCGTGCTGCTCGGTTCGTTCCTCGGGATCGGGCTCGGGTTCCTGCGAGTGGGCAGGACCAAGCGCCTGCCGTACTACTCGCCGATCACGCTCGCCGCCCTGGTACTGATCATCCTGCTGTACCCGGTCACCGTGGACCGCAACACTGAGGGCGTCCTGTACTGGACGAGCCTCGGCACCACCGGCCCGCCACCGTGGCTGATCCTGCCGGTGATCTTCTGCGCCGCCGCCGTCATCCTGATGGGGCCCGCCGAACTCGTCGGGCGGTGCTTCCCCGAGCTGTCCAGGCTGGAGGCCTACCGCTACGACCTGATCGGCAGCCTCACCGGCATCGCGCTGTTCACCGCGCTGTCCTTCCTTTCCGCGCCGCCCGTCGTATGGGGCACGATCGCCGCCGTGGCCTACGCCGCGCTGCTGTGGCCGCCCGGCCTGCCCGGCAAGATCCTGGTCGTGCTGCCGTCGCTGATCGTGGTCGGCGCGCTCGCCTCGGAGACCCTGACGGCGGGCGCGCTGTGGTCGCCGTACTACAAGGTGACCACCAAGGACAGCGACTACGGCGGCACCCGGGTGACCGACATTCAGGTCAACGGCATCCCGCACCAGCAGGCCGTGCCCGCCGCCCAGCGGCTGGAACTGGAGCGCCAGTACGCCCTGCCGTACGAACGCCAGGCCAAGCGGTCCCTGGACGACGTGCTGATCGTGGGCGCGGGCAGCGGCACCGACGTGGCCATCGCGCTCAGCAAGGGCGCCAAGCACGTCGACGCGGTGGAGATCGACCCGCAACTGCGCGGGCTCGGCGACCGCCACCCCGACCGGCCCTACGCCGACCCCCGGGTCACCACCCACGTCACCGACGGGCGGGCCTTCCTGGAGCAGACCGGTAAGAAGTACGACCTGATCTTGTTCGCCCTGCCCGACTCGCTCACCCTCGTCTCCGGGGCCAGCTCGCTGCGGCTGGAGAGCTACCTGTTCACCCAGGAGGCCATGCAGGCCGCGCGCGCCCAGCTCAAGCCGGGCGGCACGTTCTCCATGTACAACTACTACCGCGAACGCTGGCTGGTCGACCGGCTCGCCGCCACCATGCAGGCGGCCTTCGGCCACACGCCGTGCGTGGACGTGGTGACCGAGGCCGGGCAGCAGGCGGTGATCACCGCGGGCGTCACCCGCGACGCGCAGGTGTGCGGGCCCGCCGAGTGGGCCGGAGCGCCCCCCGGTACCCCGGAGCCGAGCCCCGACGACCGGCCCTTCCTCTACCTGAAGGACCGCACGATCCCGCCGATCTACATCATCACGCTCTCGCTCATCCTCATCGTCAGCCTGCTGGCCGTGCGCGTGGTGGCGGGCCCCTACGAGCGGATGCGCCCCTACGGCGACCTGTTCCTGCTCGGCGTCGGCTTCCTGCTGCTGGAGACCAAGAGCGTGACCGGGTTCGCGCTGCTGTTCGGCACCACATGGGTGGTCAACGCGATCGTCTTCGCCGGCGTGCTGGTGGCGGTCCTGGCCGCGGTGGAGGTGACGCGGCGCTTCCGCATGCCGCCGCTGCCCGTGATGTACGGCGTGCTCGCCGCCGGGCTGCTGCTGGCCTGGCTCGTCCCCAACGCCTGGCTGCTCGGCCTGCCGGTGCCGCTGCGCGCGGTGGCCGCCGTCGCGGTCGCCTTCCTGCCGATCTTCGCGGCCAACGTGGTGTTCGCCAAGCGGTTCGCCGACAGCCCCGACAGCACGACGTCCTTCGGGGCCAACCTGCTCGGCGCGATGGTGGGCGGCTGCCTGGAGTACTTCGCGCTGCTGGTCGGCTATCAGGGGCTGCTGATCATCGCCGCGGTGGTGTACCTGGGGGCGTTCGTGCTGCTGCCCAGAGTGCGCAAGGGCGTGTCCGCCGCCTCCTGAACCTTTTGCGGAAACGGCTCGGCCCCCGTGCGTGGCGCACGGGGGCCGTCGCCTTTCGTCCTTCGCCTTTCGCCGGGCGGGTCAGAGCCCGCAGACCTCGGCGAGGTCCTTGTCGCCGGTGTCCTTCTTCGGCGAACCGGGGGTGGGCGACTGGCCCGGCCCCTTGGCCTGCGGCTCGGTGGTCGGCCGCCCGGTGGTGCCGGTACCGGTCGCGCCGGGGGAGGCGGTGACGTCCGCCGCCAGGGCCCGCCTGTTGCCGCGCGTGGACTGGCGCAGCGCGCTCGTCACGGTACGGCGCACCTTCACCCAGTCCACGTTCCCCGGCCAGAACCCCGGCGGCACGAACTGCGTGCTGGTGATCTTGGCGTTCTTCACCTTGAGCGCCAGGTCCGCCAGATGTTCGAGCAGCGGGCGGGGGATGTCGGTGCTGGCCAGCCGCTTGGTCGCGGCTGCGATCTTGTTGAAGTTGGCCAGTACGACGTCAGGGGTGGCCTGCTTGGCGAACGCCCCGATGACGCACCGCTGGCGGGCCATCCGGGAGAAGTCATCGCTGTTCACCCGCGAACGGCCGTACCACAGGACCTCCTCGCCGGACAGCTTGCGAAAGCCCGCCTTGATGGTTCCTGCGGTGCCGTACAGGCCGCCCCACTTGATGTCCTGCTCGACCCGGATGTCCAGGCCGCCGATCGCGTCCACGAGGTCGGCGAAGCCGTACATGTTGACCAGCGCATAGTAGTCGATCTTGAGGCCGAGCGTGTGCCCGATCGCGTCCTTCAGCGCCCTGGGCCCCTGGTGCTTGCCCCCCATGACCTGCGGATTGTCCTCGGCGAACTGCCACACCTCGTTCAGCAGGCCGCCGTTGGGGAGCTCGGCGAAGAAACCGTTCGGGAACCGCTTGCCGAGCGGGCTGTGCGGCGGGAAGCGGACGTGCTGCATGTTGCGCGGCAGACTGAACATGACCGTGTTGCCGGTCTTCACGTCCACGCTGGCCACCGTCATGCTGTCGGTCCGCACGCCGGTACGGTTGCCCGCCGCGTCCCCGCCCACCAGCAGGAAGTTCACCCGGTCCCGGCCGTTCCACGGGTCCTCGTGCTTGATCGGCGCGGTGGTCTGGTGGGTGCCGGAGGGGAAGATGAAGTTGGCCGTGTTGCGGGCGGCGATCACGGTGTTGGCGGCCACCGCGAAGGGGGCGACCACCACGATGCACAGCAGGCCGACGGCGATGCCGGAGGCGATCTGACCGACTCTGTTCAGCCGGCCGGGCTTGAGGCTGACGTAGGACGTCACGATCAGGACGAACCACAGCAGCGCGCCGACCACGGCGAGGACGGTGGCGGTCAGGAGGGTGCTGTCGCGGAGCAGCAGGCCGACGTTGTTCAGGATGACGACCGCGATCACGGCGGCACTGAGCAGCAACAGCCCGAACGCGCCGAGCAGGACGTAACCGGTGCGCCGCCGCCCGGCCCGCAGGTGCGCGGCACCGGGCACCAGGGCCGACAACGCGGTCCAGCCGACGATCGACGCGGCGCTCAGCCGTCTGGCGAACTCCGGCCCGCCCCCGGCCCGTCGCCCGCCGGCACCGCCGCCGCCCGCTGAACCTCTACCCCCGGCACCACCGGCACCCGCCGAACCTGCCCCATCTGGGCGAGCGGGGCCTCTGCCCCCAGGGCCGCCGGGGCCTTTCCTGCCCCCGCGGCCTCTGCCACCAGTACGCCCGCCGCCTCCAGAGGGCCCGGTGCCCCTCCCGCCTGCACCGCCCTGGCCTGCTGCCCGCCCGGCATCGCCAGGCGCTCCCATCGGCCCACCCGCCGCCTCCGCGCGTGGCCCGTGCCCTGCGGCGTGTCGGGTGCCCGGGCCTACCGCTCCCAGACCGCCGCCCGCGTCCGCGTGTCCCGCGCCGCGTGCTCTGGTACCTCTACCGCCTGGCCCGGCCGTACCTGTGCTTTCCGGGTGGCCTGGCCCTCCCGCGCGTCCGGCGTCCGGGTAGGCGCCTTCCGGGTGTCCTGGTCCTGGTGGGAATCCGGTGCCGGGGGCATGGCGACCCTCCCGCCTTCGGGGGTCTTCGTGTTCGGCGTCTCCGCCGGGGCCGCGCGACGGGCGGCGGACCGCGACCGTCGGTTCGCCGGGGCCGACGGGGCGGGCGCCCGCCCCGCGGCGCGGTGGGCCGTCGCCGCCCTGCCCGGGCCCGGGTGCGCCCTCTTCTTCGCGCCCGACCGCCCACATGGTGCCCGTGTCGGGCGCGTCTGAAGGGGGCGGGTCGCCCAGGCCGGGGCGGTGGTCCTTCTCGTCGAGCGCCCCGGGGGGCATGCTGAACTGGCCGGTCTCCGGGGGTTCGCCCTGCCCGCCGGGCTGGGCTCCGGGAGCGGGACGCTGTGCGCGTTGCCGTCCGCCGGTAGGTCGCCGCCGGGGGCGCCGTTTCCCGCCGTCGTCCGCGGGATCCCCCGATGACTGCCCATGGCGCATCGTCACACCGCTCCCTCGTCGTCATGTGATCTGGGCCGGCCCCACCGGCCCGGCTGGGCGGCCGGGTCATCGTCCGGGTGGATACTTGACCAGGCCAGACCTGTCCTTGGTCCCCCGCTGTCCGGGAATTGTCCTGGATTCTACGCCCCATACCTGGACAACACCGACAGATGGCTAACCACTCATGAATAGCCCATTAATCTACGAGGTTGTGTTGGGCGGCGCCAGCCACGTGTTGCACTGGAACGCCTTGTTCTTCTCATAGCCCTGCCGGAACCACCTGCCGTTGTTCGGTGGCGACCCGTGATCGCGGGGCCTGCCCGGCCAGTCGCCCACCCGGGAATGGAAGAAGTACAGAACGCGGCGGCGCGAGGGCGGCACCGGGTATGTGGCGGAGGCCGCCCGCATGAACATCCCGGCGAAGCAGGTGGCCTGCAACTCGAAGCGGCGGCTCAGCGCCAGCTTGCCGCTGTTGCTGGTGGAGGCGAGGGTCTTGGTCCACCATGAGTCGCTCAGCCCGGACAGGTGCTGGACATGGTGGCCGTACTCGTGGGCCATCATGCTGATGATCCCGCCGTGCCAGGACGTCGTCTGGCCGTACCCCTGGGAGTTGCCGGACCCGCGCGCCATCGCCGAGGTGGAGGCGTAGATCGTGGTGTTGCGCGGGCAGTAGTACGGCACGATGCTGCCGGGGGAGGGGTAGTCGCCGCAGGCGCCCCGGCCGCTCCTGGCCGCGATGGCGTAACCGGGACGGTGCCACCTGATGCCCTGCCTCGTGAGGACCTGTGACCACACCCGGTCCATGCACCGTGACGTCTTGAGGATCAGCGCCTTGAGCTGGGCGTGGTTGTAGATGCTCGCGCCGCCGCCGGGGCAGTTGATCGCGGGCAGGCCGCCTGCGCGGTAGAGGGTGTTGTTCTGCAGCGACCGGTTCAGGGTTGGGCGGGCGCGCTGGGCCGGGTCCGTCGATTCCGTCGAGTCCGTTTCCTGATCTTGCCGGTTCGGAGGCTCGGACCGGTCATCGGTACGGCTGGGCTCGGTGGGGCGTTCGGGCTCGTCGAAGGTGGGCGGCGTGTAGGTGGGCAGGGCGATGGGGGAGGTCCAGTCCCTGTCGGCGAAGGAGCTCACCGCGGCGGCGATCACGACCAGCACGACGAACAGGCCGGCGATGCCGCCGAGGACCCCGATGACCACCGCCACGCCGCTCCCGCCCTTGCGCCGCCCGCCCTGGTGGTAGCGGGGCGGCGGGGGATGGGCGGGCCCGCCGTACGGGCGGCCGGGCGGCCCGGCGTGCCGCCTCGGCGGCGGCGGATACGGCCGTTGCTCTCGCGCCTGCTGCTGTGGTGCGAACGGCGGATGCGGAGGATGGCCGGCGAACGGGCCGCCCGGAGGCGGCGGCGGGTAGTCCATGGGGGAGCGGTGGCCGGGCCCGGGCGGCGACGGCGGTCGCGCCGCCTCGACTCTCGGGGCGCGATGGCCGGAGTCGGGTGGGGTGGGAGGGGTTGCCATGCCGGGGCCGGGTGGGTAGGGCGGGTGTGTCGGATCGATCCTTGGGGCCGGATGGCCGGAGTCGGGTGGGGTGGGGTGGGCCGCCATGCCGGGGCCGGGTGGGTACGGCGGGCGCGCCGGGCCGGTTCCTGGGGGCGGGTATCCGGGAGTGGACGGCGGAGGGCCGGAGCCCGGGGTGGCCGGTGGGTACCCAGGCCCCGCGCCCCGCCCGGCCGCCGGGGGGTACCCGGGCGGCGCGGCGGGATGGCCGGGCTCGCGCCGGTGGCCCTGGTGGTCGCGGCCCGCCGGATAAGGCGTGCCCGGGTGACCGTCCGCGCCATAGGGACCGGCCGCCGGGCCGCCATGGGGAGGCGGGCCGGCCATGGGGCCGCCGTGGTGTGGGTCGGCATGGCGGCCCGCCGGAGGAGGGGCCGCCTGGCCGCTGTAGGGCCCGGAGCGCTGAGGATCGCCCGGGTATGGGGCGGGCGGGTGGCCGTGGGGGGTGGGGCCGCTTTGGGGCGGGCCGGGAGCGGTGGGGTGCGGAGGGGCGTCGGGGGCGTCGCCGGGGCCATAGAGGCGGGTATGCCGGTGCGGGCCGTCATCGTCGCCGCCTGAGGCGGGGAAGGGCTGCTGGGGCGGCGGGGACGAGGGTGGTGGCGGTGGATACTGTCCGTTGACTGCCAAGCTGTCTTCCCCTTACCCCGTTTGTCCTGACCACGACAAACCAGCCGGACCTTTACCTTATTTGGGGCAGAAGCATACTGATTTATCACCCGTCACGAATGTCGGCCTGATCCGTTACTCAGTGAAATCGTGCGAGGTGATCTCCGCAATGTGGCGGACCGATCAAGGCACTGTGTCCTAGCTTCAAAGCATGAATCTGCAGCAGCTCCGCTACGTTGTGGCGACTGCGGAGCACCGCACCATGACAGACGCCGCCAGGTCTCTGTACATCGCGCAACCCGCGCTTTCCCGCGCGATCAGGGACCTGGAGCGTGAACTCGGAATGACGTTGTTCGCGCGTTCCGGTCGTGGCGTGGTCGTCACGGCCCAGGGACGCAGGGTCGTCAAACTCGCGAAGGAGGCATTAGACGCCGTACATGAGATCGAGTCGCTGGCCGGGCACGGCCGCTCGGCCGACACCGACCTTCGGATCGCGCTGACGCCGAGCCTGGAGCCGGCGCTCGCCACGCGACTCCTGCCCGCGTACGCCGAGCGGAACCCCGCGGTACGCGTGCACATCGTGCGCTGTGACGGACGTGACGGCGTGGTGAGCGCCGTCAGGGACCAGCGGGCCGATCTTGGCCTGACCGACCTGCCGGTCCCCGCCGACCTGATCGGCCACCCACTGGAACGCCAGGAGATCGTGCTCATCTCCCCTCCTGGCCTCGACCTCCCCGACACGGTGCCGATGGCCCGGCTGACCGGCATGCGGCTGGTGCTCCCCAAGCGGGGCAGCGCCAGGCGCAGGGAGTTCGACGCGATGTTCGCCAAGCACGGCGTGCGGCCGGTGACCGCCGCCGAGACCGATGAACGGGGCAGTTCGATGGCCCATGTCCGCGCGGGGGTGGGTTCCCTGCTCGGATACCGCGGGCTGACCGAGCAGGCCCTGCGAGCGGGGCTGGTGATCCGTTCGTTGGAGCCACCCGTCCGGCGGGTGATCGCCATCGTGCACGCCCGTCGCCGCCTTCCGCTGATCGCCCAGGATTTTCTGGCGCTCGCCGAAGGGGGCAGCGCGGCCTAGCGCCGCCGTCTCGTCCAGTCAGCGGGAGCGTTCCAACGCTCACGAGTAGTACAGGAAGCCGGTGCCGGGTGGGGCGGCACCGCCGGGCGCGAGCTCCGCGCCGGGATGACGGTCTCCCGGTCGGCGTAGAGCGGCGGACGGCACAGCCGGACCGCGTCGCCCGTCATTGATCCTTCGCACTTTCCAGTACGGCCCCGTTGACCGGGCCGCCGGGCGCACGGGCATCGGGAACCGGCCGGGACGAGAGTGTGGGGACGGTCGTGAGCGGCAGCCGTACCACCGCCCGCAGGCCCTGCCCCTCCGCGTCGTCCCCTGAGCCGTCCGCGGACTCCAGATGGACGCTGCCGCCGTGCGCCCGCACGGTCTCGCGGACGATGGCCAGTCCCAGCCCCGCGCCGCCCTCGTCGCGGCTGCGCGCGGTGTCCAGCCGGGTGAAGCGGTCGAAGACGCGTTCCCTGTCGGCATCGGGGATGCCGGGCCCGTCGTCGGTGACGGTCAGCAGCGCCGCCGTGCCCTCGGCGCGCAACTCCACCGCCACCCCGGCCTGGGCGTGCCGTACCGCGTTGTCCACCAGGTTGGTCAGCACCCGCCCCAGGTCGAGCGCGTCGCCGGTGACCGACAGGCCGCCGTCCACGACGGCGCAGGAGACCGTGACCGGGCTGTCGGCGTAGCGTTCGACGCCCTGCCGTACCAGCCCTTCGAGGTCCACCGGCTCGCGGCGGGCCGGGATGCCGCCGCGCTCGTCCAGCCGGGCCAGCGCGAGCAGGTCCTCGGCCAGGCGGGACAGGCGCATCGCGTCCTCCAGCACGCCCTCGGCGGTCTCCCGCCAGTCCTGTCCCTCGGGGTGCCCGAGCGCGACCTCCAGTTGCAGCCTGATGCTGGCCAGCGGGCTGCGCAGCTCGTGGGCGGCGTCGGAGACCAGCGCCCGCTGCCGGGTGTCGGCCTCCTCCAGCCGGGCGAGCATGTCGTTCAGGGTCATGGCCAGGCTGTGCACCTCGTCGTCGGCCTCGGGCACCGGCAGCCGCCGGGAGCGGGCCGTGCCGGAGATCTCGGCCGCGCCCCTGCGCAGCGAGGAGATCGGCCGCAGGGTGCCGCCGACGATCATCCAGCTCACCGCGGCCAGCAGGATCACCAGCAGCGGCGTGCCGAAGAGCAGCACCTGCGTCGCGGCGGCCAGGCTCTTCTCCACCTCGGCGATCGAGCGCGCGGCGATCACCACCCGGCCGTGGTCGGCGGACACCGCGACCACGCGCAGCCGCCCGGGGATGCCGTACGGCGCGCCGTCCAGGTCGCCGGCCTGGTCGGACCTGATCGCCTGGGCGCGGGCGGCGGGGCCGAGCAGCGGTACCAGCCGGTCGGTGCCGACCGTGGCGTGCATCACCCGGCCGCCCGGCTCGATGACCTGGATGAGCGTCCCGTCGGGGTTGCTCAGCTCGGGCGGCAGCCGCCCGGCGTCGGCGTCGGCGCGCACCCGGTTGGCGCGCTGCAGGGCCGAGTCGTCGACGGTGGCGGTCAGCGACCTGCCGAGCAGCCCGAGCAATACCCAGGCGAAGATGGCGAGCGCCAGGGCGAGCACCGCCGCCGCCGCGGCCGTCACGCGGAAGCGCAGGCTCTTACGCCGCCACCAGCGCCCGGCGGAGCCCGGCTCAGCCGCCATCGCCCACCAGCCGGTAGCCCGCGCCGCGCACGGTCTGCAGGGCGCTCCTGCCGAACGGGGCGTCGATCTTCCTGCGCAGGTAGCCCACGTACACCTCCACCACGTTGGGGTCGGTGTCGAAGGTGTCCCAGACGTGCTCCAGGATCTCCGACTTGGAGACCACCTCGTCGTGGCGGCGCAGCAGGAACTCCAGCAGCGCGAACTCCCGCGGCGTCAGCTCGATCTCGGTCCGCCCCCGGGCCACCCGCCGGCTGGCCGGGTCGAGCTCCAGGTCACCGGACCGCAGCACGGCGGGCCGCCGCCCCGCGCCACGCCGCAGCAGCGCCCGCAGCCGGGCCACCAGCACCACGTAGGAGAACGGCTTGGTGAGGTAGTCGTCCGCGCCGAGGTCCAGGCCGTCGGCCAAGTCGTACTCGCCGTCCTTGGCGGAGAGCATCAGGATCGGCACCCAGTTCTCCTCGGCGCGCAGCGTCTTGCAGACGTTGTAGCCGGAGATCCGCGGCAGCATGATGTCGAGCACGATCACGTCGTACTCGCCCTGCCTGGCCATGTGCAGGCCGTCCTCGCCGTCGTGCGCGAGGTCCACGGCGAAACCCTCCGCCGATAGCCCCCGCTGGAGCGCGGCGGCCATCCGCCGCTCGTCCTCGACCACGAGAACCCGCATCCGCTGACCTCCTGAAACCGCACGTGTCCTCCCATCCTGGTCAACGCGCCTGAGACCGGGCTGAGAGCGCTGAGAGGTTTCTCAGCCTGAGACACCTCTCAGTCTGTCTCAGCTTGGGCACAGCGACGACCGCGCAGGCTTCGTTGTGACCGGCCGCCCATCCGCGGCCGGCGACATACGGTTAAGGAGTGAGATGTCGTCCAACGTTCACGACACGGGACCGCCCAGGGAGTCTCGCAAGTCACGGGGTCGTGCCGTGAGGTGGGGTGTGCCGATCGCCGCGGTGGCCGTGATCGCCGCGGCCGTGGGCACCGGGCCGGTCATCGCGGCCGTGCAGGGCTCTCCAGCCCTGCCCGACCGCACCGCGGCGCAACTGCTCGCCGAGGCGGCGCGCGCCGCCCGGTCGGGGCAGTTCCCGCCGATGTCCGGCACCGTCCTGCAGACGTCCTCCCTCGGCCTGCCCTCGATGCCGGCGCAGTCCGCCGATCCCACCTCGCCGCTGTCGCTGCTGACCGGAGCGCACGAGTTCAAGGTCTGGTACGGCGGCGCCGACCGCCAGCGGGTCGCCCTGCTGGGCCGGATGAGCGAGACCAACCTGATCAAGAACGGCGATCGGCTCTGGCTGTATGAGAGCGGGGGCAACAAGGCCACCCGGCTGAAGGTGGCCGACTCCCTGCTGCGCGGCGAGGAGCGCGCCCGCAAGCACTCGCTGGGCGGGCGGGGGATGCCCTCCGACCTGACGCCGCAGGCGCTGTCGGCGCAGTTGCTGGACGCGATCGACGAGCACACCGCGGTGGGGGTGAGCAACGACGTGAAGGTGGCCGACCGCGCCGCCTACCAGCTCACGTTCGCCCCCAAGTCGCCCGATTCGCTGGTCAAGGAGATCAGGATCGCCTTCGACGGCGAGAACTACGTGCCGCTGCGCTTCCAGATCTACGCCAAGGACTCGATCGAGCCGGCGTTCGAGGCGGGCTACACCTCGGTGACCTTCACCCCGCCCGCGCCGGAGAACTTCACGTTCACCCCGCCGGCGGGCGCGAAGGTGACGCAGGAGACCATCGGCGAGAAGGACGTGGAGCAGGCCGAGGACCACGCGCTGGGGCGGCTGCGCCACGGTGACGAGAAGGCGGGCAAGGACGCCAAGGGGTCCAAGGAGGCCAAGGAGGCCGGTCCGCGCGTCCCGGGCGCGGGCGAGGTCACCGTTCACGGCAGCGCGTGGACGAGCGTGATCGTCGCGCCGCTGCGGACCTCCGACCTCACCGAGAAGCCGCGCGACGGCGCCGGGAGCGAGGTGGCCGGTTTCGGGGAGGCCGTGCTGTCGGCGGCCAAGCCGGTCAGCGGCGCCTGGGGCAACGGGCGCCTGATCCAGACCAAGCTGGTCACCGTCCTGCTGACCGACGACGGCCGGGTGCTGGCCGGCGCGGTCGGGCCGCAGGCGCTGTACGAGGCGGCCGGCCGGAAGTGAGCACCATGACGCCAGGAGAGACACCGCTCCTGGCGGGGGAGCGCGACGTCGCGGACCCGGCTGCGGCCGGGCCCGCGGGGCCGCGCGGTGAGATCCGGGGGACGCCCGAGGCGGCGTCCCCGTCCCCCGGCCAGGACACCGCGCGCGGGCACGCGATCGTCACCCGTGGGCTGACCAAGCGCTTTCGCGGCGGGCAGGTCGCCGTGGACTCCCTCGACCTCGCCGTGCCGCGCGGCTCGGTCTTCGGATTCCTCGGGCCCAACGGCTCGGGCAAGACCACCACGATCCGGATGCTGCTCGGGCTGGTCACGCCTTCCGGCGGCGACTGCGAGCTGCTGGGCGTGCCCATGCCGGGCGGGCTGGCCGAGGCGTTGCCCCGGGTGGGGGCGGTCGTGGAGGGGCCCGCGTTCTATCCCTATCTGAGCGGCGAGGCCAACCTGCGCCGCTTCGACGCGGCGGACCCTTCGGCCGACCGGCGTACCGCCCGTGAGCGGATCGCCCTGGCCCTGGACCGGGTGGGCCTGGCCGCCGCGGCGGGCAAACGGTACCGCGCCTACTCCCTGGGCATGCGCCAGCGGCTGGCCATCGCCGCCGCCCTGCTCGGCCCGCGCGAGCTGCTGATCCTCGACGAGCCGACCAACGGGCTCGACCCGGCGGGCACCCGTGAGGTGCGGGCGCTGATCCGGCAGGTCGCCGCCGCCGGTACGACCGTGTTCGTCTCCTCCCACCTGCTCTCCGAGGTCGAGCAGATGTGCACGCACGTGGGCGTGATGCGCACCGGCCGCCTGGTCGCGCACGGCCCGATCGAGGAGCTGCGGGCGGGGCGCGAGCCCCGGATCAAGATCGAGACGCCGGACGTGGGCCTGGCGGCCGGCGTCCTGGCGGGGCTGGGGCTGGCCGAGCCGCGTTCCGGTCCGGGCGAGGTGAGCGCGGCGCTGGGTACGGCGGCCCCCGACCTGGTGTGCGCGGCCCTGGTCACGGCCGGGGTGGCCGTACACGGGCTCGCGGTCCTGCGGCCGAGCCTTGAGGAAGTGTTCGTGGGCCTGACCGGGGAGGGCTTCGATGTCGACGGTTGAGGTTCCGGCCGCCGGGACGGCGGCGTCCGCGGGCACGGCGCCGGATCCGGGCGTGGCGGCCGATCGGGAGCGGGCCATCGCGCGGGCTCCCCGGGTGGGCGGGGGAGTGTGGCGGCTGCTGGGCTCGGAGCTCGGCCTGACCTTCCGCCGCCCGCGCAACCTGGTCATGCTCGCGGTGCTGGCCGCGGTGCCGGTGGTGATCGGCGTGGTGCTGGCGATGCTCGGCACCGACGAGGTCGCGAACGACATGATCGTCATGGTCGCGGGCAACGGGCTGGCCCTGGCGTTCGTCTCGCTGTACGTGCTGGTGCCGCTGCTGTTGCCGCTGACCGTGGGAGTGGTCGCCGGTGACGCGGTCGCGGGCGAGGCGTCCATGGGGACGCTGCGCTACCTGCTGACCGCCCCGGCGGGGCGGACCAGGCTGCTCGCCGTGAAGTACGTCAACGCCGCGGTGTACGGGCTGGCCGCCACGGCGGTGGTGGCGGTCTCCGCGCTGATCACCGGCCTGGTGCTCTTCCCGGTGGGGCCGGTGACGCTGCTGTCGGGCAGCACCATCCCGCTGTCGGAGGGGCTGCTGCGCATTCTGGTGGTGGTCGGCTACGTGGCGGCGGGGATGGCGGCGCTGGCCGCGCTCGCGCTGGCCTTTTCCACGCTGACCGAGGCGCCGATCGGCGCCATCGCGGCCACCGCGGTGATCCTGATCGTCTCTCAGGTGCTCTCGGCAATCCCGCAGCTCGCCCCGCTGGACCCGTACCTGCTGACGTCGTGGCTGACCGACTTCGACGGGGTGCTGCGCGATCCGGTGAACACCGGGACGATGGTCCAGGGGCTCGTGGTCTTCCTGTGCTATGCCGTGGTCTTCGGCTCGATCGCCTGGGCGCGGTTCGGCGGCCGGGACGTCACGGCGTGAGCGGCGCGGGGCCCTTCGCTCGGGGAGGGTGGTGAAGGGCCCCGCGCTCGGCCGGCGTCAGGTCCGCGACCGCCGCAGGCCGAACAGCCCGATGACGGTACCGATGACACCGGCGGCGATGCCGATCGCGGCGAGGATCCGCGCGGTACTGTCGGAGCCCCCGGTCTCCGAGCTCCGCGCAGACGCGGAGACGTCGGACGCGGCGGCCACCGAGGGGGAGGCCGCCGCGGACGGGCTCGCCGCGGCTTCGCCTTCGGCCGCCGCCGGGACCAGCTTGAGCACCGGCGCGGGCCGCTCGGGTTCGGAGCCGTCGGCGTTGGGCGCGTCGTCCCACTCGACGACCTCGCCGCTGGAGTAGGTCTGGATCGCCGGGAACATCAGCCGGTCGGTGTCCTTGGGCATGAACCCCATGGACACCTCGAACTCCTGGAACTGCCCCGCCTCGATCTTCCCACCGGACCAGGTGATCTTCGTGACCGCCTCGGTGATCTCGCCGTGCTCGGTGGTGACCGGCTTGTCCAGCTTGCTTTCGTGCACCTCCACCTTCCAGCCGCCGACCGGCCGTACCGACACGAACGGGAGCGGATGGTCGGTGGGCAGGTGGACCTCGACCTTGGTGGTGGCGGCGTCGTCCCGCTCGTTGGGAACCCGGAAGGCGACCTTGGTGAACCCGCCCTGCTCGGCGCTGTTCGGGTTGACGGTCACGTGGGCGAGGGCGGGCAGGGCCAGCCCGATGGTGAGGGCGGTGGTGGCGGCGGCGAGCGCGGCGGCGCGGCGCAGTACGGCCGGGCGCCGGTGCGGCATCTGGGACATCGTGGTTCTCCACTTCGGGAACGTGTGCGGGCACGCCGCCGGCATCGGTGGCCGTCGGCGTAAAGGGGTGAGTCGCGGTCAGGGCGAGGGGAGTGGAGGACCCCTGCGGGCGACCGTGCCGTGCAGCGGCGTGCCGCGGCCGAGCGCGGCCCGCGGCTCGCGGGCCGGGAGCGGCAGGACGAGCGGGCGCCGGCCGGTGTACGGCGGGGCGCCGAGCAGTCGGGCGAACGCCGCCGCGCCCGCCCGGCGGGTGGCGGCGCCGAGGTGGCGCAGTACCGACCACAGCACGGCCTCGCCCCGGGCCAGCCAGAGCCCGGTGATCAGCGAGGCGGTCAGGTGGGCGATGAGCATGCCGAGGCTCGTGCCGCCGGGCGGCTGCACGTGCGGGTGCGGGCCTTCGGCCGGCAGTGGCGAGGGGAGGCCGATGTATCCGTGCGGGGTCAGCGACGAGGCCGCGCCGGAGGCGACCGAGAACAGTTCGTGCAGGCCGAGTTGCAGGCCCATCAGCACGAGGCTGATGGTGGTGGCCGATCGCTCCCGCCCGGCGAGGGCCAGCGCGGCGAGCAGTGCCCCGCCGCCGCCCGCGGCCATCGTCCACGGCACCGGCGCGGCTCCGCCCGCCAGCCGGTGCCCGAGGGCGGCGAGGATCACGCAGACGGCGGAGAAAGCCGCCGCCCGCGTACAGCGGAGGGGTAACCGGGCGCCCATGTGAGCCACATGCTCTCACGCCGGCCGTCTCCCCGGTACGACGTGCTCTATATCCGGCTATGCCCGGGTTTGGAGAAACTTGGGATGGTATGCAGAGATCGGCTGACCGTCGGAGGCATTGCGGCTAAGGTTGCGGCGACCGTGCAATCCGATTCGCGATACCTGTCCGGCACGAGTCGTGCTCGGCATGACGGGACGCTAGGTGGTGGCCATGCGGCATTTCCTGGGTCTGCTTCTCGGGATCGTGCTCACCGCGGGGATCTTGGGCGGGGCCGGCTGGGCCACGACGCGAGCGATACAGGAGGCCGGCGCACCGGCGATGGCCTCCGGCCCGGAGTTATGGACCGCGCTCGGCGTGATGGCGGTCATCGGGCTCATCCTCGGGATGGTGGTCGCCGGGCGGGTCTCGCCGCTCGCCACGTTCGTCCCCTCTCTCGCGCTGCTGGCCTGGACGGTCGTGTACGCGCTCGACATGAACAGGGCGATCTCGCTGTTCCCTGCGGGCCCGTCGGTGCACCCGCTGGTGGCCCAGGTCGTGATCGGCTGCCGGTACCTGCTCACCTTCGGCGTCTTCGCGCTGCTCGGCGTCCTCCTCTTCATCCCGGTGCTGCTGCCCTCCCGCTGGGCCGGCCGCCACGAAGAGGAGGAAGAAGAGGACTACGAGGAGTCGCAGGAAGGCACTTACTACTGACCCTTCCCCTGCTGCTGACCCGCGGCGGGCGCGCCCCTGGCGTACAGGCGGGCCACCACGTCCTCGATGGAGGTCTCCTCGGGCGCGGTGGCGCGCAGGTCGTCGATGCCGCCCTCGAAGGCCAGCCGGCCGTGGTCGATCAGCATCACCCGGTCGCACAGCTTCTCGATGTCGCCCATGTCGTGGGTGGTCAGCAGCACGGTGGTGCCGCGCTCGGCGTTGAGCGTGCGCAGGAACCCGCGCATCGCGGCCTTGCTCACCACGTCGAGCCCGATGGTCGGCTCGTCCAGGACCAGCACCCGCGGGTCGTGCAGCAGCGCGGCGGTGATGTCGCCGCGCATCCGCTGCCCCAGGCTGAGCTGGCGGACCGGGGTGCGCAGGAACTCGCCGAGGGCCAGCAGTTCGGTCAGCTCGTCCAGGCGCCGCCGGAAGGCCACACGATCTACTTTGTAAAGGTGCCGGATCAGTTCAAAACTGTCCCGCAGCGGCAGGTCCCACCACAGCGTCGTCCGCTGGCCGAAGACCACGCCGATCCGGCGGGCGAGCGCCGTCCGCCGCCGCGCCGGGTCCAGCCCGGCCACCTGGATGCGCCCGGAACTGGGCGCGAGGATGCCGGTGAGCATCTTGATCGTGGTGGACTTGCCCGCGCCGTTGGGCCCCAGGTAGCCGATGAACTCCCCGGCGCGCACGGTGAAGCTCAGGTTCTGTACGGCGTGCACCACCCGCCGCTCGCGGCGCAGCAGCCCGGTGCGTCTCCTGACCGTGAAGGTGCGCCCGACCTCCTGGACGTCGATCATCGGGGCCTGCCCGGCCGGTGTCGTCGTGGTCATCGCCTGCTCAACTCCCTGTCGATCGGTAACGGCGGATTCCGGCGCGCCAGGCCAGCACCGCGACCGTGGCCAGGGCCACGGCGGCGAGCGGGGAGGCATAGCGCAGCCAATGCGGCAGGCCGAGCGGATCGTCCCGGCCGAGCACCAGCAGCGCGGGCTGCCAGTTGACGAACGCGAGCGGCACGACGAACGTCACCGCCCGCACCAGCTCCGAACCGTAGACACTGAGCGGATACTGGGTCAGCGAGGACCCGCCGTAGGTGAAGGCGTTGGCCACCTCGGGCGCGTTGATCAGCAGGAACTGCACCGCGCCGGCGATGGCGAAGATCGAGGTGAAGATCACGACGCCGCAGACGATCATCACCGGGATCATCCAGGCCCGCGACCACGGCACGTCCAGCCCGGCCAGCGCCAGCCCCAGCACGACCGCGGCCTGGGTGATCCGGCCGAACCGCTGGACGTTGAAACGGTCCACCGCCATCTGCAGGAACGCGGCGGCGGGGCGGATCAGCATGATGTCGAAGCTGCCCGACTTGATGTGCGTGCTCAGCCGGTCGACGTTGCCGAACAGCATGTCGGCCACGGCGAAGGACACGCCCGCCGTGCCGTACAGGAACATGACCTCCGGCAGGGTGAAGCCGCCGAGGGTGGTGGTGTGCGAGAAGATGACCCAGATGGCCAGGATGTCCAGGGCGTTGACGGTCAGCGAGCCCAGCGTGAGCAGCGCCAGCGACACCGGGTACTGCGCGGAGGCGCGCATCCAGGTCCAGGCCAGCAGCGCGTAGATCCTAACCACCCTGGATCACCACCTTGCGCCGGGCCGCGCGGGTGACGACGGCCCCGAGCGCGAGGATGACGGCCGCCCAGCCGGCCTGGAAGGTCAGCGCGTCGGCCACGGTGATCTTGCCGAGGTAGACGTCGGCGGGGACCTGGACCATCGCGGCCCAGGGCAGTGCGTTGGCGGCCGTGCCCAGCCAGCCGGGCATGATGTTCAGCGGCACCACCATGCCGCTGAAGAAAAGGCTGAGCACGAGGGAGACCTGGGCCGTTCCGCGGTCGTCGAGGATCCAGCAGGCCGACAGGTCCACCAGGTAGCGCAGGCCGAAACTGACCACGATGCCGAGCAGCATGCTGACGGCGAAGGCCGCCCAGACCGCCGCGGACGATGGGAAGACCACGCCGAACAGCAGGGCCCCCACGATGGTGGGCGGGATGCTGCGCAGCAGGAACAGGTAGAGCGCCCGGCCGAGGTCGTCGGCGAGCAGCCAGCCCTGCAGGGAGGCCGGGCGCAGCAGGTCGATCGCGGCGTCGCCGGAGCGGATGCGCTCGGCCATGCCGAGGCCGCCGCCGAACAGTTGCATCGGTCCGATGAACGCCTGGGTGAGGAAGCAGAAGGTGACGGCGTCGGTGACGTCGTACCCGGCCAGGCCGGGGCGCGCCTGCCACAGGGCGATCAGGACGTAGGCGCGCAGGATGCCGAAAATGGTGTTGGTGAAGGCGCCGGCCAGTGCGGCGGCGCGGTATGCGGAGTACCGGCGAAAGCCGTACCAGGCGATGCGGGCGTAGAGCTGGAAGACTGCCTCCCCGGGGGCACGCGCGGGCGCGGCGGCGCACGGCGGGTTGCGGACAAGCGTTCCATCGTGCCGTGGCCTCGGGTCGTGGGCAACCGGGTTTCGGGGCCGCCCGCGTGATGTCGCTTTTGCGGGGTAGCGGAGTTCGGCGGACATCCGGTCCGGACGAAGGCCGGGACCGGGGCGTGAGGAGAGGGGACCGACGCGAAGGCGGAGCGGCCCGCTTCGCCGGGAGTGCCTTCATGGAGGTTCGGCATGCGGTCTGACATCGACGTGGACGTGTCCCCGGACTATCCCGTGAGCTGGCAGGCCGCCGCGATGAACACGCTGATGCGGGGCACGATGAAGCCGATGTCCAGCCTGTTGCTGCGGCATCCGGCGGCGCTCACGGTGGCCTGCCGGGCGGTGGAGCTGGCCCAGCGGCTGCCGGGGCGGCTGCCCGGCGATGTGACGGTGACCGAGGAGGGCATCGGCGCGTGCGGCGGGGAGTGGGTGCGCATGGCCGGCGGTGCCTGCGATGAGGGCCCGGCCGGGAAGAAGGCGGTGCTGTACTTCCACGGCGGCGCGTACTTCATCTGCTCGCCCGCCACCCACCGGTCCATCACCTGGCGGTTGTCGGCGGCGGCGGGCCGTCCGGTGCTCGCGCTGGACTACCGGCAGGGGCCGGTGCACACGCTGGCGGAGTCCCTGGAGGACGCGCACGCCGCCTACCGCTGCCTGCTGGATCGCGGGTTCGCCGCGGGTGACATCGTCCTGGCCGGGGATTCGGCGGGCGGTCATCTGACGCTGGCCACCTTGCTGTCGCTGCGCGACCGTGGGATGCCGCTGCCCGCCGCGGGGATCTGCCTGTCGCCGTGGGCGGACCTGACCGACACTCCGCGCAGGTTCAACCGGTGGATGGATCCGGTGCTGCCCGCCGGGCGGGTGGAGTGGCTGGCCCGCCGCTGGACCGACGGGCTGGACCCGCGCGACCCGCTGGTGTCACCGGCGTACGGGGACTACAGCGGCCTGCCGCCGCTGATGATCGTCACCGGTTCCACCGAGGTGCTGCGGGACGAGGCCCGCCGGGTCGCGCTGCGCGCCCGCCGGGCGGGGGTGCCGGTCACCTACGAGGAGTGGCGCAGGATGCCGCACGTCTTCGCGCTCCTGGCGGACGTCCTGCCGGAGGCGCGGCTGGTCTTCGGGCATATCGCCCGTTTCCTGGGCGCGGTACCGGTCCCGGCGGCCATCGACGGCTCTCGTGATCGGCCCGGCTGAACCGTACCTCGCCGGGTGGGCTGTGGTGGCCTCGGATGCCGGGCCGGGATGATTTGCCCATAGGCTTCCGGACGTGGTGAGCGACGCATATCGGCGATGGTGGCCTCCGCGCGGCCTGCGCGCGGATCTGCTGATCGCGGCCGGCATCGCCGCCGGGTCGGTGGTGGCCGGGGTCGCCGGCGCGTCGGGTCCGGCGTGGCCGTACGGCTTCGCGCTGGTGGTCGCGGCGGCGGCCACGGTGCCCGCCCGCAGGCGGTGGCCGGTCGGGGCGTCGGTGGTCGTGCTGGCGGTGACGCTGACCTATTTCGCGCTCGGCAACCCGATGAACCCCATGGTGCTGGCGTACATGGTGATGCTCTACACGCTGGCCGAGTCGCGCGGGATCGCGGTGGCCGCGGCGTTCATCGTGGCGGTGGTCGCCGGGCTGGTCTGGTTCGAGTCGACGGGGGCCGCCCGGGGCGACATCTTCCGCACGGTGGGCTGGCTGCTGACCGCGGTGGCGGCCGGTGCGGTGGCCCGGCAGCGGGGCCGCACGATCGCCCAGGCCGAGCGGCGCGCCCGCGCCGAGGAGCGGCTGCGCATCGCCCGCGACCTGCACGACGCGCTGGGGCACCGGTTGTCGCTGATCAACGTCCAGGCCGCGGCGGCGCTGCACCGGCTGGGGGAGCATCCCGAGGGGGCGGAGTCGGCACTGGCGGCGATCAAGGAAGCCAGCCGGGAGGCGCTGGGCGACCTGCGCGCCACGCTGGGGATGTTGCGCCAGGCCGACGAGCGGGCCCCGACCGGGCCGCCCGCCGTTCCGCCGGCCGCGATGGAGGCGGACGGGGCGGACACGGCGGAGGTGGGCAGGGCCGAGCGGCCGGGGATGGCGGCGCTGGACCGGCTGATCGCCGGGGCGCGGGAGACCGGTCTTGCGGTACGGCTGCGCGTGGAGTGCGGCCAGGCGTCGGTGCCGGTGCTCACGCCCGAGGTGGACCAGGCCGTGTACCGCATCGTGCAGGAGGCGCTGACCAACGTGACCCGCCACTCGGGGGCCGGTTCGGCGGCGGTGGAGATCGAGTTCGACGACGGGAGCGGGCACGTGACGGTTCGGGTGGACGATGACGGGTCGGCCGTTCCCGGGCCCGCCGGGCACGGGATCCGGGGGATGCGCGAACGGGCCGCGGCGCTGGGCGGCGACCTCGCGACGGGGCCGCGGCCGGGCGGCGGCTTCGGGGTCAGCGCCCGGCTGCCGGTACGGGGGGCGTGATGATACGGGTGCTGCTGGCCGATGACCAGACGCTGGTCAGGGCCGGGTTTCGGTCGATACTCACCGGCGAGGACGACATCGAGGTGGTCGGCGAGGCGGGCGACGGTGAGGAGGCCGTGCGGCTGGCCCGCGAACTGCGTCCCGACGTGGTGCTGATGGACATCAGGATGCCGCGCCTGGACGGGCTGGAGGCCACCCGCAAGATCGTCTCCGACGGCCGGCTGGAGTCGGTCCGCGTGGTGATCCTCACCACCTTCGAGCTGGACGACTACGTCTACGGGGCGCTGAAGGCGGGCGCGGGCGGGTTCCTGGTCAAGGACACCGAGCCGATGGAGCTGATCCACGCCGTGCGCGTGGTGGCCCGCGGCGACGCGCTGATCGCCCCGTCGATCACCAGGCGGCTGATCGCGGAGTTCGCCGGGCGGGTCCGGCGGCCCGTGCCGGGGCCGCGGTTCGCCGGGCTGACCGAGCGGGAGCGCGAGGTGATGATGCTGATCGGCTCGGGCCTGAGCAACGACGAGATCGCCGCGCGGCTGGTGCTCAGTCCCGCCACGGTCAAGACCCACGTGAGCCGGATCATGACCAAGCTGCGGGCCAGGGACCGGGCACAGGTGGTGGTGCTGGCCTATGAGGGGGGCCTGATCACGCCGGGCTGGCTCGGCTGAAGGACCGGCCGCTTCGGGGCGCCCGGCGGGGACCGCTTATCCTGCATCGGTACCGAACCCCGGATGAGGAGGGCCGATGGGGGAGGAGATCGTCCCGGACCGTACGGGCGCGGCGCTGGAGCTTTCCGGCGTCGGCGTACGGGTGAGCGGGCGGTGGCTGATCGGCGAGATCGACTGGCGGGCGGGGTACGGCGAGCACTGGGTGATCCTCGGCCCCAACGGCGCGGGCAAGACCACGATGCTGTCGGTGGCCGCCTCGGTGCGCCATCCCACCACAGGTCAGGCCCGTGTCCTCGGCCATCGGCTGGGCCGCGTCGACCTGCGCGAGCTGCGCCGGCACATCGGCCTGGTCGCGGCCGGTCAGGGCCTGGTGGACGAGGCGCTGATGGAGGAGGAGCAGGCCGGTGCGCACACGGTGGTGCTGACCGGGCACACCGGCACCGCGGCCCCGCTGTGGGACCGGTACGGCCCCGCCGAGCACGAGCGGGCGCACCGGCTGCTGGCCGAGCTGGGCTGTAAGGACCTCGCCGAGCGGCCGTTCGGGGTGTGCTCGCAGGGCGAGCGGGCCCGAATCCGCGTGGCGCGGGCGCTGATGGCCGAACCCGCGATCGTGTTCCTGGACGAGCCGTCGGCCGGGCTGGACCTTCCGGCCCGCGAGGATCTGATCGTGGCGGTGGAGGACCTGGCGCGCTCCCGGCCGGAGCTGACGACAGTCACCGTGACCCATCACCTGGAGGAGGTCCCGGCCACCACCACGCACGCGCTGCTGATGCGCGAGGGCCGGGTGCTGGCCGCCGGGGCGGTGGGCGACGTTCTGACCGGGGCGTGGCTGTCGGAGTGCTTCGGCCGCCGGCTGGCCCTGGACCGGGTGGAGGGCCGCTGGTACGTGCGCGCGTTGCGCATGTGAACGGCTCCGCCGTGGCGGGGACATGTGCCCTGCCTTCCGTCACGGCGGAGCCGCCCCCGGCCGGTGGGGTCCGGTCCCGGAAAGGGGAGCCGTTGATCGGCCCGGGACCGGACCCCGTCACATCGTCGTCTCGGTGAGCCCCGCTTGCGAGCCGTCCGTCAGGGCCCTCAGTGGGCCATGTCGAACTGCTCCTCCTCGGTGGAGCCGCGCAGTGCGGTGGTCGAGGAGTCGGGCGAGATCGCCGTGCTGACCAGGTCGAAGTACCCGGTGCCGACCTCGCGCTGGTGGCGCGTGGCGGTGTAGCCGCGCTCCTCGGCGGCGAACTCCGCCTCCTGCAGGCCCACGTAGGCGGGCATGCCGTTCTCGGCGTAGCCGCTGGCCAGGTCGAACATCGAGTAGTTGAGCGAGTGGAAGCCGGCCAGCGTGATGAACTGGAACTTGTACCCCATGTGGCCCAGTTCGCGCTGGAACTTGGCGATGGTCGAGTCGTCCAGGTGGCGCTTCCAGTTGAAGGACGGCGAGCAGTTGTAGGCGAGCATCTGGTCGGGGTACTCGGCCTTGATCGCCTCGGCGAACGTGCGGGCCACGTCCAGGTCGGGGGTGGAGGTCTCCATCCACAGCAGGTCGGAGTGGGGGGCGTAGGCCAGGCCGCGGGCGATGCAGGCCGCGACGCCGTTGCGGACCCGGTAGAAGCCCTCCGCCGTCCGCTCGCCGGTGGTGAACTCCTGGTCGCGCGGGTCGACGTCGCTGGTCAGCAGTGTCGCCGCCTGGGCGTCGGTGCGGGCGACGATCAGCGTGGGGACACCGCACACGTCGGCGGCCAGCCGCGCGGCGTTGAGCGTCTTGATGTGCTGCCCGGTCGGGATGAGAACCTTTCCGCCGAGGTGGCCGCACTTCTTCTCCGAGGCGAGCTGGTCCTCCCAGTGGACGCCGGCCGCTCCGGCGGCGATCATGCCCTTCATCAGCTCGAAGGCGTTGAGCACGCCGCCGAATCCGGCCTCGGCGTCGGCGACGATCGGGGCGAGCCAGTGCGGGGCGTCCGTGGCGCCCTCCGACCAGGTGATCTGGTCGGCGCGCAGCAGCGCGTTGTTGATCCGGCGCACCACGGCGGGCACCGAGTTGGCGGGGTAGAGGCTCTGGTCGGGGTAGGTCTGCGCGCCGAGGTTGGCGTCGGCGGCCACCTGCCAGCCGGACAGGTAGATCGCCTTCAGGCCGGCCTTGACCTGCTGGACGGCCTGGTTTCCGGTCAGCGCGCCGAGCGAGTGGACGTAGTCCTCGGTGTTGAGCAGGTTCCACAGGCGCTCGGCGCCGAGCCGGGCCAGCGTGTGCTCCTCCTGCACCGATCCGCGCAGCTTGATGACGTCTTCGGCGCTGTAGGTGCGTTCCACGCCGGCCCAGCGTGGGTCGGCCTCCCACTCGTGCCGGAGCTCTTCGGCCGCTCCCTTGAGGCGATTCATCATGAGTCAGCTCCTTGTTCGTCCCCTGGGTGCTTGTTATGAGTTTGGGCAGAATGCCGGACTCGTTAACAGACCCGCTGGGCGAAAGAACGTCAGATCTTCTGCTCTAGAGAAGATTGAGTCGTCTTGGGCGGTGAAGAAATAGTAAGTTTCCGCTATGGACTAGACCAATCCGATGCCAGGCCCCCAGGGAGGCGGGCGGTAGTGGAAGATGCGGCGAATTTTCGCTTAGGATCGGTGCATGGCACCCTTGGTGAGCGAAGAACCGCTGTCTTTGACGCAGGAGCTGGATCTCATCGCGTTCGGGCAGCGGTTGCGCCACCTGCGTAAACAGCGCGGGCTCACCCTGTCCGACCTGGGCGGGCGGGTCAGCCGCGCACCCAGCCAGCTCTCCCTGCTGGAGAACGGCAAACGCGAGCCCAAGCTGTCGCTGCTGAAGTCCCTGGCCGCCGCGCTCAACGTCCCGGTCGAGGAACTACTGCGCCGCCAGGCCCCCAACCGCCGGGCCCAGTTGGAGATCGCGCTGGAGGAGGCCCAGCGCGACCCGCTCTACGCCCGGCTCGGCCTGCCCCGGCTCAAGGTCTCCGCACGGGTGCCCAACGACGTCCTCGAACACATCCTGGCCCTGTACGAGGAGCTGCGCTCGCGCGAGGCCAGGGGCACCGCGACGCCGGAGGAGGCCAGGGCGGCCAACGCCGAGCTGCGCCGCAAGCAGCGCGAGCGGGACAACTACTTCCCCGAGATCGAGAAGGCCGCGGCCGAGGCGCTGTCGGCGGTCGGCTACCGCACCGGCGCGCTGTCGCAGAGCACCGTCCAGGCGCTGGTCACCCACTTCGGCTACACCGTGCACACCGCCCAGGACCTGCCGCGGACCGTGCGTTCCATCACCGATCAGCGCAACCGGCGGATCTACGTCAAGAACGAGCAGCTCGGCATGCACAGCCCGCGCACGATCCTGCTGCAGACCCTCGGTCATCTCGCGCTCGGCCACCACCGGCCGCGCGACTTCGCCGACTTCCTGCGCCAGCGCACCGAGGCCAACTACTTCGCCGCCGCGCTGCTGGTGCCCGAGGACGCCGCGGCGGCCTACCTGCGCGAGGCCAAGGAGGACCGCGCGCTGTCGGTGGAAGACCTGCGCGACGTCTTCGCCGTCTCCTACGAGATGGCCGCCCACCGGTTCACCAACCTGGCCACCCACCACCTCGACCTGGTGTGCCACTTCGTGCGCAACGACGCCGGCGGGATCATCTACAAGGCCTACGAGAACGACGGCATCGTCTTCCCCGCCGACGAGCAGGGGGCCATCGAGGGCCAGCGGATGTGCCTGCGCTGGTCGGGCCGCCAGGTCTTCCAGTCGCCGGACAAGTTCTCGGTCTTCTACCAGTACTCCGACTCCGCCACCGGCACCTACTTCTGCATGGCGCACGTGGATCCGTCGCGGGAGCGCGACTTCGCGATCACGCTGGGCGTGCCGTACCGCGAGTCGCGCTGGTTCCGCGGCCGGGAGACGACCCGGCGCACCAAGTCGGCCTGCCCCAACGGCGAGTGCTGCCGCCGCCCGCCGCCGGAGCTGACCCAGCGCTGGGAGGGCTACGCCTGGCCCTCGGCCCGCGCGAACTCCCACGTCCTGGCCGCCCTGCCGCCCGGCTCCTTCCCGGGCGTCGATGAGGCCGACGTCTACACCTTCCTGGAGCGGCACGCCGCCGGCTGACCTGCCCGCAACACCGTCCCCGGGGCCGTGGCAGGCTGGGCGCCCGGCCTGAGCTGCGTCGGAGGGTCTGCCGGAGATTCGCCTGCTTTGGCGCGTGCCCGTAGTAGCCGCCAGCCGACGGCTCCCGCCGCGGTCGCCGCGATCAGGGTCCACGCGGTTGCGGTGGTGCCCATCCCCAGCAGCTTCAGCGCGGAGGCGAGCAGTACCAGGGCCAGCAGGGCCCGGATCAGACCGCCAGGGGCGCGCGATGAGATCCGCGCCCCCAGGTAGACGCCGGGAATGGAGCCGAGGATGAGTGAGGCGGTCAGATCGAAGTGGAAGTCACCGAACAGCAGGTGACCGAGTGCGGCGGCGATGACCAGGGGGACGGCCTGCACCAGGTCGGTGCCCACGAGCTGGTTGGCCTTGAGCGCCGGATACAGCGTGATGAGCCCGACGATGACCAGCGAGCCGGCGCCGACCGAGGAGACGCCGACGACCGCGCCGCCCGCCAGACCGATCAGCAGGGTGGGGAGCGGGCGGAGGGTGATGTCGGTGAGTTGGCCCTGGTCGAGGGGTTCGCGGTCGCGGGCGGCGAGGCAGGTTTTGGCGATCATTCCGGTCACGGCCAGCAGGAGGGCGACGCCGAGGGCTGTTTTCACGGCCTGTTGCACCGCCGCGTCCTGGCCGAAGGCCCGGGTGGCCAGTGCGCCGCAGAAGGCGGCCGGTACCGATCCCGCGCACAGCCAGGTCACCAGTCGCAGGTTGACGGTGCCGCGGCGCAGGTGGACATAGCCGCCGATCGGTTTCATCACCGCGGAGGCGACCAGATCACTGGAGACCGCGGCCAGCGGCGGTACGTTGAAGACGAGCATCATCATCGGGGTCATCAGCGCTCCGCCGCCCATCCCCGTGAGGCCGACGACCACGGCGACCAGGAAGGCGCCGATGAGCAGTGGCAGGTCCAGGGTCATCGGCCGGCCCCCCGATGGATCGGCGTGCCCGGCGTCATGGCGGTCCGGGCTGGAGCGCCGTGCCGGCGGCCTTGATCGCCTGGCCGGTTTTGGGGGGGGTATCGCGTGGGGAGCGGGGCGGCCATTGACCCATCCTTACCTCTCGCGCATGAATGATTACTATCAGTAATCACATGGGTTCGGCGTGCCAGAAGTGGCCACAGAGTCAGAAGGTTGTTTGCGCCGTTATCGGCGCGATGTCGAGGGAGCATTAATAGGGCCGCGACATGGGTGCCGCCGGTGGGTGCCCGATCGCCCCGCGGATGGATGCGGCCATGCGCTTGCGGCGCTTGATTCCTGCTTCTCCAGTCGGAATACTGCGCCAGCAAGGGGAATCCGGATTTCCCTGCGGGATTTCGGGGTTTTTCTGCCCTGGGCCACTGGCCTGGCCGGGAGTGCCATCGGCCACGCGCCTGGAATCATTTATGCGGAACGCCGTCAGGCCTCAATTTTAAGCTGACAAAGGTTACTATAGTATGATTTGTCCTTGCCGTCAGGTGCGATCCTTGTAATTCATCGGAAAAGGTGGCAAAAATGAGCCCGTCGCCATTTATCGTCGGACTCTATGGGAATTGTGAAACGGGGTACGGCCCGTAACGGCAATGAGGGTACGGGCGGCTCAGAACCGGATGTGCGCTTCACCTTCGCCAACGAGAGGACCTTTCTGGCCTGGAGCAGGACCGCGCTGGCCCTCCTGATCACCGGACTGGCGATCGTGCAACTACTCCCTCCGTTCCCCGGACTTCCAGGAGCCCGCCGTCTCCTGGCGCTGCCCCTCATCGTCTTGGGCACCGCCCTGCCGAGCGGTGCCTACATCGACTGGCGACGAAACCAGCGGGCGCTACGCCAGGGTCTTCCCCTGCCCCGCTCACCCCTGCCCCGCATCGTGGTCATGGTCATCACGAGCGTGGCGGTCGCCGCCGCCGTACTGGCGATGAACCCCGACTGACATGACCTTCACCGGCCCCGGCACTGAAGAAGACGACGCCACCGCACAGATCCGAGACCCTGGACTGGCCACTGAACGCACCGACCTGGCCTGGATGCGCACCACCGTGTCCCTGATCGCGCTGAGCGCCGCCATCGCCAAAACGGCACCGGCCGCCGGCCTGGTGGCCCTGTCCGTCGGCGCCGGCACATGCATCGTGGTGCGGGCGATCGCGCAGCGGGCACGCGCCACGGCCCCCCGGCAACGCGGTCGCCGACTGCATGTCATCACGGTGACGCTCACCCTCATATCCCTGACCACCCTCGCCATCACCCTCCTGAGCGCCAGATCCGCTACCCGGCCATCCCCACTGCCGAAGGGACCCGCGACCCCGCACCCTTCCATGCCCTCAACAACCCCGGCAACCGTGAGTTCTCTGGAGGTCTCCGGCATCTCCAGCCCCAGGACACGTACTTCGGCAAGGTGCCGCGCTCTATAGGACCGGCACCCGGCTGCTCCGTACCCAGGCGAGCGAAACGTGCTCTCTGTTCCTGGAGCTGTGGTGCGAGGTCGAGACCACCAGATGACCGGGTGGGTGTCGAGCGCCCGATCGACGGGATGAACCGGCCAGCGCGGCGGCACGCAGGGCAAGCTACGCATGCCGCCCACCGGCGAGCAGCGGGCCGGTTGTTCGCCGGGTAGCGGCGGTAGCCGGCGAACTGTCGGAAGTTCGCCCCGGCCGCCCACGACCAATCCGCCTGCCGGCTGATATCCGAGGCCGGGCCGCGCATGAGCGAGGCGTGCAAGCTGGACCTGGCCCGATTCGGTGCACTGTTCCGTCACGGCAAGGGCGCCCCGGGCAGGGCAGCACGAGCGGGCGGCACCGCTGATCAACGTTGCCGCGGCGACGCTGCATGGGTTCGTCGAGGATGCGTCGCCGGTCCGCCGGCGCATCGACGTCCCCGGGCGGCTTGAGCCAGGTGGGGGAGGGGGAGCAGGTAGCCCTGGGCGGGGAGATGGACCGCTGGAGGCCCCCGGCCGTGCCTGGCGGCGAGAAGGGGCCGGGCAGTCCCAGGATTACGGCTGTTCACCACGCGGGTGGACCGCTACAGCGTGATCGTGGTGCGCACCGATCGCTACTCGGTGCCCGCCTGGCCGAACCGCCCCGGCTTTGATGGAGACCTCAGCGGTTGATTGCCAGGGCTTTGTGGGGGTGGCGTTGAGCGTAGTAGATCGCCTCGAACTCGTCGGGCGGGAGGTGTCCGATGGCCGAGTGCAGGCGGGTGGGGTTGAACCAGGACACCCATTCGGCGGTGGCCAGTTCCACGTCGGCCAGCCTGCGCCATGGGCCGCGGGGCTTGATCGGTTCGGTTTTGTAGAGGCCGATCTGCGATTCCATCAGGGCGTTGTCGAGCGCGTCGCCGACCGTGCCGATGGAGGCGTCGATGCCGGCCGCCGGCAGGCGGGTGGTGAACCGGAAAGACGTGTATTGACTGCCCGCGTCCGAGTGATGAATCAGTCCCGGCCCGGCCGGGTGTCCGGTGCGCGCGCGCCGCCACAACGCCATGTCCAGGGCGTCCAGCACGAGCGTGGTGTGCTTGGTCGGTGAGGCGGCACAGCCGACGATCGCGACGTAGACCACTCCGCACCATGCCGTCACGTGGGTGAAGTCGGCCACCCAGGCGGCGTTGGCCCGCGTGGCGGTGAAGTAGCGCCGCAGCCGGTCTGCGGCCCGATCGTGTCCTGGATCGGACGTGGTGGTGCGGATCTTCTTGCCCGGCCGTGCGCCTTGCAGGCCGAGCACGCGCATCCGCCGCTCGACGGTGCAGCGGGCCACCCGGTGCCCCTCGCGCAGCAGGTGTTGCCAGACCTTGCGGGCGCCGTAGACGCCGTAGTTGCCGGCGTGGATGCGCTGGATGTGGGCGTCCAGCTCGGCGTCACTCACGGCCCGCGTCGAGGGCGGACGCCTCTTGGCGGCGTAGTACAAGGCCGGCCGGAATACGCCAGAAACGGGCCGCGTCCCGGGCTGCTGGTGCGCCGCCATCTGGAGGACACCGGAGGCAACGCGATAGTACCAGTCCTGGCTTATATAAGTCTGGCCTGGTATGTTCTGGTCCGTGCACGCGTTCGACATTCTCGGCGACCCGGTGCGTCGCCGCATTCTGGAGCTGCTCGCCGAGGGTGAGCGGACCTCTGGGGCGATCACGGACGTGATCCGGGCTGAGTTCGCACTGTCCCAGCCGGCTGTTTCCCAGCATCTTCGCGTTCTGCGTGAGAACGGGTTCGCGTCGGTCCGGGCGGAGGGGGCTCGCCGGTTCTATGCCGTCGACCCGACGTCGCTAAGCGAGGTTGACGTGTGGTTGGACCGGTTTCGCGGGTTCTGGGATCAGCGGCTCGATGCCCTGGGCACTGAGTTGGCCCGAGGCAGGCGTGCATCCCGGTCCCGGGCCGGCCAGCAGCCCGACACGCGCACCGACGCCGGCAAGGCCGATCCGCCAGTGAAAGGAACATGACATGAAAGACGTGCTGGACGAACTGGCCGCTGCGCGCCGGACGATGGGAACAGCGACCCTGCCCGCCGGCGACGCGTACACGATGGAGTTGCGGCGTCGCTACGACGCGCCGGTCGACGACGTGTGGAACGCCATCACCGCCCCTGAGCGGCTGGGCCGTTGGTTGAAGCCGGTCACCGGAGATCTGCGGCTCGGCGGGTCGTTCGAGTTGGACGGCGGTGAGCACGGGGAGATCCTCCGGTGCGAGCCGCCGCGTCTGCTGCGGGTGTCCTGGCTCTTCGGGCCGGACGCCGACGAGTGGCCGGGCACGAGCGAGGTCGAGGTGCGCCTGTCCCCGGGCCCTGCCGGGGACACCGAGCTTGAACTGGTCCATGCAGCGGCCGTCGGGGAGCCCATGTTCCCGACCTACGGCCCGGGTGCCGGCGGTGTGGGCTGGGACCTGCATCTCCTCACTCTGGCCCGGTTCCTGGCAGGCGGCGAGACCCTCGATCACGAGGAGTTCCAGACCTCGCCCACGGGGCGCGAGTTCGTGCGGCGCAGCGCTGCGGCTTGGGGCGAAGCTCACCTGGCCGCCGGCGGCGATCCGGATCACGTGGCGGCCGCCGTCAAGGCCACCACCGCGTTCTACGCCCCCGGAGATAACGCTTGATGAAGTACACCACCTCGATCGAGATCGCCCTGCCGCGGGAGAAGGTGCTCCAGATGTTCGCGGACCCGGCGCACATGCCGAAGTGGCTGCGGGGCCTGGTACTGCACGAGCCGGTGGACGGAGCGCACGGCCGGCTTGGCACCACCTCGCGAGTCGTGTTTCAAATGGGGAAGCAGAGGATGGAGGCCACCGGCCTCGGTCTGGGCTTGTCGCATCACCTGCCGGTCCGCCGGGCTCGCCGGTACGGGAGCCGTCAGCACTTCGGAGGCATCCGTCGGTGTGGTGGTTCCTGAGCGTGGCCAGGTGGATCAGGTCCGGGCGGCGGCGCGTGCAGGTGAAGGCCGGGCGCCTTGTGCCAGCCGGTGAGGTTGAGCAGGCGCTGTACGTGCCAGGGCGCCGACCGCAACGTCAGCACATGACCGTTGTCGTCGCCGTGCAGAGCGGCGGCGGTGGTGACCAGGGCACGTAGCCCGCCGACGTCGATGAACGCCAGGCCGCTCAGATCGACACTGAAGCTGCCGCCGCCCATTGTGGCCAGCGCCCGCCTCAGGGCGGGCAGGGTGGTGTGGTCGATCTCACCCTCGATCCGCAGCCCCGCGCGGTCGGCGAGCGGGGTGATGCGCAGGGGCCGGTCGGCTGCGGTGCGGGGGGCGGGGACAGGGGCGAGGGCGGGGCCGGGCGCTCCAGGGGTGTTCACATCAGCTCCAACGGGGCGTACGGGACACGACGCCGCGAGGGCCGGCGAAACCACCTTGCGATGCGCCGGCGTGAACGACGCGGTGACCTGCGAGCGGGGCACGATGTCCTGATCGTCCAGCGGATTCGACGGAGCGGAAAGCGTCGATCCCGACCGGGCTCATCACCGCTGGTGATCACCGCTGGTGATCACCGGTTGGATCAGATCGCCGCCGGCCCCGGCGATACAGGCGCAGCCGCAGGCGGGCGTGACCCGCCACGCCTTCGAGGCCGGCCTCCTCGCACAGGCGGCGGATCAGCCACAGCCCGGCCACGCGACCGGGGGGTTCGCGTTCGGTGTCCAGATGAGCGCCGGTCATGCTGCCCGCGACATCAACGACCTCCAGGTCAACGCCCGCTTCATCGCACCACGCGGTGAGGGTCCCGCCTCCGCCGCCGTGTTGCAGCACGTTGGTGGCGATCACCAGATCCTCCAGCAGCTGCCCGCTCAGGCCCGCTTCGGTACCGAAGACGCGGACACGGCCGCGCAGCGCGGCCAGGTCACGGATGATCGGCCACTGTGACCGGAAGCCGGAGATCACACGAAATCGCCACCTCTCGGAGGTGAGGCTGAATCGCCCGCCGCCCTACTGCCCAGCCCCGGCCCTGCCATACCGATGAGCGTGTGGGCCCGGGTAGGTCGGGGGAGGGCCTTGGGGCCGGGTCTGGCGAATCACCGCGGGGTGCCCACCCGCTCCTCGGCCGGTGACCGGGCAGCGAGCAGGTCGCCGATGCTCACGCCCGCCGCTTCCCGGCCGCAAGCCCACGCTGGTGATCGACGGCGTGGCGGACGCGCCGGCCGTCGCGGACTCAGGTGATGTGAACAGCGGCGACGAGGCCGCGTAGTACCCCGTACACTCGCCGCCTGGGTGATGCCCAGATCGACGGCGATCCTCGCCGGTCCGCGGCCGGCGGTGCGGGCGCGCCGGGCCAGGACACGGGTGTGGTTGGTCAGGAATGTCCAGGACGGCGTTTCGGGCCTCGCGCCGCTGGCACCGGGACTCATCGCCGAGGCCGCGGAGATCGCGGCGGAGTCTCGGTCTGCGAGTCCATCCAGGCGCGGATGTCGTCCCTCCAGCGCCTGAACGCTCTTGTCCGCTCCGCGGTGGATCAGTCGCCCGGTTCAGGTGGCCGAACCAGCGCTCGACCTGGTTGGGGTGCTGGTAAGAAACATGCCATAAGCCGCAAATGAGGGTGATCGCGGTGGTGTAGCCGTGGTGTGCCGGGGAAGCGAATTGACTTCTGGCAACGCGTGACTGCGCTCCCTGATGGGGGCAAGGAGGCAACGCTGGTATGGCTGCAACGGATACAGGCGTGGTTGATCGGAAGCGGGGCGGCGCGGCGCCGATCATCGATGGGCGTAAACCGGGCGCTGCGGTGGTCGCGTTGTGGGTGTTCGTGCTGGTGCCGTTCGCGGCGCTGGCCGCAGCGATCCCCGTGGCCTGGGGGTGGGGGCTGAGCTGGGTCGACGCCGTGATCGCGGCCGGCGCGTACGTCGTGACCGGGCTCGGGGTAACGGTGGGTTTTCACCGCTATCTCACCCACGGCGCGTTCAAAGCCCCGCGGTGGCTGCGGATCGGCCTGGCGGTGGCCGGGTCTTTGGCGATACAGGGCCCGGTCATCCAGTGGGTGGCCGACCACCGGCGTCATCACGCCTTCGCCGACCGTGACGGCGATCCGCACTCGCCCTGGCGTTACGGGCGCAGCGTGCGCGGCCTGGCCAAGGGGCTGCTGTTCGCGCACACCGGCTGGATGTTCGGGCGTGAGCGCACCAACCGGGAGCGGTTCGCCAAGGACCTGCTCAACGACCCCGGCATCCGCCGGGTGGACCGGCTGTTCGGGCCGCTGGCCGCGGCCTCGCTGCTGCTGCCGCCCACCATCGGCCTGCTGGCCACCGGCACCTGGCGCGGCGCGCTGACCGCGTTCTTCTGGGGCGCCCTGGTACGGATCGCGCTGCTGCACCACATCACCTGGTCGATCAATTCCGTCTGTCATGTCTTCGGCGAACGACCGCTGAAGACCCACGCCGGGGACCGGGCCGCCAACTTCTGGCCGCTGGCGATCCTGTCGCTCGGTGAAAGCTGGCACAACGGCCACCACGCCGACCCCACCTGCGCCCGCCACGGCGTGCTGCCCGGCCAGATCGACATCTCCGCCCGGCTGATCCGGTGGCTGGAACGGCTCGGCTGGGCTCATGACGTACGCTGGCCGACCCCGGCACGCCTGGCCGCACGACGGCGCAGGCCCTCCTGATGACCGGCGCGAAGAAGGTGCGGTTCAGTCTGGATCCCGACCTCGCGCGCCGCGGCGCGGTCGACGGCGCGTGGTGGCCCGCCGGCTACGACGCCGGCGCGGAACTGCCCGCCCTGATCGCCGCGATCGACCGGCACCTGCAGCGGCGGGTCCTGCGGGTGGGCCTGCACATCGACACCTGGCACAACATCCCGCGCCGTATCGCCGCCCCTGGCCGCCAGGTCAAGGTGGGCTGGTTTCGCACCATCGATCCCCAGGTGATCGATCTGATCATCCCGGGGATCGAGCACATCAACCTGCTCATCGTCCCACCCGGCACCACGCCCGCCGCCGCCGCCAAGGCGCTCGATCTGGCCACCCGATGCCGAGGCCGTACCCGTCCCAGCGACATCCTCACCGCCGCAGAGCACAACAGCCCCGCCGAGGCCACCGGCGAGCAGGAACCGGGCCTGGCGAGTTGGGACAACGAAGGCGGGCAAAGCAGGCAGCCCGTCACGACGCCACCCCCTGATCACCTGATAGGCCGGGGCGAGCCAGGGCACGCGGGCCCACCCCCATGACATGCCCATGACAGGGAGGGTCACATCGTGTAGTGGCTGCGGGAAGTCGACAAACCCCCTCTGAGGTGCCCTAGATCTTCCGGACAGCTCCCCAACAGGCCATCGACCTCGACCTCGCACACCAGGCCGTGCAACGCTGGTACGCGCGCCACATCGACGCCACCTACCCGGCCTTGAGCTTCCAGTTCATGGACTCCCTAGGCCGTGTTTCATAAGGCCTTGAGCCACTGGTTGATCGCAGCGATGATGACAACGGCCTCGTAGCGTACAGCGAGCTTGTCGTAGCGGGTCGCCATACCACGATTGCCTTTGAGCAGGTTGATGCCGCATTCAACGGCATGACGCGATCGGTACAGCACGGGATCGAAGGCGGGTGGACGGCCTCCCTTCGATCCCTTGGCCCGCCGGTGCGCGTCCTGGTCGGCCTTGCCCGGGATGCACGCCTTGATCCCCCGCCGGCGCAGGTAGCCACGGTTGGCCCGGGAGGTGTAGGCCTTATCGGCCAACACCAGATCCGGGCGGGTCCGGGGACGGCCACCACCGATACGGGCCACCCGGATCCCCTCCAGCACCGAAACGAACTGCGGGCTATCACCCCGCGGTCACCACCATCGCCATCAACTTGCGGCCCTGCTCACAAGCCAGATGCGTCTTGGTGGTCAGCCCGCCGCGCGAACGCCCCAGCCCATGATCGGCCGGTTCGCCTCCCACCCCTGCGGGCGGCTCCTTGTGCAGGTGGCCATCCCGGCGCGCGCCGGCCGCGTGCTGGTGGGCCCGCACGATGGTGGAGTCCACGCTCACCGTCCACCCGATCTTCCCCGCGGCGTCCGCACGCGCCTGCAACGCGGCCAGGATCCGGGCCCACGTCCCCGCCCGCTGCCAGCGGCGGAACAGGCCGTACACGGTGGACCAGTGACCGTAGCAGGCGGGTACGTCCCGCCACGGTGCCCCGGTCCGGATCCGCCACCGGATCCCGTCGATCAGCTGCCGCCTGCTCCATTTCGGCGGACGCCCCTTGCCCGATACGGCAGGCAGGTGCGGCTCCAGCGCCGCCCACTGCGCGTCGGTGAGGTCGTGCCGCCTCATCACCACTACGCTGGCCACGAGGTCTCCGGTGTTTTGTTCTTCTTGGTCGTTGAACCAACTACCGGAGACCTCTTCTTTTCGCGATCACGGACACGCTCAACTCACGATGATCTTTTGAAACACGGCCTAGGCGCGACGGTACTCAGCCGGGCAGGCGACAACCCCACCACCGCCACAGACAGCGACATCGACCGTGTCATTCCGCGTGCGCAGGGCCGCCGTCCCATTCCACCCACCTGACGCCCCGGACGGGGAGCGTGTGGAGGCGAAGTCCTGATCGGCGAACAGCACCTTCAGTTGGTCGCGCCTTCGCATCATCAGACCCCCCTTTGGGAAAGGCTGCCTGCGCCGCGGGCCGCCGTTGTTCGTCCGCGTTAGCCTGCGGCTTTCACGGCGAATTTGAGCCGACTTGATCGTTTACATATGAAAAGTGCCCTTGACCTGGAAGGATCGGACTTGTCTAAGTGCGTGTTTGAGAAGATCGTTTCTGGGTCAGGGGCAGAGGTAGCGGGGTTGGCGTCGTGCGGGTCCGCCCCGGGTGATGCGGCGGGCCATGCCCGCGATGGCGGCCCAGCGGATGAGCGCCT